>CAMVOL010000030.1 GCA_947169105.1 uncultured Bacteroidales bacterium | reverse complement strand
GCTCATTCGGCTAACGCGTAGTTGGATCTGAAAAAAGTTGTCGAATAGTTAACGAGTTGTCGAATTTCAAAAATAAATGTAAAATTGCAGTTTTGCAAATGAGGAAAGAATACAGAGAATTGTTAGGTTTGCCTATAGACAATCCCATTGATTATTGGATTAAGTATTGGGAATACTACATCGAACGATTAAACGACGAAAAAGAAAAAGATGTGGAATTGACTGGCCCAAGATTAATCTTAGAGGCTTTAAGAGGGGAAGTGCAGTTCCATAATAGCACAAACTACAACAGAGAACTCTTCAAAGACCAAATGAATTATTGGAAAAAAACAGATGCCGCATTCTCGAAGCTTTTCTCAAAAGAATGGAATAGTTTGATTCAGAATCATTTCAATGATGAAGTCAAAATTCAAGATTGTTGTTCTGCCATAATCTCAAAGATGAACGAAGGAACATATTTTGATAATCTAATAGAATGCCTTAACGATACTATAAGAAATACAGATGAGTTATCTTTTGATAGAAAGCAAGAGATCAATCGATACACTGAATTACTTGTTTCAGAGTTTGTTGCGAACAATTTCAGTTTAGAGATTGTGAGAAGCCTTCCAAAGTTTCTTCCTCCAATCATCTGTAATGAAGAAGGAATGATATTGGTTGCACCAAAAGAATACATGGGGCTAAAAAGAGAAAGTTTCGACACCGAAAAAGACTATTATTCGGCAATTGAAAAAAGCTTAAAAAATAGAACTCTTATGGAAAGAATAAGTGGGATGAAGGAGTTCTTTCATAACGAAAGAGACAACTACACCATTATTATTGAAGTGAAAGGGATTAAAGGAATAATAGATTACACCTTTGATAATATAAACTTCTATTCCCCATTAGTAAAGCAATATATCAAGGATGATAATAATTGGATAGAAACAGATGCTGATGCAAACAAACGCATTTTAGCAGCCATTCCTGTTGAAAATTGCGTACCCGCCAGTGCTATTACTATTGCATGTGATAAGCTTCAAAAGTTATTAGAACTCTTAACTACATATTTCAACCCAACAATCGACTTGTCGTACAACGAGGAATACATCTTGGTTCTGAAGGATGGTAACTCTGTAATGTCAAAAAGTTTTCCTTCAGAAAATATTTTTCATGATGAAGAATCGAAAAAGACACGTGATTACCTATTGTCAATAGAACCATCTGAAATCATATCAAAGTCGGAAACAATAAACAAAATGTTTTCATCCAACACAAATTGCGATGAGACTTTCAATGCTCTTTCCTCCGCAAGATACTGGTATGCAAAAGAACGGAAACCCACCAATAGTGAAGACAAATTACTTTTTTCTTGGATAGCCATTGAAGGAATCTGTTCAATCGATGACGATGCAAAGGAAAAAATTGTAATAACAACGGATTCAAATAAAATAGTTTCTGCAAATGAATCAAATAAAATTGATTTGATATCAAAAATCGCAAAAGCGATTATCATGACATCCTTATTTTACTACGACTGGTTGGACTACTACCATATTTTTCATACCAGTCTTGTAAATGACAATTTTTATGATATACCTCAAAACATCATTCCCCTTGTTGGATTAGATGTTAAAGAAGGAGAGACAATACCTCGAGCAGCTTTCATCAATGGTTTAACAAGACTGGAAAAGTCATTAAATGACGAGATAAAGAAAAATGAAATCCATGATTTGTGCTCATTTTACAAAAGCAGAAAAGGATTTAATGAAAGAGAGCAACAATTAGAGAAAGATATACGAATGTTATATTTTCTAAGAAACATGATAGTTCACAATGCTACTTATCCAAAAGCAACGATAGATATTTACGCTCGCAAAGCATTGTATATAGCAGGAGCAATTATTAAAAAGTTACAGATTGGATATGCGGAAACATCAATGAGTTTAGATGATCTTTTAGTTGATATTTCAAATAATTACGATATGTTTTTGCAAAATTTTGAGAGTGAACTACAAAAAATAAAAAGTAGTTGATAGATACGTGTTGATTGAATAACTATATACGTAAGTTTTTTTACTTCAAAAAATCCTATCTTTGCCGCCCAATCAATCACAAATATAATCTTTAACGAATAATATACCGAAACATCAGAAGAATAAAAAGATAAATAACATATTATAAAGCGTTTTCGCTCCATCTAGCCATCTTGAAGTTCCACAAATCAAGCCAAGTTAGTACAGCGGTAAACGCTCACGAGAAATCGTGGGCTTTACTTATACTTGGCAGGTCGTGGAACACCTAAGATGGCATAAGAAAAGTTCCACGATTTTTTATGCCAAGTAACGAAAACCCTAAACAAATCAAAAGCCGCCAGCGGGTGGCTGACCATGGCGAGGTGTTCACCAATCCACGCGAGGTGAACGCTATGCTCGACCTCGTGCGCGACGAGTCGTTCCGGCTCGACAGCCGCTTCCTCGAGCCCGCCTGCGGCGACGGCAACTTCCTCATCGAAATCCTCCGCCGCAAACTCTCCCTTCTGCAAGACACCAAATCCCAAACCGAATGGGAGTTCCAGAGCCTCATCGCCGTCGGCTCCTGCTACGGCATCGACATCCTTCCCGACAACGCCGAGGCCTGCCGCACCAGACTGGAAGAGTACGTCCTCTCCCAACACCCAGCCTCGGAGAGGCTACCTGTGGACAGTCCCTGCCTCCTCTCCCTCCGCTACATGCTCCGAAAAAACATCGTCTGCGGCGATGCACTAACCTATCGCACTGCCGAAGACAAGCCCATCACTTTCTGCGAGTGGACACCCATAGCGGGCAATATGCAGTTCTCGCGGCGCGACTTCCAATTTGATTTCCTTGTCACAAAAAACCACCAGTACAGCCTCTTCGACGAGCAGGGCGAAGTGCAAAGTTTCGACGAACCTGTGCGCACCTATCCCCCCTTGCATTACACCCAACTTTATCGATATGATGTATGAATAGAGAGAATAATTCCTTGAGGCTCTCGGAGAGAGCACATTTTAGTAACCCCATACAAGCGACGAAGGAGCGCAGTGTTGGGCATAGCCCCGACATCCTCAATTGCTTGGCCAATCTGAGCAGCGACGAGGTCTTCACCTCGCCCGAGTTGGCCAACCGTATGCTCGACCTGCTGCCGCAGGAGTTGTTCCGTTCCAGCAAGACACGTTTTCTTGACCCTTGCAGCAAGAGCGGTGTCTTCCTGCGTGAGGTTGCCAAACGGCTATTGGCAGGGCTGGAAGAGCAGATTCCCGACTTGCAACAGCGCATCGACCACATCATGGCCAAACAGGTCTTCGGCATCGCCTGCACCGACCTCACCGCTGAGATGAGCCGCCGCACCCTCTACTGCACCAAACTGGCCAACGGCAAGTACAGTGTCAGTACGGCTTTCCGTGACACGCAAGGCAACCTGCGGTACGATCGCTGTCGCCACACTTGGAACCAGCAAGGCCGCTGCGTGTACTGCGGCGCCAGCCATGGCGAATACCTCCGCGCCGACACCCGCGAAACCTACGCCTATCCGTTTATTCACAAATCAATCAAAGAAATTTTCAAGAAAGATATGCAATTCGACGTAATCATAGGAAATCCGCCGTATCAGATGAGTACTGGAGGTAGTGTAGAATCACAAGCCATCCCTTTGTATAATAAATTTGTTGATTGTTCTAAAAAACTAAATCCAAGATATTTATGCATGATTATTCCATCAAGATGGATGAATGGTGGATTTGGATTAGACTCATTCAGGAATGAGATGCTAACTGACAAGCATATTCGGATTCTTCACGATTATCTTGAAGCAAGCGATTGTTTTCCTAGCATAGCTTTAACTGGTGGAGTTTGTTATTTTCTTTGGGTTCGAGATTCAATGGGAGAATGTGACGTATATACTCATCAGAACAATAAATTTACACACTCTCGAAGAATGCTTCTTCAGAAAAACATGACAACATTTATAAGGCAAAATGAAGCAATATCAATTATCAAAAAAGTCCAATCAGAAAAGGAGTTAGCATTTTCAGAAATTGTAAGCCAACGAGATCCTTTTGGGTTAAACTACTTTGAAGATGGGCATGAGAATATGTTCAAGATTTTCTGTCCGAAAAACACAAGAAACAGTTCTATAATTTATTCATTTAACTGGCAAAAAGAAGGTGTAAAGTATGCAGAAAGAAAATATATTACAACTAATATAAATGCTTTGGACAAATGGAAAGTCTTTATCTCAAAAGCAAATGGGGCAGCAAGTAGCAAAGCACCTTATTCTGTTCTTTCAAAGCCTTTTGTTGCAGAACCAAATACTTTTTGTAACATGACTTATCTGCTTATAGGTCCCTTTGAAACAAAAAATGAGAGTGAGAATGTGTGTGATTACATACGCACCAAATTCTTCAGATTTTTAGTTAGTATTCTAAAGAACACCCAAAATGCTTATAAAAAAGTATATTCTCTCGTCCCCCTCCAAGACTTCTCCCACCCGTGGACAGACGAAATGCTGTACAAGAAGTACGGATTGGACGAGGACGAGATTGCCTTTATCGAGAGCATGATTCGCCCGATGGAATAACCAAAGAGACAAAATTATGCAGACGATAGACCAGATACTCCCCAACAATCAGCGCACAGTCCCGCAAATCTACATGTACGACGACATCGCCTTCCCGGGCTGGATCAAGATCGGGCAAACGAGCCGCGCAGATGTTCGGGAACGCATTGATGAGCAGCATCCCATCACCGAGCCGTACAAGACCTATCACCTTCTGTGGCACGACAACGCCTTTTACGCTGACGGAAGCGGCGAGAGCTTCAGCGACCACGACCTGCACGAGTGCTTGCGCCGCATGGGCAAGGAACTCATCGGTGAATGGTGCCGTTGTTCCTTGCGCGAGGCACAGGCGGCATACGTGGCCGTGCGTCACCGCGATACGGATATCAAGACAGTGCGCGACCTCGACTACGAGATGCGCGATGAGCAGGCGCAGGCGGTGAAGCAGACCGCCGACTACTTTGCCAGGATGGACGAAGAGGAGCCCAATCGTCCCAGCCACTACCTGTGGAACGCCAAGATGCGCTTCGGCAAGACCTTCGCCACCTACCAGCTTGCCAAACGCATGGGGGCCAAACGTGTGTTGGTGCTCACTTTCAAGCCCGCCGTGGAAGACTCGTGGCGCGACGACCTGCTGCGGCACCGCGACTTTGAAGGCTGGCGGTACTACAGCAGTCGCATAGAAGAACGTTTCCCGTCGCTATCATCGCCAAAGCCTCTAGTGGTATTCGGCTCTTTCCAGGACTATCTCGGCAGGGACCGTTACGGCAACATCAAAACGAAAAACGAGTGGGTACACAGCATCCACTGGGATCTGATTGTGTTGGACGAATACCATTTCGGGGCTTGGAACGACAACGCCAAGAGTCTGCTCGACCTCGGGGATGCCGATGCCAAGAAACGGCAGGCGGAAGAGGACGCGGTGATGAGCGAGAGCGGCATCGATGTGGAGAGCGGGCGCGCCTGGGATGACAGCGATGTGCCCATCACGGGCAAGCATTACCTCTACCTCAGCGGCACCCCTTTTCGCGCTCTCGCTACGGGCGAGTTCATGGAAAGTCAGATCTTCAACTGGACCTATCAAGACGAGCAGGCACGGAAAGAATCCGTCGGTGGTCCTTACTTGGAGATGCCCACCATGGTGATGATGACCTACCAGATGCCGCAAGACCTCGGGGCGATGATCGAGCAATGGGACATGGACGGCTTCGATCTCAACGAGTTTTTCCGTGCCGAGGGCAAGACTTTCGTCCACGAAAAGGCCGTGCAGAAGTGGCTCGACATTATCCGTGGCAAGGCTCCCATCTTCGGCGACGGCAGCTCGCCGCTCAATGTGCGTCCGGCACTGCCTTTCGAGGACACCCGTCTGCTCGACCTTTGTGCCCACACGATGTGGTTCCTGCCCAACGTGGCCTCGTGCGACGCGATGGAAGCGCTATTGCATCGTCCCGCCAATGGTTTCTACCAGAACTACACCATCATCAACTGCAGCGGCACGAAAGCAGGAATCGGCGTGGACGCCCTCGGTCCGGTGCGCGAGGCCATGGGCGACAACCCGCTGAAGACCCGCACCATCACGCTGACTTGCGGCAAATTGACCACGGGCGTCACCCTTCGACCATTAGGCGGGTTGCTGATGCTGCGCAACTGCTCCAGCCCCGAGACCTACTTCCAGACGGCTTTCCGGGTGCAAAGTCCGTGGACGGCCACCGACGAGGAAGACCCCACGAAACGGACCATTCTCAAGCCCACCTGCTATGTCTTCGATTTCGCGCCCAACCGTGCTTTGCGCGAGGTGGTGACCTACGCCAACCAGTTGGATGTGGATAGCAACCGCCGCATCACCGACAAGGTGGATGAGTTCATCAACTTCCTGCCCATCCTGCAATTCGACGGCAGCTCGATGAAGCGGGTGGATGCCACCGAAATCCTCGATTTTGTGGATAATGGCACCAGCGGCACACTACTGGCCCGCCGGTGGAACAGCGCGCAACTGGTCAATGTGGATAACGCTACTTTGCAACGAGTGCTGAACAATCCCGAAGCTATGGCTGCCATTATGAAGATTGAGGGCTTCCGTGCTTTGGGCAGTGACATCATCGAGAACATCGTCAATCGTGCAGATAAGATAAAGAAACTGAAACGCGAGGCCGGCGAAGGCGGCGACAGCAAGAAGAAAAAGGAACTGACGCAGGAGGAGAAGGAATACCGTTCCAAACGGCGCGAGGTGCAGGAGAAACTGATGAAGTTCGCCACGCGAATTCCCATCTTCATGTATCTCACCGACTATAGGGAAGAGAGCCTTGAGGATGTCATCCGTAAGCTGGAGCCTTCGCTGTTTGAGCGCGTTACAGGCTTAACCATCGACGACTTCGACCTGCTGTTGCGCGTTGGCGTCTTCAACCGCGCCCAGATGAACGACGCCATCCTGAAATTCCGCCGCTATGAGGACGCTTCCTTAGCCTACACCGGCGTCAACCGCCACGCCTCCGACACCCGCATCGGGCTGATGGATAGCACCGTGCCGATAGAGGCGTTATTAGAGCACTGATTAGTTCCGAAAACCTACAATATTAGTTCACTTTTATACACCATACTCTCGGTCTTACTTGCTATTTTTGCTCTTCCATAAAGAATAGTGATTATGACCGTCAAGACCTTTATATCCAGACCTTTACTCTCCATCGTTATCAGCGTGTTCATCGTGCTTTTGGGGGTGATTTCGTTGCTGTCGCTGCCGGTGGAGAAATATCCCGACATCGCGCCGCCCGCCATCAACGTGTGGGCATCCTACCCTGGCGCAAGCGCGGAGACCGTACAGAAGAGCGTGGTGACACCATTGGAGGAGGCCATCAACGGCGTGGAGGGGATGACTTATATGAAGTCGTCGGCGAGCAACGGAAGCGGCAGCGTGACGGTGTTTTTCGAGCAGGGTTCCAATGCCGATATGGCGGCGGTAAACGTGCAGAACCGCGTGATTCAGGCGCAGGGACAGTTGCCTGCCGAGGTGCTACAAATCGGTGTCTCCACCGAGAAACAGCAGCCCGGACAACTCCGCATCATCGCTTTGGAGAGTCCCGGCGGCACCTACGACGAGAACTTCCTCAGCAACTATTTCTACAACAACCTGCGCCCCGCCATCTTGCGCATCAACGGTGTGGGTAAGGTGGAGGTGTGGGGCGCGCAATACGCCCTGCGCATCTGGCTCAAACCCGACGTGATGGCGCGTCACTCGCTGATGCCAAGCGACATCAGCGCAGTGTTAGCGGAGCAGAACATAGAAGTTTCGGTGGGGGCACTGGGCGAGAACTCCGACAACGTATTCCAGTATTCCTTACGCTATACTGGGCGAAAAACCGAAATATCCGAGTTCGAAAATTTGGTCATCGCCTCGCTGCCCACCGGCGAAGAACTGCGGCTGAAAGATGTGGCCGACATTGAGTTGGGGCAGTCCGACTATGCCTTCACCAACCGCATCAACGGGCATCCAGGCGTGATGGGTGCGGTGCATCAGGTGGCCGGCTCCAACGCCACCAAGATCAACCTCGAAATCGACAAACTCATCCGCGAGGTGGAGCAATCGCTGCCCAAGGACATCAAAATTGTCACCTTCGACAACACCAACGACTTCCTTTTCGCCTCTATCCGCGAGGTGGTGGTGACGCTCATCATCGCCATCCTGCTGGTGCTGGTGGTTGTCTTCTTCTTCCTCCAAGATTTCCGCGCCACGCTGATTCCTGCCATCGGTATCGTGGTCTCGCTCATCGGCACTTTCGCCTTTATGAAGGTGGCGGGATTCTCTGTCAACCTGCTGACACTCTTCGCGTTGGTACTTGTTATTGGTACGGTGGTGGACGACTCTATTGTGGTGGTGGAAGCGGTAAAAGCGAGGCAAAGTAGAGACGTGCCATGGCGCGTCTCTACAACCTCCGCCCGTAAAGCCACGGAGGAGGCTATGAACGGTCTTTCCGTCACGCTGTTCACTACGACCTTGGTGTTTATGGTCATCTTCATCCCTGTGTCGTTTATGGGCGGCACCACGGGCATCTTCTTCAAACAATTCGGTCTGACGATGGCGGTGGCGGTGGGCATTTCGTTCCTGAATGCCTTGACGTTGGCACCGGCGTTGTGTGCGTTGATTTTGAAACCGGCACCCGTAGAGACGCACGGCCGTGCGTCTCTACAATCGCACATAAAAACCGTTTACACCACGACCTTCAACACCCTGCTAAAACATTACACCGACATGGTCCGTTGGTTCCTCCGTCGCAAATGGGTGGCTGCTACCGGTATTGTTGTCGCCATTGTGTTGATGGTGGTGTTGTTCAAGGTGGTGCCGACGGGATTCGTGCCCTCGGAGGATATGGGTACTCTTTTCGTGGAGATCAATACCCCGTCGGGTTACACGATGGAGAAGACCCGTGCGGTGATGAATCGCGTGAGCGACCAGATTCAGAAACTGCCGGCCGTGGAGTCGGTTGGCGGTGTGGTGGGTGTTGGCGCGGGCAGCAACGGCGCGGAAGTCTTTGTGCAGCTCAAACCATGGAAACAGCGCAAGGGTTACGAGAACTCTTCGGCAGGTGTGATGGAGCAGATTAACGAGATATTGGCGCAAGAGCGCGAGGCCGAATCGTTCGCGATGGAGCCGGGGATGATTGAGGGTTATGGTGGAGGCGGCGGTTTCGAGTTCTCGGTGCAAGACCGCAACGGCATGGATGTCAAAACTTTGAAAGAAATCACCGACCATTTTGTGGAGAAATTACAAGAACGCCCTGAAATTGGTGATATCTATTCCAACTACGATGTCAACTACCCGCAATATCGGGTGGACGTGGATGTTTCGCGCTGCAAGAAAGCGGGCGTTTCGCCCTCTACGGTTCTCAACGAGTTGGGTTCCTATCTCGGCGGAGACTACATTTCCAACTTCAACAAATACGGAAAGGTGTATCAGGTAACCGCGCAGCTGCGTCCCAATGATCGCATCCGTCCCGAGTCGCTTGACCAGCTTTTCGTGCGTTCGGAAGATGGTAATATGTTACCTATCAGTCAGTTTATTACACTCACTAAAGAGTATATGCCGCAGACGCTGAGCAGTCACAATATGTTCCGTTGCATTGATGTGAGTGGTAATGTGGCACAGGGCAGCAGCACGGGCAGCGCCATCAAAGCTATACAGGAGGTGGCGGCAAAGGAGCTGCCCGTGGGCTACAGCGTAGAGTTCAGCGGCATCACCCGCGAGGAGAGCCGTACCGGAAACCGTATCGCCATCATCTTCATTATCAGCGCATTGTTTATTTATCTGGTGATGGTCGGACTCTATGAAAGTCTGTTTATCCCGCTGGCGGTACTACTGTCGGTGCCGTTTGGTTTGGCGGGCAGTCTGCTGTTTGCCAAAATGTTCGGGGTTGAGAACAACATTTATATGCAAATCGGTCTTATTATGTTGGTCGGTTTGTTGGCCAAAACCGCCATCCTGATTACGGAGTATGCCTCGCAAGGCCGACAGAAAGGTTTATCCATCGTGAAGGCGGCATTGCGGAGTGCGAAGGAGCGATTGCGCCCCATCCTGATGACCTCGCTGACCATGATTTTCGGTATGCTACCGCTGATGTTTGCCACGGGCGCGGGTGCCAACGGCAGCCGCACCATCGGCGTGTGTGTGGTGGGCGGAATGCTGTTCGGCACGTTGGGACTGCTCGTCACCGTGCCTGCATTGTTCACCATCTTTCAGAAGGTGCAGGAACGGTTCAAGCCCATTGAAAGAAAGGAGGAAAAAGAATGAAAACTAATCAACCCAACATCACCCTCGCCCCTTTGCAGTCCGACGACCGCGAACAATTCATCCGCGACAACCAATGGGCATTCAAATACGGTACCACTCGAGAGTTTGGAATGCAAGACGACCATTACGAAGAAGACGGAGAAATCATCTCTCGCACCACCATCAAAAACTCCATTGACAGAGAGGATTCTGAATCCTACTGCATCCTACTGGATGGCGGGAAGGTTGGTGGTGTGGTGCTGCGGATTGACCAAACGAAAGCTTTTGGCGAACTGGAGTTGCTATTTGTCAATCCTAAAGCCCACAGCAAGGGTATTGGTCAGACAGCGTGGAAGGCCGTGGAGACGATGCATCCCGAAATCAAAGTGTGGGAGACCATCACGCCCTATTTCGAGAAGCGCAACATCCACTTCTATGTAAACCGTTGCGGCTTTCACATCGTGGAGTTTTGGAACAAACACCACCACGGTCCCGCTATCCCTGAAGAAGAAGTTGGCAACTGGAGCGAGGATGATGAGATGTTTGTGTTCAGGAAAGTGATGGGATAAGATGACACAGATATTGATCGCCGCAGGGGTTGAATCTATAAGTGACCTTTGCGGCGGTTTTTGTTTCTTGCATAGAGGAAAATAATGTACTTTTGCAACCACTATGAACTGGATTACTTTCGGCAAAGAAAAAGCCCCGACCTTATTGCTCATTCCCGGACTGGGTGTATCTTACGAGATATTTCTGCCCCTCGTGCGATTATTGGAAGAGCGTTTCCAAATCATCGCGGTGGAAGTAGATGGTTTCACTTTGGGCAAACCAACACGCTTCACCTCCGTTGATGACCAAGCCGCCCAAGTGATTGCGTATGTGCAGCAACACCACGACGGCCATTTGGATTGCGCATACGGACTGTCGTTGGGCGGGAAGATACTGTCGCGTGTGCTGGAGCGCGAGGAGATCACCATTGACCACGCCATCCTCGATGCGGCACCCTTGTTGCCCTTGCCACGCTGGTTGGTCGGACCGCTGCGCCACTATCAGGCATTCAACGTGTGGACCTGCTACCGTTGGACGAAGTTTTGGAGATGGGTGTTCCATTCCCATTATTTTGACGTGCTGTTAGACGAGTGCAAAAAGACCTATCCTTTTGGGGGCAGACAAGCCGTTTTGGATGGTTATAAATCTGTTTATACCAACAAATTAGAGCGTATTTCAGGGAAAGACATTCATTTCTGGTATGGCACAAAGGAAGCCTTTGCAGCCAAATCCCAAGCGAAACACCTGCTCTCGCTTTGTCCCGAGGCGCACGTCCAAGTCTTCGACGGCATGAACCACGGCCAACTGCTGGTTGACCATCCTGAGGAAGTGGCGGGGAGGATTATGAAGCTGGTTGAACATTGAAAAAATATGACTTCTTATAACCATTATGCAACAAATCTGTAATTACATTGCCAAATGGATGGGGGCGATTGTGCTGATAGTAGCTGCATTGAGCATCATAGTGCCCACATCGCTCGCATGGATTAGCACATGGGTAATCAATCCTATGCTCGGCATCATCATGTTCGGCATGGGATTGACGCTTACGGGGAAGGATTTCAAAATTGTGCTGAGTCGTCCGAAAGATATCCTCATTGGTTGTCTCACACAGTTCATCGTCATGCCGCTGCTGGCATGGACTTTGACTCGGGCTTTCTCGCTTCCGCAAGAGCTGGCGATAGGTGTCATTCTTGTCGGCTGCTGTCCGGGCGGAACAGCATCGAATGTGATTACCTATTTAGCCAAAGGTGATCTTGCTCTTTCTGTGGGTATGACCGCTGCATCCACCTTGCTAGCACCGCTATTGACACCGCTTCTCGTCTGGCTGTTAGCCGGTACAATGGTCAATGTGGATACGACAGGGATGTTGCTCAGCATCGTGTGTGTGGTTATCTTGCCCATCGTGGGTGGACTGCTCTGCCAACGCTACATCCCCAAGATGACACATCGCGTCACACCTTACCTGCCTGCGTTTTCGTCCATCGCGATAGCACTGACAGTAGGCATCGTTGTGGCGCACAATGCCGACCGGCTGATGACAGCTGGTTGGCTCGTAGTGCACATAGTGATGATTCACAACCTGCTTGGTCTGGGCATAGGATATCTTGTCGGCCGTTTGTTGCGTCTGCAACAGCCCAAGCGCGTGGCGCTCAGCATAGAGGTCGGTATGCAGAACTCAGGGTTGGCTACCTCACTGGCTGTCATGCATTTTGCTTCTTTCCCCTTAGCCACCATTCCTGGAGCAGTATTTAGCGTATGGCACAACATCAGTGGCGCGATTGTTGCACGCATCTATTCACGAATGATGGATAAGAAATAAAATCACCCTCCTTTCCTGAACTCCCTCGGATTCATCCCTTTCATCCGCTGGAAGAAGCGGGCGAAGGTGGTGGTTTCGGCGAAGTGGAGACGGTCGGCGATCTGGGCGATGCTGAGCGAGGTCTGGCGCAAAAGGAATGTGGCCTCCATCAGCAGCAACTGGTTGATGTAGTCCATAACGGTACGGCCGCCCGACACCTGGCGGACAATGCGCGAAAGATACGTGGCGGTGATACACAGCTCGGAAGCGTAGAAGCCGATGTCGTGGTGCTCTTCGAAGTTTTGGGGCAGCAGGCCAAGGAATCCGAGGAAGATTTCCTCGACACGCTTGGGGAATCGGTGCTCGCGGATGCTTTGCTGCTGGATGGTGGAGAGGTCGGTGAGGAAGAGGTTATAGAGCATGCGCAGGCTGTCGTTGGCCAATGGAAGCCCCCTCTGCTGGTAGTGAATCATCATCTGCATCAGTTCACGCAGGCGGCGAAAATCGTCGGTTTTCAGCGGCAGCACGGGCGAGGTGAGTTCCACCACCGAGAAGTAGGCCGTGCGGATGGCGTCACGCACTGTGGGCAGACTGAGTGTGAAGTGCTCGTCGCCCAACAGACAGATGCCGCTGTAGTCGCTGGAAGACGAGAGCACGGTTACCTCGAAACCGGGCGAATAGGTATAGAGGTCGCCCTCGTACAGCGTCAGTTCGCAGTTATTATATAATAGGGTAACCCAGCCCCGCGTGACAATCGTAAAGGTGTAGCACGACAAGAAACCGTGCGTCTCGTTAGCGCCGAAGGTCCACTCCACATTTGTCTCTATGCAAATGATGTTTCCGTCCCACTCCCCTTCGGGCACGGGCAGGTTTCTTAGTTGCCAAAACTCCTTCAGACTGTACATAGACGCACATATTTTCTGCGCAAAAATACGAATAATTTTTGATTTGTTTCGTTTCGGTCGGTTTTTGTTTCGTTTGGGTTTGCAATTGTATGAATGATGATGTGTAATTTTGCAGCGTGATTGAAATCACACTGCGAAGTCAGGCTGCACCTCAGCATAAAGCAAGCTTTCTGCATTCGGTTTGCACTGACTTTGCACCCAGATAACAAATAACATTATTATTCACTAAAAAAATTCATATTATGGACAAACAGAAATCAATCGAAGCATTGCAGTTCTTCGTAACAGGCCTCTCAGAAGGCGCATTCGTACACAAAGTACAGGGACAGATTTTCAAGGCTCAGGGCTTTACGAAGCTGGGCGAGAAGTACATCGGCCACTACACGGAGGAGATGGAATGGGTGGAGAAGTTCATCGACCGCATCCTCGACCTCGGCGGCGAAGTGAAGGTTGAGAAGCACGAGGCTCGCGCACTGTGCTACGACCCCGTGGAGTACATCAAGGAGGACCTGAAGATTCAGGAGCCGGGCGTGGAGTTGCTGCGTAAGTGCATGGGTTCGGTATGTGAGGACTATCTCACCTTCGACATTCTGAAGGCCTATCTGGCCGACGAGGAAGAAGACCTCTACTGGAGCCAAGGCGCCCTCGAGATGATTGAGAAGATTGGCGCACAGAACTGGCTGATGAAACAAATTTAAAAGACACGAGACGGAGGGACAAGATACGGCCCTTCGACCATGCTCTAAAGCCATCGAGGGGCTTGTTCCTAGGTTCCAAGCCATCGTGTCGTGTACCATAAACCATTGCACTCTTTTTTGAATCGCTTTTTATGAAAATCCTTTTAGTTATTGACACCTATGACACCAACAATAACGGTACCAGCATTTCTGCTCAACGTTTCGCTTCGGTTCTGCGTGAACATGGTCATGAGGTGAAGGTACTCACCACTGGCGACCCTGCTCCCGACAAGTTTGTGCTCAAGGAGTTTAAGATTCCGTTATTCAACGACCTTATACATTCCCATGGCTTCCAGTTTTCAAAGGTGGATACAGACATTATTCGAGAGGCTGTAGAATGGGCGGATGTCGTCCACTGCATGATGCCTTTTGTGCTTGAAGTCGCCACTAAACTTATCGCTGACCAAAAGCACAAACCTTCCACGGCTGCTTTCCATATTCAGCCGGAGAATATGACTTCATCTGTCGGATTGGGCAAGGTGGATTGGGTGAACGGTGGTTTTTACGATGTCTTCAACAATGTTCTGTATCATCGTTTTACGCATATCCATGTGCCATCGCAGTTCATGGCTGATGAACTAGTGAAGCACGGATACAAGGCCAAGATTCATGTCATCAGCAACGGGATTGATCCCGATTTCGTTTATACAAAATGTCCCAAAGACCCTCAGTACCAAGGGAAGATTTTGATTGTAATGGTGGGTAGGCTCTCAAGGGAGAAACGACAGGACGTGATTATTGACGCGGTGCCGCTTTCAAAATATGCCGACCGCATACAGTTGGTGTTTGCCGGCAAAGGTCCGTTGCATGATGAGTATGTCAAACGAGGAAAATCCTTGGCAAATCAGCCGCAGTTCGTGTTTTTGAATAAGCAGGAACTCATTCATCTGCTGGCACAAACCGATCTCTACGTCCACGCCTCCGACATGGAAAGTGAGGCCATCAGTTGCATCGAGGCGTTTGCCACCGGCTTAGTGCCTGTCATAGCCAACTCGGAAGTCAGTGCCACACCCCAATTTGCATTGGATGGACGTTCTCTCTTTGCCCCAGGACGGCCTAAAGATCTCGCCCGAGCCATCGACTGGTGGCTCGACCACCCGGAGGAGAAAGTTCGCATGGAAAAGGAGTATGCCGAATTTGCCAAACGATACAATATCCACGATAGTGTCCGCCAATGTGAACTGATGTTTAGAGAAGCGATAGAAGACAATATGGCTAACTTAAAATGACATATTATACCAATTTACCTAAGTACCAATAAACAACTGAAAAATGGAAGCAAAAGAACAAGTATTAAAAGCTATGCGTGAAATCGGCGAGCCTGTCAATGCGGGTAAAGTCGCTGAAATCACCGGCATCGACCGCAAGGAAGTTGATAAAGCCTTTGCAGAACTGAAGAAGGAAGGTGCTATTGTATCGCCAGTACGCTGCAAGTGGGAACCGGCAAAATAGCACCGTTCCACAAAATGTAAATGACAACCGCCGCAAGGGTTTTTGGGGCCTTCTGCGGCTTTTTTTATTTTACCTGTATTCCAAAATAATGCGTATCTTTGCAATCCAATTCTTAACCAAAACATTATGATTGATTTGCTGATTCTCTTAATGGTTTCGCTCGCGGTGTCGGCTGTGGGCTGGAAGTATTTCATCTATTTTTTCAGTCTCGGCTACGGCTACGGCGTGGCGGCATTAGCGGTGACGATGGGCGTAATGTACCACGCCGACCTCACTCTCTCCACCGTGGCGCTTCTTGCCATGCTGTTCATCTTTGGCATAAGGTTGGGCACCTACCTCTTTGTGCGTGAGCGCAAGGCTGCCGCCTACCGCAAGATCCTCTACGACCCCTCGCTACAGAAAAAGAAACCCGTGGGCGTGGTCATCGCCGTATGGCTCTTCTGCGCAATCCTGTATGTGACACAGGTGAGTCCCGTGGCATTCCGGCTGGCCAATGGCTCGCAGGGCTCTGAACTCTGGGCGTGGATTGGCGCCGCCGTGATGCTGTGCGGCATTGGACTCGAAGCCATCAGCGATGCGCAAAAGTCCGCTGCAAAGAAGCGCAATCCCAAACGCTTTGTCGATACGGGCCTCTACCGTATGGTGCGTTGTCCCAACTACCTCGGCGAGGTGGTCATCTGGACGGGCGCGCTGCTCAGCGCCATCGGTGCCGGCCTCGTGTGGTGGCAGTGGATAATTGTGGGCATCGGCTACCTCGGCATCGTCTATGTGATGTTCAGCGGTGCCCGCCGTCTTGAACTACGGCAAACCGAAATTTACGGCAACGACCCTGAATATCAGGCATACGCCAAGAAGACTCCCATATTGATACCCTTTTTACCCATCTATTCCGTCGCACGTTATGAATGGCTCCGTGCTTAGTATTTTTTCTGACAGGGGCACCCTCATCGCAAAAGATGTAACTCCGTGGCAGACCTTCTCCGGCAAGGGGATGAAATTTCAGTTGCAGTCCTTCGACTGGGCGGGTTGCGCCTGAGTATCGCATCTTATGATGCGG
The DNA here is from genome assembly GCA_947169105.1 of uncultured Bacteroidales bacterium. Lineage (GTDB taxonomy): Bacteria > Bacteroidota > Bacteroidia > Bacteroidales > WCHB1-69 > UBA1756. The sequence continues at coordinate 12,109 of CAMVOL010000030.1, read as the reverse complement.
GCTTTCTTGGGTTTGATGAAGATGGAAACCATTATCTGCACGCCCTACTCCAAGGATCTGCCGCTGTTCTCGTATGACCTCATTAACGCCATCGGCAAGCGGACCTTGCTGGTGGAGGTTTACGACACGCAAGTGGCACCTGCCGACCTCTCTCCCCTACAGTCGGTAAAAGAGTCGTATCGTGACCTGAAGGAGAAGAGCATGAAGCCCAACTGGTACGACACGCTGAGACTTTCGCCCAGTACCTGCAAGGTGGGACCGGCCTCCAGACTATCGTCGTTGGCCGAGGAGATGACGACGGCATACACCGACCTCTTCGCTACCGCCTGCACGATAGACCCCGTTGCCAAAACCGCCCGCAACCGCGAATACGTCGAAGGGCTCATCAGCAACGGCGGCCCCGCCATCAACACCATCCGCCAGATGCTCGGCTCCGAAGCTGCCGAGACCCTCTTCCGCCGTTTTCTGTTTGGCACAGAACGGTAAGCGCTCCGTCGCCATACTTCTCATCATACTGAAGAATTTAGGAAATTGGACCTTTACGGTGGTTTTGTTTTGCCTGGATTGAAAGAATTACAAATGTTTTGTTTTTTTCATGAAAGATATGAATGGAAAATAATCGTACTTTTGCACCGGCAATTAGCTTAAAGACAATACCATTCGATTATGAAGAAGCCTGTTTTTGTCACAGGCGGGGCCAACGGTAGAATATAATAAGGAGAATTGAAATAATGAGTAGATTGATGAAATGGGTGCTTGCCGCCATCCTCATTTGCGGTAATATGGTGCTGACCTCGTGCACGAAAGAGGACGATTCTGATACACAGGACAATGCGTACACGGGGGTGCCAATTGTCATTTTCGACACTGACATCGGTTCATCGACAGACGACCTCTTTGCAATTGAGATGCTCTACCGCTATGATGAACAGCGGTTGTGCCGGTTGCTGGGTGTGGTGGTGGACCGCGAGGGCGAAGCGAATGCTGATTTTGCCGATGTAATGAACACGTATTTTGGTCATAGGGATGTTCCTATCGGACTGGTGCAGGATGGCATCAAGAATCCGAGGGTGTGGATAGACTATGCACATGTGGCCTATATGACCGAAGAAGATAGTATCACCCCGATGTTCCCGCGCACGATCAACCAACCCGGGATGCGCCCTGACGGCTATAAACTCTATCGTCGTCTGCTTTCTCAGCAGCCCGACCACTCGGTGAGCATCGTGACGACAGGCTTCGTCACCAGTCTGGCACAGTTGCTACAGTCGGGAGCAGATGAATACTCCGCCCTGAGTGGTGTGGAACTGGTACGGCAGAAAGTGAAGTGCATCTATTTGCAGGGTGGGGTCTTCGGTAATGCCGAAGAGCCCGACTTCAACTTTGCCCAGGGCATCACATTCGCGCAAACCTTCTTCGAGCTATGGCCGAAGGAAGTGGACATGGTTCTTTCGCCTATGGAGGTGGGACAAGCCGTGGAATACACACCCGAACAGGTCATCGCCGACGTTTCGTGGACCGACCGCCACCCCATCAAGCAGGTGTATATGACTTGCGATTGCAATACGGGACAGAGGATGTGGGACCCCATGTGTGTCATTCAGGCCGTGGAGGGTGATGCGCTCTTCTCCCTTAGCGAACGCGGCACCATCAGCATTACGCCGCAGGCCTACACCATCTTTACCCCGTCTGCCACAGGTAACGTGCGCTACCAGCTGCCCGGTAATACCGCATGGGCTGCCGCCATGTTGGAACGTATAAGGACTTTTAATAAAATGAGAACGACGTTAGAAAACAAACAACAATGAAGAAACAATTTTGGTTGCTCGCCGCCGCCACCATCTGCGGCTGTTTTATGCTGACAGGCTGTTCCAACATAATGGATAGTGTGTCCAAGAGTTTCAACAACAACCTGATAGTCGAGGACCGCTACAGCATGATTCTCGACGGTTTGCAGGTGACACTCCTCATCACCTTCTGCGCCGCGGTGCTGGGCACCTTGCTGGGAGGTTTTGTATGCTGGATGCGCATGAGCCGCAAACCATGGATGCAACGCACAGCCAAGGTGTATATCGACATCATGCGCGGCACCCCCGTACTGGTGTTGCTCATGCTGATGTACTATGTGGTGTTGGCGCCGATGAAAGCCACAGGCATCATGGTGGCCATCATCACCTTCGCCATGAATATGGCGGCCTACGTCAGCGAGATGCTACGCACCGCCATTCAGGGTATCGACCGCGGACAGACAGAAGCTGGCCTTGCCTTAGGTTACACGCGTCGGCAGACATTTTTCAGAATTGTGCTGCCGCAGGTGATCAAATCAGTGATGCCCGTCTATCAGGGCGAAGTGATCAGTCTGCTAAAAGGCACGAGCATCGTGGGCTACATCGCAGTGGCCGACATGACCAGAGCCTCCGATCTTATCCGCTCGCGCACCTTCGATGCCTTCTTCCCCATTATCGTGACGGCCATCATTTATTTCCTCATGGCGTGGCTCATCGGGCTGCTGCTGACCTCGCTGGTACAGCGCAAGCGCATGAAAGCCATTGTGGCGGCTGTGGCACTGGCAATCGGCGCTACGGTGTGCTACGTTCCGTCAATGCTGTCTGGCCCCGCAACTGTGGCTGCCGTTGACACTAAATCGGACGTTTCTACCATATTCCAGGCATTGAATGGGAAGCGTGTCGGCGTAGTTATCGGCAGCATTCAGGATATTGCCGTCACTGAAAATGCACCGGGTGCCGATATTCATCGCGTGGCAAGTTATGCCGACATGCTGGTTGCCCTGGAGAGCGGCAAGGTGGATGTGGCGGGTAGCGAAAGCCTGACGCTCACGTTCAGCCCAGAGATGGTTGCCAAGGTGGATTCAGTGGGCGCCGGGCTGCCATCCATCCCCATAGGTGCCTGTTTCCGCCCGGACAACACAGCGCTGCAGCAGGATTTCAACCGCTTCCTGACAGACATTCGTAGCGACGGTACCTACCAAGAAATTCTCAACCGCTGGATCGAAACTGACGACCCATCGGCAATAGCCATACCTCAGCAGCGCGGAACAGGTCGCACACTGCGCATAGCCACCTTTCCTGCCATGCCCCCGTTCAATTTCATCACTTGTGGGAAACCTTCAGGCATTGAAATAGATATTCTGACCGAATGGGCCAATAGACGCAACTGGAAGCTGGAGTTCCTCGTAATGGACTTTGCCTCGCAGATTCCCGCTGTGCAGACAGGCAAAGCCGACATGGCCATGGGCGCCATCAGCATTACCGAGGAACGGCAAAAGCAGGTACTCTTCTCCGACGGCTATTTCGAATCACACATCGTGCTTATCACACGCAAAGGGGAAGCCGAAATACTCACCAATCCTTCACAACCCTCCACTACAGGGAATGACACGCACCATTGGCCGTGGGCTGCGGCCATCCTTCTCATCCTAATGGGTGGCGGTGCATGGCTTATCATTCATCACAAACGCAGCAAGCTTGAACGCTCAACTCCTAACACTCAACTCTCCGATGCACCCATCATCCGCATCTCCCATCTGAAGAAAAGTTTTGAGAATCTGGAGGTACTGAAAGACATTAACACCGATGTGCATCGCGGTGAGGTTATCTCAATCATTGGTCCCTCAGGCACAGGCAAGAGTACTTTGTTGCGATGTCTGAACCTGTTGGAACAACCCACTGGAGGCAGCATCTTCGTTGATGGAGAGGATATCCTCACCAAGGGCTACCCCGTCCATTTGATGCGCCAGAAGATGGGCATGGTGTTCCAGAACTTCAATCTCTTCGGACATAAGACCGTACTGGAAAACGTTATGCTTGCCCCCTGTCAGTTACGCCATGAAGATCCGGAAAAGGCACGCGAGGAAGGGCTGGCCCTTCTGCGCAAAGTAGGACTGGTCGAAAAGGCCGATGTTTATCCTTCGAACCTCTCCGGAGGCCAAAAGCAACGTGTGGCTATTGCCCGCACTCTGGCCATGAAGCCGGAAGTCATCCTCTTCGACGAGCCCACGTCAGCCCTCGACCCCACGATGGTGGGCGAAGTGCTCAGCGTTATCCGCCAGTTGGCCAACGAGGGAATGACCATGCTCATCGTCACCCACGAGATGAAGTTCGCACACGATGTGAGCACACGCATCTTTTTCATGTACAACGGATATATCCACGAGGACGGCTCGCCCCAACAAATTTTCGAGAATCCTGTCCACAGTGCCACCAAGGCTTTCGTGCAGCGCATCCGCAATGAGGTGTTCCGGATCAACGGCCCCGACTTCGACTTCCTGGGCATGCATTCAACCATCAATGCTTTCTGCTACAAATATGGTATCACCGAGAAGCAGGAAACAGCACTACAGCTGACGGACAAGATGCTCGACGACGTGATGGCCGCCTACCGCCCCATCACCGGCCGTCTCACACACAGCGAAGAGTAGGGCGTCACCGCCTTGGACTTCATGGTGGAAAAGATGGAAACGACGCCCCTGAGCGACGCGCAGCGCAGCGAATTGGCCAGACTGTGCCGACAGTTACTGGAAGAACCCACTAAGTTGGGTTTCCGTGTGAAGCTAATCATATAATTTGTAAAAAATCGACTATTTGTGCCCCTTATAAAAAAAACTACGCATTTGATTTATTATTTTTACAAAAAAAACAGAACAACATGAGCAAGATTATCATTACTATCAACCGCGAATGCGGTTCAGGCGGCGGCGAGATTGCACGCCTATTGGGAGAGAAACTGGGTTTTAAGGTCTATGGTCGCGCTGTGCTTGAGGCTGTGGCTAAGCATTTTGGCATCACCCTTGAAGAAATGGACCGCATCAAGGCACAGAAGACGAACTGGTGGAGCGAGTTCTGCACTTTCTATCAGCAGTTCGGCGCCGCCGGATACATACTCGGTACAAACACCGAACCCACGCCAAAGAGTATCTTTTACGCTGAAGAACGGTTTCTGCGTGACTTGGCCGAAAAAGAGAGTTGCATCATCGTGGGCCGTGCAGGATTTCATATTTTCCGCAATGAACCGAACGCAGTGCACTTTCTTATCAGGGCCAAACGAGAGGCTCGCATTGCACGTATCGCAAGAAAGCAGAACCTCAGCGCAGAAGAAGCCGCCAACGTGGTGGATAGCGTTGACCTGGCGAGAGACAACTTCGTGCAGACCGTTGCCGAGTCTTCGCGCTACGATGCCCGCCACTACAACTTCGTTTTTGATGTAACAGGCATGGATCCTGAAAAGGTGGCATCGTTTATGGCTGAAAACATCCGCTATTATGAGAACAAAATTGCCACACACTGACAAGTCCCTTGCCCGGTACCGTAGCCTACTGCCTGTTTATGAAAAAATAGCGGAATTGAACTAATAGAGAAAGCTGATCGCAAGGTAACTATCGTCGACCCAGTTTTCCGCTTGTGGATGCTTCGTGAAAACACTAATTCACGGCAATAATATTGCCTTACATGTGTATCTTTGCCGCATTATCAAGAACCCTTGTGAGAAAAACCGTCATTTTGTTACTTGCTCTGCTTTCCGCAATGAGTTTTCTGCCTCTTTCGGCGCAGCAGAACCATTGCAAAGTATCGGGCACCGTGATGGGCGCGGCTGACCTCGCATTGCCCTACGCCTCTGTTTATGTACAGCAACACGACAGCATCGTCACAGGAACATTGGCGGGAGAGAACGGCCAATTTAAGCTGGAAGTTTCCCGTTCAGCGGAATCTTACAAGCTGGTGGTGGTTTACATGGGATATAAAACAAAAAAAACAGAAATTTTCCCTCCGCTTTTCCTACCAAGTGAAGTATGAGGATGAGGTCAACAACGGGTGGCTCTACCGCTATTACCGCGAAAGCGGCGACAGCCTCAGCCAGCAGATTCACGCCCTGCGGACGACTTTCAACAACAACATCTCCCTCGGCATTACCGTCAAGCCCGACATGCGCAACGAGTTCAGTGCCGATGTGCGGCTGATTTTGCCCCGGCTGAACACCGTGCAGAACCTCGCCAACGACTGGTTTTACGGCGGCATTTTGGCACACGAAAACCGCCGCAGCGACGTGACCTGGAACCGTGAGAACATCGACGGCACTATCTCTTATCGGCACACTATCACTCCTCAGCGACTCGCTTTTTCCATCAAGGCGAATGTCTCCAAGATTTGGGGGCACCGCCCGTCGTACTACTTTTTGGAGGGCGACTCCGTCAGCAGGTCGGTGTCGGGTGGCAGTCCCTTCCTCGCCTCCTTGCAGAACGACTGGCGCATCATGCGGAAGTACGGCACGTGGGAGACAGGCGCGAAATTCTCGTATCGTCAGAACAATATCTACCATGATTTTTACATGTACGACAGCACAGGGTTGAGCTACTATTATCATCCTTTCAGCAGCGACCTGTTGCATTGCGAGTACGTTCCCGCCGCCTATATGCAGTTCACCTCTTCCGAGTGGAAGAAAATAAAGTGGAGCGCCGGTATCCGATTGGAATACAGTCAGGTACAGTTGCACAGCGAAAAAGAGGAGATTCATCGCACCTCGCACGACTTCTTTATTGCGCCATCATTTTCATTCCAATATACGTTCAATCCCCAACACTCGCTTTCGCTGGCCTATTCGCGCCGTATCACCCGCCCCACCTACCCGCAGCTCAACCCCTATATGAGCATGATTGACCCGCACAACTTCGAACAAGGCAACATGAACCTCAAGCCCGAGCAGTCCGACAATGTCGAGCTCCTCTATCAGTTCCAGCACAAGCCGAAATGGAACGTCACCGTCGGATTGTATTACAACCATATCACGAATTACATCACCCAAGTGGCTCTGTTTAATGCAGATATATTGAAAATCACCTACATCAATGCCAAACAGCGAAACCGATGGGGACTGAATGCGGGTGCAACCCTGCAACCGTGGAAGTGGCTGCTGGTGACATTGGGAACGGACACCTACTACGTTTATGAATATCTTCGCGGGGAGAACGACTATAGCGGCTGGGTGAACAACAGCAATCTCAAGCTGGAATTCCGTCCGATAAAGGGGATGAACATCTCGCTGCAGTATTTTGTGAACACGCCGCAATACTACCCGCAGTTCACCACGCGCCTTTCGCACTATATGGATATCGGCATCAGCCAGAAGTTCCTGAAGGGTGCGCTTGCCGTGTCGGCACGGCTCACCGATGTATTCAACACCCGCCAATGGGAGGTGTTTTCCGACACCGACTACTACCGGATGAGCAATATGCTGCACGGCAAAAGCCGGATGGTATGGCTGGGGATAAGCTATAACTTCAATGGTTACCGGAAGGTGGGTGCCGCCAATCCCGACAGCGACGACCGGAGCAAGATTCGTACGGGGTTATAAACCAATACTATCCCGCTGAAGACGTGATGCAGGACGAAAAGGGCGTGCAGTGCAAGGCTTAGGTTGCGGGATTTTTTGTACTTTTGCAGACAAAAGCTTTACAAGTAATAATCTATGATGATGACAAAGAAAATAGTGATTATCGACGGAGGCCCGCGAAAGAACTTCAATACGGCCTCTATGCTGCAGAAGTTCGCCGAGGGTGCAATGTCTGTCGGCAATGAAATTGAAGTCAAGACCATTCGTCTCTATGAATTGGACTATAAGGGCTGCATGTCGTGTATGGCATGCAAGATCAAGGGCAAAGCATCGAACATCTGCAGGTTCAAGGATGCATTGACTCCCATTCTGGAGGAAATATCCCAAGCTGACGGTTTGGTACTTGGCTCCCCGATTTACTTCGGTCAGATTACGGGTCTGATGCAGGCATTCATGGAGCGTTTGGCCTTCCCCTGGCTTTCGTACAACGACTACAGCATGACGGCTCCTAAGAAGATGTCCGTAGTTCTGTTGGAGACCATGAATGGAACACCTGAGAGAAACAACAGTCAAGGCTATGGTTCGATGGAACATTGCATCACGGCTGCCCTTGGTCAGCCTGAGCGCATCATTGCCTACAACACCTATCAAGTGAAGAATTACAACAATTACGAACTTGCAGGATTCTCAGAAGAGGCCAAACGAGAGTATCGTGAAGAGCATTGGCAACAGGATTTGCAGAATGCTTTTGATGCAGGGAAAAAAATGGCCAGCCTATAATCTTTGCTCCGACAAGGCCGGTTTCATCACTGGCGAGAATATCTGCATCGACGGCGGAATGACCCGCCAGATGATTTACCACGGGGAGAATGGGTGTGTGCTTGAAAAAGGTATATGAGCAATAGGGTTTCAAACACAAATAATTTGGTATTACACTGATAATGAGTGCTGCAAGGATTTTCGTGCCTTTGAGGTGATGTTATGTTCGACATCCTCCCTGGTCTCAACCACCCGCAAACCTGCGAGCAGTCGTTCACGGCGGAGATGTGACAGTTGCGTTTATTCCCTAAGCCTTCCTGTATCCCTTCCCATCCTTAACCACAAGCCCTTCGTCCATCATGTCAGAAAGCACGCGGCTGAGCGAGGGCCTTGTGGCGCCTAATTGCTGGGCGACATCGGCCACAGAGGTGATGCTGCCATTCGTCTCAAGATATTCGACGACACGGTTTTTCAGTCCCTTTACCGCAAAAGAGCGCATCTTGCCGCTCAGGAAAAGACCTTTTGCGGAAAGCTCTTCCAAGAAGGCACGGAGAACGGTCGGCTCTTGCTGCATGAACTCGAAGAAAGCTTCGCGGTTGATGTGCCACACGACGCAGTCCGTAAGTGCGGTAACTTCAACGGGAATGATGTTGGGGGTAGCGAAAAGGAACGCCGGTGCCAGCAGCATCGGGGCTTTCAGGCGGTCAACAAGCAGTTCTCGCCCCTCCTCGCCCATCATTCTCGCCTCGGCCTGGCCCTCGACCAGCACCATCAACGCACGGCAAGGGTCGCCCGCGTCAAGCATACGTCTGCCCGCAGGATATTCCTGTCGACGGCAAGGGTGGTTCAACAGCCTCTCCAGGGCCTCGTCGCTGCATTTTGCAAAAATGTTTACCTTTTTGAGATTTTCCATGGTCTATGCTTATTTCGTTGCAGCATAATTGTCCATTACAGTATGGATACCATACCATTCAAAAGAATCTGATATCAAAAGTTCATTCTTTGTGACAAGATGCGTGGTTTGCATAGGTATAGTCAAATACGGCAGACCAAATTCGTCCGCCCACCCACGAACTTCAAATGTATCATCATAGGTAAGAAGGAAATGTCCGCTCATTTGACTTGCCAATTCAAAGATTCTACGATGATCTACCTCAAAATGGTTATATAATCTTCTTCCAGCTATTGTATATGGAGGATCGATGAAAAAGAAACTGTTTTTATCATAGAGCATTTGCTCCATTATATCAAATGCGTCGCCATGAACAAAGGAGATTCTGTCTCGCATTCTATTAATGACAGCAATCCTCTTCACCAATGTGCTTGGATACCAACGCGAAGACAAACCGCGACCATTCTCTCCCGCTTTAATCATTCCAGATCCTTTAGCCAAAATTCCGCCATGATTGGTACGATTACGAACAATCGTCGCAAACCCACGTTCTTTCATGCCATCAATGGCATGAGAAATGGCAGAATTAACACTTTCAGCCGTGACATCAAAATCTGAAATTTGCTTGATGAGCCACTGGCAATCATCAGAAAGAATGGTTTTCCATGCGGCAGCCATATCATCATCGAGTTCCACCATCGTTACGTGGTCAAAATATCGTTCTGCTATTGCTGTCAATGCAATGATGCCGCCGCCAGCAAACGGTTCAATTAGTTTTGAATCAGCGTCTGCTTGTGCAAACCATTTACGTGCTGTAGGGACAAGCCATGTTTTCCCTCCCGGATAGCGAAAAGGACTGCGTTGAGGAACCGAAGCCACGTTAATCACATGCTGATTAGTAGTGACTGTTTCGATTTCATCTGTCGGGAAAAGGCTCATTTGCAATCCTTGTAGTTTCATAGCAGATCGAAAACGGAGCGGGGCTCTGGTTCATTACTAATACGCTCATCCAACTTTCCTTGCAATAGAGTAATGAAGTCAGACATCTGTCCAGGCTTGGTATAAATGACTTGCTCCAGTGCTGATTGGAATTCGGTATATATGATGTCAACCAATACCAAATGGTTGCATTGATCTGTCTTGCTATATTCCAAATCGTATAGAAACCATGCTATATCAGCTTTTTTCTTCGTAGTACGTGGTAGCAGTGGCAAGGTGTCAAAGAAAGACTTCTGAATCACCACGCACTGTTTCTTGTTCCATGCTTTGAAGATACCACCTTTGTAAAGCATTTGAGGAATCAGACGCTTGCGTGAAGATGATAAATAGTCCGGATGAGGGTAGTTCTTGCCACTCCAAGTAAAATTGGCTGAAGGTGACTTCATGAATTGTTGAAACGGGTTTCGCAGATTTCCGCTGATATAAACGCCTTGAACTTCAATGGAGGCAAAATCGGTAATCTGTCCATCTTCATTATAACTAACTATCACATAATCAACATTCCCTGCTGATTGCCCATTGGCATCTACAAGTTTAATCTCGGGCAGAGAAGTCCATTTTGTCCCCTTAGGCCATACAAAAGAAGCTGCATTGTGCAGAATCTTCCAGTCTTCACGAAATCGCGAGGGACATGTGATAACCTTGGTGTCGCCGTGATTCACACTACAAACCCCAAGGGGGTCATCTGCCTTGTCCTTGGTGCAATTAGGGAACCTATTATAAAATGGACAAAGCCTGTTTTCACGATAATAAACGGCTTTCTCCGTTTTGTTTGAGATGGGGAAGCCAAACACTTCCGCTATTGGACTATTGTTTTGCATTTTTATCGTTCTATGTGCCTGCAAAAATACTGCTTTTTTTCAAAACAAAAGCAAAATATCCACTCTGGTAACAAATGTTACGCTTCACGTTGTGCGGCGGCTGTATTTTTGCACCGTCAAATTAAAAGAAAGGAGCAAATTATGAAGTACAAAGTGAATGACAGTTGCATCGGGTGCGGACTTTGCGAGTCCACCTGCCCTGAAGTGTTCCATATCGAAGGCGATGTGGCCGTCGCCATCGAAGGCGATGTGCCGGAAACGGCTTTGGCCAGTGCTGCAGAAGCCAAGGAAGGCTGCCCTGTGGGGGCTATTGAGGAATGTTAAAAACCATAAAGTTATGACACACGGACACGAAGTCCTCGCTATGATGCAGGGACACAGCTATACAGAGAAAAGCCTATTGGAGGCTATCATTGAGAAATTTGGCCCGGAGGAACGTTTCTACACCTGCAGTGCAGAAAACCTGACGGCGCAGGAGTTGATCGACTTCCTGAAAGACCACGGCAAGTTCATGCCGATGGGCGACGGTTTCACAGCCGATGCCGGTAAAGTCTGCGAGCACGAATAATTTGAGATTATAGTGAGAATACCGCCGCAAGGGTTTTCGTGACCTTTGCGGCGTTTTTTTCAAAAAATCGCATCCGGTAACATTTGTTACGCTTCACCTCGTTCGGCGGCTGTATTTTTGCCGCCAGAAATCATTAATAACTTAAACCTTATACAATATGAACGAGAAAATGTTTTGTTTCCAGTGTCAGGAAACTGCCGGATGTGCCGGTTGCAAGATTTCAGGTGTGTGCGGAAAGACCCCGCAAGTGGCTCATGCACAGGATCTGCTGATTTATGTCCTTAAAGGATTGGGCGTCATCGCCAACCATCACCAACATGGCTGCGGACACGACTATTGCGACTTCCGCAAGAGCATCCACGCTTTTGTGAACGACGCGCTGTTCTGCACCATCACCAACGCTAACTTCGATGTGGAGAGCATCTACGCCCGCATCGACAAGGGCTTGGAAATCCGCGATATGTTCAAAGACCGCGTGACCAACAAGCAAGGCATCGAACTGCCGAAACTCGATGTTTTGGAATGGAACGGCACTCGCGAACAATACGACAAAAAAGCCCAAACCGTGGGCGTCCTTGCCGAAAGCAACGAGGATATCCGCTCTCTGAAGGAACTCACCATGTACGGTCTCAAAGGTATGGCTGCCTATCTGGAGCACGCTGGCCGCCTTGGTCAGGTTGATAGCGATATCAACGAGTTTATCCTGCAAACCCTCGGACAGCTTGT
>CAMVOL010000029.1 GCA_947169105.1 uncultured Bacteroidales bacterium | reverse complement strand
GAGCCAGATGGCAGCCATCATGCAGACGTACCTGTTCAACTACGGCCCGCAGATGGCTGGAAAGCACGTCGGGCTTATTGTATCAAGCCATTCGAGCGGCATCAGCGGCGTAATAAGGGATGCCGAGCGCCTGCTGCCCGACGTGACCTGGATGGGCGATGCGCTATGGATAAGCGCCAGCAGCCACGCCCGCCGAGCCACGCTCGTAGCCGACTGGCTGGAAACGCTGGATTTCGCCAAAGAACAAACCCCGAATAAAATGTACATCACCATCGACGGACAGGCACAGAGCGTGACGCTCACCCCCAATGCTGCCACGAAGGCTTTGGTCGAGAAGCTGCAGCAGGCACCCGTCACCGTGACGCTCGCGAGCAGCGGTGGCTTTGAGATCTGGGGAGCCCTGGGCTTCGCCCTGCCCACCAGCAACCAACAGACGACAGCCCAACCTGGCGACGTCGTCCTTTACAACGGCAGCAACATCTGCCTCTTCTACGGGTCGAACTCATGGAGCTACACCCGTCTGGGCAAGATTGACGGTCTGACGGAGAGCGAACTGCGCACCTTCCTGAAAGCGGGCGAAAGCCACATCAACGTTACGTTGTCGCTCACAACCGGCACGACCGCCATCGACGGACAGGCACAGCGCAAAGCGGGCGAAGAGGTGTATTTCACGCTGAACGGCCAACATGCCGACAACCCCACGAAGGGAGTTTTTATTAAGAACGGTAAAAAAGTGATATTATGAAAAAGGTAATTGTAATTTCAACGAGCCTCAGACGTGGCTCAAACAGCGACATGCTCGCTGACCAGTTTGCCCAAGGAGCAAAGGCAGCCGGAAACGAAGTTGAGAAGATTTCGCTTGTGGGCAAGAACATCCAGTTCTGCAAGGGTTGTCTGGGCTGTCAGAAGCTGGGGCGCTGTGTCATCGACGACGACGTGAACGGCATCATGGCCAAGGTGCTGCAGGCCGACGTCGTCTGCTGGGCAACGCCCATCTACTATTATGAGATGAGCGGACAGATGAAGACGCTCATCGACCGCATGAATGCCATGTATCCGCTGGAATATAAATTCCGCGATGTCTATCTGCTCACGACGGCTGCCGAGGATGAGGAAGGAACACCAAAGCGTGCCGAGGCGGGACTGATGGGATGGATTGACTGTTATCCCAAAAGTAGCCTGGCAGGTACGATCTTCTGCGGAGGAGTAAACGAACCACGAGAAATAGAAGGTAAAGCTAAATTACAGGAAGCATTTGAAATGGGCAAAAGAGTATAAGTTATGAAGAAAACGATTTTATTCGCAGTACTCGTTGGCAGTTTGCTGACAGCCTGCACAAATAAAGAAGTAAAACAAACTACAGACAAGAATATGGCGCAGACATTGAATTTGACACAGGAGTGGGACAAGGTGTTCCCACTGAGCGAGAAGGTGAACCACAAGAAGGTGACATTTGAAACACAATATGGTATAACGCTGGCGGCAGACCTCTATGAACCCAAAAATGCCGATGGCAAGCTGCCCGCCATTGCTGTCAGCGGCCCGTTTGGAGCCACCAAGGAGCAGTCGAGTGGACTCTATGCGATGCGGATGGCAGAGCGTGGCTTCGTGGCACTAGCTTTCGACCCGTCGTACACTGGTGAGAGCAGCGGCGAGCCCCGTCGCACCGCCTCGCCCGACATCAACACCGAGGACTTTATGGCCGCCGTCGATTTCCTGTCGAAGCAGGACAACGTGGACCCCGAGCGTATCGGCATCATCGGTATCTGCGGTTGGGGTGGCATTGCCCTCAACGCCGCCGTTGCCGACCCGCGTATCAAGGCTACCGTGGCCAGCACGATGTACGATATGACCCGTATCAGCGGCAATGACTACAACGATGCTTTCGACATCGAGGAGGCCCGTTACAAAAACCGCAATATGCTCGCCAAGCAGCGTCTCGCCGACCCGATGGCGATGGCCGGCGGTGTGTTGGATACCGTGCCTCCGCAAGCCCCCCGCTTCGTCCACGACTACCACGCCTACTACAAAACCCCGCGCGGCTACCACAAGCGCAGCGGCAACAGCAACGACGGCTGGCGCGTCATCGGCACGCAGGCATACGCCAACGCCCGTTTCCTCTACTACATCAACGAAATCCGTTCCGCCGTCCTCGTGATGCACGGTGCGGAAGCCCACAGCCGTTACTTCGGCGAGGCTGCCTACCACTATATGGTGGATGGCAAGGCCGAAGGTTACAACTTCATCGGCAAGCCCAATCCCAACCCTGAGAACAAGCAGCTGCTCATCATCCCCGGCGCCACCCATTGCGATCTCTACGACGGCGGCGAGGAAAACTACATCCCGTGGGATAAGTTGGCGGAGTTTTTCGTGAAGAATCTGTAGGCATTGCGAATAAGCATTATAACAAAGAATTAATGATCATATTCAATGCAATAAATGAAGCTGAAGAAAAGGAAAATCAAGTATTCGGCAATATTTTTCCTCTGCTGGTTTGCCCTTTTGGTCTTTCTGGTGGATGGAATTCTGAAATTCCAAACATTGGTTGACTATTTCGGATCTTACGCCTTTGTAGAAATTACGTTATTGCTGTTGGTCATTCTACCCACATTGGCCGTATATATATTTACCAAAGAATAACAGTACGGAATATAGTCACCAACCTTCACTTATGGAAGAACAAAACATCCTTGACATACGAACCCGGAACGAGTTTCGCCAATGGCTTGAAACCCACCACGCGACAGAAAAAGCGTGTTGGGTGTGCGTGAAACGCGGTCGCCCAACGGACGACGATACTTTCTGGTATCTCGATGCGGTAGAGGAAGCCCTCTGCTTCGGGTGGATCGACAGCCGTCTGAAGTCCCTCAACGGAGCGCTGATGCAGTGCTTCACGCCCAGAAAGCGCAATAGTCCCTGGTCGGAACTGAACAAGGAGCGTGTGCGGCGGTTGGAGAAATTGGGACAGATGACCGATGCCGGGCGGCGGGTGCTGCCTCCGATGGGCGCGCGCAGTTTCCGCATCGACAAGGAGGTGGAAGCGGCGCTGAAAGCATCGCGGGCGTGGACGAAGTTCAAGTCCTTTCCGCCCCTGTACCAGCGCATCCGCGCCTACAACGTGGCCTTTTACAAGAAACGGGATCCTCTGATGTACCAACAAGCCCTCACGCACCTGATCGAAGAGACGAAAAAGGGAAGGATGTTCGGCGAATGGAACGATTACGGCCGGTTGTTGGACTACTAATTTCCCATTTCACTAACGGATAAAACGACATAAAATAACTTCACGACATGAAATACTACATCGTTGACGCTTTCACCGACCAGCCCTTCAGCGGGAACCCCGCCGGGGTGGTGCTCATCGACTGGAACAGCTTCCCGAGCGAGACGCTGATGCTGCAAATTGCCGCCGAACTGCGCTATTCGGAGACCGCCTTTGTTGTACAACATTTTGACAATGAATACACTGTGCGCTACTTCACCCCGAAGGCAGAGGTGGAGTTGTGCGGACACGCCACCATCGCCACGTTCGCAATGCTGCATCACGAAAACGGCCTCACGGGGCGGTGCCTGTGTCACACGAAAGCAGGCGACCTCGCCATCGAGGTGGGTGACCGCGTGCTGATGCAGATGGCCACACCGCAAATTGTGAAAACCATCGATGAACCAGAGGAAATCTACCGTGCGCTGGGGGCCGGCGACTACACGCCAGCGCTGCCAGTGATGATTGTCTCAACCGGCTTGCCCGATTTTATGATTCCAGTCGGTGATGTTGAAACGCTCAACCGTCTGCAACCCGACATGGAGGCCGTCAGTGCAATAACTAAAAAATACGAGGCGGTCAGTTTCCATGTGTTTGCCTTCGCGGACGACAGCTACACAGCCCATGTGCGCGACTTTGCCCCGCTTTACGACATTCCGGAAGAGTCGGCCACGGGCACCGCCAATGCTGCCTTGACCCATTACCTGCAACAGAACGGCTGCATTCCATCCACGGGCGATTTCTCGTTCCTTCAGGGCGAGGCGATGGGGCGGCCTTCAGTGGTCGCCACGCGCGTCACTGCCGATGGTGTAATCTATGTCGGCGGTTCTGCGACCATCGTGGCGAATGGAGAGTTGAAAGTTGAGAATTGAAAGGTCTCATGAATAGGAAGATTTTGTATTTTTGCAAAATCTTTTAATAGAAGATGAATCAGAACCCCGAACAGATAGCACGCGATAAAATCGACAGCCTGCTTGAACAGGCAGGTTGGAAGATTCAGTCGAAAAGCAAGATTGACTTTTCGGCGGGAATCGGTGTGGCTGTTCGGGAATATCAGACCGATGCTGGGCCGGCGGATTATGTCTTGTTCGTCAATCGCAAGCCCGTGGGCATCATCGAGGCGAAACGCGAAGAGGAAGGCGCAAACCTTACCGTTGCCGAAGAGCAGTCGTTGCGCTATGCCAATGCGAAACTGAAATACCTGAACAATGAGCCGCTGAACTACATTTATGAAACGACAGGCACGCTGACGCATTTCACCGACTACACTGACCCCAAGCCACGCTATCGTACCGTATTTGCGTTCCACAAACCCGAAACGATTGCGGAATGGATTCGCAACGGACGGAGTTTGCGGAGCCGCTTGCAGGACTTTCCAGCATTGGACACAACGGGACTTCGCCCTGCACAGATTAAGGCGGTGACGAACCTCGAAGAATCGTTCCGAAACAACCGCCCGCGGGCGCTGATTCAGATGGCGACGGGTGCGGGCAAGACATTTACAGCTATCACATTCATTTACCGTCTGCTGAAATTCGCCAAAGCCAAACGCATTCTGTTTCTTGTAGATACACGTAATTTGGGCGAGCAAGCCGAACAGGAGTTTATGAACTTCCGTCCGAACGACGACAACCGCAAGTTCACCGAACTCTACAACGTGCAACGGCTCTCGTCGAGTTACATTGCCAATGACAGCCAGGTGTGCATTTCCACCATTCAGCGGCTCTATTCCATACTGAAAGGCGAGGAGTTGGACGAATCGGCCGAAACCGACAACCCGAACGAATCGTCGTGGCTGCAGCAACGGCTGAAGGATCAGCAGGCCATTCCCGTGGAGTACACCGCCAAAGTGCCCATCGAACAGTTTGATTTTGTGGTGATTGACGAGTGCCACCGCAGCATTTACAATCTATGGAAACAGGTGCTCGACTACTTCGATGCGTTCCTCATCGGCCTGACCGCCACGCCCGACAAGCGCACATTCGGTTTCTTCAACGAGAATGTGGTGAGCGAATACACTTACGAACAATCGGTTATCGATGGCGTGAATGTGCCGTACGATGTATATTCCATTGAAACGGAAATCTCAAGAAACGGTAGCCTCATCAAAGCGGGTTGGTATATCGACCATCGTAACAAGGTGACACGCAAAACACGCTGGCAACAAGTGGATGAGGATACTGAGTACAAGAAAAACGACCTCGACCGTTCTGTAGTGAATCCCAGCCAGATACGCACCGTTATCCGTCAGTTCCGTAAGGCGCTGATGGAGGAGATTTTTCCAAACCGCTACGATGAAAACGGGCAGTATGAAGTGCCGAAGACCTTGATTTTCGCCAAGACCGACAGCCACGCCGACGACATTATCAAGATTGTGCGTGAGGAGTTCGACGAGGGCAACGACTTCTGCAAGAAGGTGACTTACAAGATTGATGAGGACCCCAAGTCGGTGTTGAACCGATTCCGCAACCAATACTATCCGCGCATTGCCGTAACGGTGGATATGATTGCCACAGGCACCGACGTGAAGCCGCTCGAAGTGCTGCTGTTTATGCGCGATGTGCGCAGCGCGAACTATTTTGAGCAGATGAAAGGCCGCGGCACACGAACCATAAACCCCGACTCGCTGCAATTGGTGAGCCGCACGGCGCAGACCAAGACGCACTTTGTGATTGTGGATGCCGTGGGCGTAACGCAAACCAAGAAAACCGACAGCCGTCCGTTGGAACGCAAACCCACCGTGCCGCTGAAGGATTTGTTGGGCGCAGTTACAATGGGCGTTACGGAAGAAGATTTGTTCACTTCGTTGGCCAATCGCTTGATTCGGCTCAACAAAGAAGTCACCGAAAAGGAGAAGGAAAAGATAGAAACCCTGTCGAGGGGCAAGACGTTGGGGCAGATGAGTTCAGAGCTGCTATCGGCTTTCGACCCCGACAAAATTGACGACGAAGCTCAAAAAGAGCTGCAATCCGTGCCACCAACCGAACTGACGCCCGCCATTGAGGAGGAGATACGCAGAAAGGCGCAGCAGCGGTTGGCCGACATTGCCAGCAGCACCTTCAACGGCGAACTGAACGAGTATATCGTCACCGTGCGCAACCTGCACGACCAGAAGATTGACACCGTAAATCTTGACACGGTGCTGAAAAGCGAGTTCAACAGTTTCACGCTCGAGAAGGCGAAAGAGACGGTGCATGATTTCACCGAATATCTTGAGCAGCACAAAGATGAGATACTGGCGTTGAGCATCTTCTACAACCAGCCCTACAACCGCCGCAACCTGACGCTGAAAATGGCGCAGGAGCTTCTCGAAAAACTGAAACAGGACAAGCCATTATTAGCACCAGCCTACGTTTGGGATGCCTATTGTGCCATCGAAAATGTGAAGGCGGAGCAGCCCAAGGCTGAACTTACGGCTCTCGTTTCGTTGGTGCGACACGCTTGCGGCATCGACCAAAAATTGGTGGCCTTCAACAATACCATTGAGCGAAATTTCAACGCGTGGCTGTTCCGCCAGCACACGGGCAACCGCAACCGCTTCACTCCCGAACAGATAGAATGGCTGCGGATGATCAAAGACCACATAGTGAGCAGTTACCACCTCGACCTCGACGATTTGGACTACACCCCCTTCGACGCCCAAGGCGGACGTGGCAAGATGTACCAACTATTTGGTAATGAGATGGAAAAGATAATTGAGGAGTTGAATGAAGTATTAGTAGCATAATGGATAATATCACACGATCTCATATTGAACAAATTCAACAGGCATCAAAGCAAAATCGTTTGGTTATTTTTGTTGGTGCTGGAGTTTCTGTAAATTCTGGAGTTCCACTTTGGTCTGACTTAATCAAATCTTTGAAAACAAGCCTTCCAGATCATGTAAATGAAGACACCGACAGTTTAAAAATAGCCCAACTTTATAAAGAATTACGAGGAGAGAAAGAATATCTTGAAAAGATAAAAGAAATACTAAAATTTGGGAAAGTTTCACCCAATGAAATTCATAAAGCAATATTTGAATTAAACCCTTGTCATATTGTTACAACAAATTATGATGACTTGCTAGAGCAGTCAGCTCTTGCTTTTAATCAACAGTTTTATGTTGTTCGTAAAGATGATGACATTCCGTGTAACAGAGGAGAAAAAATGATAATCAAGATGCATGGTGATTTTGCCGTAGGAAACATTGTGCTGACAGAAAACGATTATTTTGATTATTCTCGTCAATTTCCTTTAATTCGTTCTTTTGTTTTGTCTCTATTTGCATCGAAACTTGTCTTGTTTGTTGGTTTTTCTTTTAATGACATCAATCTTAAATACATTCTTAGAAATGTGAGTAATATTCTTAAAGATAAGATGCAAAAATCTTATTTGTTAGTAGATTATACTCCAGATAGTCTTATAGATGAGTATTATAAAAAGAAAGGTGTATGCTTGGTGAATTTAAATGAGGATTCATCATCCAATTCGGATAAAGGTAAAGTATTATTACAACAATTAAAAACTATTAGATTATATGACCCTTATGCAGGTGATATCATAGGTCTAGCTATATCTTTTTTGGAAGAATACGGGGATCAAATAGCTTATCTTGGTAAATACATAAAATATATCATCCCTAAGAATAAACGCCAAGGACTTTATCTGTCAATGGGGCATCTTCATTTACCTGATACGTATAGTAAACATTTTAAAGATGTTGTTCAGTCGGAGGAATTAAAAGAAGTAATCAAAAAAAAATACGGTGACAAACTATATGATTTAATTGCCTTTTTGTTAGATAATCAAATTGAAGAAATAGAAGGCTTTTCTTTGAGAACAGAAAACTATTTTCAAGAATATAAGAAACGAAGACCTTCTTTTGCTGCGGATCACTATTATGACTTGGATTTAGTGCAAATAAGTGAATACATTAAGGAACTACGCAATAAATCTTTAACATACACTAAGGAAGATCTTCAGTTGCCCTTTATGTTATATAGAATAGGTAATTATTCTGAATCTTGTCAGATTTTCAAAGAACTGGCTCCTAAATTTTGGGGAAAGAGGAAGTATTACCTCTACTTTATTTGTTTGTATAATTATTATTCGTTATCTCGTTTACAGCAAAGTAATTCAATTTCAAATGATGAATTGCAAAAAATTCTAAGTGAGTTGCCTCTGGAAGATAATTTAAGAACAATTTTGAACGATGTTTTTAGTTTTAAAGTCGTGAGTGATACTCTGATAGAAGTATATAAACTTCAGAGTGAAATCGAAAAGCAACGAAAGTCCGCAGAAAAAGGAGGGTGGTCATTGAATAGTAATATCGGTATGTTGCTTTATTCTTTTCGTCAATCCTTTGATTTCTGTAATGAAAATTGTATTGTCAATGATTTTTTTACAGAAAGCCACGATGTTTATAAAATAATAGCAGAAGGCATTCTTGACAGTATAATGACTCCTGATGTTAGTAAGTTCGGGCAAACGAAATTAGATAAGCTATATAAAGATAACATTTTGTTGTTTGTTTTTCAACTATCTCCTGACGCATTGGCTAAAGTGTTATCAAGTCATGTGAATAAACCAATTCCTGCTGATGATAGCTTTAAGGATGAGTTAAAGAAACTAGTGACAAATCTTGCCCATTCTTTGGATAAAGTTAACTATAGACAACATAAAATTCTACCACAGCAAAAAGTCGCTGATTACATAAAAAACATCGTTTTAATATGTAATTTCATTGAGAATCCACCCATTCTTGATCGAATTTACGAACTTATTATTGATACTTGGTCTGATGGCAGATTCGTTATATGGGTGGACTATCTGATACCTTTTCTTAACATTTCAAAGCCATCTTCTGACAATGCTATTAAAATGTTAGATTGTGTTATTGGATCGCAAATTCATGATGCAGATAAAACTTCGCAATATGTGGCTAAACTTGCTGATATAATAGGTAATGATGGAAAAATATGTCAAAATATCGTATCAATAGAACAAATAAAACATCGAAATTTTGTCTTTTATACAGCCACTTTTATCAAAGCCGTTAATGAGAGCCTGTCCTCAACAATAATCCAATATGTTCAAGACAATGCCGATTGCTTATATGATTTAGTTATGTCTGAATTATATACTGGGGAACATTTCTTAACTGGAGAATTAATAAGAAAGTTTAGCAAAAACATTGGTAGAGAGAATTGTTCCTTTAGGAATTCAGAAGAACTTGCATGTGCTTATTTGTTGGAATTATGTGAAAAAGAACGTCAGGACTTAAAAGAGGCATGTTGTGAGCTATCAAAAAAAAGTGCTTGTATAAGATTTTTGAGTAGTCCATTGGCGTTTAAGCCTATAGACGATGTAAAGGATACTTGGTTATTGTATTGTGAAGATAACGATTTAAAAGGTCTTCTAAAAAACAAAACAATAAAGGAAAAGGCGAAAAAATATATAGAAGAAAATCCTTGGCATAATTCTTTTAAAAATAGATTTTTCAAATTGGTGTAACAATAAAAATCTATTATAGCGTGCGATCGGGTGAAAATCATCATTTCTCGTTTGTCGGTGACATATATGAATTGTAAATAGCCATAAAATGAACAATTACCCTAAAACCCCATTTACTGAAATCGCCACCCTTATTCGAGGCGTTTCGTACGATAAAAGCGTTGTTTCCACATCGGAACGAGAGGGGTATATTCCAATATTACGTGCAAATAATATTCATAACAGTTTGGTTTTGAATGATTTGGTGTATGTGCCAAATGATTTTGTAAAGGAAGAACAAATGATTCGTGAGGGAGACATTGTTCTTGCAATGTCAAGTGGAAGCAAAGATTTGGTTGGCAAATCAGCTCAAGCAGACAAAGACATAAATGCTGCTTTTGGAACATTTTGCGGTTTAATTAGGGCAAAAGAGATCGTTGATTCAAATTTTTTAGGATTGTATTTTCAGACACAAGAATACCGCAATTTTGTGTCATATCAATCTAAAGGCGTTAATATCTGCAATTTGAAGAAGAAGGATATAGAATCGTTACAAATCCCCCTTCCCCCACTCCCTACCCAGCACCTCATTGTCTCTCGTATAGAAACCCTTTTCGCCGAACTCGACAAGGCCGCAGAGCACCTGCGCACCGCACAGCAGCAACTCAAAACATACAGGCAGGCCGTGCTCAACCATTGGCTGAACAATGAGGATGGGAAATGGGAAATGGTGAAGTTGGGAGAGGTGGCGGAAATGTGTTTGGGCAAAATGTTGGATAAAAACAAAAACAAAGGAACCTATCAGCCATATCTTCGAAATGTCAATGTTCGATGGGGTGGTTTTGATTTAGATGATTTGTTAGAGATGAAATTTGAAGAATCAGAACAAGATAGATATGGAATACGGAAGGGGGATTTGATAATGTGTGAAGGCGGAGAGCCAGGAAGATGCGCTATATGGAATGCAACTGTTCCGAATATGAAAATTCAGAAAGCATTGCATAGGATAAGAGTTAAGGATTCGATTTACAACAAGTTTGTATATTATCTTTTTTCATTGTATGCGCAAAACGGTCGCCTTGAGAAGTATTTTACAGGGACAACAATAAAACACTTAACAAGTCAGTCTTTAAAATCCATTGAAATTCCCCTTCCCCCGCTCACCGAGCAGCACCGCATAGTGCAGGAAATCGAATCGCGCCTGTCGCAGGCAACGGCAACCGAAACCTACATTGAAAACGCCCTGCAACAAGCCGAGGCACTCAGGCAAAGCATACTCAAGAAGGCGTTTAGCGGGGAGTTGGTGTGATAAATTTATAAGCTGTTTGGCTTATAAATTGTGTTTATAAGTTATTTGGCTTATAAATTTATAGGTTGTTTAGCCGATAAATTATTTGTGAATTCATGACGGTAAGAAAAAAAGTTTTATTTTTGCACCGTTTTCATACATGCTGAAAATAGTGCAAAAATACTGAAAATATGGAAGTGAAATTGTTCAATAACCCCTTGCCTTCCGAGGTGGTCGCCAATGAATCGTTGCGGCGCAATGGCATACCACCCGATGTGTGGATGTGCTTCGAAGTCGCCAAAACCCTATATAAGGGGCAACCTATGTTGTTGTTAAAACAGACTGTAGATCAAAATTTTACACCCAAGCAACTGCGCTGTTTTTCCGACTGCTTGAGCCGCGAGTTTGGTTTGCCTGTATCGTTTGTGTTCGACACCATGCCATACTATCTTCGTGAGCGTTTGTTTGAAAAAAACATCTATTTCATTGTGAGCAACAAGTATGTCTTTTGGCCGTCACTGTTCGTCAATACGGTGTCTAAAGACGCAAAAAGCCATGCTTCGCTGACTTCGTCGGCACAATACCTATTGTTATTCCATATGCAGAAGTCAAGCCTTGACGGATATACAGCGCAGGATATTGCCGAATGTACAGCGCTACAATATACAACTATTACACGAGCCATGAAGGTTTTGGCGGAATTCAGTCTTTGCAGAATCGAGAAGGATACGTTACGCTTTAATAGGATTTGTTTCAATGCGTCTGGAGCATCATTGTATGAAATGGCCCAGCCTTATCTTGTCAATCCAGTGAAGGCAGTGTATTTTTGTGATGCACTTCCCGAAAATCACAATATGCTGTTGGCAGGCGTGAGCGCGCTTTCGCGATATACCATGCTCAATGATGATGAAACAACCACATACGCCATTGACTTCCCCACTTTCAATTCGCACAAATCCGAATTCCGTTTTTTGAATCCGATTGAGGGCAAATACAGGATCGAGGTTTGGAATTATCGTCCGATTCGAAGCGAGAAAGAAACCGTTGACAAGTTGTCGTTGGCATTAAGCATGGATGACACTGACGATCCGAGAATAGAAAAAGAGAGAAAATCAATGATGATGGACTTATGGTAACAGGATTTGATATTTTCAGGGAAGCGATGTCGCAATTTGCCGACAACTTTGTTGTCATCGGCGGAACTGCTTGCGATGTGAGTCTGGCTAATACAGGGCGGACAAGGCATATAACCAAGGACATCGATTTAATAGTAATTGTAGAAAATCTTACTTCCGATTTTCAAAAGGCGTTTTGGCAATTTGTCAGACAGGGTGGATACAAAATAGGCAAACGAGAGAATTCAGTAGGCGACAGTGTTTATGCACTGTATCGATTCAATCGTCCGGAACAAGAAGGCTATCCGTGGCAGATTGAGTTGCTTTCACGCCAATCGGATTTGCTTGACGATTCAACATTGAAAATAGAGCCGCTGAAAGTAGAGGATAGCCAATATTGCCTGTCGGCCATTGTCATGGACGACGATTTGTATCGCTTTGTAGTACAGCACAGCGAGGTACGAGAAGGTCTTAGGATGGCTGACGAACATGCTCTTGTATGCATGAAAATGTGCGCTTACTTGAATCTCAAAAATGATAAGGATCTGGGATTGCCTGTTGATACTGATGACATAAGGAAGCATAGGCGTGATGTGTTCAATCTGCTTGCTACGGGTAAAATGAATTCTTCCGTTGTTGTATGCAGGAGTATTTACGATACTTTTTTGAAATTTGTTGATGATATGAACGAGTTGCACGCCAGGAATACCAATCTTCTTGCACAGTCGATAGGGGTGAATCCCGTGCTGATTGACAATTACTTGAATTTGCTGAAAACCATATATTTGCTTGAGGAATGAAAATACAATATGTGAGCGATTTGCACCTTGAATTCAAGGAAAATTCCCAATATCTTAAAGAAAATCCCCTGGATATTGCGGGTGAAATATTGCTGATTGCGGGTGATTCCGCCTATCTTGACACCCCTGAATTTAGTGGTCACCCTTTTTGGCGCTGGGCTTCTGCAAATTACAAAGAAGTGGTTGTATGTTTGGGCAATCATGAATTTTATCAGTACTACGACATTTCAAAATTGGAAAACGGATTTTGTGGTGAAATAATGTCCAATGTACATTTCTACTATAATGCCGTTGTGCGCTTCGATGATGTTGATATTGTGGTTTCCACCCTGTGGGGACACATAAATCCTTGTGATGCTTACATTACCGAGCATAATGTGAGTGATTTTTATCGTATTAGAAACGGAAGGTATAGACTGACCGCAGAAGCGTTCAATGCGGAAAATGAAAAGTGTGTGGCGTTTGTCAAGCGGGCGGTGGCAAAGAGCAAAGCGAAGACAAAAATTGTTCTTACCCATCATGTTCCAACGAATCTTGCTGTTGCTGAGGAATTTAAAGGAAGTCAAATAAATGGCGCATTCACCTGTGATTTATCCGATTATATTGCAGTCTCGGATATTGATTATTGGATATACGGGCATTCTCATCGCAATATTGAAGCTATGCTTGGGAAAACGAAAATCACTTGCAACCAACTTGGCTATGTGTTCAACGGAGAACATCTTAATAATGGATATGTAAAATCAAAATTTATTGAAATATAATAGCTATGACAGAATCAACCATCATATCGAAAATCTGGAATATGGCCAACGTCCTTCGCGACGATGGCGTGAGCTACGGCGACTATTTGGAGCAAATCACCTATCTGCTCTTCCTGAAAATGGCCGACGAGATGAACCGTCCGCCTTATAACAAAGGGCTGAGGTTCCCGCACCTGAAGGACGCCGAAGGCAAGGAGATTGCCGATGGCGAGATGTGCGATTGGGAAACGCTCACAAGCAAGCGTGGTGCGGAACTCGAAGCCTACTACGTACAGATGCTTCGCAGCCTTGCCACCGAGAAGGGAATGTTGGGGCAGATTTACACCAAGAGCCAGAACAAAATCCAGGACCCTGCCAAACTGTTGCGCGTCATTGAGATGATCAACCGCGAGAATTGGTCGCTGATGGGTTCCGATGTGAAGGGCAAGATTTACGAGGGTTTGCTCGAAAAGAACGCCGAAGATACCAAAAGCGGTGCGGGACAATATTTTACGCCCCGTGCATTGATACGTGCGATGGTGGCGTGCGTGCGCCCCAAGCCCGAAAAGACCATCATCGACCCGGCCTGCGGAACGGGCGGTTTTTTCCTTGCCGCCTACGACCATATCGCCTCACAGTCGCTCAACAAAGACCAGAAACTGTTTCTGAAGAAAAAGACCTTCTTCGGCAACGAGATTGTGGCCAACACGCGCCGTCTGTGCTTGATGAACCTCTATCTGCACAACATCGGCGAACTCGACAGCGAGGACTTCATCTCGCCCAACGATGCCCTTGTGTCCGACACAGGCAACCGCTACGACTATGTGCTCACCAATCCGCCTTTCGGCAAAAAGAGCAGTATCACCATCACCAACGAGGACGGCGAAGTGGAAAGGGAGGATTTGAGCTACAACCGTCAGGATTTTTGGGAGACCACTTCGAACAAGCAGTTGAATTTCCTTCAGCATATCAAGACATTGCTAAAAATCAACGGTCAGGCGGCAGTCGTTTTGCCCGACAATGTGCTTTTTGAAGGCGGAGCGGGCGAGGAAATCCGTAAGCAACTGATGAAAACCACCGAGTTGCATACCATTTTACGCTTGCCTACAGGCATTTTCTACGCCAACGGAGTGAAGGCTAATGTGCTGTTCTTCGACAACCGTCCCGCCAGCAAGGAGGTGCAGACCAAGGACATCTGGATTTACGATTATCGCACCAACATACATCACACCTTGAAGAAGTCGCCGCTCACATTTGAGGATTTGGCCGATTTCATCAAATGCTACAATCCCGAAAACCGTCATCTGCGCACCGAGACGTGGAGCGAGGTGAACCCCGAAGGCCGTTGGCGCAAGTTCACCTACGACGAGATTATCGCCCGCGACAAGACCAACCTCGACATCTTTTGGATAAAGGACAAAAGCCTAACCGACCTCGACAACTTGCCGGAACCTGATGAGATTGCGGCTGAAATCATAGAGAATCTGGAGGAAGGTATTGCCAGTTTCAGAAAAGTTCTGGGAATGAGCGGGAAATAACAGTGAACTTTGTTTTTGCAACAAATATTGAATAACCATTATGAAAGTAAAATCTATCATTATTACAACCCTCGCTCTGCTTATGGCAGTGAGTTGCTTCGGACAAAAAAAGAAAAGTATCTATGACTTCACCGTCAAGGACATCAAGGGCAACGATGTGTCGCTGGCCGACTATAAAGGCAAGGTGTTACTGATTGTCAATGTGGCAAGCAAGTGCGGACTGACCCCACAGTACGAAGGACTGGAAGCCCTTTATCAGAAATACAAGGACCAAGGGCTGGAAATTCTGGCTTTTCCCTGCAACCAGTTCCTCGAACAGGAACCCGGCACCAATGAGGAAATTCTGGACTTTTGCTCCGTTAACTACAACGTCACTTTCCCGCTATTCGACAAGATTGACGTGAATGGCAAAGAGGAAAGCCCGCTGTACACGTTCCTCAAGGCGAAAGCTCCGTTCAAGGGCTATCCGGAAGGATATGAGGTTTTTGCCAGCCAGCTCACCAAGATTCACCAACAAACCGGCAGCGGATTTGAGAAAGGCAACGCCATCAAGTGGAATTTCAGCAAGTTCCTGATCTCCAAAGATGGACAAACCATCCTGCGTTTCGAGCCTATGGTAAGCCCTGAAATGCTGGAAAGTGCCATTCAAGAGATGCTGAAATGAAACATCTTGACTAAAAAGGCATAATTATGATACTCTATTTTTCAGGAACAGGAAACAGCTTGGCCATCAGCCGTTACATAGCGGAAAAACTCAACGAAACGGTGATGCCGCTCAGTCAAGCTGTACACCACGACTTGTCGCAGGAGCGGCGCATCGGACTGGTCTATCCCAGCTATTGGTTCAACGCGCCACGGGCGGTGACGGAGCTGCTGCCGCGACTGCAGCTGCCGAAGGAGGCATACGTCTTCATCGTCATCCCTTGCGGCGCGCAGGCCGGCAACTCCATCCATACGGTTCAGAAACTTCTGTCTGACAAGGGGTTGAAATTGGCGTACAGCCAGAAAATCCGTGTGCCCGACAACAGTGCCGTCGGCTTCGGGCGCAACCCCAACCAACAGGTGTGGAAGTTCGAGAAGTACGCCGAGCGGTTGGAGCGCATCGTTGAGGAGATTGCCGCCGGCACACAGAGCCTGCACTACGCGTGGTGGGGCCCCATAGGTGCGCTGTGCGCCCGTCCCGGCGTACAACGACGCACCCTGCCGATGCTCACTCCCGCCGTCAACACCGACCTGTGTGTGGGCTGCGGCATCTGCGCTAACGTGTGCCCGCAAGACAACATCGCCCTCACAGATGGCAAAGCCCGTTGCGGCGACAACTGTACGCAATGTCTCGCCTGCGTGCATTTCTGTCCGCATCTCGCGGTGGAAATCAACGGCAAGGCGGTGAAGCAGGAGTTCCGCTACCACCATCCCGACATCAAGCTGGCGGATATGGTGTTGCGGTAATCCTTGTATAAAACTAAAATCAATATAACCAATGAATACAAACACGAAAGAGATATACCTTGCCGGGGGCTGCTTCTGGGGAACGGAGCATTTTTTCAAGCAGATTGAAGGGGTGGTGGAGACCGAGGTGGGCTTCGCCAACGGCCACACCGACCACCCGACGTACCGGGAGGTCTATACCGATGAAACGGGCTATGCCGAAACGGTGATGGTGCGGTACAACCCCGAGGTGGTGAGTCTGGAGTTCCTGCTTCGGATGTTCTTCAAGGCCATTGACCCTGTAAGTCTGAACAGGCAGGGCCACGACGAGGGGACGCGCTACCGCACGGGCATCTACTACACCGATGCCGCCGACCTGCCCGTTATCGACAAAGTGTACACCGAGGAGCAGCAGCGCTACGACCAGCCGCTGGCCGTGGAAAAGCAGCCGCTGGAGCGGTTCTTCACCGCTGAGGAGTACCACCAGGACTATCTCGACAAGAACCCCACGGGCTACTGCCACCTGCCCCAGTCGCTCTTCGAGTTCGCAAGGACAGCGAGGGAGAAGAGAGTCATAGATAAGCCGAGTGAAGCCATCGATGCCATTTATGGCGTAGGAACCGTTTTTGTGTTAACCAATCGCTATGATGGACTAACGGAACGCGAAGCTTTTATTTTAGCAGAATGCCATGAGGAAGAACATCTATTTCACATCATTCAGATAACAGGATTGCATTCTGGATACCTACTGGGGTATGTCAAACATGGTGCTTTGCGAGAGTCAAGGAATGCCATAACCTATGATGAATTGATCGAGGCCATTAAATTCAATTTCATCGGCCCCGACCTCAGTACGCTGCTCATTTTGAACGATAGGCTGGAATTGGCGGATTTGTTAAATAGCTAACGCTCTCCTGCCGCCCCTACGGGGCTCAATATATAATATCGGCATTGCAGGAAGGGATTTCAATCCCTTCCTGCTGTCCGATCGCCCTACGGGGCCTAGTAGTTCTGCTTGTTGATTTCGAAGAAGGCTTGCGGATGGTCGCAGACGGGGCAGACCTCGGGTGCCTGCATGCCGACGACGATGTGGCCGCAGTTGCGGCATTCCCACACCTTCACCTCGCTGCGGGCGAAGACCTCGCGGGCCTCCACATTGTGCAGCAGGGCGCGGTAGCGTTCTTCGTGGTGCTTCTCAATCGCAGCCACCCCGCGGAATTTGGCCGCCAGTTCCGGGAAACCCTCTTCTTCGGCGGTGCGGGCAAAACCCTCGTACATGTCGGTCCACTCGTAGTTCTCGCCGGCAGCGGCA
Source organism: uncultured Bacteroidales bacterium (assembly GCA_947169105.1). Classification (GTDB taxonomy): domain Bacteria; phylum Bacteroidota; class Bacteroidia; order Bacteroidales; family WCHB1-69; genus UBA1756. The sequence continues at coordinate 11,209 of CAMVOL010000029.1, read as the reverse complement.
GCGGCCAGGTTCTCGACAGTGTTGCCGATGCCGTTCAATTCCTTGAACCACAGCTTGGCGTGCTCCTTCTCGTTCTCGGCGGTCTGCAAGAAGAGGGCGGCAATTTGCTCAAAACCCTCCTTCTTGGCCTTCGAGGCGAAATAGGTGTATTTGTTGCGGGCCTCGCTCTCTCCGGCGAAGGCGGCGTGCAGGTTCTTCTCGGTCTGTGTGCCGGCGTAGGGATTGCTGGCGGGCGCCTCTTCAACGGCGGCGAACTTCTCCTTGCCCTGCTTGCAGCGCGGACATTTCCAGTCGGCGGGCAGTGCCTCAAACGGTGTTCCGGGCGCTATACCCTGGGTGGGATCGCCCTGTGCGGGGTCATACTCATACTTGCAAATGTTGCATTTGTACTTTTTCATAAATCTTAATGTTTAAGGGATTAATATTTCAAAAATTAACAGCGCAAAAATACAAAAAATGGTTGTATTTTTGCGAATTAATAAACCTAATCGTTTAATCGAAAAATTTTATTTGATGTAATAATTTCCTCTTTTTGTTGTCTAATAGGGTGAACGTTGCAACGAATTAATGTATTATGAACAACGACAAGGAACATCAATTTGAACTTTTGGTGCGGAAGCACAAGCGGACCATCTATACGGTGTGCTATCTGTTCTCGCACGACAAGACTGAGATCGACGACCTGTTTCAGGAAATTCTCATCCGTCTTTGGAACGGTTTTGACACCTACGAGGGTCGCAGCGACGCCAAGACATGGATCTACCGTGTGTCGCTCAACACAGCCATCAATCAGGACAAGAAGGAACGCCGGCGCATCGAGACGGTGCCCCTCACGGTGGACATCGACCCCTACGAAGCAGACGATCCCTCCAGTCGGCAAATCCGAGAACTCTACAACCGTATCTCAAGACTCGACTTCATCGACAGAAGCCTTATCCTGCTTTGGTTGGAAGGTATCAGCTACGAGGACATCGGCGCCATCATCGGCATCACGCCCAACAATGTAGGTGTCAGGCTGCTGCGCATCAAGGACAAACTGGTGAAAATGTCAACAAAAAAATGAAAGGGAATCATCATGGAAAATCAGAACAACAATAATCTTTCCGAACTGGACCAGCTAAAGGCCCAATACGAAACGCTGAAAGAGCGGTTCGAACAGCAGGAAATCGTCAACGAGCGGCTGATGAAGTCGTCCATCCGTCACAGCACCGATTTTTACAAGCGCTATCGGTGGCTCGAAACCATCCTGTATCCCTTGGTGGCCATTATCGGTTTCTTGTACATCAAATGGCAGTATGGCGGCGACCTCTCGTTGATGCTGTTTTGGGGTTCCTTCGTTGCGGTTTGCTTGGCCGTGGAGTTATGGATGACGCGTAAGCTTCGAACCAAAACATTGGAAAACAACGATTTGCTTACACTTTCCCATCATGCCAGAAACTTCAAGAAACTTTTCTCCCTCTACATCGTCCTGTCTTTGATTCCTGCGGTTATCCTCGTTTTGGGCATCCTCATCTCGAAATATGGAATCAGGGTGCACATGTCGAACCTTAGCGCGTTCCTCATCATGCTTTGCTTTGCGCTTTTGGTTTTAATAGGGTATGGATTTTTTGTCATTCGCTATACGACCAGGCCTTGCGACGAGATCATCCGCCAGATAGCGTCTTCCGAGTCCCTCGAGGACAAGAAGACGGGCATTGACAGGGAGCAAAGATGGCTCAAAATTGCCATGATTGCGGTATTCCTTGGCCTTAGTGTCTGGACTTTTGCGATTGTGACAACACGTATGGAAAGTCCTCTGAAATTTGTGCGGGCGGAGGAAGATCTTTCAACGGAAGGGAAATTGGAAATTTGGGAAATGGATGCTGACACCGTGGCCATCAGTTCGGCACTTCTGGGCGGCAAACCCATGGTGCAATGTGTGGAAACAGTGTTGCCCAGCAAAAAAAGCGACGCTGAATCGGTGCAAATAAATGTGGTATTGACTCCTGAGGCGAGCCAGCTTTGGTATCAATTCACCAGCGCGGCAAAAGGCCATCATGCCGCACTTTACTTGGACGGTGTCCAAATTCAGGATATGTATATCCAATGCGGCATCAATAACGGCTGTTGCTTCATCGTGAAGGAATGGTCGTCGAAGGAGGAACTGAAGGAATTCTGCAAGAAACTGTCCCGCCAATAGCGGCATGGATGTTATCTATTGTATAGATCACCGATTCAACTTCTTTTAAATATCTATTAATAATTTGTTGCTTGTAGTCAACAAATTATTATTTTTGCGCGGTAAAAATTCCTTTCGGAAACGCTAAAATAGAATCCCCTAATTCCCCAATTAGCCATGAAAAAAATCCTTCTTTCGATTATCCTGCTTTCGCTGTGTATTGGCGCATTCGCCCAAACAGCCACCCTCACGTTCACGGGAAGAGATGCCACCGACCGCTGGGTGCGGCTTCACCATGTGGTCATCACCAACCAGAACCAAAACTGGTCGGAAACGGTGGCTTGGCCCGACACCGTGCTGACGATAGAAAACGGCACAGGCATATATGATGTAGAGACGTGCCATGGCGCGTCTCTACAATTGTCCCCAAACCAACCCAACCCGTTCAACGGCACCACCGACGTTCTGCTGGCGGCAACGGACGCGGGTGCGGTGACGTTGGAAATCGCGGACGCGTACGGACGCGTTGTAGAGACGCAAAATTTTGCGTCTCTACCCATCGGCATCCATCAATTCCGCATCACCCTGTCGGCCACCGGCACGTATGTGATGACCGCCCGCCAAAACGGGAAAACGGCATCCATCAAAATGGTGAACAACGGGGGAGGAAACGGAAATGGGGTGGAATATATGGGGTCTGTAGGGATGCCATATTATGACATCCCTACAATGCCAACGTCCAAATCCCACACCCGCGGCGCCGTCACCCACCCGTTCGATTTAGGGGATGTGATGGAATACGCGGGATATGCGGCCATTAACGGAAGGATGGACACCGTGATTATTTCGCAACCGTTGGCAGAGTCACAGGAATTCGTCATGACGTTTGAGGGAGTCCAGACCGACGGTCTTCCCTGTTCCGGCATCCCGACGCTGACCGACATCAACAGCAATGTCTATAATACCGTTCTGGTCGGCAGCCAATGCTGGATGAAGGAGAACCTTCGCGTCAGAAAATTCCCGGACAACACGGAGATTGCCCTGGGCACCTATACTTCCATCGACCCCTACTATTACGATGACAGTGAGTCGGACATCCCGTTGGCAGAGCGGGGGTATCTGTACAACTGGTCCGCGGCTATGCACGGGGCGGCCTCCAGCAGTGCCGCGCCGAGCGGGGTGCAGGGAGTCTGTCCCGACGGTTGGCACCTGCCGAGCGAGGCGGAGTGGGAGGCTCTGAAGGAATATGTAAGTGCCCAGCCCGAATATATCTGCGGCGGAGACACAAACAACATAGCCAAAGTTGTGGCTTCGGAGTTATGGTGGGATAGCTATAACGGAGGATGCAATCCTGGCGACCAGAGAACTTCTCCTAACAACGCCACGGGCTTCAGCGCCGTACCCGCAGGCACTTTAGGGGTCTATGGATACGATGACGCAGGATACTCTGCTCACTTTTGGTCCGCTACCGAAAACAGTGGTTATACGGCGGCGGCTATTTACTATAGCCTTGATTATGACACCAGTGATTTTTTATGGGGCACCACGGTGAAGGAACGCCGCGCTTCCGTGCGCTGCCTCCGCGATTAAACAAGTTCCTTCTGGCTAAAAACGAGCTTTTGTCTCACGTTCCCTAAAAAGAAACGCAAGAAAGACCTGTGGATGCCGAATGTGCAAATGTTTATTTCATAATAAACGCGGCCGTTTCAGGAAAGGTTCCCATAAATTGCAACTTTTTTATTCTTGTATCTAAAAGTAAATCAATATTTTAGATACAATTCCATTAAAAAATTCATTTTTAAACTAAAAAATTAGTTGAACAACTAAAATAATTTGTATTTTTGCCGCGTTATTTTGAAGTGAATCTTGTAAAGATTATAGAATTATGAAAGAACTGACCAAAGCGGAAGAGCAAGTGATGCAAGTGATTTGGAAAATCGGACAAGGGTTTGCCAATGAAATCATGGCGGCCTTTCCCGAGCCGAAACCTGCCTACAACACTGTGTTGACCACCATCAAAATATTGGAAACCAAAGGCTTCGTGAAACACGAAACCTTCTGCCGCTCTCACCGGTACCAAGCCGTTATCAGCAAGGAGGACTACTCCAAGCAATTTCTGGGCAGCGTGGTGGCGCGCTATTTCAACAACTCCTACCTTGATCTGGTGTCGGCCTTCGCCCAAAAAGAGAATTTGAATCTTGAAGAACTTGAATCCCTTAAAAAGCTCATTGACGAGGCCATTGACAACGAAAAAAACAAAAAAGCATGAACGCACAAGTCTTTTTCCTCGTTTACCTGTTGCCCTGCGCCGTCGCACTGATGGTGCTTTGGCTGTGCTATCGGCTGCTGCTTGCCAATAGCAAGAGTTTCCAGTTCAATCGCTTTTTCCTGCTGACGGCCATGCTGTTTGCCCTTGCGTTGCCCCTCCTCGGCACCCTGTTCGGCCACACCTCCGCCCTCGCCGGCAGAACGCAGCCGCAGTGGTTCAGCGACATCTTCCTACTGAACGAAATCACCATCACGCCCGATGGCATTTCCCCGGAAGGGCAGGCAGTCGCAAGCGACATCGCCCATCCTGCCAATTCTACTTTCAACCTGTGGAAACTGCTCGGCATTATCTACCTTGCAGGCGTAATCGTAAGCCTCATAGCCTTTTCCGTCAAGATTTTGAAGATCACCATCCTCACCCTTCGTTCCCCCGAAGAAAAAAAGGACGGTTACACCGCAGTCTATACCCATTGCGACAACAATGCCTTTTCTTTCCTGCATTACGCCTATTTCCCAGACGAGAACGTATCGCCGGATATCCTCAGGCACGAGTTGTACCACATCACACACCATCATTCCACCGATATTCTTTTTACAGAATTGATGATGATCCTGCAATGGTTTAATCCTTTTATCTATCTGTATAAAAAGGACTTGCAGCTGATTCATGAATATGCCGCCGACCATGAGGTCCTTCATGGGGGCGCTGACAAAGGAAAATACATGTATCTGATTTTGCAGCAGTGCACGGCCGTCAATTTCAGCAGCATGAGCAACAATTTCAATTTATTATTCACCAAAAAAAGAATCAAGATGATGACAAGTAACGAAAAGACCAAACGTCTCTGGTGGAGACTGTTGGTCATCATACCCGTGTTAGGGGCTTTAGTAGCCGCCAGCCCCAAAGTGACGGCACAGAAACAGACTGCCGCTGAAGGTTATCCCACATTAGGAACAGAAATCCAACTCTTTGATGACAACGGAGTTCCGCAGTTCCAAGACACTGTCATTTATAGTGAAGACGGTTCGTATCTTAAATTCGAGACCACCGATGCGATAGACCCCATTTCGCACGAGCTGCGCAAAAAAATCACCATTTCCACTTTCAACGCAGACGGCACGCTCAAAGACTATGTCGAAATGAAAGAAGACGGTAAAAGCGGTGATGCCATTTCTTACAGCATCGCACCTTTCTCTATTTCTATGGGTGAGGACAATGAAACAACAGTCAGTTCCAATGACCTCAAAATCAACATAACTTTTCCTAAAGAAGAGAAGGACAGCATTTACAACCAGCCCGAAGTGATGCCTGAATTTCCCGGCGGGATGGAGGCCATGATGAAATATCTTTCCGAAAATATCAAATATCCGGAAATGGCCAAGCAAAAGAATACCCAAGGCAAAGTGTTGGTCTCATTTGTCGTTGAGAAGAACGGAAGCATCACCGATGTCAAAGTGGCAAAAGGTATTGGTGACGGCTGCGATGAGGAGGCGGTGAGAGTGATCAGCGCCATGCCCAAATGGAAACCCGGCATGCAAAACGGCAAAAAAGTACGTGTTAGCTTCGCAATCCCTATCAGTTTCAAGCTGCAGTAAATTGCGGATTGGGGAGATAGTAGTTACATCTTACTCCTGAAAATCACGGTGTAAACGCCAGTTACTCCACCACAAACTTGGCCGTCTCAATGTGCTTTTCTCCCTTGATTTGCAAAATGTAAAGTCCTTTCTCCAACCCCGCAACGGAGATGGTTCCATGGGTGGAGCCCACCGCCACCTGTTGCCCTAAAGCATTGAAAATGGCGTAATCCACCGTTCCGCAGGAAAGGTTCTTCAGGTAGAGAACATCGGAGGCGGGGTTGGGATAAACCTCAAGATGCTGCGGGCGGGAGGCCTCGTGAACGGCCGAAGGCATAATCGTGGGGATGATATTCAAAATGATGCCTTCCACCTTGGTCATTCCGTAATAAAAATCGGGGTCGGGGATCTTGTACCAGTCATCCATGGAGCCGCCGTAGCCAAAGTTGAGGTGGAACTTGCCGTCGCTCTCACGATAGCCATCGACCACGACGTTGTGTCCGACTGTTCCGGCGGGATTTTCGACGGCCAGATGGGCAGGATAACCGGCCTGCAAATTGGAAATCAGGGTGGCATACATCATGGAATCGGGTTCCCGAAACAGGACGCAGTCCGTAAAACCAAACCGCTGGTAGGCATTAAACGCCTGGTCCACGTAAAAGGTGCCGGAGCCTTGCGAAGTATAGACCTGTGTGCAAGCCGTGCCGCAAGCAAACACCACGGCCGCGGCCAGGAAGTCGGGAAGTTCTTCACCGCGCAAAAAGAAGGCATCCACGGAATCCAACATCTCGTTCAGCAGAGGGAATGACGGGAATTGCAACTCTTCCCAATCGTCATCAATGCTGTAGTTGCGTCCGGCATACTGGTGGGTATAGTCGTCGTTATCAGAAAAGCGAGTGTCTTGCGTTGTCCGCAAATAGTTGATAATCTGCCCCATAGCAATGGCCGGACATCCGGCATCACTATAGGAGTAATCATTTAACGGATCTTTTGGACAAAATTGGTTGTAGGGATAGTCCTGCGTCCAGTGCGACGTAAGGAGCGTCTCCTGCGCCATGCCCGTCAAAGCGCAGAACATTAACAAAATGGAAAGAAATCTTGACATTTTATTCTGATTTGGATGAAGGTGCAAAAATACACGTTTTTACAAAATCCATGAACAGAGGGTGTGAACGGTGAAAATCGGGTTATGTTTTTCAATCATATTTTGATGTGAATATTGCACTTTTTCACATCATTGATATGAATTATAATAATTTTTTGTATTTTTGCCGCGAAAAATAGGATTATTTATTGCAAGTAATGATATGAAAACTCCATATTGGATATGGCAATATGCCGAATGGCCCCATTTCTGCTGGAACAACGACAGCATTATTGCTTCATTGGCACGGGTTCGGGAAAAACAGGGACGCCTGCTGGGACTGATGGATGGCTTGGGCTTCGACGTACAAAACACCTCCTCGCTTGAAGTGATGACCGAGGACGTGTTGCGCAACAACGAGATAGAAGGCTTGCTCCTCAATGCCGACAATGTGCGCTCTTCGGTGGCACGGCACCTCGGACTTGACATTGGCGGATTGTCCCATTCGGACCACTATACCGAAGGGGTGGTGCAGGTGATGATGGATGCCGTGCAACAAGCCAGCACGCCATTGACCGAGGAACGACTGTTCAACTGGCACGCGGCCTTGTTCCCTACTGGAAGAAGCGGTGCCACCCCCATCACTGTGGCGGCATGGCGCACAGGCGAAGAGCCGATGCTGGTGGTGAGCGGCGCAATGGGCAAGGAGAAAATCCACTATGAGGCGCCGCCGTCAGACGATGTGCCCCGCCAGATGCAGCAGTTTATACAGTGGTTTAACAGCGAGCCCACCACGGACCCCGTGCTGAAGGCCGCCATTGCGCACCTTTGGTTTGTCCACATACATCCTTTTGACGACGGCAACGGCCGTTTGACACGCACCCTCACCGATATGCTATTGGCACGGACCGACGGATCACCGCGGCGTTTTTACAGCATGTCGGCGGCCATTTTGCGCGACAGAAACAACTACTATGATTTGCTGGAGTACATGGGAAAACACGGACTGGACATCACCCGATGGTTGGTGTGGTTCTTGCAAACTATGGAAAACGCCATCGACACCGCTGTTGAGAAGACCCAGCGGGCAATACAAAAATCGCTGTTTTGGCAGGAACACCGCAATGTTGCACTGAATGAAAGGCAGATAAAAGTCATCAACCGGCTTTGGGATGGTTTTGAAGGCAAACTCAACACCAGCAAATGGGCAAAGATGACCAAGACTTCCGCAGCTACCGCTTTGCGCGATATTCAGGACCTAGTGGACAAAGGCATCCTTTGTCGCGCCGAGTCAGGAGGCCGCAGCACCCATTACGAGTTGGCGTTTCTCAAAAAAATAGATTAAAAAAAAACAGAATATGCAATCACAAAACGACAATTCCTCCTCTTTAGTCGAAACCACCGAACTTATCCGCACCTCGCAGAGCTGGGACGGCGCGGAGCTCCCCGACTATCCGCAAGGCCGCCCCGAACTGGTGGTCAAAAAGTATGTCTTCCCCGCCGGCCAGAAATTGGCTTGGCACCATCATCCCGTGATGAACTACGGCGTGCTGGTGCAAGGCGAACTCACCATCATCGCCAAGGACGGAACGGAAAAAGTCGTCCATGCGGGTGAGGCTGTCGTCGAGATGGTCGGCACCGTCCACCACGGCGAAAACCGGGGCACCCAGCCCGCCATCCTCTATATGTGCTACGTCTCGCAGGAGGGACTGCCACTGTCGGTGCCGAATCCGGAGATGGAGCAGTAAATACCACTACCTGATTAGGTCACAGCCCAATCACCACCGCTATCGGGTAGTGGTCGGAGATGTAGGGCACGCCGTAGTTGCCGTCAAGCGTGCGGAACTGTTTCACCTTCACATTACGGACAAAAAAGTGGTCAATCAAGGCACTCTTTTCCTTGCCGTAGGCGTTGTACGTGTCCACGTGACTGGTTTTCTTCGTCAGCTCGCGGGCGGGTTTCAGGTTCACATCGTAAAAATGCTGGAAAATGGCATCCTCGATGGTGGAGTTCATATCGCCGCCCACAATAACGGGAACATTATCATCTATCGAACTTTCTTTCAATGAATGAACAATCAGTTTCACCCCTTCAGTGCGGGCGCTTTTGCCCATGTGGTCGAGGTGCGTGTTAAGGTACTGAAACTCATTTCCGCTCTGTCGGTCACGGAAACGGGCGATGGTGACCGTGCGGTAGCAGGCGGCATCCCAGCCTTTGGTCGGCACGTCCGGCGTTTCGCTAAGCCAGCGGGTGCGATAGGAGAGCAGTTCGAGGCGGGTAGTATCGTAGTAGATGGCCATGAACTCGCCGGCTTCCTTGCCGTCGTCGCGCCCCACCCCGATGCGGCGGTAGTGCGTCAGGGCTCTGTCGAGATACTGCAACTGGTCAATCAGCGCCTCCTGCAACCCGATGGCGGCGGGCTGTTCCTCAAGAATCATCTTCACCACAGCGTCTTTACGGTTCGGCCATCCGTTCTCGCCGTCGATGTTGTTCCACGAATTGTAGCGGATGTTGAAGGAGATGATTTTCAAATCCTGCGCCTGCGAACCCAGACAAAATCCACACAGCACAAAGAGTAACAGTATTTTGTATAAATGTTTCATATCATAGAATTTTCTGATTATAAAAACGTATAGAGGGAAAATTATTGTTTTGTCCCCCGATAATTTACGATGAAGAAAAGTTGTACTTTTGCCACTTCGTTTTAACCAACTGAACTATATGAAAAAAACTATCCTTATCCTCTTTGCGGCCCTGCTGCTGGCGGGGTGCGGCACCAACAAAGAAGAACAGCTGCGTGAACGCGCCGCCGAATTGTGCCAATACATTCCTGACCATGCCCTATTGGAGAAATCAAAAGACTATATGACCGCTGATTTCTACACGGTTTTAGACACGTTGTTCAACCATCTTCCCGAACACGAAGCCATGGACCACGAATGGCTCTACTTTTTTGTGACCGGCAACGGCGGCACCATTCCGGTGTATTCGGTGGATTCTGTCATTCTCGTGGACGAAACCCACGCCACCGCCTACGTGAACGTACGGCAAAAGTGGGAGGACGGCACTTTTGACGAAGAAGCCGGGAGTGAGGAGCACCAGCTTGATATGGAACTGGTGAACGGACAATGGCTGATGTCCGATTTCGACGGCCACAAGGCGGACTGCATCCGCCATATCGCCCTCAACCGTCAGGAGCAGGCGGTACGCGAGGCCATCAGCGACTATCTGGTGCGTGAAATCGCCCCCCATTATTCGCTGGGCGAGTTGTGCGTGCCTGTGCTGATGATGGTACACGAAGCCGACACGTGCGTGTGGGGCGATTTCTGGGTGCTTTGGTACAATGTTTCCGGCGACACGCTCAAGACCGTTTCGGGCGGTAGCCACCCCGGACGGATCTCCTTGCGCAAGGAGGACAACAGGGTGACTGTGACGGCGTTCGATCAGGTGGAGGATGGCGCCCGCTTCCAGCCGAGCGCCCAACGCATCTTTGGCGAACATTATGACCTGTTCAGCCAGATGCATTCCAACGAGCAGGTCCGCGAGGCCGTCCGCAAGGAGCAGCTGCGCGAGTATGTGAGCCGTAACGGGCTGTCCATCAAATATTACCAAGACTTCGGCTGGCCGGCCATAGAGCTGCAATAGCTGTAAAAAACAACCCTACCATGAAACGAACCTATTCCAAACCGTGCAGCATCGCGCTGATTGCGGCCATCTATCTCCTTGGCGCCGTCGCCGGAATCTTTCTGTTTTTCAGACTCACTGCCGTTGCCGTCCCGCCGCTATGGGCACTGCTCTGCGCCGATGTGCTCGCCACCGTCGTCATCTGGCTCTTCGGACTTTTGTATGAAAACGTGTCGGTTTACGACCCCTACTGGAGCGTGTTCCCGCCCGTGGCCTTCCTGCTGTGGGCTTTTTACATGCGCACGTGGTCGCTGCCGGTCATCCTCGTACTGGTGGCCTCGTGGTACTGGGGCTGGCGGCTCACCCACAACTGGGCCATCACCTTCAAAGGCATCGCCCACGAGGACTGGCGCTATACCCAATACCGCAGCCTGCATCCCGCCATTTTCCATAATATCAACTTCTTCGGTCTGAATATGATGCCGACATTGGTGGTATT
>CAMVOL010000028.1 GCA_947169105.1 uncultured Bacteroidales bacterium | reverse complement strand
GAATACGCCTACATGGCCACCGTAGAAGCGTTGCGCAACGCCGGCATTGACCTCGACTACCTCGAACACAACGAAGTCGGAGTCCTCTACGGTAACGACTCGTCGGCGAAGTCGGTGATTGAGGCGCACATGCACACGTTGGAGACCAAGGACACCACCCTGCAGGGCTCCGGCGCAATATTCCAGTCGATGAACTCGACGGTGACGATGAACCTCTCCACCATCTTCAAGCTGAAAGGTATCAACATCACCATCAGCGCCGCCTGCGCCAGCGGTTCCCACGCCATCGGGCTGGGGCTAATGTTCATCCGGCAGGGACTGCAAGATATGGTGATTTGCGGCGGTGCGCAGGAGGTCAACTACCTGTCGATGAGCAGCTTTGATGCCATCAGTGCCTTTTCCACCCGTGTGGATGCACCCACCAAAGCCTCCCGTCCGTTCGACCGTGACCGCGACGGGCTCGTCCCGAGCGGCGGGGCCGCGACGGTGATTCTGGAGGAGTACGAACACGCCGTGAAACGCGGTGCCCCCATCATCGCCGAAGTGATCGGTTACGGGTTCTCGTCCAACGGCGCCAACATCTCGCAGCCCAGCGACCTCGGTTCCTGCATCGCCATGGAGCGTGCAATAAAGGACGCGGGTGTGAAACCGTCCGATATCGACTACATCAACGCCCACGCCACCTCCACCTTGCAGGGGGATGCGTTCGAAGCCGATGCCCTCAACCACCTCTTCGGGGAACTGAGAACCCCGATCTCTTCCACCAAGTCGATGACCGGCCACGAGTGCTGGATGGCGGGCGGCAGCGAAATCGTCTATTCCAACCTGATGATGCTCAACGACTTCATCGCCCCCAACATCAACTTCGAAAACCCCGACGAACACTCCCAAAACCTCAACATCGTCCCCGTCACTACGGAAAAGAAAATCCAGACCTACCTCTCCAACTCCTTCGGTTTCGGCGGAACGAACAGCGCGCTGGTGGTGCGAAGAATTTGAAAAATGAAAATTGAAAACTGAAAATTATAACAACATTGTACAGACGATGTGCACATCGTCTCTAACTTGATAAACTTTACAAACCTTATAACTAATTTATGGACAGAACAGAAATTATCAGAATCGTCAACGACTTTTTGATTGAAGAATTGGAAATTGATGCGGAGAAGCTCAAGGATGATGCGCTGCTGAAAGAGGATTTGAAGATTGACAGCCTTGATTTTGTGGATATTGCCGTCATCGTGGAGAAGCATTTCAAGATCAAGATCAAGCCCGAGGACATGAAGGGCGTGAAGACGCTGGCGCAGTTCTACGATTACGTTGAAAGCAAGATGGCGTAATGGCGCAGCAGACGGAAGTGCAGTGGACCGGAAAAACCGGCGGCGGCAATTTCGGGCAGCGTTTTCTTTTCGGATTTCTGAAATCCGTGAAGGTGACGGTCTTGTACCCCGTACTGCCGTTGGTCGTGCCTGTCTATTGTGTGGTCAACCACAAGGCATTTGGCTGTATCTTCCGCTATTTTAAAGAGATACATCATTTCTCCAGATGGAAGTCTTTTTGGAAAACAATAGGGAATCACCTAATCTTCGGACAGGTGGTTTTGGATCGTTTTGCAGTGGTGGCTGGCAATAAGACACAGTTTCATCTGGAAATTGAAGATCCAGAGGTGCTCCTCCAGTTATTGGACCAGCCCGGAGGGGCCATCCTCGCAGGATCGCACATTGGCAACTTTGAGCTGACAGGACACTGCCTGAGCCAAAACAAGAAGAGAATCAACTCCGTGATTTACGGCGGCGAGGGAGTCCTGATGCAGCAGAAACGGACCAACGCATTCAGCCACAGCAATGTACGTCTCGTCCCCGTAGCGGAAGATCTCTCCCACCTTTTCATTATCAAAGAAGCTTTGGAAAACGGGGAAATTGTCACCATCCTGTGCGACCGCATCTGGGGGAGCAAGAAAACCCTGACGATTGATATTCTCGGCAAAAAAGCCAAACTCCCGTTGGGAACATTCCTATTGGCGGCTCAAATGGGCGTGCCCGTCGTATCTGTCATCAATATAAAAGTGCGTGGACGGAAATACCATAGTTATGTCCAGCCGCTTGCGTCCCCCGACCGTACGCTCCCTCTGCGCCAACAAAGCGAACAGATTGCCGCTTCCTACGCCCAATCTCTCGAAAATGTCCTCCGCCTGCATCCCGAACAGTGGTTCAACTTCTTCGACTTCTGGGAACGGGAAATTGAAAACGGAAAACGGAAAATTGAAAACGGAAAACGGAAAATTGAAAACGGAAAACGGAAAATTGAAAAATAAATAGATTATGCACGATATTTATTCCAAAGAGCGTTTTACGGCGATTCAGGCGCAGCGGCTTGCGCAGGAGATTGCCTTCGGTCCCATTGTTTTTCAGGTGTCGCGCCTGATGGTGAAATGGGGTATCTTCCAGATGTTGGACGACCATAAGGAGGGTCTGACAATGGACGAGATTGCGGAAAAGGCCCACCTGTCGCACTATGGGGCGCAGGTGCTGTTGGAGTCGTCGCTTACCATCGGCACTATATTGCTGAAAGACGGAAAGTTCCGTTTAGCCAAAGCCGGCTGGTTCCTGCTCAACGACCAGATGGCGCGGGTGAACATGGACTTCAACCACGACGTAAACTACCTCGGGCTCTTCAACTTGGAGGAAGCCATCCTCAATGGAAAACCGGAAGGGTTGAAAGTATTCGGCAGCTGGCCGACCATCTACGAGGGGCTGTCGCAGCTACCCCCGCAGGTGCAGAAGAGCTGGTTCGGCTTCGACCACTTCTACTCCGACAACTCGTTCGAACAGGCCCTGCAGATTGTCTTTGCAGAACACCCGAAGACGCTGTTAGATGTGGGCGGCAACACGGGACGCTGGGCCACCCAGTGCGTCACTTTCGACAAGATAGTGAATGTCACGATTATGGACCTGCCACAGCAGCTGGAGATGATGCGGAAAGCCACCGCCGGTCTTGACGGCGCCGACCGCATTCACGGGCACGGCTGCAACTTGTTGGACGAGGCCACAGCTTTCCCCGAAGGGTTCGACGCCATTTGGATGAGCCAATTCCTCGACTGCTTCTCGGAAGAGCAGGTGTGCAGCATCCTGAACCGCGCCGCAAAGTCGATGCGTGAGGGAAGCAAACTGTACATCATGGAAACCTTCTGGGACCGTCAGCGTTTCGAGACGGCTTCCTACTGCCTGGCACAAATCAGTCTCTATTTCACAGCGTTAGCCAATGGAAACAGCAAGATGTACTATTCCGAAGATATGGCCCGCTGCGTGGAAACTTCCGGCCTGAAGATTGAAAAAATCCACGACGGCCTCGGCCTCGGGCACAGCATTATGCAGTGCGTGAAAGCATAAGAAATCAATATGCGCATAGACATAAAAATGTTGTATCTTTGCCGCTCGTTTTTGAACAATTAAATTTCCTTATAAAATGATCAAAATAACTTTACCTGATAATTCAGTAAAAGAATTTGAAAAAGGGACTACCCCCTACCAGATTGCCTTGTCCATCAGCGAAGGTCTTGCCCGTAACGTGCTGGCAGCCAAAGTAAACGACAAGGTTGTCGCTTTAAACTACGAGATTAACGATGATGCCTTCGTCACCCTGCTGACGTGGAACGACCCCGAAGGGAAGGCCGTCTATTGGCACTCCTCCGCCCACCTGATGGCGGCGGCAATCTCCGAACTTTATCCGAATGCCAAGTTCGGTATCGGCCCCAGCATCGAGAACGGCTTCTACTACGACATCGACTTTATGGACGAGACCATCTCCTCTGACAATTTCCCCGCCATCGAAGCCAAGATGCAGGAAATTGCCTCACAAAAGATACAGTTCGTCCGCAAGGAAGTCTCCAAAAAAGAGGCTCTTGATTATTTCAGCAAGAAAGGTGAAGTCTATAAAGTGGAGTTAATCAACGACTTGGAAGACGGCACCATCACGTTCTACGAGAGCGGCGCCTTCACCGACCTCTGCCGCGGACCGCACCTCTTCAACACCGCCCCCATCAAGGCCATCAAACTCATCAACACCGCAGGTGCCTACTGGCGCGGCGACGAGAAGCGCAAACAGCTCACCCGTATCTACGGTATCACCTTCCCCAAGAAGAAAGAGCTTGACGAATATCTCGTGATGCTGGAAGAGGCGAAAAAGCGCGACCACCGCAAGTTAGGTAAGGAGATGGAACTCTTCACTTTCTCCCAGAAGGTGGGTCAGGGCCTGCCGTTGTGGCTTCCCAAAGGCACCGACCTGCGCAAACGTCTCGAAAACTTCCTGACGAAGGTGCAGAAAAAATATGGATACCAACAGGTTATCACTCCCCACATCGGAAATGTGGAACTGTACAAAACCTCTGGTCACTATGCCAAGTACGGTGCGGACTCCTTCCGCCCGATTACGACCCCTCAGGAGGGCGAGGCCTACTTCCTCAAACCGATGAACTGCCCCCACCACTGCGAGATCTACGCCTCCAAGCCGCGTTCTTACCGTGACCTTCCGCTTCGTCTGGCCGAATTCGGTACCGTTTATCGCTACGAGCAGAGCGGCGAGCTCCACGGCCTCACCCGCGTGCGCAGCTTCACACAGGACGACGCCCACCTCTTCTGCACCTCCGACCAGATCAAGGAGGAGTTCTGCAAGGTGATTGACATCATCCTTTACATCTTCAAGACATTGGATTTCAAAGACTACGTCGCCCAGATTTCCCTCCGCGACCCCAACAACAAGGAGAAATACATCGGTTCGGACGAGAACTGGCACAAGGCCGAAAACGCCATCATTGAGGCAGCTGCTGAAAAGGGGCTGAACACGGTGGTGGAATACGGCGAGGCCGCTTTCTATGGCCCGAAACTCGACTTTATGGTGAAGGACGCCATCGGCCGCAAGTGGCAGCTCGGCACGGTTCAGGTGGATTACAACCTGCCCGAACGCTTCCAGCTCGAATACACCGCACCCGACCAGAGCAAACAGCGCCCGGTGATGATCCACCGTGCCCCGTTCGGCTCTATGGAACGCTTTGTGGCGGTGCTGCTCGAACACACCGGCGGCAATTTCCCGCTCTGGCTCACCCCCGACCAGGTCATCATCCTGCCCATCAGCGAGAAATTCCTCGGCTATGCCCAGAAGGTGCGCGAAATTCTCGACGACAACGACATCCGCGCCATCGTTGATGAGCGTAACGAAAAGGCGGGCCGCAAGATTCGCGACGCCGAGGTGAGCAAGGTGCCCTTCATGGTCATCGTGGGCGAAAAAGAGGAGACCGACGGAACCGTTTCTGTCCGCCAGCATGGTGCGGGCGACAAAGGCACGATGCCTATCGACGACTTCATCGGCCTCATCAAGCAGACCATTGATCAAGAATTACAGAAATAATTGAATATTAATCATTTAAAAATTATCAAGATGAAAAAATTATTTGTAATGTTATTTGCCGTTGCACTCGCTTTCTGCGGTTGCAAAGATGATTCCTACGAATCCGCCAACTATGTGGGTACATACGCTGGTACCTTCACTATCGTGAAGCAGAATGATAGCGGTTCTTCCACCAAGACCGGTAAACTGCATTTCACCCAGAATCCGGCCAACAAGGAGAACCTCCTGTGGGAGTATAGCATTGACATGCAAAAGACCTCCACTGGTGTTTTCGAAACCTCTGAAAACTCCTTCACTACGGAGATGATCAAGGCCGCCACCAGCCTTATCAACATCAGCGAGTACACGGACCAGACCATTGACAAAATCTTGGCTAAGGCCACGTTTGACGGCTCTTCTGTAACAATGAAGATTTATTACAAGGCCACCATTCTCGGCGTGGAAGCCGACGTGGTGATCGCCACCTTCAACGGCACGAAAGAATCGAAGTAATTCATTGAATTACAGAATATGGGAGCGGGTTTTCGAATAGAAAGCCCGCTTTTAATTTCCCACTGACGGTGCAGATTTGTACAGAAAAAAGTCGGTGATAGTCGGCGAGTTCTGCGGGAAAAACAAAAAAACTATGACACGGGAAAAGGAAATATACAAGGTTACCCTGTTAGGAAGTGCAGGCAATATCGCCCTGCTGACCTTCAAGTTCATTGCCGGTATTGTCGGACACAGCGGCGCGATGATTGCCGATGCGGTGCATTCGCTGTCCGACTTTGTCACCGACCTCATCGTGCTGGCCTTTGTCAGCATCAGCGCCAAGCCACAGGACGCGTCGCACGATTACGGGCACGGCAAGTTCGAGACATTAGCCACCTTTTTCATCGGGCTGGCGTTGGTCGCGGCCGCCACAGGCATCATCGTTTCGGGCAGCCTTAAACTGACCGACTGGCTTCACGGCGCACAGTTGGAAGCGCCCGGAAAGCTTGCCCTGTGGGCTGCATTGGTATCCATTGTGGTAAAAGAGGGTCTGTACCAATACACTTACTGGAAAGGAAAAAAACTTGATTCCAAAGCAGTTATAGCCAATGCATGGCATCATCGCAGTGATGCGCTCTCGTCCATCGGAGCCGGTATCGGTATCGGCGGGGCTATCCTGCTTGGCGACCGCTGGACGGTGCTGGACCCTATTGCCTCCATCGTAGTGGGGGCCATGCTGTTGAAAGTGGCGTGGGAACTGCTCAAAACCAGCATCGGTGAACTGACCGAACAGTCGCTGCCGGACGAAACCGAACAGGAAATTGCACAAATCATCACCTCTTTTCAGGGAGTGACGGAGCCACACAATATCCGCACCCGCCGTATCGGCAGCCGCATTGCCATTGAGGCGCACATCCGTATGGACGGGAACCTGACATTGTACGAGGCGCACGAACGCACCAGCGACATCGAGCGCAAGCTCAAGGAAACTTTCGGGACAGATACCTATGTAACACTCCATACGGAGCCGAAAAATTAGTATTTTTGCAACGGCAAATTTTTGATTTCCATCTTGTAAGATTTTTCTATGATTCCCTTCTCCCCTCCCCGTATAGATGAAGCCACCGTGGCTGAAGTGACGGCGGCGCTCACCTCCGGCTGGATCACCACCGGCCCGCGTGTCAAGAAACTTGAAGAACAGCTCGCAGCCTACTGCGGCATCAGCAACGTATTGTGTGTCAGTTCCAATTCGGCCGGTCTGGAGCTGATGCTCCGCTGGTTCGGAGTCGGGGCGGGCGACGAGGTGATTGTTCCCGCCTACACCTACTGCGCCACGGCCAACGTGGTGGTCCACTGCGGTGCCCGCCCCGTCCTCGTGGATGTCGGCGACGACTTCTGCATCAACGTCGAAGCCGTGCGGCGCGCCATCACGCCCCGTACCAAAGTCATCATGCCTGTCGATCTCGGCGGTCTCCCCTGCGATTACGACGAACTCAACGCACTCGTCCGGGAACCCGCGGTGGTGGCGCAGTTCACGCCCAACACCGATGAACAGCGCCGCCTCGGACGCATCCTCGTCCTCGCCGACGCCGCCCACTCCATCGGGGCCCAATACAAGGGAAAGGCCGCCGGCAGTCTCACCGACCTCAGCGTCTTCTCGTTCCACGCCGTCAAGAACCTGACCACGGCAGAAGGCGGCGCCATCTGCCTCAACCTGCCGGAACCGTTCGACAACGAACAGTTATACAAACGGTTACGTATCATGTCGCTGCACGGACAGAGCAAGGACGCCCTCGCCAAAACCCAAATCGGAGGATGGCGCTACGACGTCACCGAAGCGGGCTTCAAGTGCAATATGACCGATGTGCTTGCCGCCATCGGCCTCGTGGAACTGCAACGGTACGATTCCGAAAACCTTCCCAAACGGAAAAGGATTTTCGATGCCTACTCGGCAGCCTTCTCCAAATACCCGCAGTTCAATATCCCCGTTTACGAAACCGCTGACAAAACGTCCTCCTACCATCTTTATTTATTGAGAATCAATAATATAACAGAAGAAGAGAGGGACAAAATCATCCAACGGATAACTGAACAAGAGGTGGCAGTAAACGTCCATTATCTCCCGCTTCCGATGTTATCGTTCTATAAAAAAGAAGGTTATAACATCAGCGACTATCCCGTCACCTACCGCAATTACGCCTGCGAAATCACCCTGCCAGTCTATTACGACCTGACGCCCGAACAGGTGGAGACGGTCATCCAAGCTGTTATGAACGCAGTTGTTCAAAAATAAATTTTGGGAAAATTTCCGAATTTCCAATTATTTATAGTAACTTTGCGGCCTCTCATAGGGTTATTATAACATCTTGAATTAGAATAAATTATTATGGCAAACAAAGAAAAGTCACCGCAAGATTCCCAGAATCGCAACAAACGGATCAAGGTGGCGATCCTTTGCATTTCGGCTGTCCTGATATTTGTCATCGGCGCCAACTTTCTGAAAGGCATCAACATTTTCAATAAGAAGATCTACTATTATTGTGTGATGGACAATGCTACTGGCATCCAGCAGAACACGGCCATCATGCTGGCAGGGTACAAAATCGGTCAGGTGCAATCCACAAAACTGATAAGCACCTGTCCCCCAAAAGTTTGCGCCACACTTATGTTGTCGGAAAAGATTGACATCCCCAATGATTCGAAACTGTTGAGCATGTCACCGGGTCTCTTGAGCAGTCAGGTGCTGAGTCTGGAGATGGGCGTTTCCAACACCTTCTACCATAACGGCGACACACTGCCGTTTGCCGTGAAAGCAGGTATGCTGGACGGCATTGATGAAATGAAGGGGCAGATTTCCAATGTGTTAGCTTCCGTTGACACCATCGGAATGGAACTGAAGGACGTGTTGCACAAAGAGGGCGGCGGCGAAGACCTGAAGGGCATCCTCGCCAATGTGGAGGACGCAACCGCACACCTCAACAATATCCTCGGACAGAACGAGGCCAAGGTCAGCCACCTCGTCACCTCGCTCGAACGATTCGGCAAGACCCTTGACGAAGCCTCCCCGCAACTTACCAACATCCTCGACAATTTTGACAAAATCAGCGACACTATCGCCAAAGCCGACATTGCCGCCGTCATCACCAACGCCAACAAAACCATCAAGGAAGTGGAAACCCTCGTTGCCAAGGTCAACAGCGGTGAAGGTACCGTCGGCAACCTTGTCAACGACGATGCCATTGCCAAGAAAGTCGATGATACCGTCAACAGCCTCAATGAGTTGCTGAAAGACCTGAAGGCACATCCGAAACGCTACGTCCATTTCTCACTGTTCGGGAAAAAAGACAAAGCGGACAAGAAATAAATGGAAAATGGAAAACTGAAAATGGAAAACTAAAAATGGAAAACTAAAAATTAATAATACCTATGGATAATATTGTAGAAGGAAGAATCATCCAGAAGTTGGATGTGGAAAGCGGCCAGAGTGCACGCGGTCCGTGGCAGAAACAGAATTTCATCATTGAGACGGTGGATTCCCAATATCCCCGCAAGATTTGTATCGGATTGTGGACCAACCAGATACCGACTCTCCAATCCTATCAGATTGGGGATATGATCCGCGCCTACATCAACATCGAATCGCGCGAATTCAACGGCAGATGGTACACCGACATCCGCGCTTGGAAATTGGAGAACCCCGCACAGGTTCCGATGCCGCAGCAAGGGATGCCTTACGGCCAACCAATGGCCCAGCCCGGAATGCCGTATGCCCAACCCACCGCCCAGCCGATGCAACAACCTCAGTATCAGCAGCAACAGTACCAACAGCCGCAGCAATACCAGCAGCCCCAACCCGCCCCGCAGCCCACGTTCAACGCTCCGGGCGCCAACCTTCCTGAAGACGGTAGCGACCTCCCGTTCTAACTGAAAAGCCATGCACGGTGTAGCCAACCTTTCCGTAATCCCGATGCGTGCGGAACCGTCCGAAAGAGCCGAGATGGTTTCGCAGCTCCTTTTCGGTGACGCCTATTCGGTGGTGGACGAGAACGACAACTGGCTCAAAATCAGCACTTGCGACTGCAAATACGAAGGGTGGATCAACCGCAAGAACCATAATCCTCTGCACGAAAAAGATGTGGAGGATTATTTGAATGCACCCAAGTACGTCGTTCGCGACTACCTACTGTTCATCAAGACGTTCGAGTCCAACATCGCCTTCCCCATCTTCATCGGTTCCTCCTTCCCTTACCCGAAAGACGGGATCCTGATTCTGGGAAGTTCCATTTTTATGATAGAACTACCTAAGGAAGAAGAATTTAAACCCGTTGCCGGCTATTCCGAGAAGCAGGTCCGGCTGATGCAGTTCGCCGCACGCTACCTGCAAAGCCCCTACTTGTGGGGCGGCCGCACACCCGCCGGCATCGACTGTTCCGGCTTCACGCAGATAGTCTATAAGAGCATCGGCATCACCTTGCCCCGCGATGCCTCGCAGCAGGTGCTGTGCGGCACGACGGTCGATTTCGTGCAGGAGGCCCGCACCGGCGACCTTGCCTTCTTCCAAAATGAGGCGGGCTACATCATCCACGTCGGGCTCGTCTGCGACCACGGGCGTATCCTTCACTCCAGCGGCCGCGTGCGTATCGACACCCTCGACGACACCGGGATTTTTAGCGCCGAATACAAGAAATACACCCATAACCTCCGAATCATCAAACGGTTAATTGACTAATGAAGGGACAAAAGGTGCATCTTCGGGCTGTAGAGCCGACCGACCTCCCGCTTCTGTATGAGTGGGAAAACGACGTGGAAAACTGGGAGGTCAGCCACACAATGGAACCTTACTCTAAAGCACTATTGGAAAAAT
Organism: uncultured Bacteroidales bacterium; assembly: GCA_947169105.1. Classification (GTDB taxonomy): domain Bacteria; phylum Bacteroidota; class Bacteroidia; order Bacteroidales; family WCHB1-69; genus UBA1756. The sequence continues at coordinate 18,551 of CAMVOL010000028.1, read as the reverse complement.
TCATTGAGACTTCGGCGCAAGGGCTGTACGGCAACCGGCAGCAACGGCTGATGGTGGTGACAAACGAGACGAACGAAACGGTCGGGGCTATCGACATTTTCGACTTCGACCCGCAGAACCGGCGTGCCGGCATCGGCATCCTCATCGACAAAAAGCACCGCCACAACGGCTTCGGTTTGGAGGCCGTCGAACTGACGAAAAAGTACCTTTTTGAAACGGTCAAGTTACACCAGATTTATTGCAACATATTGATTGACAATAGTTATAGTTTACAATTATTCCAGAAAGCAGGTTTTGAAATCTGTGGGAAGAAAAAGGAATGGATTCTGACCAAGAATGGTTGGACCGACGAATATTTTTTGCAAATCATAAAACCATCAAAATAATGATGTATGGACGCACCGCGTGCGTCCGAATTAATATCGGAAACTATGGAAACAACAGGCAGAAAGCGCCCCACGTGGGACGAATATTTTATGGAAATCGCCAATGCGGTGAGCAGCCGCGCCACTTGTGACCGAGGCCGTAGTGGCTGTGTCATTGTCCGTGACCGCCAGATTCTGGTGACAGGCTACGTCGGATCTCCGAAGGGGCTACCCCACTGCGACGAAGTGGGCCACCAGTTGAAGAAAACCATCCACGAGGACGGCAGTGTCACCGAGCACTGCGTGCGTACCGTCCACGCCGAGCAAAACGCCATCTGCCAAGCCGCAAAGCTCGGTATCTCATTAAACAACAGCACCTTATACTGCCGAATGACCCCGTGCCGTGTTTGCGCCATGCTCATCATTAACTGCGGCATCACGCGGGTAGTGTGCGAGAAAAAATACCATGCTGGGGCCGAATCGGAAGAAATGTTCCGAAAAGCGGGCGTCCAACTGGAGTTCTTCTCCGAAGAAATTCTCCAATACGGGCACTAATCCTCTGATTTCCAATTTGTAAAAAAAGTTATTAACATCAGGCAAATTTCGTCCTGATGATAGTATCTTTGCATCGTTATAAACGTTAATATTTACACAACAAAATCAACAGGATAAAAAATCCTAAGATAGGTATATATAAAGATTTTTCGTGTATTTTACAAAATAAAACAAAAATCACAAAACCTATCTTTCTACATATATATTAAATCCTAAAATTTATAAAAATCTAACAACGATGGACGAGTCGCTGCTGCACTATTTCTGGAGGAACAAGGTCTTTGCCACGGTACCTTTGATGACGACTGACGGACGGGAGCTGCGGATTCTGCGAGGGGGAAATCCGCACCACGATGCGGGACCGGACTTCAAGCAGGCGCTGATCAAGGTGGATGGTCTCACTTGGGCAGGTGACGTGGAGATTCACGTGCGGGCTTCGGACTGGTTACGGCACGGCCACCAGCACGACGAAAAGTACGGCAGCATCGTCCTGCACGTGGTCTATGAAGAGGATGTCGGACTGAGCCTTCCCTGCCCCACTCTGGAGCTGAAGCCGTACATCCCGCCAGAGATGATTGCGGAATACGAGAAGCTGTCGCGCAGTCTGGAACTGCTGCCGTGCCGGTCGTTCCTGCCCTCGGTGACACCGCTCCAATTCACGGAGTTGCTGTCGCGCCTCGTTGCCGAGCGGTGCGAACGGCGAAAGCAGGAGTTCTTCGACATGTTGCGGGACTGCCATGACAGCTGGCACGAGGCCGTCTTCCGACGCTTCGTCGTAAGCTTCGGATTCCGCACCAACGCCGCTGCCTTCGAGCTGCTGGCCCGAAGCCTGCCCTACAAGTACGTGCTGAAACACAAGGACTCGCGGCTGCAAGTGTATGCGCTGGTATTCGGGCAGGCCGGGATGCTGGAGCCCGAGCGGACGGGCGATTTGGAAAAGGACAGCTACTACCGGATGCTACAGGACGAGTACCGCTACCTACGGTACAAGTACGGACTGTCATCCATCCCCATGAAGACGTGGAACCTGCTGAGGATGCGTCCGCAGAACTTCCCGTGCGTGCGGCTGGCACAGCTGAGCGAGTGCCTCTACCGCAGCCCCGACCTCATCGAGCAGCTGCTACACTGCCGGAAGACGGAATCGCTGGCACACATCTCCGACTTTACCCCCAACGAGTACTGGAAGACACACCGACATTTCGGGAAAATCTGTCCGTCCCACTCCTGCCAGATTGGGGAGCAGACGGTGAACTTGCTGGTCATCAACACCGTGGTGCCCGTCCGTCTTGCCTACGCCACCTTCCACGGTGACGACACGATGAAGGAAGATGTTTTCTCCCTACTAGAGGAGGTCAGCTTCGAGAACAACGTCATCACCCGCCAATACGTGAAAGCAGGATTCCCTAATGGAAGTGCGCTCCACTCGCAAGGGATCTTGGAACTCTACAAACAATACTGCATCCCGAAACAATGCCTCAGCTGCGACATCGGCTGTCTGATAATGAGGAAGTGCTGAAAATGCCAAAGTGCTAACCAACCTGCGATTTTCCTGCCTGTAACTTTTGTATTGATATTGGATAAACTTCACGAACTTCGTCGTATCTTTGCCGCCTCAAATCCCATCGGATGAACACAGGAGAAAAAGACCAGATTATTGCGCTGATGAAGCGGGAAGTAGTGCCCGCCATCGGCTGCACGGAACCTATCGCCGTGGCACTGGCCGTGGCAAAATCGAAAGAGGTTTTGGGCGGAATGCCCAAGCAGATTGAGGTGTCATTGAGTGCCAACATGCTCAAGAACGCCATGGGCGTCGGCATACCTGGCACTGGCATGGTGGGACTTCCCATCGCCATCGCGCTCGGCGCCCTCGCCGGAAAGTCGGAGTATCGGCTGGAGGTATTGAAGGACGTGAATTCTGAAGCCGTTGAAGCCGCCAAGGAGTTCATCCGGCAGCAGCGCATCCGCATCGTCCAGAAAAAGGACACCGAGGAAAAGCTCTATATCGAAGTGACAAGCCACAACGGCGACGACCGCGCCACCGTCATCATCAGCGGCGAACACACCCACTTCCGCTACATCGCCCGCAACGGGGAGGTGCTCGCCGACGACTCCGCCACCCAAGCCGACAGCAGCGACAGCGGTGACATCCAGCTCACCATGCCGATGGTGTATGACTTTGCCACGACCACGCCCGTCGGGGAGCTGCACTTCATCCTTGAAGCTGCTGAACTCAACAAGAAGGCCGCTGAGGTTTCCCTGCGCGGTGATTACGGCCACAAACTCGGGAAGATGATCTTCCTCCAACCGCACGAGCAGTTTTTCGGCAACGGTATCTATTCCAAGATATTGGCTTACACTTCTGCCGCCTGCGACGCCCGTATGGCGGGGCTGAAAGTACCCGTGATGAGCAATTCCGGCAGCGGCAACCAAGGCATCGCTGCCACGCTGCCCGTGTGGGTCTATGCGAAGGAGCGCCTCAAGAGCGAGGAGGAACTGATTCGTGCCCTTACGCTGAGCCACCTCACCGTCATCTACATCAAGCAAAGCTTCGGGCGACTTTCGCCTCTGTGCGGCTGTGTGGCGGCAACCACCGGCTCCGCCTGCGGCCTCACCTACCTCCTCGGCGGCAACTATGACCAAATCGTCTATGCTGTCAAGAACATGATTGCAAATATCACCGGCATGATCTGCGACGGTGCGAAGCCCAGCTGCTCCCTCAAGGTGGCGACGGGCGTCTCCACCGCCGTCCTTTCGGCCATGCTGGCGATGGAGAACGAAACTGTCAGCTCCGTCGAGGGCATCATCGACGAGGACATCGAGAAGTGCATCCGCAACATGGCCAACATCGGGCTGAAGGGGATGGCCGCCACCGACAACCTCGTTTTGGACATCATGACACGGAAATAATCCTCCGATCTCCAAACTTTTAACTTGACAAACTTGATGAACTTGACAAACTTTATCGTATCTTTGCTGCCAAATTTCTTCATTATTAATTAAAAACAAATCAAAATGAGAATCAATTCAGAAATTCGGGCGCTTGCCCGCAGAGAGTTGCACGACAACTGGACGAATCCCGTGCTTGCAACGCTGATTTACACCGCCATCTCGGCTGCATGTGGCTCCATTCCTTTTGCTAGTCTCTTGGCTGCCGTTCCCCTCAGTTTTGGGCTTTTCATTGCCATGCTGAAGTTTGTTCGGGGCGAAAAGGAAAGTGTCATTGACAATATGTTTGGCGTGTTCAAGACCTACGGGCGTACTTTGGCCGTCTCGTTGCTCACCCTTGTTTTCACCGGACTTTGGACGCTGCTGTTCATCATCCCTGGCATCATCAAGCACTATTCTTACGCAATGACTTTCTATATTGCTAATGACCATCCGGAACTTAGCGCCGACGACTGCATCGAAGAGAGTATGAAGATGATGAACGGTCACAAGATGGACCTCTTCCTTCTGGATTTGAGTTTTATTGGATGGGCGATTCTGTGTCTCTTTACCTTCGGCATCGGCTTCCTCTGGCTGCAGCCTTATGTTATGACCTCCCACGCCATTTTCTACAAAGAACTCAAAGCCGAACTCTATCCCGAAATGGAAGACGTTGACGCCACCACAGTCGAAGAAGATACGGACAACGGTACAGAATTCAACGCCGAATTTGAAAACTAAAATCTATCAAGTAAAAAGTAAAAGGTAGGAGGTAATAGGTTTCCACGCACAAGCCACCCTACCAAACCAATCGTTCCTTACGAATTTCTACATCCTCTATTGTATTGACCTTCTCTTTGCAATAGGGGATTTTTATTTTGATGTAATTATCGGTAAATCCGAACATTTCGCCGCCTTTCTTTTCCGCCTCCCACAATACGGGACGCACCTCCCCAAGATGCTGGTGGTAGAAAGCCGTCTTCTTCTGTTCCGACAAGGCAATCAGACGGTTGGTACGCTCCTTCTTCACCTGCGGCGGCACCTGACCGTCCATCTCCGCGGCGATGGTGCCGGGGCGGCGCGAATAGGTGAACACATGCAAATAGCTGATGGGCAAGGATTCTAAGAAAGAGAGACCTTCCGCAAACTCCTCCTCCGTCTCGGTCGGGAAGCCGGCGATGACGTCCAACGCGATGCAGGCGCGGGGCAGCACCTCCTTCACTTTCAGCACCTTTTCGGCGAAAAACACCCGCTGGTAGCGGCGGCGCATCAGTCCGAGCACACGGTTGTTGGGCGACTGCAACGGAATATGGAAGTGCGGCATGATCACCTTCGACTGCGCCGCCAAGCGGATGATGTCGTCCGTCAGCAAGTTCAGCTCGATGGAAGAGATGCGGATGCGTGTGTCGAATTTCCGTTCCTCAATCGCACACAACAGCTGGTAGAAGTCCGTGCCATTCTTACGACCGAAATCGCCGAGGTTGACGCCTGTGAGGTTGATCTCCTTGATGCCGAGGTGACAAATTCTATCTATTTCTGCTACAACATTTTCAATACTGTCGCTGCGGCTTTCGCCCCGCGCCTTCCAGACGGTGCAGTAGGTGCAATGATAATCGCAGCCGTCCTGGATTTTGAGGAACGAGCGGGTGCGGTCGTTGGACGAGAACGACGGGAAAAACGCCGGCTTTTCCGGCAGTGCCTCGCCTTGCAGGTACGGCACCACCGAGAGCTTGTCCTCGTTGCCGAAGGCCGCTACCACCCCGTCCCACTGCAGGATCTCACCGGCACGCAAGGCGGCATAGCAGCCCACCACCACAATACGGGAGTCGGGCGACTCGCGGTGCAGGTGCGCCACGAGGTTGCGGGCTTTCTTCTCCGCCACCGCCGTCACGGCACAGCTGTTCACGATGATGTAGTCGGGACGGTCGCTTTGGCGAAAACCCACCTCCGTCAGCCGCCGCGCAATCTCCGACGACTCACTGAAGTTGAGCTTACACCCAAGTGTATGTATATCAAATGTTTTCGTTTCAGACATAACGGTGGCAAAGGTACAAACTTTTCTCTGCGAAATCGCCTCCAAATTGTAGAATCTTTTTCCCAAAAGACACGCTGACTTGCGCAGAAATTAGTCTGCGGGATTCTGCGCAGGCTGCGGAACAATATTAATGCGAAAGTTGTTCCTTCGGTAAAAACAGAGAAGCAGAAGAATAGCTGCACTTGCGATTGCCTGCAAACAGAAAAGGGCAGTGATGAGGGGCTTCCGGTACTCCAGAACAACTTCATGACTGCCGGGCGGCACCGTCACCGACTGCATGGTGAAATTCAATGTATTGAGCGGGACTGGTTCGCCATCCAGTGTGGCGTGCCAGCCTTTGTATATGTTCTGGCAAAGAGCAAAAGGACGGAACTCATCCGTCTGAGTATGGATAACTACGTGGCCAGGCTTGAAACACTGGATGGTGATATCTGCCATGCCCGAATCGCAGGCAAAAACCGCATCAGGCTGCGTTGTATATGCTGTGTCTGCCGTCAGAAAATGCGAAAGGGTGTCATAGAGGACGACTTTCGGGAAAAATGCTATCGGAAGAGATAAAGACATTCCACTCTCGTGGTATTTTTCAAGCATCTGCTGGTTACGGTAAAGCTTTATCGGACTTATACTATACCATTCAACCTCCTTGACAAACATTCCCACATTTGTCCAAAGTGCATAAAGTCCATGTTCCTGAATCATTTTTTCGGAAGAACTTAATGAGTCGGGTATCGGAAATCCCTCTGTAGAGGTTGCCTTTGCAAGTTGGGCATGCAGATCACGTGTGTCATAAATAGATTTCGGCCCGCAGATGTTGGCTTGCAGGAGTGGCTCCGACAACATAATAGCAGCGAACAAAATCAGAGACTTTCTTCCATGGGCAAAAAATAAGACGGCCGCTACGGCTGCGAATATGATGCCGGCAACCAGTGATTCAATCATCATTTTTTGGAAAAGATGACCGTTGAGTATGTCCATAGATTGTAAAGAGGGTGCCTTTTTATAAAAAAAGAAAGTTCCAATTAGGAATAAAAGCCCCAAACACACACATATACCTATCGTTGCTTTCCTGCATTGGCTCCAATTTTCCTTCAAATACTGAATGCCTTTTGCAGAAAAAAGCAACATGGGGATGATGAAAAATATCCGATACAAGCCAGGGAGGCGAATCAGTCCGAGCAATGGCGCATTTTCAAAAACGAGGCGGTTGAGAGGGAAATTCGTACCAAAGGCTAACAAAAAGGCGATGATGCCTGTTCCGAAAAGCAGCCAAAGCAGCGGCTGCCTATTCTTCCATAGGCCCACAGCAATCGCAGGCAGGGCAAGCAGCCCCATATAAATGTTACCCATTGACTGATCTGTGCAGATAAAGGCGGGTTCGCTGCTGGCGATATAGGGGAACAATAGGGATATCATACTCCGTAATGTCAGCGGTTCGGCAGTCTGACTAAAGGAAAGGGCCGCACCACGGGTTATTTCTGAACGTATTTCCCAAAACGACAGAAGGGAAGGTGCACATAAAAGAGCACAAAGGGCCACAGATGCTCCTCCGAAAAGGAAGAATTTTTTCCAGTCCCTACAAGAATGTCGCCATCGGCGGAGTATCGAGAACAGAAAAATGGCAAACAGCAGATATGCCGTGACGAAAACGAATCCGGGGTACCCCCCTGTAATCATCAAAGAGAAAAACAGAGGAAACAAAAGCATCGGACGTATTCCAGGAGATTCCACCAACTGGATGAATGAAAGCATCACCCACGGAAGCCATGCGGCAGAAATAATCCATACGAGATGTTGGGCATTGCCCACGAAGAAACCTGAGAGCAAGTAAAATCCCGCTGTCACAAAGGCAGCAAACCTGTCTCTGACAAAAAAACGGGCAAGAAAATAGAATCCGACCCCGCCCACGAAAGCGTGGAAAAGGTACTCCATCCCACAACATATTGTGGTGTATTTCCCGAAAATCAGAGCGAAAAGCCACAGGGGTAGGTAAAAAACTCCTGACTGTGGATCCGCATGAGCAGGAATTCCCATCGCCTGATAAGGATTCCAAAACGGGAGGCATCCTTGATGGATGGCATCCACAACCGAATAGCGATAGGGGAAAAAGAAGTTATAAAAGTCGTAAATGGGAGCATTCAGCAGGAACCGTCCGTACCCCAAAACAGAGATAACCAAGAGGAACAGGATATAGCCGGCATCACCATATATCCATCGAAATCGCCCCTCTGTTTTAGTTTTCATTTTTGCAAAATTTAGGGTGGCAAAGGTACGACAAAGTTCATAAAGTTTGTCAAGTTCATAAAGTTATAAAGTTCATAAAGTTATAAAGTTTGAAAGTCTATAAAATTTCCTAAAAGATGTAAAATCACTGATTTTTTTAGCGAAATAAAAAAACGACATCCGCAAAAAAGATGTATATTTGCAGCCTTATTTATAACAAGAAACAAAAATCACCTTTTTATGAAAAAATTATTCCTTCTTCTTCTGGCCCTGTTAGTGGTCACGGGAGTTTTTGCCCAGCAGAACGGGGCTTCGGAAGTTAATTATCCTTCTGATTTACAAAAAATTGCAACCATCAAATCCAAAGGCAGGATTCTTATGATTAAGCCTGAATACCAGATTCCGGCGGCACAATTTTTCGGAAGCTACGCCAAAGAGTTGGGTCTTTCCTCTGCAGAAGATATGGTGCTTCGTGACGAAACCGCCTCACGCGGTACAAACAGGATCTACCGTTACGGACAGACGTACCACGGCGTGCCGATTGAGGGTGCGACGATGATTCTTCACGAAAAGAACGGAGTTGTGACCCATACCAGCGGTGTGATTATCAAAAATTTCTACCGTCCGTTCACACCGGTCGTACAGGGGGAAGAAGCTATCGCCACGGCCATCCGCAACACCCATGCCACGAAATACGCATGGGAGAACGAGAGTTTGGAGCAGGATCTGAAAATGGTCCGCAACGATGAAAAAGCGACCTACTACCCCACCCCACGCCTCATCTTCTTCGACCCGCAGTTCTCGACAGATGCCAGCAACTACCGCCTCGCCTACGAGGTGAACGTCTTCGCCATTGAACCGCTTGAAAGCCATACCTATTACATTGACGCCACCACAGGTGAAATACTGAAGAGTGTAAAAAAAAATCAAAACGTTAATGTAGAGGTCCAAGCCAAAACCCGCTACAACGGCATCCAGACCATCACGGTGGATTCGGTGGCTCCCACCCAGTTCATCCTCCGCGAAAACAGCCGCGGCATCGGCAACGGGATTTATACCCGCTCCCTCAATAACTCCGGCTCCATGATGGACTTCAACCCGAACAATGCCACTGACGTGGTGGAGGAAGACAACTTCTTCGACACCGACAGTGTGGCCAACGCCGCCCACTTCGGAGCGGAAAACACCTACGATTTCTATTACGAAAAATTCGGCAGAAACAGCATCGACAACGAAGGCCTGCAATTGCTGAGCTATGTCCACCTCGGACAAAATGTGGAGAACGCCATGTGGACCAACGGCGCCATGTATTATGGCGACGGCGTAGGTGGCTATCAGTTCACCTTCCTTTCCGTCTGCGGACATGAAATCACCCATGGTCTCACCGAACACACCGCCAACCTCTATTACGAGTATGAAAGCGGCGCATTGAACGAGGCCTTCAGCGACATGTTCGGCGCCTCCATCGCCTACTACGCCTCCGACACACTGAAATGGACCATCGGCGACGAACTCGGCACACCCTTCCGCGATATGTCGAACCCCAAGGCCAACCAAAACCCCGACACTTACCGCGGACAGTATTGGGTGTCGGGCAACGAAGACAACGGCGGTGTCCACAGCAACAGCGGTCCCGCCAACTACTGGTTCCACCTGCTCTGTGTGGGTGGTGAAGGAACCAACGACCTCGGCGAAACCTACCACGTCATCCCCATCGGAATTGACAAAGCCGACAGTGTCATTTTCTACACTCTTACGGAAGAGCTGACGGAAACATCTGATTACCAACACACATACGAATCCTCACTTATTGTGGCTGCCGATCTGTTCGGCGACTGCTCGCCGGAGATGATGTCTGTGGCGGAAGCATGGTGGGCTATCGGTGTGGGCTATCGTTACTCTGACACGACAGTTTATGTCACCGACATCCTCTCCCCCGCCACCGACTGCGCCCTCGGCAGCGAGGAACCGGTCACGCTGGAGATGCTGTACAACTCCTGCTCCGAAAGTATGCCCGCAGGCACAAACCTCGAAATCCTCATTGTGTTGGACGACACTAATGAAATCACGGAAAACTACATCCTTACCGACACAATAAATCCCGGCGAGACGTTTGTAATCACACTTGACACCACCCTTGACGTGTCCGTCACCGACGTCCACCGCCTCAGTGTCTTCGTCCGTCCCGAAATGGCCGCGACCTACACCGACAGCCTCATCAACTACCGTTTCACCAACTTGGTCTATCAGAACAGCGACGTTCATGTGGTGGACATCGTGTCACCCGTATCCGCCTGCTTCCTTTCCAACGAAACGGCCATTACGGCTCGTTTCACTTTTGACGTGTGCGACAGCATCGCCGCCGGCGACTCCGTACGTGTCGGCTACAAACTGAGCGGGGACACCATCGTCGAATACATCGTGCTTGACCGCACCGTCACCCAAGAGGACACACTGGAATACACTTTCACCACCCGCGCCGACTTCTCACAGAGCTACCGTAATACCCTCCGCGTTTACGCCCTCAATCCGGGAGACTTGGACAACAGCGACAATACCAAGAGCAGAGTTGTCTATAACCCCAGACCGCTGAACGAGATTGAAGTCGTCACCTTCGATGAGACCGCGATGAAAGAATTCTACTTCACCGAAAAAGAGGATTACGCCTCCATCTCCACAACCACCCCGTCCGGTTACAGCAACGGCAAAGTGCTGGATATGACGGGCGGCAATGCCATGGAGTACTACAACGACATCGAATTTCCGACACTGAACTGGTGGGATGCCAACGAAAAAATGAACTCACGCATCATCTTCTGCGCCGACGCCACCGACTATGCCGAGCTAAGCGTCTATTTCGACATCCGACAGACTTCTGGAAACGACATCTACTTGCAGATGCTGAGCGGCTACATCCCCTCTGGAATGAACCTCCTGCAATCCAGTATGATGCGTGTCCTCGTGGACGGGCAGCAGGTGAGCCAGAATTTCACGCCGGCCACCTCCTCCAGCGACCCGTTCCGCGGAAGAGGCGTGAACCTTACCGACTATATCGGCGGGAAACACACCCTCACCTTCGAGGCCAAATGCTTCGCCGGAGACCTCTTCACTTTCACCCTTGACCATGTCTTCCTTGACAACATCGCCCTCGTGGAAACAAGCGGCATCGAAAGCTATTCGCAAATCACCCCCAACATCACCGTCTATCCCAACCCCGCCACCGACCACGTCACCATCCTATTTGAAAATCTTGAAACCGCTTCCGCCCCTGAATACCAGATTTTTGACCTCTTTGGGAGAAACCTTATGAACGGAAAAATCATGGAGGAGGAGACCCATCTCAATACCAGTGCTTTAGCCAACGGTATCTATATTTTGAAAGTGGTGAATGGCAACCAGACCGTCGGCACCGCCAAAATCGTCAAGAACTGATCCGATGGCCATGCGCATTGACGTGGAGGAGGTGCTGAAAGCGAAGTCGCCGAAATGGCATCGGCGACTTCCCAAGTTCATCATCCGATGGCTGGAAAGAACCATACATCAAGATGAGATGAATGACTTTCTGCTATACCACAGCGACGATGCTCCGTTGGATTTTGCCAACAACGTAGTGGAAATGCTGGGCGCGCACTTGGAGGTGCGGAACGAGGAAAAAATCCCTAAAACAGGACGGTATATCATCGTCTCCAACCATCCACTCGGAGGCTTGGACGGATTGTGCTACATCTGCCTGCTTTCCCGTTACCGCACCGACATCAAGCTGCCAGTCAACGACTTGCTGATGAACATGAAGCCGATGCGCGGCATCTTCATCCCCATCAACAAGCACGGAAGCCTCGACCGTAACGCCGTGCAGACCCTGAACGACACCTTCGCCTCCGACGACATCATTGTCTATTTTCCGGCAGGACTATGCTCACGCAAGCAGAAAGGCGGCGTTATCCGCGACTTGGAATGGAAGCCCACGGTCATCACCAAAGCGAAACAGTACCAACGCGACATCATCCCCGCCTATTTTGAAGGAAAAAACAGCAATTTCTTCTACAATCTCGCCCGTTTCCGGAAAAAAATCGGCATCCGGTTCAACATCGAAATGCTCTACCTCGTGGACGAGATGTACCGGCAAAAAGGCAACACCCTGCAGGTAACTTTCGGAGACCCGATACCTTACCAAACCTTCACAGACGAAAAAGACAACAAAGAGTGGGCGGCGTGGCTGAAGGAACAGACATACTCCCTTAAAGGATAATCGTATGGAAAACATCATTGAACCCATTGATCGAAAAATTCTGGAGGCGGAACTGACCCAAGACCGTTTCCTCCGGAAGACCAACGCGGCCGACAACGACATCTATATGATTGACGCCCACAATGCGCCCAATGTGATGTTGGAAATCGGACGGCTGCGGGAAATCACTTTTCGGGCAGCCGGCGGCGGCACAGGAAAGTCGGTGGACATTGACGAGTACGACACGTGCGAAGTCCCGTTCAAGCAGCTGCTGGTGTGGAACGACAAAGACAAGGAAATCATCAGTTCCTACCGTTTTATCCTCGGCAGGGATGTCCCATTGGACGAAAACGGCTACCCCCACACCCCCTGCTCCAAACTGTTCCGCTTCTCCCAGAAATTCATCGAAAACCACTGGCAAAAGACCATTGAATTAGGACGCAGCTTCGTCCAGCCCAAGTATCAGGCAACCAACGACTCTCGACTCGGCCTCTTCTCCCTTGACAATATGTGGGACGGGCTCGGCACTCTTGTCGTCGATTACCCCGACCAAGAATATTTCTTCGGAAAGATGACGATGTACAACAGCTACAACCGCGTGGCACGCAACATGATTCTCAACTTCCTCGAAAAACGTTTCAAGGGTGACGCTTCCCTCGTCACCCCTTTCAACCCGACCCAGAAATCGGAAAAGCCACTGAAGAAAATGTTTACCGGAGGCACCCTCGCGGAAGATTTCAAAATATTGAACCAGAATATTTTGGACATCAGAACCACCATCCCGCCGCTCATCAAAGCCTATATGTCACTCTCCTCCACGATGCAATATTTTGGAGCCTCCGCCAACGAGGAGTTCGGCGAGGTGGAAGAAATTGCTATTTTGTTGACCATCAAAGATATTTACGAAAAGAAAATCAACCGTCATATCAACACATACGAGAAAAGAAAGTGAACATCACCTCATCCAACTACCTTCAAAGCGTCGTGGACTGGCGCAAATGTCCGACCGAACGTTTTCCAGAATACGCCTTCATCGGACGCTCGAACGTCGGTAAGTCGTCGCTGATAAATATGCTGACCCGCCACGCCGGACTAGCCAAGACCTCTTCCAAACCTGGCAAAACACAGACTATCAACCATTTCATCATTAACGGGAACTGGTACCTGGTGGACCTGCCTGGCTACGGTTATGCCAGCATCTCCAAAACGATGCGTGACAAATGGGCGGCGATGATCGACCACTACCTTACGCTCCGTCCGAACCTGCAATTGGTCTTCGTACTCATCGACTCCCGCCTCGACCCGCAGAAAAACGACCTTGAGTTCATCAACCGTTTGGGCGAGAACGGCGTACCTTTCGCCCTCGTTTTCACCAAAACGGACAAGGTTTCCAAGCTGAAGGTCTCCCAGAATGTGGCGAAATTCAAAGAGAAGATGCTGGAGACGTGGGAAGAGCTGCCCCCGCTGTTCCTCTCCTCCGCTGAAAAAGGCGACGGCCGCGACGAAATCCTCGACTACATCGAAAGCATCAATAGAGAGTTCGATGCCAATAATTTACTATGAAATAAAACCACGCATTCCCCGTTTAATCTTTTCCGAAACTAATCAAAATAAAAATATGAAAAAACTTCTTTTTATCTGTACCTTGCTGGCAATCTGTGCTTTCGCCTGCAAAACGAGCAAAAAAACCACTGATTCCGACAGCAATGCCCCGCTTTTTGAAACACAATGGATGCTGACCGACATTGACGGGCAACCCGTCGGTGAGACACCGAAGAAACCCTTTATCCGCTTTACCTCCGACGGCGGCGTTTCCGGCAACCTCGGCTGCAACGACTTCTTCGGCAACTGCTTCGTCAAAAAGGACAAAATAAGCATCGAGTACAAGGGCTCCACCAAGAAACTGTGCAACAATATGGAAGTGGAACGGGCTTTTTCCTCCGCTCTCGGACAAGAAATCAACAACTACGTCATTGCGGGCGATGTGCTGACTCTCCGCACAAAGGACAAGGAAGTCCTCCGTTTCAAGGCCGCACCCAAAACCGAATAGCCATGACACGCGAAGAAATCATCCGGCAAAGCATTCTGGAGGATGTCGGTGACGGCGACCACTCCTCCCTTTCCTGCATTGACAAAAGCCATCAGGGTTCGATGCAACTTCTTGTAAAAGAAGATGGTATCATCGCTGGCATAGAAGTGGCGAAGGAAGTCCTTGCCATCATCGATCCCGAAATCAAGATGGAACAGCTGTTGCACGACGGCGACAGCGTCCGCAAGGGCGACATCGCTTTCATCCTCACCGGCTCCGTCCAGAGCATGCTGACCGCCGAACGCACCGTACTCAACTTCATGCAGCGGATGAGCGGCATCGCCACAGAAACCCACCGCTACGTGAAGATGGTGGAGGGCACGAAGACCACCATCCTCGACACCCGCAAAACCACCCCCAACATGCGCTATTTCGAGAAGTACGCCGTGAAGGTGGGCGGTGCCGAAAACCACCGTTTCGGTCTTTTCGACATGATCATGCTGAAAGACAACCATATCGACTTTGCCGGCGGCATTGAACAGGCCATCGACCGTGCCCGCAACTACCTGAAAGAAAAGAATCTCAACCTCAAAATTGAGATTGAAACCCGTAACCTTGATGACGTGCGGCGCGTGATGGCCCACGGTGGCGTGGACCGCATCATGCTTGACAATTTCACCCCCAACCTTATCCGTGAGGCGCTGAAAATCATCGGCGGGAAGTATGAGACCGAAGCGTCCGGCGGCATCACCGACCAGACCCTCCGCCAATACGCCGAAACCGGTGTCGATTACATCTCCGTCGGCGCCCTTACCCACCATATCAAAAGTCTGGATCTCAGTTTAAAATTCCGTAAGAATTTATGAAACTCCATCTGAAAAAACCGGTTAAAATCCTTCTGATCATTGCAGGAAGCTTGTTCGGGCTGTTCCTCCTGATCGCCATCCTCGTTTCGCCCATCGCCCATTATTATCTCGAAAAGCATAGTAAAGAACTGTGCAACAGAGTGGTAACAATGGACAAACTATGCGTCAACCTGTTCAATGGCTCCGTCACCATCCAGGGTTTCAAGGCATTGGAAGAGAACGACAAGGATGTCATGCTCACTTTCGACAAACTGAAAGTGAATATGAGTCTCGCCTATCTTTTGGGCAAAACAGTCAAAATCACCGAGATAACATTAATCAATCCCGATGTGACGGTGCTTCAGAACGGCAATCGGTTCAATTTTTCGGATATCATCGACTTTTATAAAACCGATGAGCCGAAAGACACTACGCCAAGCGGGTGGACAGTGGATTTGCGCAATATCACCCTTGCCGGAGGCGATGTTCTCTACCGAGATCTCGCTGTCGGGAGCCGGTTCAAACTCAATGAATTGGCACTTGCCATCCCCCGAATTTATTTCAGCAGTGAAAGCACGGACATCGGCCTTGACCTTAAATTTGATGACGGCGGCGACCTGAATATCAAGTTGTTGTACGCCATTGAAAACAACACTTACAATCTTGACGTGAAGCTGAACCAGTTCTCCATCGCCGCAGCCGCCCCCTATATCAAACAATTCATCCATGTGGGCGACGTGGGCGGACGGCTCTCCACCGACCTGAACATTGTCGGCAACCTCGACCATATATTAGATATTGTAGCCCAAGGCGATGTCGTTTTCCAGAACCTCTTCGTTACCGATGCCAAAAGCGGAAAGGTATTTTCTGAAATCGGGAAATTGGACATTGGCATCGAAAAAATTGACATCAAGCATAACATCTATCATTTCAGCAAAGTCCTTACCTCCGAAGGCAACTTCATTTTCGAAATCAACGAAGAAGGGAATGCTATCAGTCGAATGCTGGCGTTGGACGAAAAAATCGACAGCACTGAAACGGAAGCAGAAGAGGTGGACACTTCTACCAAAGCTGCCAAAAATCCGATTGATTTTCTCATTAAAGATTTGACAATCAACGATTCACGGTTCTCCTATTGCGACTATACGTTGCGTGACACGGTGAGAATTCCCGTTTCGCAAGTGTCGAGTGGCATCCAGAACTTCCGTCTGGATGGCCCCATCGTCGCCAACCTCAGCGCCGTGGTGGGCGAAAGCGGCCAACTGACTGCACATTGGGAAGGCAACTTCTCCAATATTGAAAATCAGAAATTTGGCGTCCTACTCAAGAATTTCAAACTGAAAACAATTTCGCCCTACAGCGTCCACTACCTCGCCCATCCCATCAGCGACGGCGTAATGTCTTTTGCCGACAAGAGCACCATCGTGAACAACTACATCACCAGCGACAACAAAATTGACATCTATAACTGTGTGGTTGAAAAGAAGATAAAGGGTGCGGAGAAGGAATTCAACATCCCATTGCGTGCCGCCGTCTATATCCTCTCCGACCGAAACGGAAAGATTGCTTTCGACCTGCCCGTAAAAGGGGACCTCAAATCTCCCGAATTTTCATACGGCAAAATCATTTTCAAAACCTTCTGCAATCTGATAGTGAAAATTGCCGCCGCACCTATTGACCTCATTGTCAAAAGTTTGAATAAAGAACCCGATATTTTTGCGGACATCCAATACGATATCCATCCGCAGGGTCTTGGAAGTGAATCGGACGACCAGCTGAACAAAATTGTGGATGCCCTCAAAGAGAAGGACGAACTGATTCTGGAGGTGCAACAGTCGCTGAACAGAGAGGAAAACCGAAAGGAGTATGCCCTCTTCTCCGCAAAAATGGACTATTGCCGCCAGAACGGGACGGCCGATGGACCGGCTCTCTTTAACGCCGCCGCCGCCGTCAAAAACTCCGACTCCAAATTCCAAAAGTATGTCGAAAAACAGTTGGACGGTGCCTCCGTCAATGGTGACTTGGGCGACAAATGCCTAAAACTCTACGATTTGGGAACCATAGATTCACACATCAACAAAAATATTGAACGCCGTAACGAACACATTCTAAGTGTATTTACTACACAGGGGATTCCCGCTGAGCGCATCCAGATGATGCCAATCGGTGACAAACCCACGCCCAAGGGCAAGACCATTGTCTCGTTTAATGTTCAGGTAAAAGATGAATAGACTTCGCCGCATCATCACCCTAATAATACTGTTACTCTCTGTCAACCAAATAGTTGGACAGACAGCGAAGTACAGCAACGAGTTCCTTTCGTTGGGAATAGGGGCGCGTGGATTGGCGATGTCGAACACAATGACCTCCATCGCCAACGACGTGACGGCGGCCTACTGGAACCCCGCCTGCCTGTCGGTGGCGGACAAAAATTACGAACTGGCACTGATGCACGCCGAGTACTTCGCCGGTATCGCCAAATATGACTACGGCGGCATTGCCTACCGCATCGACTCCACCTCCTCGGTGGCGATTTCCTACATCCGTTTCGGTGTGGATAAAATCATGAATACCACAGAGTTGATTGATAATCAAGGTAATATCGACTATAACCGTATCACCTACTTTTCTTCGGCCGATAACGCCATTTTGCTCACTTACGCCCATAACTTCCGTCAGGTGAAGGGATTATCGGTTGGCGCTAACGTCAAGATCCTGCGCCGCACTATCGGCAGCTTCGCCGGCTCTTGGGGCTTCGGGCTCGATGCCGGCATTCACTACACCACCAAAGGATGGCACGTCGGAGCTAACCTCCGCGACGCCACCTCCACCTTCAATGCGTGGAGCTACCACCTCAGCGACCGCGTCATCGAGGTCTTCGAACAGACAGGGAACGAAATCCCGCAAAATTCGCTGGAACTTACGGTTCCGAAATTGCTGGTGGGTGCCGGCAAGTACGTCCACTTCGGCAAAGGCTTCAACGCCACCTTCGCCCTCGACTTCGACTTCACCTTCGACGGTGCCCGCCACACCCTGATACACAGCAAAGTACTCTCTATCGACCCGCACTTCGGGATGGAGTTCGCCTACAAAAAAATCGTCGCCATCCGTGCCGGCATCGGCAATTTCCAGCAGGAGCTGGACTACGACGGCAAGAAACGCACCACCCTCCAAATTAACCTCGGTATCGGCGTGTGTATTAAGGACATCGTCACCATTGACTACGCCCTGACCGACATCGGTGACCTCTCCATCGCACAGTACTCCCACATCTTCTCACTGAAAGTAGGGTTGAACAGTTTCAAACGGAAACTGAAGGTGACGGAGTGAGGGAAACAACCATAACTAA
>CAMVOL010000027.1 GCA_947169105.1 uncultured Bacteroidales bacterium | reverse complement strand
TGTTCACAATAGTGTCGATGGCGTGGTTGATGTCGGAGTTGCCGTCCGCGATGGCGCTGCCGACGTTGTTGAGCACCACCGTGTCGATGGCGTGGTTGGTGGTAGAATTACCGTCCGCGATGGCAGTGTTCACGCAGTTGTTCACGTCGTCGCAGTTCTTGATCTCATAGTCGTTCAGTGCGTTCGTCAGGCTGTCATGGATTTGCGTGCTGATATTATTATTTATATTGTAAACAATGCTGTCGTGAATCTGCTCGCTGATGTTGTTCACGATGCTGTCGTGGATGGCATCACCAATGATATTTGTGATGTTGGTCACACTGCCTGCCTGCAGGGCATAGGGCACGGCAGAAACGGGGGCGAGTCCAGACGGGATGGTCACGGTGCCGGTCCCAGGATTGTAGGTGATGGTGGTCCGGATGGCGGCATCCGACCAGACGATGTCAGTCCACGCACCAGATACACGTGTGCCGCCGCCCACCATCAGGGTGAGCAGACCGTTTGGGTTGGTCGAAAGCCCGGAGTGCGTCTCGCTGTACCGCACCACCGAACCGTCGAGGCTGCACACTTCAACAAGGACAGAGACATTGTTCTGGCTGAACACAAGCTGGTTTTGCGCGTTGCGCACCACCGTCTGGTAGGTCAGCTGCTCATTGATGGGCACCTGCGCGAACGCACTCATCAGTCCCGCAAACAACAGGACGAAAAAGAATAAGAGTTTTTTCATTTTTTGATGATTAATGGATTATTGAGATTGTTGTATTTTTCAAAGAAGGGGAATTAAAGGAAGT
Source organism: uncultured Bacteroidales bacterium (assembly GCA_947169105.1). Lineage (GTDB taxonomy): Bacteria > Bacteroidota > Bacteroidia > Bacteroidales > WCHB1-69 > UBA1756. The sequence continues at coordinate 29,643 of CAMVOL010000027.1, read as the reverse complement.
AGCAGGAATCCTACAGCATTTAAGCCCTAAAAAAAACGTAGAACTCCCGCCTACTTTCTTCTTAGTCTTTCAGGCATCGCACGCTGTAGCCCATGTCGGCATAGGTGGGCACCAGCTCCATGGTACCGCAGGCGGAGCCGAATTCGAGGGCGTACTGGATGGAACTGCCGGGCGTGTAGGTCCAGAGGTAGCCCATCACGAGGAGCATCTGGTAGGGCGTGTGGCCCACGGGCGTGTAGTAGCCGCCGGGCTGCATGGTGAAACCGCTGCTGTCGTTGCCCGGAGTGAGCCAGTTGGTCGTTGCCATCAGCTCTTCAGCCTCGTAGTGCTGCATCAGTTCCACCATCTTGTCGTAGGTGGGGATGTGCCAGCCGTCGGGGCAGATGCCCTGCACGGTGTCGCCGCGCGGGGTGTAGTGCCCGGTGGCGGCATCATATAAATATAGATGTCCGTAAGTGTCAAGGTCGGTATTGGGGTAGGTGAGCACGTCGGGTACGGGGGTGCCGTCGGCGTAGAGCTCGGTGCGCAGGTTGGGTTTCAGCCAGCAGTCGTGAATGAGGCGCACCGCCTCGTAGGTGTTGCCGCTGCCGTCCTGCGGGTGCAGCACGGAGCAGTCGGGCTCGTTGATGATGACGTAGTTGGTGAAGGTGGCCGACGAGTCGGCGATGGTGGCGACCCACACCACGGGGGTGGTCTCGCCAGTCGGGTAGCTGTCGGTGTAGGTGGCCGTCTCGACGGGTGTGAGCGTGCCGCCGGCAGCGTAGAAGTCGGAAGGAAGGATGCCCGGGGTGTTCATCGTCACCTCCACCTCATACTGACCGGGGTTGGCAGTGCGGGTCTCGTCGGGAATGGTGTTGAGACGATAGACCAGCAGTTCCACCACACTGTCGCAGCCGAAGTCGGAGGTGTGGTAGGTCACCGACTGGAGGCCGCTTGCCGTGCCGAAGCGCGGGTCGTCGTAGTCGGCGAGGAAGATGGTGGTGTCCTTCGCATGCTGGGTCAGATGTATCCACAGTTGGAGATGGGTGATACTGTCATATCCATAATAATCCCGTTCGTCTGGGTCGTACTTCACCAACAGAGTGTCCACAGGATTGGTCGTAGCCGGAAGGGAGAAGCCGTACCCATTGTATGCGTAGCCCTCGCAGCGGTCGTCCTCGTATTCATGGATGAAGATGTAGCCCTGCTGCACGCCGGGAGAGGAAGATGCATCCGTCGTCACAGCGGGGATGGCGAAGATCTGTCCCACAGAGATGTTGTTGTTGCCGGCTACCACGAAACCCGACTGTGCCCAGCCCGTTACAAGCAGGCCGAGCACCAATGTAATGGTGGATAAAAATTGTTTCATATTGTTTTTAGTGTTCATTTTGTTCACATTAGGGCGGATCGCCATCCGCAATTTTTACAGAAGAACACATAAAAAAAGCGCGGGTAACGAGTTGTATTGCTCATCCCGCAAATCAGGCTCTCGCATTGCCTTTCTCCCGAGGATAAGCAATGCCGAAGCCCACGCTGTAAGTATTTTTGGAAAAAAATACACAAATCATGGACATTGAACACTGCCTTACCGTGCGGGAGAATTAGAATTTGCGAGATTCGATTTGCCGCAGATAAGACGCTGACTCAACGTCTTTTATATATGTCCTGTTGTCCGCCTCCACCCCGCCTGGGGCTTCGGCACGGAAAACGGGTGCAAAAATACAAAAAAAACCATTGCACACACCAGAAAAAAATGCAGCGATGTCATAGTATGGCATCCCTACAAAAGGCCACGTGTAATCTTTGGCGGTTCGTTGCGGGGACGCGCCATGGCACGTCCCTGCTAAATAAAAATCAGTGCAAATCGGCACCGATGAGGTGCATGAACTCCTGGCGAGTGTTCCACTGGTTGAGGAACGCACCGGTGAATTCGGACGTGGTGGTCACGGAGTTCTGCTTCTGGATGCCCCGCATCGACATGCACAGGTGCTGTGCCTCAATGACGACCGCGACACCGAGGGGACGAAGGACCTCCTCAATGCAGTCCTTGATTTGCGTGGTCAGCCTTTCCTGAAGCTGCAGGCGGCGGGCGTAAGCCTCCACAACACGCGGAATCTTGCTCAGCCCTACAATCGTGCCGTTCGGGATATAGCCGACGTGCGCCTTCCCGAAAAACGGCAACAAATGGTGCTCACAAAGAGAGTAAATCTCAATGTCCTTCACCACCACAATCTGGCGGTAATCCTCTTTGAACAAGGCACTTTCCAAAATCAACTTCGGATCCAGCGAATAGCCGTGGGTGAGGAACTTCATCGCTTTCGCCGCACGCACCGGCGTCTTCACTAACCCCTCACGCCCGGGATTCTCCCCGATGTTCGTAATGACATTCTGGTAATAGCCGGAAAGTTCGTCGATTTCTCGCTCGTTGTATATTTCTTTCTTTTCGTAAGATTTTTCTTCCATCACAGTTGCAAGTTTATAAAGTTTATCAGGTTTATCATGTATAGACACACTGTCGTGCATCCCATTTTTTCATATTTACAGGGTTAGAAACCGCAGGAATGGGTTGTCCCGTTTTTCGCTGCCGATGGTCGTGGTCGGGCCGTGGCCGGGATAGACCACCGTGGTTTCGGGAAGGGTGAACAATTTCGTCTTGATGCTTTCGATAAGGGTGGCATGGTTGCCGGTAGGGAGATCGGAACGCCCGATGCTGTCGGCGAAAAGCACGTCGCCGACGATGACGCACCCTGCCGCGGGCGAATAGAGGCAGACACTGCCATCGGCGTGGCCGGGGGTATAGAGCACCTGCAGTTCCTGATTACCGAAACGGATGACATCGCCCTCCTGCATGAACTGGTCGGGAGCAGGAAAGTCCGACTTGTCACAATCCATCCCGAAAGCCGCACCGTAAGCGATGCTGCGATCATAGACTGGGATTCCGGCTTTGTGCATCAACAGCGGCACTTTGTACATACTCACGCAGTAGCCGTTTCCCAAAACATGGTCAATATGGGGATGCGTATTGATGATATACTTTATTTTCAAAGAATTATCTTTAACAAAATCAGCAAGTTGCTGACGTTCGATGAAATTGCACACACCTGGGTCAATGATCACCGCCTCCCTCGTGTCATCGTAAAGGACAATCGTGTTGACCTCTATTTGATTAAAAATGAAAACTCTGATTTTCAAATCGTTGTTCATACACCCTGATTATTAGAACGGTTTGGCGTACTCTTTGGCCAGTTCGGTATATACTTTCACCTTTTTCCCTTGATGGAATTCGACACTATACATCAGCTTGCCGTTGGCATCCCAGTACGACCATGTTCCTTCCTTCATCCGGTTCTGGTAGTTGCCCTCCATCTGCTTTTTGCCGGTGGGATAATACTCCACGAACTTGCCCGTGGCGACATCTTCCACAAAATTCTGCTGGCGGATGATCACTTCCCGTTCGTTATAGTAGGCCCAAAGGCCGTTTTTCTGTCCATTGACATACTTTCCTTCCTCCAGTTTCTGTCCGTTGTCGGCGTATTCGGTCCATTTTCCGTGCTTCAATCCCTTGCTGTAAAAGCCGGATGATTTTTTGGAACCATTTGGATTCCAGTATTTATAGACGCCATTACGTTCGTTGTTGGCGTATTCGCTTTCGTACTTTTTTGTGCCGTCATCGTAGAAGCCCTCCCACAAGCCGCTCATCTGGCCGGCCTTGAAGTAGCCCTGGTCCTTCACCTGTCCCGACTCGAACCATTGCACCCATTTTCCGTCTTCCTTGTTGAAGGCGAAGCTGCCTTCGCGTTGTTTCTCGCCGGTTTCAAACCAGGCAGTCCAGAGGCCGGTACGCATTCCGTTGCGGAACTGGCCTCGTTTCCATATTTTCCCATTCTCGAAGAAGTACTCCCACTGGCCGTTCTGGAGTCCGTTGCGGAAGTCGCCGCGGCTGCCGAGCGAGCCGTCGGGGTTGTAAAACTTCCACGTGCCTTCCTGAAGGTCGTCCACGGAGTTGCCCTCCATTTCGAGTTTGCCGTCGGCGCGCCACCAATGGGCATAACCGTTCAGTTTCCCGTGCACATACTCTCCTTCAAACTGCTTCTGGTCGCCGTCGAAGTATTCGGAAACGAGTCCGTGCAGACTGTCATTCAGGTAGCTGCAGTCACGATACAGCTTGCCATCGGGGTAGTAGAAACGCCAATGGCCGCTTTTCACGCCGTTTTCAAACTGGCCTTCAGATTCCACCGTGCCGTTGGAGTACCAGCTTTTGAACGGGCCGTTGTCGGCGAAATACTCCTGTGAGGGCTTGCCGTTGTCGTACCATGCCTTCCATTTCCCAACCTTCCGGCCGTTCTTGAAACTGCCTTCCATCATCAGTTTGCCGTCGCTGTGGAAGTACTGCCAGTGGCCCTCCTCCACAGAGTCGATGGCAAGGCCGATGGACTTCAGCTGCTTGTTGCTCCAGTAACTTTTAAGGGTATCTTGGGGTGATGCGCTACTAACTATCAGAATAGCAGCGATTAACAGGAAAAATTTTCGCATGGGCTATCTTTTAATAACAGGGTGCAAATTTACAAAAAAGCACGTAGGGAGACACGTCAAAATTTTATTTTCAAAAACGGGTGGAGCGAATGAAAAAAGTTGTACTTTTGCCGCCTCAAAAATTTAATGTTTAATTTTAAAAGAAAGAGGTATTTTTTATGATTATTGTTCCTGTAAAAGAAGGCGAAAACATCGACAAAGCTTTAAAGAAACTGAAAAGAAAATTCGAGAAGACTGGTGTGGTGAAAGAACTCCGTAACCGCCAGAAATTCACGAAGCCGAGTGTTATTCAGCGGGAGCAGCGTCTGAAAGCCATCTATGTCCAGAAACTGCGCGACGCCGCGATGGACTAATCGGCTCACAGCGTAATCAGAAAGAAAAGGCAGGTTTTCGAACCTGCTTTTTTTTTTGCAGAAAATCTGCCAAAATCTCCGAAAATTGGCGTACCTTTGCGCACGTTTTTCACCAAAGAACAAAAAGAGAATGATAAAGAGAATGAAAATAGCACTTTTTTCTGCCGTAGCGGAAGAGGCGGGGGCTTGGGCGCCGCGCTTCCACTTCACGGGTATCGGGCGTGAGAACGCCACACGCAGCATGCTTGATTTCATCACCCGTCACCAAGGTGAGGAATACACCATCGTCAACGTCGGGACAGTCGGGTCACACGCATTTCCTGTCGGCACCATCCTCAGCATCGACGAGATTGTGTCCGCCGGCAGCCCGTTCAACGACTTCCGGATGCAGCCCACGCACTTCCAGCTTCCGCCGGCGCTGGACGTACCCCACGCCACTTTGTATTCGTCCGACAGTTTCGTCGCACCGGAGGTCTATACCGAAGACCACCTCGCCTTGATGAAACGGCAGGCACAATGTTTCGACATGGAGTCGTCGGCGGCCTTCAGCGTGGCCACCAGCTTCGGCATCCCGTACGTCTCATTCAAGATTGTTTCCGACAACCTCGACGTCACCATCGACATCTGGCGCGAGCGCGTGGTGGAGATGGCGAAAAAGATGGACAGCTATCTGGAGAAACTGCTGTCGAATCTCGGTGCGGAAGTGATTTGGGGGGGCATGGAGGGTGATAGGTAATAGGTAATTAGGTAATAGGTAATAAGTAGGAAGTAGAACGTTGGGGTTGGTTATGGAAGATTCAATAGCGAAATTTCTGGACTATCTGAAATACGAAAAGCGGTCGTCGGAGCATACGATAACGGCCTACGAGGGGGATTTGGCGCAGTTTGAAAAGTACCTCCATGACAACTTCAAGGGCACAAAGATTCTGAAAGCGGAACCGCGGATGGTGCGGGCGTGGATGATGGAGCTTTTGGAAAAGGAGGTGTCGGCCCGTTCCGTATGCCGCAAGACCAGTGCCCTACGGGCGTTTTTCCGCTACCACGTCAAGCTCAAGAACGTGAAAGTCAACCCGATGGAGGCCGTCACTTCGCCGAAAGTGAAGAAGCGGCTGCCGCAGTTTGTGGAGGAGGAGGATATGGACAAACTCTTCACGGAGGAGCTGTTCGAGGACACCTTCGAGGGGTGGCGCGACCGGCTCATCATCGAGCTGTTCTACGTGACGGGAATGCGCCTTTCGGAACTGACCAACATCCGCCGCGACGACCTCGACCTGTACGCCTGCACCGTGAAAGTGCTGGGCAAGCGCAATAAGGAACGGATTATCCCGTTCAGCCCCAGAGTGAAAGAGGTGATTCTCAAATACTTTTCACTTTTTGATGAAAAATATCCCGAAATCCCGAAAAATTATTATATCTTTGTCGCTCCAAATTGCAACAAAATCTACCCGAAGGCTGTTTACCGTATCGTGCGCAAATACTTGGACTTGGTGACCACCATCGACAAACGCAGCCCGCACGTCCTGCGGCACACCTTCGCCACCCACCTGCTCAACCACGGCGCCGACATCAACGCCATCAAGGAGATTCTCGGACACGCTTCCCTCTCCGCCACCCAAATCTATACGCACAACTCGATAGAAAAACTGAAAAACATTTATAACCAAGCCCACCCTCGGGCATAAAAAAAGGAGGTTTTATGAACATCAACATTTCTTCACTGCACTTCAAGACCGACCAAAAACTGGAGGCCTTCATCAACGAAAAGGTTGAAAAACTGGAAAAGATGCACGACGGCATCATCGGTGCCGATGTCACCCTCAAACTTGAAAACACCGACAAACCCGAAAACAAGTCTGCCGAAATCCGCATCAAGATCCGCGGCAACGACGTGATGGCAGCCAAAACCGCCAAAACCTTCGAGGAAGCCACCGACACCGCCGTCGAAGCCCTCAAAAAACAGCTCATCAAAGTCAAAGAAAAAGAACGCGGCAACTAACTGCTGACTTCAGAACAACATTCAAAGCTCTCTTGTCCCCGTGCAGGAGAGCTTTTCTAATCCCCAACAACAACGCCAAAAGATGTTCAAGACCTACAACGCCTCCGCCGGCTCCGGCAAGACCACCAACCTTGTGGCCGAATACCTCACCATCTGCCTGCAAAACCCCGCCGAGAATTTCCGTCACGTGCTGGCCGTCACTTTCACCAACAACGCCACTGCGGAGATGAAAGACCGCATCATCCACACGCTCAACGATTTCGCATTCACCGAACCCGCCACATGGGACTTCTGGGAGGAGCAAACACCCGCCACCCGCAAGCAGCTCGGACGGTCCCACTTCATCCATAAGACCACACAGCGGCTGTCCGGACTCGACAGCCAAACCATCCGCGACCGCTCGGAAACACTATTGGAGAACATCCTCGCCCGCTACCCCGACTTCGCCGTCAGCACCATTGACAGCTTCTTCCAGCGCATCGTCCGCTCCTTCGCCTTCGACCTCGGCCTGAGCCTCGACTTCAACGTGGAAGTCACCCTTGACGACTACTTCCAGCAGACCGTCGATCTACTCTACCAACAAATTTCCGGCAAAAAGAAGGAAGGAAAGGAACTCGCCCGCCGCGTCATCGAGCTGATGGAGCAAAAAATGGAGGAAAAAGGGCACTGGCGCATCGACAATGACCTCCTCAGCCTGCTGAATGACATTTATTACGACGAGCAGGCGCCACAACATATTGATTTGCTGGAAGATTCTGATTTCAAAGCGGCCACATCCCTACTTTCCGACATCTGGAGGAAAAACACGACCGCTTTGCAAGATCTTGTCAACCAAGCAAAAGACATTGTCCGAAATTCCGGCATTGACGAAAGCGACTTTCCCCAGCGGGATGGCCTTGTCACCTGGCTCAACAAACTGTCTCCTTTTGGATACAATATCTATCAGAAACTGGAAAATGCCATCAGCGAGGGGACTTCTTTCACAAAAAAAGGGAAAAGAGACCTCAATGCAGCGGAACGTGAGGCCATCATCCGACTGAAAAGCCAGATTGAAACCCTCATTGACGGCACACTGAAACCGTGCCATACTGTGCAGAACAATTTCAAAAAAATCAAACTTCTATTTGATTTACAAAGAATTATGGAAGAATTGCGTCTTCAGGACAACAAATTCTTCCTCTCGGAAACGGGGCAACTGATACAGAAGGAAATCAAGGGGAATCCCGTACCATATATATATAATAAAGTCGGCACCCGTTTCAGCCACTACTTCATCGACGAATTTCAGGACACTTCCGACACGCAGTGGGAGAACCTGCTGCCGCTGTTGGACGAAGCCGTCTCCAACAACGGGAACGCCATCCTGTTCGGCGACGTGAAACAGGCCATCTACCGCTTCCGCAACGGCAATCCGCAACTTTTCGCCGAACTCGTGAAAACGGGCAGTGACCGCCGCCGCCACTTCGAGCGGCTGACCCGCTGTGAGGAACAGCAACTTGACTCCAACCACCGCACCTGCTTGAAAATCATTGACTTCAACAACCGTTTCTTCTCCGAACTGCCTACCCTGCCCGCTTTTCCGGAACGACTGAGGAACTTCACCGCAGAGGACTTCTACCGTGACTTCTACGCCGCCGTGCAGCAAAAACCGTTCAAAAAAGAGGAGGGCTTCGTGGCGGTGCATTTCCGCCCCGATGACAACAACAATGTCGAAACCAACGAAGAATACCTTGCCAACGCCACCCTCCAAGCAATCGCGGATGCCCGGAACCGCGGCTACCAGCTACGAGACATCGCCGTCCTCACCCGCCAGGTAGCCGTCGGAACTTTTATCGGCAAGACACTGTCCGACAACAATATACCCGTCATTTCCGCCGACTCGCTCGTGGTGGGCAGTTGCGCCAACGTCAGGCTCATCATCGCCATGATGCGCCACATTGCCACCCCCAGCGACCCGCTCGCCCGTTTCCAGCTCCTTCATCTACTGCTCAACAGGGACGGACGGAGTGACGAATTAGTCAAATTCATGGACCAGTTGGAGGAAGCGAGCTTCCGAAATCTCCTTGTAAAGGAATTCGGCATCACCGTGAACCGCCGCCATTGGGCCAGTCTTCCCCTCATCACCCTCGTCCACACCCTTGTCCGCGAACTGGGTCTGCAGGCCCCGAACAGTTACGTCGTCGAGTTCATCGACTTGGTTAACGATTACGGGAACACCTACGGGAATTCGCTCGGCACCTTCCTCGAATGGTGGAAGCAGAAGGGAGCATCCAAAGCCGTCACTTCACCGGAAAACATTGATGCCGTGAAGATTATGACTATCCACAAAGCGAAAGGGAAGGAATTTCCCGTCGTCATTATGCCCGTACTGAACAAGGTGATGACCCAGCTCACCAAGCCGAAGGTGTGGCAGCCGTTGGACACCGCCCGATTCGGGCTTCCGACGATGCTGCTGCAAAAAAGCGAGGCGATGGATACCGCTTTCGGCACCGATGACTACGCCGAAGAGTGCGCCCTCACAGCGTTGGACGAAGCCAACGTCCTCTACGTGGGACAGACCCGTCCCGAGGAGGCACTCTACCTCATCGTGGACAAGAAACGCACCAGCCGTCCAACAAAAAATCCCAACGGAAGCGCAGCCAAGTTCAACTACAGCCTTCTGCTTGAGGATTTCATCAACAACAACGAAGGCGAATTCACCGAAAAGGAGAACTGGTTCTGGTTCGGAGACGCAGCCCACCAGTGCAACAGGATGACTGACGGAGCAATCGAACCAACAACTGACAACAAGCCACTTCCCATTGCCGAATTTTCGCATACGAGCCTGATTCCCGCCGAAATCGACACCGAAAAGCAGGAAATAGGCATCGTCGTCCATAGCTATTTCGAGAAACTTACCCATTTCCCGCAGTCGGAAGCGGAGGCAGAACAGTGGACTTTTGAGGAGGGTCAGACCTATCAGGAAGAAATCCGCGCCGCGCTGAAGTCGCTCACTCGGAACAGCACCCTCCTGCCCTATTTCACTGACGGGCTGACGGTTCTGACGGAGGTAAACATCCTCACAGAGAGTGGGGAACGGCGGCGTCCCGACCGCGTGGTGCAATTGGAGGAGGAGACCGTAGTCATCGACTTCAAGACGGGCGAGCCGACGGAGGCCATGCGGGAGAAGTACCGGGCGCAGGTGGATGAGTATGTGCGAATCCTGCAAGAGATGGGGTTCCCGAACGTGCGCGGTGAGTTGTTGTATCTTTGATTAACTTTTATTAACACTTTTATTTTATTGATTTACTTATACTTACATAAAAACATGTGTAATCAAGGGTGAATTATCCAAAAAAGGTGTACTTTTGCCGCCGTTTAAAAAAATAGAGAACCAATAACCTAAATTATTAAAAATGAAGAAATTAATCAACACCTTACTCCTTATTTTGCTGATTTTGCCGTTCACATTGAACGCACAGACACCAGTATATCAGCTTCCGAACCCTGGGTTTGAAGCCTGGGACAATAATTACGCCAACGCAAAAGACGAACCCACCAACTGGAACGGATTCCCTTCCTCAAACTGCGATTTAAGCGTGGGCTGTAATAAAGCTCAGGAGACACGCCATGAACGCTCAACGGACATACGTCCCGGCAGCAACGGGAACTATAGCTGCAAAATTTTCGCAACCGAAGTTGACATTAACCTATATATCACCCACATTCACGCCACTGCTAACGGAAATATCACCACCGGTCAAATCAACATTGGTAGCACCACAGCAGATGACGCGACCTCCAACTACAATGTCACAAAGCTCAACACAAGCGGGCTGAATCAGCCTTTCGCCGGCAAGCCTGACAGCATCAGCTTCTGGACGAAATTCAGCTGCCCCAGCGCGAGCCAGTATGCCCGTATGAGCTGCATCATCCACGATAACTACAGCATGCAGGATCCTTATTACTCTGATGAACAGAGGAACCATATTGTGGGCGAGGCAGTCCGCGAATACCAGCAGACCAACGGATGGGTAGAATTCCGCGTGCCTTTCGACTACAACCATCCTGCCACCACACCCGCCTACCTCCTTCTCACCTTCACCACAAACAAAACCCCCGGTGAGGGTTCCGAAAACGACTTTATGTGGATTGACGACATCACCATGATTTACCACGCCGAGTTGAGCGACCTGACGAGCGGCGGAGTGACCGTTCCTGGCTTTGCCTCTAACGTATTGGAATACAACATCGAACTGTCTAACGGCGCGGAACTTCCGGATGTCGGCTACACCACGCTTTCGGCCAACGCCAACGCCACGGTGACGCAGGCCACGGCGGAGAACCCGACCGCCACCGTCGTCGTCACCCACGGCGACCAGACCAAAACCTACACCATCCACTACACCTTCGCCGCCGATATGGACGCCGCCCTCAGCGACCTCCAAGTGAACGGCGAAACCGTGGAGGGCTTCAACCCCATCGTAACAAGCTATGAGATGACACTTTTCGACACCGTGGTTCCGACCGTTTCGGCCACCCCGCGCAACTCCGAAGCCACCGTCGTCATCACACAGCCCACCGCTGACGACCTCACCGCCACCGTCGTCGTCACCGACCGCGACAGCAGCCGCATCTACACTATCAACTTCACGCTGGTGACAGCCAACGCCGACCTCAGCGACCTGCGCCTGAATGGTACCACCATCGAAGGCTTCGACCCCGCGGTGACGGAATATACCATCAACATAGCGGGTGCCTATAGCTTCCAGGAAATTTCCGCCACCGCCGCATCCGAATATGCTACCATGACCATCACCCAACCGGAAGAGGTCGATTCGACACAATATGTGGGTAAAGTGACTGTGACATGCGCCGAACTCACTAAGACCTACACTGTTACCATCAACTTCCACGAAGAAGAAGACACCATCATCGGCATTGACGAACAGGTCATCCGCAGCTTCACCCTCTATCCGAACCCCGCCAACGACCAAGTCACCATCGTCCTTGACGACAACGTGAACGCCAGCGAAGTTGTTCTATACAATATGGCCGGACAAACCGTTCTGTCACAAAAAACTAGCGAAAGCCAAACCACGCTTTCTGTCAGGAATTTGCAAAGCGGCATCTATTTCGTGACTGTCCGCAACGGGAACAATATCCTCGGAATTCACAAGTTAATCAAGGAATAGGGACACTTATTCCATAGGGGAAAAAAAGGCGGAATGTCAGATGACCTTCCGCCTTTTTTGTTTGGCTCACACAAACTCCTGCTGCGCCCGCGCATAGTCTTCGGGAATGCCGATATCAATGAAATAGCCGTCAGACCGCATCGCATAAAACGGCATCTCGCAGACATATTTTTCCATCAGGTCTTTTTCAAAAGAGAATTTTTTCGGAAGAGGAATTTCTTCCAATAATTTCTTATTAATCAAATAGATACCACCATTAATATCCCCTTCGCCCAAAGCATTGGTTTTCTCCGTAAAACGAAGAATCCGCCCGTTTTCGTCCGTGCTTACGCTGCCGTAGCGGCTGGTATCGGCAACATGGCGCAAGACGATGCTCAGCGTCCCCTGAGCATCGGTATGAAAACGTTCCAGCGCGGAAAGGTCGGCTTTGAAAAGCGTATCGCCATTAAGAACCAGCACGTTGTCACTTTTGCAGAACGACATGGCGTAGGCGATGCCGCCGCCCGTGCCTAACGGCTCCGTCTCCACGGCGTAACTAATCTCCAAAGATTTATAGACATTGCCGAAATATTCCTCCACCTTCTCGTGCAAATATCCCACCGACAGAACCACTTTTGTATAGTGATAATCTATCAGATAATCAAGCACGTAGGTCAGAAACGGCCGTCCATTGACGGGTGCCATCGGCTTGGGGACGTCTTTCACCACGCCTTGCAAACGGGTGCCGAACCCGCCGGCCAAAATGATTGCTTCCTTGTTGGTCATTGTTGTTGTTTTACCAAATATAATAAGACGCGGTACATGAGACGCGGTACACCACGTCTCTACATTTCAATTTTCATTTTTCAATTTTCATTTTTCGATCACATCGTCCACGTTTTCAACCCCTCGTTCACAAATTCGTACCGTTTGGCCTGGCCACCGAAGGTATTCAAGGCATCAATGACGGCGTAACGGGTGGTGGAAGGGCAATAAAAGAACATGAAGCCGCCGCCGCCCGCTCCAGAAATCTTGCCGCCGGAAGCGCCTGCTTTTAATGCGGCATCGTAAACATTGTCAATCAGTTCGTTACTGATACTGTCGGCCATCTGCTTTTTGTACTGCCAGCCGAAATTCAGAATCTCGCCGATGGCATCAATGTCGCCCTTCAATAGTGTTTCCTTCATCTGGATGGCCTGCTCCTTCAGTTTCAGCATGGCATCAATCGACTTTTGCTTCTTCGCTTTGACATTTTTCTGCTGGTCTTCAATGATTTTCGCCGAAACGTGACTGGTGGCGGTGTAGTATAAAACCAAATTGTGCGCCAGCTCGTCCATATAGCGCTGACGGATACGTAACGGATTAACAATCACGTTATTGCCAATAAACTCCATATAGTTGAAACCGCCGAAGGTAGCGGCATACTGATCCTGCTTGCCGCCCGTCATAGCCAAGTCCTCCCGCTCGATTTCGTAAGCGAGGTGGGCGATATCGTACTCGCCCAAAGGCAGTTTCAACCACTCCACAAACGCGCCCAAAATCGACACCACGAGCGTGGAGGAGGTGCCTAATCCGGAGCCGGGAGGTGAGTCCACAAAACTGGAAATCTTGAACGACAATGGTTTGTGCGTGAACTGTTTGACAATACGGTTATAAACTCCCTTATGCAGGATGAAGAAACCTTCGGGGTTGAATTCCTCGCAGCTGTCGAACTCCTCGCGCAGTTCGGGGCGGGCGGGGTTGTCGAACACTATCTTGCCGTCGTCGGTGGGTTCCAACGTGGTGTAAGCGTACATGTTGATGGTGGCGTTGAGGATGGCTCCGCCATAGATGTCCGAAAAGGGGGATACATCGGTGCCACCGCCGGCCAATCCCAAACGCAAGGGTGCTTTGCTTCTGATGATCATATTTTGTTGGTTTTGTGTCTAATAAATTATGTCAATTGTGACGCGGGACATTGAGACGCGGTACACCGCGTCTCTACATTATGTATTTTATGGTCGGTACACATCCTCCATTGTTTCTATAAATCTCGACCACGCGTATTTTTTCTTTTCCTCTACGATATTCCGTTCGAATTCCTCTTGTTTGTTTTCAGCAAAAAAACGGTGCAGGGCATCGGCGATCTGTTGGGCGTCTGGCTCGACGACGTAACCGATTTTGCCATCGGGCACGATTTCGGGCAGGCCGCCCACATTGGTCACTAACATCGGTTTCTCGAAGTGGAAGGCAATCTGGGTTACGCCGCTCTGGGTGGCCGTCTTATAGGGCTGCGCCACGATGTCGGTAGCACTGAAATAGCGGTTCACCTCGCTGTCGGGAATGAAATCAGTGCAAAGAACCACCCGCTCCCCTATTCCCAACTCCTTGATTTTGTTGAGGTATGGGGTAGAATCTCCGTAGAATTCGCCCGCCACAATCAGTTTCACTTTGTCCTCTTTCAGACGGTTGTCGGCGAAGGCATCCAACAGCAGGTCAAGCCCTTTGTAGCTACGGATGAACCCGAAAAAGAGCACGTAGCGGAAATCGGGCGAAAGGTTCAGCAACGAGAGAGCCTCTTCGCGGGAAAGCCGTTTGCCGTAGTGGTCGTAAATGGGGTGTGGGGAGAATCGTTTCGGACGATTTTTCTTGTCAAAATGTTCAATATCGTGCACTACTGATTCTGAAAGAGCCATAAAACCGTCCATTGACTTAACAAAATACGGAGGAAGGAACTTGTCCAGAATATTGGGCTCATGGGGTATCATATTGTGTACCAAAGCGATAATCTTAGTGTGTCCATTGCGATGGATTTTTCTGGCGATGGTACCCATACAGGGTGCCATAAAAGACATCCAGTAGGCGATGATCACCACATCGGGTTGTTTGCGGGCGATTTTACGGCCCACTTTACACCAGTTGAACGGATTGCATGAATTGACTTTGCGATAGATGGTCAAATCTTTTGGGGCGGGATCTGGGCTATATTGTGTTTTTCCGGGGAAAAGAAAATTGGGATATTGATGTGTGAATGTGTAGATTATAACCTCATGCCCTTGACTTTGGAACTCGCGGGCGAGGCGTTCGTTGAAAGCGGAAAGCCCGCCGCGATAGGGGTATGCTGTACCAAGAATGACAATTTTCATAAACTGGATTTTGAAGGTGCAAAAATAGGGAAAATATTGGGCGCTCCGTAGATTATTGTTCCATATTTAAACGGTTCATACGCTCTTTTATCATCGTCATGTATCCCGTTTTCATTTCTTGGGGAAGGAAAGAATTTTCAATCCAATCATACCACTTTTCTTCTGCTGAACGAAATCTTTGGAACATATTTTGAATTACTTTTTCTTCCAAACCGCTATTAGTCATAGCACTCATGAAATCCTGCAACTTGATTTTTTTCTTCTTTGCATTCAATGTCAAAGCCAACTCTTCTTTGTCAGAGGGCATTACCAACAATGTGTTCAGCAAATCGTAGGCGGGAGCGAGCTGGTAATTGTCTGAAAAAGGGCTATATATGGAAAAATTTTTCAAATGCATATCGCTATTCCCTGTAATCCAAGAGAATAGGACAACCTCCCAAAATCGCACAAGGTCAAGTTTTGGGGCAGATGAATAGTGCATAATTAATTTGGCAATTTGCTCGTGCGAGCCTCTATATTTGTGTTCGGTCAACTTTTGTGAAAGCTGGCACAGATCCTCCATCGGAATTTTTTCCCCTTTCGGAGTTCTGTCCACCCGGCGGGTCAAATAGCACAATTCGCCATCCGCAAACCGAACAAGTGTATGTGGAACAACTTGGATATGGGTTGCTTCTGCCAAATGCATCGTCAAATCCTCCAGTTCGGGCAAATGAGGATAAAGTTCCGTCTGGGGTTTGAGAATGAACCGTCCCCACAATCCGACAATAGTAAAACGAGTTTCGTGTTGCACCTTTTCGATATCCATAGACAACTTTGCCTGCACACCTGTCACAGCCGTTTGGCTTCTTACCACCTCTTTTGCCAACTCCTTGATTTCCGAATGTTTATAGGGGAAGGCAGGCACAGCAGTTGAGCCAAAGAAACGCTTTGCACACTGGGGATGAAAATCCTCCATTCCCTCTTCTAAATCCTGATAACAATACAAACACTTGGACATTGCTACGAATTTTGTTGGTTGGTAATATCCACGATGCTCACGGCCCCTATGCAGTCCTTGCAGCAGGACAGCAGCAGCGACATCCGGTCTCGCGGATTGATTTTCCAATTGGCTTGGGCGATATCCAATAGCCAGCCTTCGGGAATCAGCCCGTCAAAAAATGGGAAGAGATTGTCGCTTCTGTAGGGTAAGGACGAGACGGGCATTGTCAGACTGATGGGGATGCCATTTTCTGCGACATACTTTTTGTCATAGACAAACGTATAGCCATTCTCATCTTCGGTCAGCACTCCCGCCAGTTTATCTTGGAAATATACTTCTGCTTGCTTCATCATTCACCCCTTTCCATCTTTACGGCGCCCAACTCCGCACCGAACAAGTTGAGCACCTGATTCACCTTATCCATCCGCAGGGTGGCTTTGCCCTGTTCCAAATCACGCACAAATCGCAGTCCCACCCCCGAGCGATACGAAAGCTCCACCTGTGTAAGGTGGTACTTTTTACGTTCTGCTTTTACAAACTTTGATAACTTTGTTTCACTCATTATTATATGCTTTCGGGTATAAACCCCTCAAAATATCGTATTTTATACCTGAATAGGTATAATTACAGCAATAATTACAAATTTATACCTTTTCGGGTGCAAAAATACAAAATATTTTTATCTGAAGAGCTTTTTATCCGAAAAATCTCTCCTCCAGCATCAAGCAGAGGCAGTGATAGACGGGAAGGTGCTGTTCCTGAATCTTATACGTTTCGGTTTCAGGCACTTGTATGCACACATCGGCCAGTGCGGAGAGCTTGCTTTCTTTGCTGCCAGTAAGCCCGACGATTTTCACCCCTTTGGCTTTGGCCACGATGGCGGCGTAGATAATGTTCTTGCTGTTGCCAGAGGTGGAGATGGCGAGGAAGGTGTCTCCGCTATTGCCAAAGCCGAGCATCTGTTGGGCGAAGACCAGCTCGGGCACGCAGTCGTTCATGAAGGCGGTGGAGAGTCCCGGGTGGCCGGTGAGGGCGATGGCGGGCAAGGCACCTTGCAGGTGTTCCGCTATCGTGGTGCCCATCTCCTTGTCGATATTTTTGCACGCTTGGGCAAAATCGCTGCCGACGGGACGGGGGAGCTTGAACCCTTTCATCAGTTCGCCGACGATGTGTTCGGAGTCGGCGGCGGAACCACCGTTGCCCGCCACCAACAGCTTATGCTGGGTGAGGTAAGACTGCTCCATCAGCAGGTAGGACTGTGCGATGGAATCTTTGCAGCACTGCAAGGAGGGATAACGTTCCAGAAGGGTGTCGAGGTGGGCTTGTGGGGCGGGGGGTAAAAGGGTGAACATAAACGGTTGGTTTACAATAAAAGTTTGCAAAAGTACGCTTTTTTGTTGGTTTGTTGATTCGTTGATTTGTCGATTTGTCAATTTGTGGTTATATTTAATTGATTGATACGGTTTTAGGATGATCTTCATAAAAATGAGGCAGAATTATTGTTGAATGAACTTTTTTAGGTAATTTTGCGGCTGCTTTATTTTTACGTAAATTATTGTAATATATGAAGATAAAAGACATTTTTATGAAGGCGCTGCCCTATTTGGCGGCAGTGGTTGTTTTTATCATCCTGACCTTGGTGTATGACTCCCCCGTTTTGGACGGGAAAGTGATTAATGCTGGTGATAGCAAGAGCTGGGAAGGCATGTATCAGGAATGTAAGGAGTACAATGCGGAAGGCCATTACAGCTGGTGGACCGGCTCCATGTTTAGCGGAATGCCCACCTACCAGATCGGTGGCGGCACCTATCCTTCACCTGCTATCAGATTCGACTTCAGGAAATTGGCGGAGCTATGGTTCCCGCCCTTTCTGGCAATGCTTCTCACTTACTTTATCGGCTACTTCATCCTTCTCCGCGCCTTCAAGGTCAATGAATGGCTTTCCATTGTAGGGGCCATTGCGATAGCCCTATCCTCCTACTTTTTTGTCATCATTCCTGCCGGACACAGCACCAAAGCGCAGGCACTGGCTTTCCTGCCTGTCATCATAGGCGGATTCCATCTGATATTCCAGAAAAAATATGGCTTGGGCATCATTCTCACTATGGTTTACACCTCCTTTTCCATCATGCTCCACCCGCAGATGACCTACTATATCTTTATGTTGATTGGTGTCCTGTCCATTGCGGAACTATATATCCATATCCGTGAGAAACGGTGGAAGGACCTCGTTGTCGGCATCGCGGCGTTTGCCTTCGCTTTCGGTGTGGGCGTCGGGACGCAGTCGGTGGCTTATATGACTAACACCGAATATTCCAAGGAGACGATGCGCGGCGGACATTCGGAACTTGCCAAAGAGGAAGATGCCGTCAACAAGACCAGCGGCCTGAGTCTTTCGTACATCACCCAATACAGCTACGGCATCGGCGAGACATCCACACTGCTCATTCCCGGTGCGAGGGGCTATGCTTCCGCC
Source organism: uncultured Bacteroidales bacterium (assembly GCA_947169105.1). Lineage (GTDB taxonomy): Bacteria > Bacteroidota > Bacteroidia > Bacteroidales > WCHB1-69 > UBA1756. The sequence goes on along the minus strand of CAMVOL010000027.1, from coordinate 11,049 downwards.
TACAACGTGGGAACCGACTCAAAGGTATATGAAGCGATGGTGAAAAACGGAATGCCAAAACGTCAGGCGGCAGAATACTGCAAAGGGATGCCCACCTACTGGGGCGGCGACGAGGGTACGGCGGGACCGGTCTATGTCGGCGCCATCGTCTGCTTCCTTTTCATACTGGGCCTGCTTATCGTGAAGGGCCCCTACAAATGGGCGCTGTTGGTCGCCACCATTTTCTCCATATTGCTTTCGTGGGGTTCCAACTTTATGTGGCTTACCGAACTCTTCGCCAAGTACTTCCCGATGTACACCAAGTTCCGAGCGGTGGAATCCATTCTCGTGGTGGCGGAAATCACCATACCTCTGTTGGGCTTCCTGGCCATCAAAGAGATTATGGACCAGAAGACCGAAAAGACCTACGACAAAGCGAAACTGCTCCGTAATGTCTATATTGCCGCTGGCATCACCGCAGGACTATGCGTTTTGGCGCTGATTGCCAGCTTATTTATGAACTTCTCATGGGGTCGCGATGAAGCCATCTTCGCCAACTGGCCCGAATGGCTGAGTTCCGCTGTGGTGGCCGAACGTGCTGCCATCTACCGCGCCAGTGCCTTCCGTTCGTTAGTGTTCGTGCTGCTCGGAGCTGCCATGCTCTGGCTCTACATCACCGACAAACTCAAGCTCGGTTACTTTGTGACCTGTCTGGGCGTACTGGTGCTGGTGGACATGTGGCCCATCGACCGCAAGTTCTTCAATGACGACAACTTCGTCAGCCCCAAGCAAGACAAGAACTATTTCGTGGAACAGCAGTGGGAAAAGACCATCCTTGACCTTGAAGGAGAACAGACCGCACATAGTTTTCCCTCCAACAAGAGTTACCGCATCTATAACATCACCAACCCGCAGGGACCGTTCAACGACTCCCGCACCTCCTACCGTTTCAAATCCATTGGTGGGTACCACGCTGCAAAACTGCGCCGCTATCAGGACCTGATAGATGCGCATATCGCAGGCGAGACGAATCCAATGTTGCAGTCCATCCGTCAGTACGGCAACCAGTTGGTGTTGGAGCCAGGCGAACGCACCCGCTATGACGTTCTGAACATGCTGAACATGAAATACGCGGTGGTGGGCAACGACCAGCCGATGGTGGTGACGAACCCCAACGCTTTCGGCAACGCGTGGTTCGTGGATTCCGTGGTGGTGGCCAACACCCCCAACGAGGAGTCGGACGCACTGAACACCATCAACTTGCGCAACACACTGGTGACGGACGTCAAATTCCAGGATTTTGTCAAGGGGTTCCGTCCGGGCCACGACAGCACGGCTAAAATCCAGCTCACGGCGTATGCACCAGATTATGTGGAATACGACTACTCGGCGACCAATGACGGTATAGCCGTATTCTCCGAAGTTTATTACCCGTACGGCTGGAACGCCTACATTGACGGACAACCGTCCGACCATTTCCGTGCCAACTACACGTTGCGTGCCATGAACGTGCCCGCCGGGCAGCACCACATCCGTTTCGAATTCCGTCCCGCCACGATTGAAAAATGGGGCAAAGTATCTGTGGCCTGCAGCTACGTCATCTACCTGACGATACTGGGAGTTATCGGGTATGGGATTTTCAGGATGGTACGGGGTAGAAAAGAAATGAATGCGTAAAAAGATTGATTATGCTCTCCGTCATCATCTGCACCTACAACCGCGACAAATTCCTCTACGATGCCTTACAGCATATAGCTGTGAATGATTTCCCTACCGAGGGGTACGAAATCGTATTGGTGAACAACAACAGCACCGACACAACCGAGAGTGAATGCCAGCGTTTCGCATCCGACTTCCCACAGGTACAGTTCCGTTACTTCGTAGAGACCAAGCAGGGTTTATCACATGCCCGCAACCGCGGCATCGACGAGAGTCGCGGCGATGTTCTGGTTTTTCTGGACGATGACTCGTTTGTGAAGCCAGAATACCTCAACAACCTAAAGAAACAATTGGAAAAACATCCCGAGGCGATGGCCTTTGGAGGAAAAATCACCCCGCTTTTTGAAACAGGTGAAGCACCTAAATGGCTCTGCAAGTGGACCTATTCGTGGGTGTCGGCTATCGACAAAGGAGAAAATGTCGTTCCTTTTGAGGGGAACTCTTACCCTATTGGGGCCAATATGGGATTCCGGAAAGAGTGCCTAGAGCAGTGCGGCAATTTCAACACAGAGTTGGGCCGCAGCAAAAAAAATCTGATGGCGGGAGAAGAAAAAGACCTGTTCAACAAGATCAAAGAGAAGAATATGCCCATCCTCTATTTCCCTGACATCCAAGTGGAGCACGTGATTCCGCCGCAACGCACCACCTGCGACTACATCGTGCGGATGGGCCAAGGCATCGGCATGAGCGAACGGCTCCGCTGCCTGAAAATTGGGAAAAAAGCGTTGTGGAAACGCTATTTCGCCGAGTTCATCAAATGGGGTGCCTCCTTTGTATTGTGGGTGCGTTACGCCATTGCATTCCGCCCGGTAGTAGGCAACATGCTAGTGCTATTCCGCTGGAACGTGACAAAGGGGCTTGTGGGGAGAAAAGAATAAAGAAGAATAAAAGAAAGTAAAAACCTTTCACTTTTCAATTCTCCATTTTCAATTCTCAATTCTGTAAAGGCTACAGCCACGGGTGCGCCAGCACCTGCTCCACAATCTTGTCCATGTCGTAGTACTTGTACTCGCCCAACCGGCCGCCGAAGAAGACATTCGGCTCCTTGTCCGCCAGCTGTTTGTACTTTAAAAACAGGTCGTTGTTCCGTTCGTCGTTGATGGGATAGTAGGGTTCGTCCCCAGGCTCCCAAACTTTAGGATACTCGTACGTGATGACCGTATCGGACTGCTTACCGAATTCGAAATGCTTGTGCTCGATGATACGTGTGTAGGGCGTTTCGGCATCCGTATAATTGAAGACGGCATTGCCCTGGAAATTTTCCACTCCTTCTTTCAGCTGATGGTCAAAGCGCAAAGAACGGAAGTCCAGATTGCCATAGCAGTAGCCGAAATAGGCGTCCACCGGACCGGTATATACGATGCGTTCGGCCATAGCAAGATATTTCTCCTTCTCTTTCATGAAATCAGTGTTCAGACGCACCTCAACGCACTCCAACAACTTCTCGAAAATGGCAGTATAACCGCCCATCGGGATTCCCTGATAAGGGTCATTGAAGTAGTTGTTGTCGAACAGGAAACGGAAGGGCAGCCGGCGGATGATAAAAGCCGGTATCTCCGTGGCCTTCATCCCCCACTGCTTCTCGGAATACCCCTTCACCAACTTCTCATAGATGTCCCTGCCGGCCAGTTTCAGGGCCTGCTCCTCCAGATTCGCCGGATTTTCGATATGCGCATATTCCGCCTTCTGTTCCTCAATACGCGTCCTGGCCTCCTCCGGTGTGCGGACATCGGGCCAGAGCTTGCAAAAGGTGTTCATATTGAACGGCAGGTTGTACAATTCTCCCTTATAGTTGGCAATGGGCGAATTGACATAGTGGTTGAAGGTGCAGAACTGGTTCATGTATTTCCACACCTTTTCGTTGGAGGTATGGAAAATATGTGCCCCGTAGTAATGCACATTAATGTCACGGACCCGCTTTGTGTAGCAGTTGCCCCCGATATGGTCCCGTTTTTCAAGGACAAGACATTTCTTACCCTGTTTTGTCGCCTCATGGGCGAAGATGCTGCCGTAGAGGCCGGCACCGACAATAATATAATCGTATTGTTTCATAATATTTAGGGAATGTCTTTATTTGTGAAAAAAAACAAACACAACAGATTGATTACCAATCAACTATTTATATCTTTACATTCAAAAAAAGGAATGTCCTCAAAAGCTGTGAAAAGGCATAATTCGCCACATAATGCGAGAATTTAACGGCATTCCCTATTTTGACCTATCACTTACTCCTCCTCAGCCAATCCTCGCGCGTACCCCAATCCTCATACGCCTCACAGATATTAGGACGGAAATTGTGACCCGACAACAGCATAGAAAAAATAATATGTGACATATAAAGAGGACGGTACGACTTCAACTTGTTGTATTCTGCTATAAAATCCTCCACCTTTGTAAATATATAACCTCCTGTGCAGAAATGTCTTCCGATAATACGTTTTTCAATAATGTTGGTGATAAAATACCCCTCATCAATAGCCAGATAGCTCTTGTCTTGCGGATTCACCATGCTTAATTTGTCTAAAGGGTAGGTACACACACTATTCTCTGACAGAATCTCACAGGTAAAAAAGCTGTCGGCATCTTTTACCATGATAGAACCACTGATATTGGCTTTTTCGATGGCCTTGATCACAGTTTCCGGCTGGCTGGCGGTGGGTTCCTCCAAAACGATAATATGAGTTTTATCCCAAACCCCCAACCGCTCAAGATGGATGCGCAACATATCATCAACGCGATAGGCACAATTATGTTTAGCCAAAATCACATAATAGATATGAGTAAACATAGTCAAATCCAAACCCTGAATAGCTTTGATACAGATAGGATATCCGTTCTGATCCAAAGCGAAAATATAGGGCATGGTGTGCTCATACTCGGATTTGTCCGCAGCGGCAGGAATAATCAAATTAAAGTTCATGGGAACCTCCTTTCAAAAGCTGAGCAATGACATTTTTGAGATACTGAATCACCCTTTTTTCCTTGGCATACTGCAAAACACGAAGAAAATTCATCAATTGGAAAGCCTCATAATACTGCCTATACCATTCATACTCTGAAAAATGCGTATGCAGATAAGTATCAATTCTTGTGGAGATGATATGAAGACGAGTTTGATCAAATTTCCCTGTGAACATCAATTCTGACCAACCAAACGCTGAATCTTGACGAAGCTTCACAATATCCATCAATGGACTTTCAATAAACGAATCCAGAAAATCAATCAGATACAAGTTGCTCTTATTGAAAAGGATATTGGAGAAGGTCATATCCCCATGACATTGACCTATAGGAAGAAAAAGTTGGGCGGGCAGCGCATTAAAACAGCTGGATGCTTCCGTCATAAGAACCTTTATCTCTTCATCCTGATTAATCAGCTGATTCTCACCCACCTTCAACTGAACATCCTTAAACTTTGCAAGCACCACCCCAGAACTCACCTCCTGTATTGGAGAGGCATTGATTTCATTTTCAACATATTCCACAATATGCTCCATAAATTCGTTGATTCCCTCAAATCCGGCAGTCTCAAAAAAATCAATGAAATTCTGGCTATACACATACTCCATTCTGGCGACAGCAAAATCATTGTCGTGAGTTACATGATAGATCTGCGGGATACGGATTCCACCTCTACAAACAGCATACGCCCGCTGCTGTTTTTCAAACTGGGCCAGCAATCGCGGCACATAATGGGAATCACGGGTTCCTTTCTCAATGTAGAATGTGTTCCCTTCCCGAACGATCTCGATATTACAGCCCGAATGGCCTTTCACTTCTATCTTCATTGTTATAATCTAATCTTAATGCATTGGGCACCTGAGGCTTGAGCAGCCTCAACGCCCACTTCTGAATCTTCAAAAATAATGGTCTCGACAGGACTAACCTTCAGTTGGGACATGACCGCAAGATAAATCTCCGGCGACGGCTTACCCTTTTCCACATCCTCACCCGCCACAATAAGGTCAAACATCCCTTCCAAATGGTGATACGACAGCACATTCATCAGATTTTTTCGTCGCGCAGTGGAAGCGACAGCCGTTTTGCACCCATCTTGGCAGCGAAAACTGGCGAGCAGATCCACAAGCGGCTGATTCACACGAATAAGGTCGAAATATTCAGGATAGTAGCGGCTTTTAGCTTCTCGAATGGCAGTAGTAACAGTGCTGTCTTGTATGTTCATCTCTGCCATAAACCTATCAAACCGAAAGCCGAAGCACCTTTCATAATCTGTGCGACTAAATGGCACATTCGCTTCTTTGAACGCCCTTTCGTAGGCTCTAAAATTAGCCTCAAAGGTATCGACTAATGTTCCGTCAAAATCCGTTATCAGCAATTTAATCATAGGTAACGTTTTAATTCTTCCGGGGTGCCGTACGAATAGAACTCCTCTAACGGGAACAACCGCACCACTTGGTTGTCTTGCAGCAGGTAGTTGTAAAGGAGCGACACATAAAACTCCGGCTTGGTAAAGACCGGCTCGTTGAGCAGCCGGTGTGCAGCGGATAAGAAATCGCGCGAAGTGCTGAAAAAGTAGGCACCGCAAAGCGCGTGATTGGAGATCACCTCTTTCTCCGCCGTGCGCAGCACACGGTTGTCGGTATCTACTTGTGCATAGCTATAGCGTGGGTCTTGCGACTCGAACGACACCAACGCGCCGCCGTCCACCTCGTTTGCTGGCAGTTCCAACAATGAACGGATATATTTGACCAGTTGGGGGCTTTTGAACTCCAAATCACAATCCATGATAAGCAGTGCATCATCTTCGGCGATAACGCTTTCTGCTTTCAGGCAGGTCTCCACAGCTCCTCGGGTAGTCTGTTGCACCGAAAATATATTCGCCGTCGGACATTCCTCTTTCAGCAGTTGGTCGATGTGCTGGTTGTCGATATGCTCCTGCCTCACAATGAAAGAGTATTTCATCGGGGCATTCACATCGCACACGCTGCCCACAGCACGCTGGAACAGGCACTTGCCTTTCATCTGGATGAGCGGTTTGGGGGTAGTCCATCCCTCTTTCACGAAGCGGGAGCCTTCCCCCGCCATCGGCATAATGATATGTAACGGTCTCATAGTGGATGTGGTTTTATTGCTGTGCTTCCCTTGCGGCGAGGATTTCATCAATCATATACTGCGCCACCACGTCGGGCCGCCACTTGGTGTCGAATTCGTGGAGAATATCCTTTTTGTTCACTGGTGGAAGATTGGCGATATCCTTCTTGAACTGTTCCCAATCCACCTCATCCATCGGCAGGTAGCCCATTGGCACCGTTTCCACCACTTCACATCCGAACGGCTTATACCATTTCAGAGCCAATTTGTCAGTTACAATGGCCGTACCCACCATAAAGCTTTCGATGAAACGGTTGGGGATGCTCATCAGTTTTCCAGAGATATTAAGATTGTACTCGAATTTGGAGATATGCTTACAAAATTCATCACGAGGGATGAACATCTCAGGATGCGTGGGGGGATCACCCGGTTTTCCATCACTAATCAAACGGGCATCATAATCTTCACCCATCTCGCGCATCAAGTCGAAGGCAATTTTACGTTTCTCATTGGGTGTGGTAAAATTGGGCGCAAAATGCGACAATTCCGTAAAATCACAATAGGAGATATCATCTATCTTAAAAGGCGTTGTTCCCAATGCATTTCCAAAATAACACATCATCTTTTGGGAGGCCACATTCACAATATTCTGAGCGTAATTCTGATACGAACGATGCAATGCCCTGTACGAAATCCCCCAAGACAACATTCTGGGGCCTACCATCAAAGGACGCACCTTTTGCTGGAGCATTGCAACATCTGTGATTTCTACCAGATGCCTGCAAAAATCCGTTTCATGCGGGACATCAATCCATGGAGCCTTCATGCCGGGACCAATTTCAAAGCCATCTTCCGTCAACGTTTTGGGGCACTGCATTTTGAAGTAGCAGACCACCTCTTTTAGCAACGTATAGTCAAAAGAAGTGGGAGCGTCGGAACAATCAATACAGAACTTGATTTTTTTACCCTGATAATACAGCCACCCCTCGCAATTATACCTGTCGCTCTGCCTGAAAATCCTTTTGATTGGTCCATTAATTAACCTTGTAGATGTGTATTTGGCCACAGTTCTTGTCCAATCCACGCGTATTCGGAATCGTATTTTCCCCTGTTTTTCCAATTCATAAAATCCCAAAAGAAACCATTCAAAATAGGAATGCTTTGGGAGGGCTGTGATTTCTATAAGTGGTAAATTATTATTCATAGCTGATTGTTTTCAGTGTGATTGCCTATTTTTCATACACTTTTTAAAATCCTCCCACCAACTGCAAATTTTGGGACCTAAAAACCGCATGATTTTTAATTTTATCTTGCTGGTTGTGGATTGCCAACTGCCGTCAAAATGATGGATGGTGTATGTGTTTTCTGTCAGATTCAGCTTCCCTGTAGTATAACTTTTGGGACAAAAATACTCAATCGGATAGATAGTTATACCTTTGATTTCCTGAATCGTATCCTCGGCTTTGAACCCATACTCGTATAAAATATCACTAACTCTGGTGACAATGGTTTTCAGATTCAAGGAGCCATTTTCATTGATAAAACGATCCTCCTGGTAGGAATCCAAAACTTCCTTGAAAATCTCCATTCCCGCAGGGCATGCAATCCCGAGGCCGGCATTAAGGGCACCCACACCCTCAGTACCTGCAAATGCCCCTTTCTCAAGGATGGGTGTCAGGTCTTTGATGACCTCGACATCGGTATCAAAATAAATCCCGCCATGCTGATACAGGATGTCAAAACGGGCATAATCGCTTACAAAAGCATATTTTTTCGCGTCGTATGCCTGGGAGATGTATGGGTTTTTGTGGACATCGTAGTTGTCCTCATTCCATTCTTTGATTTCATAATCAGGAAGGAACTTCTTCCAACTTTCGATACATTTTGTGGCGAGTTCCGGCAGAGGGTTCCGTCCGAACCAGCAGTAATGGATGATTTTGGGGATCATTTTAATTTTGTTAGATGCAAATGAAAATCTAAACTCTATGTAGTATTAAATCAAACTTTGATAAAATATACTTTACAAATTTTGATAAAGCGTGCCTTATTGTACCAGTTGTACTTACTGACATATACGGGTCGGACATCCAAGAGCCCACTGCCCAGTGTTTGCATACGGAATTCTTGGTAATTTCCGCAGGATCAAAGTATTCCGTGGGATAAACCACCAAACCTTCCTTTAATTCTTGTATTTGCTGATGAAACGGATGAGGGTCATAGCCATATTGTAGGGCAATTTCGCACTGTACAAACGGTAATAGAATCATATTTAACCTGAAATATTCCGGTTGTCTTGGATTGGTTGATTGAATGAAGACTCTGTTATCGTAAAAATCCAAACAATCTTTGATGAAAGGATGTCCTTTTTCCGCCCCGAAACAATGAGATGACAGGAAGTTGGAGTAACTCCTTGCTCTCAATACTGGTTTGTGAATGGAGTTTTCCTTGCCGATAAATGCCCGCAGATTCAAATATTCATCAAAGCTTTTATACACCTCAACATCCGTATCCATGTATATTCCTCCAAAATTATAAATAGCGTAACATCTTACTACATCAGCTGCACATGCCCATTTTTTCATCTGGAGGGCTTCTCTAAGAAAAACAGAATCAATAACTTCCAAGCTCTTCATATCCCAGAGCCGGAATTCATAATCAGGCATGATTTTATGCCAACTTTCAATACATCTTTTGGTGTCTTCAGGGTATTCGTCCCCACTGAACCAAGTATAGTGGATAATTTTCGGTATCATTGTCGTTTGTTTTTATTCAAATTATTTTCGCATCAATAACTATTCCACACATCTTTTTACAGCGTTCAAGTAATCATATCCGTTAATCGTATCGGGCTCAAGATACATGCCTTCTCCCCATTCGTTCCATGCCGATAGAAAAACGAATTCCTTCTTTTGGGCTCTGCAAATTTCCATCAACTGTTTGAAATATTTTTCAAACTTCTCGGGAGAATCCCCTCGCACAATCTTGCTGCGATATTTTCCGCGACGGGGTGAATCATCATACGCTGTGAAAGCGCCGAAAAACAATGACTTGTCGTCAGATTCCTTCGCATTCTGTAGCAGATTACTCCATAGTTCATCGTAATTGAAATAGGTAATATGGTCTTCCCGATGAAAGATTCTTCTGAGTTTTTTCTCAATTCGCATTGCAAAAGTGTATTTTGCAAGACCGGCAGCATGGGGTTCATAGTTGTATTTCCCATATTCTGATGCAAAATCCGCATTTGACCTCGTAAACATGAAGTAGATTCCGTTAAAACCATCTTCTTTGGCCAATTGGTCCCAATATTTGCACATTTCAGCCATTTCCGGAGTATAAATATATATGCCAAATAAGGGTTTGCCATCAATTTTGATGTACTTGTCCTTTTTAAAATGAGTGGAAACATACCTGTAATGCTTTTCCCATTCCTTTTCACCGCCCAAAATGTAGTTGACAAGTATTTGGGGACCCTGATGTTCACTGCCTTTTTCAGCTGTAGGCGCCCAATCATTGCCACTTACCTTAAAACTACTCCAACTTCGTTTCCAACTTTGGTTATCCCAGACAAAACAATAGTTAATGTCAATGTCATCATTGTCTCTGATGATTTCCGCAGGTTTGGTCAACAGGTTTTGTTCGTTGTTGAACCAATAGTGGTAAATGCCGAAACCGTATATTCCGTGTTCCTTTGCCAATTTTGCCTGCCAAGCCACATTCTCTTTTTGTGAAAGATCGTAATAATTGTCGTTCAACGGCACACGGGGTTGTTGGTGTCCTTCATACAATGGTTCGGCTCTTTTAACGGTTACCCAGTCAGTAAATCCTTCACCCCAGAACTTGTCGTTTTCTGGAATGCGATGAAACTGAGGGAGATACATTGCAATAATTTTGGGAAGTCTTTCCATCTTGTATTTGTTTGTGCTAAAATATTGTGTTTTGGGGAAGTCTATTTACTCTATTCTTTTCACAACTCTTGCCGGTACTCCTGCCGCCATGCAGTTGGCAGGGATATCGCTTGTGACAACAGCATTAGCGGCAATAATCACATTGTCGCCGATACGGACACCGGATAAAATCGTGGCCTTTTCACCAATCCAAACATTGTTTCCGATGACCACTTCTCCTTTGGATTTCAAATCCCTGTTTGCAGGCGCGATCTGTGCTTCTTCTTCGCTCAGTCCCCCGTGGCTGTTGTCGCTGATAATAACATAACGGCCTGTCAACAAACCGTCGCCGATGGTGATTTTGTTGCATGCGGTGATGTGATTGTATTCTCCAATACTGCAATGATTCCCAATA
>CAMVOL010000026.1 GCA_947169105.1 uncultured Bacteroidales bacterium | reverse complement strand
GGCCTTCCTGGCCAAGCTTGCCGCCCGCGCCTCCGTCAGCGGCGACGAGGAGATGACGGCGGCCTTCCGCGAGCATCGCGACATCCACGCGATGACGGCCGCCAAGGTCTATGGCGTCTCTCTCGACCACGTGACGCCCGACATGCGCCGCACCGCCAAGACCGTCAACTTTGGCATCCTGTACGGCATTTCCGCCTTCGGACTTGCCGAACGGCTCTATATGAGCCAGAAGGAGGCTCGGGAACTTATAAACGAATACTATAACAGCTTCCCGAAAATCATTCTATATCTGAATGATACGATGGAGTTTGCCCGCGCCCACGGTTATGTGGAAACGCTGTTGCACCGACGCCGCTATATCCGCGACATTGGTTCGTCGAACGCGATTTTGCGCAAGGCCGCCGAACGCAACGCCATCAATGCCCCGATTCAGGGCACCGCCGCCGACCTCATCAAGATTGCCATGATACGGGTGGATGCCGAACTCACGCGACGCAAGCTCAAAAGCAAGATGATTCTCCAGATCCACGACGAACTGGTCTTTGAGGTGCCTGCCGACGAGATTGAGACAATGAAGCAGCTGGTGCCCGAGATTATGAACGCCGCCATGACGATGAGTGTGCCGTTGGAGACGGAAGTGAACTACGGAAACAGCTGGTACGACGCCCATTAGGATTACTTCGCCGTTGCCAAGGTCACCACGCTGACACGCACGTCCGGCACTTCCATCAGCTTGCGGATGGCCGCTTCGGTGGTGGCACCGGTAGTGAGCACATCGTCGCAGACTAGCACGTGTTTGCCTGCAAGTTCTTCGACATTAGAGGCTTGGAATACATCCTTCACGTTCTGCCAGCGGTTGAAACGACTTTTGCGTGTCTGTGTCTCAGTGAAGGTGGCGCGTACGAGGAAGTCATTGGAGTAGGGGAGTCCCAGCCCCTTCGATAGCCCCATTGCAATCCATTCGCTCTGGTTGTAGCCACGAATCCGTAATTTCTTCGGGTGCAGCGGGATAGGAACGATTACATCCACATCGGCGAGGCATCCGGCGCGGGCCAGCTTCTGCCCGTACATCTCGCCCAAATACGCACCTATCTCCTTGTTGCCCTTATACTTCAGCTGGTGCAGCATCGACTGTACCGTATTTCCTTTTCGGAAAAAAAGAAAAGAATAGACGTGTTCTACGGGTACGCGCCCCCAGAAAATTTTCTCCAACGGATTGTCTTCTGAAAGATGATAATTCGTTTCCGGAAGATGCAGCAAACAGTTTAGGCACAGGAAGTTCTCGCTTCTTTGCAGCGGGATTCCGCATCCGATGCAACCTCTTGGATAGAAAATAGATACCAAATCATTGAGCCATTGAAATATTTTTTTCATTTCACACAATTTTATGAAGATTTTGCAGTTTAATTACAGAATGCAAAAATACTATAATTATGGAAAATTTAACAGATGAGACTAAAAAAAATAATGAGGAAAATCCGTTGAGAAAATGGATTGTCATTTTAGGTGCACTTGCATTTGTATTCCTTTGTACCACAATTTATTTCGCTTTCTTTGCAGCTCCCTCTTTCAATACGGGAGTGACAAAACTTGTGCAGAATCAGGAGCAAGTTGAAGCGGGACTTAACAAAGAGTTGGCAGACTTAATGGCAGAACATGACCTCATTAAGGAGCAATATGGCAATTTGGTGGACAGTTTGTCGGAAAAAGACAGCGTGATTATGGCCAATGCCGCTGAAATCCAGCGTTTGATTGCACAACAAGCTGATTATAACAGAATTAAAAAGCAGTTACAGCGTCTCCAGAAAATTTCGCAAGAGTATGTGGCCGAACTGGATAAGCTATATGCCGAGAACACACAGTTGAAAGAGGAGAACACACAACTGAACCAGACGCTGACACAGACTCGTCAGGAGAAACAGCAGGTAGTGGAGGAAAACCAGAACCTGACCGCCAAGATCAATACGGAGGCAACGCTCCGAGCCTATAATATCAAAGCGGTGTGCGCATACAACAAATCACGGAACAATCAGGAAGTGGAGACCACGAAAGCCTCAAAGGCCCGTAAAATCAAGACCACCCTTACATTGGCTGAAAATTCCCTTATTTCCCCTGGCACATACAATGTCTATTGCCGCGTCTCCGTCCCTGGCGACGGCCGTGTGCTCACCCCTGGAAAATCGGATGCATACACCTTCATGAACGAGGGTCAGAAGTTGCAATACACGGCCAAAGCTGCCGTTAATTATGTAAACAAGGCCGAGCAAGTGACGCTGGTATGGGATATCCGCGACAACGACAAGGCCATCAAGGGCACCTACATCGTGCAGGTGTTCAGCGACAACGGCCTGCTCGGCGAAACCCGCTTCACCCTCGACTAAAAAATGGGGGAATAATATTTGACAAAAACCGTCCGGCACACTTTGTTGTCGGACGGTTTTGTTTGAAAAAAACAGCAGTCTGTAAGCCGGGTTCTGTCGAGTCCCGTCATTTATCTAGGCCGTCTGTCACCAGCCGGCTCCATCGACCTACCCTCCGAGTCGGGCGAGCCACCCTCAAGCCTCGGTTTATTTGGTTTTTCAACCCGTGGGGTTTTCCATCACCGGCATCACTGCACGGCGTCGTGAGCTCTTACCTCGCGTTTTCACCCTTACCTGCAAGCAGGCGGTATCTTTTCTGTGGCACTTTCCGTGGCTTCAACGAAGCCCCTTCCTGTTAGGAAGCACGGCGCTCTGTGTTGCCCGGACTTTCCTCTCCTCCTTGCGGAGCAGCGACGGAACAACTGCTGTTTATGTTTATCTGTCTGTAAAGACGTATTGTATAATATTCGCACCCATTTTAAGTGCTTTTAAACGTGTGGCTTGTGAATCGTGGTGAACCTCTGCATTTTCCCAACCGTCGCCCAAGTCGCACTCGTAGGTGAACAGGCATACCAGCCGGCCTTCCCAAATCAGTCCGAACGCCTGCGCCGGCTTGCCGTCATGTTCGTGAATCTTCGGCAGGCCGCTCGGGAAGGGATATTTCTGGTGGAAAATAGGGTGATTATAAGGGAGTTCCACAAAGTCCAACTCAGGAAAGACAAGCTTCATCTGGGCACGGATGAAGTTGTTGAGACCGTAGTTGTCGTCGATGTGCAGGAACCCGCCGGAAAGCAGGTACATCCGGAGGTTCTGCGCCTCCTCCTGCGAGAAGACGACATTGCCGTGGCCCGTCATGTGGACGAACGGGTACTGGAACAGCTCGTTGCTGCCGACTTCGACCGTAGCGGGCTTCGGATCCAGCGACATCGACAGGTTCTCGTTGCAGAAAGCGATCAGGTTGGGTAGGGAAGTGGGGTTCCCGTACCAGTCGCCGCCGCCACGGTATTTCAATAGTGCAATCTGCTGTGCATTAAGCAGATGCAGCATCGTAAACCATAATATGAAAAGGATTGTCTTCTTCATTCTGCCAAAATTGTAAGATTAGTAACCGCCGCCCCATTTGCGCATAAACCACTCAATGCCAAGCAGTAAGATAATGAGTGCGAGATAAACCCAGCTGTTGAGGATGAGCGTGTATTTCTTGTTGTAGGTCACCATGGGCTTGATGTCGTCGTTCTCCTTGATGACTTTTTCGAGCTGCTCCATTTCGCGCACGTCCACGAACTGGCCGTTCGACTGTTCGGCGATGGCGCGCATCACGTCGCGGTTGGCGACGAGATTCATGCTTTCCAGTAGGATCTCCTGCACGGAGAAGCTGCCGCCCTTCTTGTACGTTTTCGTGCCGGCTACTGTGCTGGCTTCCCACGTATATTCACCGACGGGCAGCTTGCCGAGGTTCAGGTAGTAGCTGCTGTTCTGCTTCGAGAACTGCGAGACATACTCCTTGCCGGCTTCGTCCGTAAGTACGAAACGTACATCGGGCTCGGTGATCAGTTCGTAGCTTTCGTTATAGACTTCGGCGCTGAATTCCACCTGCGTGTTCTCGTTATACACCTCCTGCGAATGGACGCGGAAGTAGCTCTTGTCGCCCTTCACGGACAGGTACAGCGCGATTTTGTTGATAATCTCGTCGAAAGCATCGAAATTCTGGGCTTTCAGGTAGTTTTGCAGTCGCCAGCGCCAGATGTCGGTGCCGGTGATGACACCCGTGCGGCCCTTGGCGTTCTGGGAGAACAGAATCAGCGGGTAGGTGCTTACCACATTGCTGATTTTCTGATACATAAAGACGTTAGCCCCGACGGAAGTCTGATAATTGCCGAAGAAGGTGAGTAGGGGAGTGTAGTTGCGCAACATCTGGCGTGCCTCCTCGGAGAAGGTGAACGTCAGGAAGTTGTCGTTATAGCTCGGATAGGCCTCGTTATACATCACTTTGCCGCCCTGCTGGGTGATGGAAAGTCCGCAGCCGAGGTTGCTGAACGCCTTCAAATCGCTCTGTTTGCCAACGATATAGAGGGCGGAAATACCTTCCTGCTGGATCTTGCTGTGCAGATTTCCTGCGGCGGGTTTCACGGCAGGCAGCTGGTGCAGGATAAAGAGCGAATAATCGTTGGGGTTCTTGTTAAAGTTCTCTGCGGCAAACACCTCCACTTCGTACTTGTCGGATGTCTCCAATGCAGCTTTGATGGCGGCCACGTCCGGGTGCGGTGCATAATAGACGATGGCGATTTTCTCGCGGGTATCCACCACTTGGATGAAGAAATTGTCGGAATTGTTGCGGTAGGTCACCTCTCCGTCCAGTTCGGAAAGTTCCACGCGGTATTTCTGCGTGCCTTTCGACTTGGCGTTGAGCGTGAGTTTCACCGTCTCAAAGTGCTGGTTTCCACGGATATCAATCGTTTTGGTAAAGACCTCGTCGTCTTTTTCAAAAACCTTCAGCACGGCCTTGTTCCCGGCGAGGTGCGTGGCGGCCACCTTGATCTCTACGGGGAAATAGTTGCCGAGGAACGTCTGTGCGTTGTGGACGATGCCGGCGATGCGCAGGTCGGTCTGCACGGTGGTGTCGCCAGCCATCACGGTATAGACGGGGAATTTCAGCCGGTTCACCTGATACTGGGGATTGCTGCCAGTGTTGAAAATGCCGTCTGAAACGAGCACCATTGCGCCGACGTTCTGGTTGGCGTACACATTTTCCACATCGGTGAATAGGGAAGAGAGGTTGGTCATTTTCCCATCGAAAGGCACAGACAGACTCTCTTTTGTATTGGCCGTGGCTGCGGATTCGCCCACCAGATAGGTCTTCACTTCGTACTTGTCGTCAAAGGAGTTGATCAGATGGTTGATTTTATCCTGAAAATCAGTACGATAAAAGGCAGAATCCGGCGTCATCACCATTGATTCCGAATTGTCGATGGCGAACAGCAGCACGGGCTTGTCCGTTTCCTTGACGTTGAGCTTGAGCATCGGTGCCAGCAGCAGGAATGCGATGAGCGCGACGGAAACGCCGCGCAGCACCGACATCACGACTTTGGCCTTTTTGTCGAAGTCGGTATTGTTATTGCGGAAGTACAGGGCCACCGAAAAAACGGCGCCCAGCAGCACGCAAAGCAGCGCAAACCAGAGGGAATATTCAGTTATAAGGGTCATAATCAGCGGATTGCATCAATATGATTGTGGGATGCAAAGGTACAAAAAGTTTGTTCATTTTCTTTGCTTGCGCCCAAAGAAAAATTCCTCTTCTATGTAGATTTGACGAAAGAACGAGCGCAGAGAAAAGCTTGCTTTGACTCTGCCGAGTGATGAGGAAAAGAAGGCGCAGCCGGCAACGGGTGGCCGTAGGCCGGGGTAGTAGATTGTTTTCAATATGACCTTTTCTTTTTTCTATACAACTACCCCGCACTTCGTGCACCCCTTCTTAAAAAAGAAGGGGAATATTCTCGTGTGCCAGTCCGCGTCACGGGCGGCAGGTTCGGAAGAACACCGCAGTTGATGCCGCGGAAGAGAGAGTAAAACTACTTCGTTCTTTAAAAATCGGCGAGTATATGCAAAGCCTACCTCTTACGTCTTAATAATCCTCTTGTTTTTATCCGTTTCCGATTCTCAAAAATGTTGGAAACTGCCGAAATCGTTGTCGCCGGCAGTTTTACATGTCTGCGCTGTATGACAAAACAACGCGGCAAAAATACAACTTTTCTGCGAAAATCTGAGAAATTTTGAAAAAATTAAATTCTACGGACTCGCAGACAAACGCAGAATTTAGCGCAATCTTTTTTTCTGCGAAAATCTGCGTAATCTGCAGGATTATTTTCGCAACATTACAAAAATATGGTTTCAATCGAACCGTATTTTAATTTATACTATTGATAATCAGTATTTTAAATAATTGTCTTATAATCCACATTATGTTAAATAAGAGTTTTGACCACCACTATTTCATCCGCTCCCACTTTCTGCACCAGCTGCGGATCTTCAGGCCGATGACGCCGAAAATCGCCTCCGAGAAAATTCCCTTGCTCATCTTCGACGTGCCCAACGTGCGGTCCTTGAAAATGATGGAAACTTCCTTGATGGTGAATCCAAGCTTCCAGACCGTGAATTTCATCTCAATCTGGAATCCATAACCAATATGATGAATCTTGCTGAAATCTATGGCACGCAGCGTGTCAGCTTTGTAGCACTTGAAACCGGCCGTCGTGTCGTGTACAGGAATCCCCAGAATGATTCGTACATACGCTGAACCGTAATACGACATCAGCAGACGCGACATCGGCCAGTTCAGGACGTTCACGCCGTTGCAGTAGCGCGAACCGACCGCCAAATCTGCACCTTCTTCGCAACAGGCCTTGTACAGACGCTCCAGATCGTGCGGATCGTGCGAAAAATCGGCATCCATCTCAAAAACATAGTCGTACTCGCGCGCCAAAGCCCATTTGAAACCGTGAATATAAGCGGTGCCCAACCCCAATTTCCCTTTGCGTTCCTCAATGAAAAGCCTGTCCGGAAATTCCTGCATAAGACCCTTCACAATAGAGGCCGTCCCATCGGGCGAATTGTCCTCTACTATAAGAATATGGTAATCCCCGAGTCCGAAAACCGTACGGATGATATTCTCTATATTCTCCTTTTCGTTGTAAGTTGGGATAATTACAAGTTTCTTATCCATAAATATTTACACTATTTTATTAAATCAAGAATTAAAAAAACCGGAAGATGGTCGCTGTAGCCACCAAGGTAATTGCCACCAGCAAAGGTGCGCAATGGAATGCCTTCAAATGAACCGGATTTCGTGAGCAGAAAACTTGCGCGGAAAATGCGGGCATCCTTGTATTTGAAGCCTTTTTGTGCATTCAATAATCCGTAGGAAATGATGATCTGGTCAATTACATTAGGTTCATCCCGATAGACATACGACCAGATGCCGTCCATGTACAGTTTGTACATCGGATTAAACAACTGATTGACACCCACATCCTTGACTTTTCCTTTGGCTTGCAGGTACTCCACAATGCTCTTTGCATTGGGATTGTCGTTCAAGTCGCCCATAATCAGCACTTTTGCGGCAGGATTGGCGTGCATCAGTGAGTCAGAAATGTGTTTGGAGAGTTCGGCGGCGGCAATACGCTTCGGCATACTCCGTTTTTCACCGCCAAGTTTTGAAGGCCAGTGGTTTACGATGATATTCACCGTGTCAATCTCGTCGATGATACCTGTGACAAGAATCTGGTCGCGGGTGCGGAAGTTCGTGTCCTCTGTAATCAGGCGGTACGGATACGAGTGGATGACGCGGAAACGGTCCTTCTGGTAGAGCAACGCAACGTCAACCCCTCTCCTATCGGGCGAATCGTAATGCACGATGCCCAGATTGAACGGCTTGAGGTTGTCGGTGGCCACCAGATCTTCTAGTACACGGCGGTTTTCAACCTCGGACACGCCGATGGCGACAGGTCCACCGTACTCTTTGGCAATCAAGGAGATGACCTTCGACATGTTTTCCAATTTTCGCTGGTAGCGTTCCTCCGTCCATTGGTAGTCACCGTCAGGCAGGAATTGCTCATCGTTGATCAGCGGGTCGTTTTCGGTGTCAAACAGGTTCTCCAAGTTGTAGAACGCGATGACGGCATTGTCCCGTTTTTGCGCAAATAAAGGCGCAATCATCAGTAATGAGAGCGCCAGTAAGGTGATTTTTTTCAGCATCTGTCAGATGTTTAGTTGTTCAGCGCCTCCGCGCCGCTTACAATTTCGATTAATTCGTTGGTGATGGACGACTGGCGTGCATTATTGTACTTCAGCCGCAAATCTTTGAGAATCTCCGTGGCATTGTCCGTGGCCTTGTGCATGGCGGTCATACGTGCGCCGTGTTCCGAGGCAACGGAATCAAGCAACGTCTTATAAAGCTGCAACTTCAAAATCTTGGGAATCAATTCGGTAAGAATCTCCTCCTTGGAAGGTTCGAAGATGTAGTCGGCTTTTTTCGCGGACTCCTCTCCCCCACCGCCAAGGTTGGCAATCGGGAGGAAGTCTTCTGCGCACAGCTCCTGCGTGGCCGGATTGATGAACTTGTTATAGACAATCTTCACGCAATCAACCTGATGGCTGATGAAGTCGTTCATCAGCTGCTCTCCGAGTTCCGCAATCTCGTCGAAGGCGGAAGTTTCGGTCAGCGTCTCGTTGCGCCAGGCCACATCGTGCCTGCGGGCCAGCAGTTCGGCCGCCTTTTTGCCGATGCAGTAGAGCTTCACATTGCCTTTTGCCGCCTGTTCGGCGAACTCGCCTTGCAGCATTGCCTCCACTTTTTTGGACACATTGGCGTTGAAACCGCCGCAAAGACCTCTGTTGGAGGATATTACCACAAGTGCAACTTTTTCAATGGGACGCTCTTGGAACAGCGGCATACCGTCGAGACTGTCGGCGGCACTTGACAAGTTGCCCAGAATCTCATTCAGCTTGTTGGAGTACGGACGAAGGTTGATGATGGCGTTCTGCGCCCTTCTCAGTTTGGCCGCGGACACCATCTTCATCGCACTCGTGATTTTCTGCGTGGATTCGACGGAGGCAATCCTTATACGTATTTCTTTTAAGCTTGCCATAAGCTACTATTCTTCATACTTTTTGACGACCTCTTTGCAGACGGCTTCGAGTTCGCCCATCATTTCATCATTGATTTTTCCGCTCTTCAGCTCGTTGAGAAGCGCCTCGTGGCCTTCCTGAAGGGTCTGGAGGTACTCTTTCTCAAAACTGCTGATACGGCTGACGGGAACCTTCTGGAGCAGGGCACGCACGCCGCAGAAGATGATGGCAATCTGCTCTTCCACCTTGAGGGGCGAATACTGGGGCTGCTTCAGGATTTCCACGTTACGTTCACCCTTGTCGAGGGCGTTTCTGGTAGCCGCATCCACATCGGAGCCGAACTTGGCGAAGGACTCAAGTTCACGGTATTGTGCCTGGTCAAGTTTCAATGTACCGGCAACTTTCTTCATGGACTTGATCTGGGCGTTACCTCCCACACGCGATACGGAGATACCGACGTTGATGGCGGGACGGACACCGGAGTTGAACAGGGAGGTCTCCAAATAAATCTGACCGTCGGTGATGGAAATCACGTTGGTCGGGATGTAGGCGGAAACGTCACCGGCCTGCGTCTCGATGATCGGGAGAGCCGTCAGGGAGCCGCCACCCTTGACCATTGGTTTGAGGACGGGCGGCAGGTCGTTCATCTGGGCGGCAATCTCGTCGGATTCGATGATCTTGGCGGCACGTTCCAGAAGTCTGGAATGGAGGTAGAAAACGTCACCGGGGTAAGCCTCACGTCCAGGGGGACGACGGAGCAGCAGCGAGACTTCGCGGTAGGCCACGGCCTGTTTCGACAGGTCGTCGTAGATGATGAGGGCCGGACGTCCCGTGTCGCGGAAGTACTCGCCGATGGCGGCGCCGGCGAAGGGGGCGTAGAACTGCATGGCCGCCGTATCGGAAGCCGTGGCGTTCACGATGATGGTATAGGGCATGGCGCCGTTCTCCGTGAGTGTCTTGACGATGCTGGCCACGGACGAACCTTTCTGACCTACAGCCACATAGATGCAATATACGGGATTCCCTTCCTCGTAGAATTTCTTCTGGTTGATGATGGTGTCGATGGCGATGGCGGTCTTGCCGGTCTGGCGGTCGCCGATGATGAGCTCACGCTGGCCGCGGCCGATCGGGATCATAGCATCCACAGCCTTGATACCGGTCTGGAGCGGCTCCTTGACGGGCTGGCGGAAGATGATGCCGGGAGCCTTGCGCTCGATAGGCATCTCGTAAAGCTCGCCTTCGATTTTGCCCTTGCCGTCGATCGGCACACCGAGGGTGTTGATGACGCGGCCACAGAGACCCTCGCCGACCTTGATGGAGGCGATACGTCCCGTGCGTTTGCACAAGTCGCCTTCGTTCAGCGTTTTGGAGTCACCGAGGAGCACGACACCGACATTGTCCTCCTCCAAGTTGAGGACGATGCCCATAATGTTGCCTTCTTCCTGTTCAAATTCGACCAATTCGCCGGACTGCGCGTTTTGCAGGCCATAGACGCGGGCGATTCCGTCACCCACGACCAGCACAGTGCCGACTTCGCCCAGCTCGGAGCCGGAGTCGAAATTCTGGAGCTGCTGGCGCAGGATTGCAGTTACTTCTGATGGTTTGATTTCTGCCATTGTATATGTATTTAATTATTTTTTTATTCTGTTAATAACCAACCTGATAGAGGTTTTGCGAAAATTCAGATTTCAAGCGGTTGATGCGTCCGAGGATGCTGGCGTCGAACAGGAAGTCGTCCACGCGCACGATGAAGCCGCCGATGACCTTGGGGTCAACGACCTGCTGCAGAAGGATGGTGCTGTGGGTCTGTTCCTCCAGAATCCCCTTGATCTTGCCGGCCAGTTCCGGATTCAGCTCGACGGCGGTGGTGACGACGGCGGAGCGGATATGGTGCTTCTCGTAGTAGCACTTGACGAACTGATTGAAAATGCCGGTCAGGGAGGGTTCACGGCGTTTCACGATGATCAGGTTCAGGAAACCTAACGTGACGGGATTGATCTTGTCTTGGAAAAGCGCCTTGAAGATGGATTCCTTTTTGGAGGCGACGATGACGGGGCTTTCAATCACCGCGCGAAGTTCGGCGTTCTCTTTGAATACCTTATTTAAAAGAAGTATGTCCTGATAGACGGGCTCTTCCACATTTTGCTCGATGGCGAACTGGTGCAGGGCTTTTGCGTAGCGGCCAGACAGTTTTGCATTTCTCATCTGCGTGATTTTTAGCGGATTAGTTGATACTTACGTCCTTCACCCATTCGGAAATCAGCTCCTCCTGTTTGCTCTTTTCGGAAAGTTCTTTCTGAAGGACTTTCTCCGCGATTTCGATGGACATTTTGGCGATTTCGTTCTTGATGTCCGTCATGGCCTTCATCTTTTCGTAGTGGATACTTTTCTTGGCATCTTCGATAAGGAGTTGTGCCTCTTTGGAGGCCTTTTCCTTGGCATCCTCGTACATCTTCTCGCTCATCTTGCGTGCTTCGGAGAGGATGGCGTCGCGCTCTTCCTTGGCCTGAACGAGCAGGGCTTCGTGCTCCGACTTGAGATTCTTCATCTCCTCGCGGGCCTTGGCGGCCGAATTGAGCTGTTCCTCAATGAATTTTTCGCGGTTGTTGATGGCCTTGAGAATGACGGGCCAAGCGAATTTGGCCAAAATGAAAAAGAGGATACCGAAACCTATCAGCATCCAGAAAAGCAATCCAAATGAAGGAGTAATTAATTCCATAGTCCAGTTTTGATTAGGTTACAAAAATGCGGGTGCAAATATACACTATTTTTCGTTACCTATTGAGCGGGAAATGAAAATTATTTTGTCATCCTCCGAAGTCGTCGTAATGGATCATTTCCGATTCCACGCCGAGACTGTCGAGCATTTTCAGAACCGCCTGCAACATCAACGGAGGACCGCAAATGTAATACTCAATATCCTCTGGCGCAGGGTGTTCCTTCAGGTAGTTTTCCAAAATCACCTGATGGATAAAACCGGTGGGACCGTCCCAACGATCGTCGGGTTGCGGGTCAGAAAGGGCGATATGGAACGAGAAATTGCCGTTTTCCCGCTCTATATCCCGAAATTCCTCCTCGTAGAAAAGTTCCTTTCGGGAACGACCGCCGTACCAGAAAGAAACCTTTCTTTCGGTGTGCAAATTCCTGAAAAGATGGAAGATATGCGAACGCATCGGCGCCATTCCGGCACCGCCGCCGATGAACATCATCTCCCGTTGGGTGTCTTCGAGGAAGAACTCGCCGTAAGGCCCCGACACCGTCACCTCGTCGCCTGGCCGGAGGCTGTAGATGTAGGAGGAGGCGACGCCCGGATTCACCTTCATGAAGCCGCCGCGCTTGCGGTCGAACGGCGGGGTGGCGATACGCACGTTGAGCATCACGATGTTGTCCTCCGCCGGATGGTTCGCCATCGAATAGGCCCGCACCGTCGGCGTGCCGTTCTTCATCCTCAGCCCGAAAAGCCCCATCTGTTCCCAGTCGCGGCGGTAGGGCTCGTCCACTTCCATACGGGAAAAATCGACCTCACAGGCCGGTATGTCAATCTGGATATAGCCGCCCGAACGGAAGTCCATCCGCTCCCCTTCCGGAAGCTGCACCACAAACTCCTTGATGAACGTGGCTACATTTCTGTTGGACAGAACCTTGCACTTCCATTTCTTGATTCCGAAAAACTCTTTGGGAATTTCAATTTCCATATCCTCCCGCACCTTCACCTGACAGAAAAGACGGTAGTTCTCGGCAGCCATTTTCCGTGAGATATGGCTCAATTCGGTGGGCAGGATGCTTCCGCCGCCCGCCAGCACTTTGCCTTTGCACGTGCCGCAGCTTCCGCCCCCGCCGCACGCCGACGGCACAAAGACCTTCTCGTCGGAAAGCGCCTGAAGCAGCGAGCAGCCCCGCTCGTGCTCAACCTCTTTCTCCCCGTTTATGACAATCTTCACCTTGCCCGACGGCACCAGCTTCTTCCTCGCATACAGCAAGATAGCGACCAATGCCCAAATAATGAGCAGGAATATTACGACGGCAGCTATGAGTGTCAGCGGGTTCATCATCTTCCTGTTTTAAATCCCCAAAAATGCCATAAAACCGATACCGAGCAGCCCCGTGATGATGTAGGCTATCCCCTTCTCCCCCAATGGTTTGGGAATGTCGGAATATTTCAGACGCTCGCGGATGGCGGCGAAGGCGACAATTGCCAGCAGCCAGCCGATGCCGGAGCCGAACGCGTACGACAGGCTGTGCGCCACCGTCGGGAAGTGGCGCTCCTGCATGAACAGCGAGCCGCCCAAGATGGCGCAGTTGACCGCAATCAGCGGCAGGAAGATGCCCAGCGCCTGATATAACGCCGGAGAAAACCGCTCGATCACCATCTCCAGCAGCTGCACAATGCCCGCAATCACCGCAATGAAGATGATGAGCGATAGGTACGACAAATCTACGTCGGCCAAGCCGCTGTTCAGCCATACCAATGCGCCTTTATGTAACAAATATTTATCAATCAAATAATTGACAGGAACCGTAACCACCAAGACGAAACAGACGGCGATACCCAATCCGAAGGCGGTTTTCACATTCTTGGAGACGGCCAGATAGGAGCACATCCCCAAAAAGTAAGCGAAAATCATATTGTCAATAAAGACCGAACGGACGAATATATCTGCTAACTCTTTCATTTTAAGGTGAAATGCAAGGGGGTGAAAGACAAAACCAAGCCTCAGGACCCCTTGCGGATTGTGGGTGGCAAAAGTAGTAACAATAATTTAAATACCCGTAGATTTCGGAAAACATTTTGCAATTTTCAATTTTCATTTTTCAATTCTCAATTTTTATGTACTTTTGCCGCGATAAAATCCGTTTGCAGATGTCGCCCGAAATGATCAAGACCATTCAGGACTATTTCAAAACCCAGCCGGTGCTGAAGGCGTGGGTGTTCGGCTCGTACGCCCGCGGTGAGGAGACCGAGGACAGCGATGTGGACATACTGGTGGTATTTGACCAAAAGACGGGGAAAGGAGTAAGTTTGTTGAAACATATTTCCATCGCACTTGGATTGGAAGATACAATAAATAAAAAAGTTGACTTGATTACGGAAGGTACTCTTTATCCTTTCGTGAAAAAGACGGCGGACCGTGACAAGATTCTGATATATGAGAGAGCCAATTAGAGACAAAGGGAGATTAGAACACATTCTGGAAAGTGTGAATAATATCTATGAGTTTGCAGATGGATATGAGTCAGCGCAAATTCTTGAAGATAAAGTTCGTTATTTTGCGATTGTATATCAGTTGGTTGTGATT
Source organism: uncultured Bacteroidales bacterium (assembly GCA_947169105.1). Classification (GTDB taxonomy): domain Bacteria; phylum Bacteroidota; class Bacteroidia; order Bacteroidales; family WCHB1-69; genus UBA1756. Next base: position 17,202 of record CAMVOL010000026.1, on the reverse strand, counting down.
GGAGAAGCTGCAAATTTGCTCACAAAGGAGTTCCGTGATGCCCACGAACAGACTCCGTGGCGCGATATCATCAGTATGCGTAATTTCATTGTTCACGGATACAACCTTGTGGATAAAGAGGAAGTTTTATCTGTAATAGAAAATGACCTTCCCCCACTCAAAACGCAAATCGAACAATATCTGTCCGAAAAGGACTAATAATAGCATTTTAACCATCGTATCACCAAAACCAATGCCTATAGAGTAGAACAACACCATTATTAACATCCATTATATCAAAGCGTTTTCGCTTTTCTTGTGATACTGAAATCGCCAATTTCAAATTACCACGCAAGAAGGCAGAACGCTCGCGGAATTCCGTGGGCTTTCTTGTTTGTGGTAAGGTTTTGGCGAACCTCAGTATCAACAGTAGTTCACGGATTTTTTATGTTTGTGACAAAAAGCGGAAACGGTTTGCAACCGATTGAAAGAACGATTATTACAAACATAAAAAGAGATTATGAAAAAACAGATTTTATCCATTATTATCGGGACGATTGTCCTTGTATTCCTTTTTAGCACATTGCAGGCGCAGACCGTCACCCTCACCTTCACGGGGAAGGACGCCAACAACCAGTACGTGCAGTTAAACCGTGTGGCCATCACCAACCTAACGAAAGGGTGGCAGGAAACCATCTATTGGCCCGACACCACGCTGACGATGCAGAACGGTACGGGAATTGACGAATCCGTTGCCAACGGCGGTTTCGGCCTGTCGCAAAACAATCCGAACCCGTTCACCGGCACCACCGACGTGAACCTGACGGTGGCGGACGCGGGCGCGGTGACATTGGAAATTGTGGATGGGAACGGCAAAATCGTAGAGACGCGCCATGGCACGTCTCTACAACCGGGCACCCACGAATTCCGCGTATCCCTATCCGCCACCGGCACCTACGTGATGACCGCCCGCCAAAACGGCAAAACGTCGCCCATCAAAATGGTGTGCAATGGTGCGGGGAACGGGAATGGGATTGAATATGCGGGTATTGTAAAGACAACGCATGCGTTGTCTCCACAACCAAAATCCACCACCACCAACCCGTTCAATTTCGGCGACCAGATGGAATATGTGGGGTGCGCCATCATCAACGGCACGGAATACGAAAGCGCCCGGATTTCGCAGGCACAGGGCGCCTCGCAAACGTTTGCGATGATGTTTGATGCGATACAAACGCAGGAACAGGTACCTTCTGTCAGCACCGCTGCTGTTACGGGCATCACACCCACCTCGGCGATTGTGGGCGGCACCGTGACTTCCGACGGCGGTAGCACCGTAATCGACCGTGGTATCTGCTGGAACACCACTGGTACACCGACGCTAAACGACAACTGCCTGCACATTGGCAGCGGCATGGGGGCATTTTCGGATAATCTGACAGGACTGACCGAAGGAACTACTTATTATATACGGGCATACGCCATCAATAATGCGGGGGTTGGCTACGGAAATGCAGTGACATTCTCCACCTCCACTCCCTCTGACCAACCGTTTACAATAATTACCGCCGAGGTTTTCGATATTAGCAGTTGGTCTGCAACTTGCGGAGGTGAAGTGATTTCAAACGGCGGGTTTTTTGTAGCTTCACGTGGCGTGTGTTGGGATACATTACATTTTCCATTGGTTTACGGGAACCACATAGCGAACGGAAGTGGTACGGGTAGCTTCACCTGCAATATAACAGATCTTCAATATGGCACTACTTACTATGTACGGGCCTACGCTACCGACAGTGTGGGAACGGCGTACTATGGTAATGAGGTGAGTTTTACGACAGCCCCCGTACTCCCTAGAGTTATTCCCACAGCGATAAGCAATATAACGACAACTACTGCCACAGGAGGAGGAAATGTGACCGATGACGGCGGAGCACCTGTGACGGCTCGTGGGGTATGTTGGAGCAGCACCTCACAGAATCCGACCATTGCCGACAGCCACACCATAGATGGTGGAGGCACAGGCAGTTTCACCAGCAATATTACGGGACTCGCGCCGAACTACACCCTTTACTATGTACGGGCCTATGCTACTAATAGTGTGGGGACTTCGTATGGCTATCGACAACAATTTATCACCAACCCTACTTCACAGGACGGACCACCCTGCCCCGGTACCGCTACCCTCACCGACATCGACGGCAACATCTACAACACCGTGCAAATTGGTACCCAATGCTGGATGAAGGAGAATCTGCGCGCCAAGAAGTACGCCAACGGCACCGCCATTCCACAAGGCAGCGATACTTCCACCATTACAGCATACTGGTACTACCCCAACAACAATCCCTCAAATCAATCCGCATATGGCCTTTTATACAATTGGAAGGCGATGATGCGAAATTCCACATCCTCTGGTGCAAACCCAAGCGGAGTACAGGGCATCTGCCCCACGGGGTGGCACGTGCCGAGCGATGCCGAATGGACTCAACTCACTGACTTTGTAAGCAGCCAAAGCGAGTATGTGTGTGGTGGAGATGACACCTATATAGCCAAGGCATTGTCTGGCACCACTGGCTGGGCTAGCGCAACTGCGTCATGCGGACCTTGTTCAGTATGTACGATGCCCTCATCAACCAACAATGCCACAGGATTCAGCGCTTTGCCTGCAGGCTACTACGCATACAACGGCATCTACAGTAAGTTTAACTGCGCGGCCATCTTTTGGAGCACTACCAGAGAAGACTATAGGTGTTTCTACCGCAACATCTCCTACTTGTATCCCGATGTAATCCTATATGATCCTAACTACATATGGGAGGAAAATGCCTGCGGCTTTTCCGTCCGTTGTGTAAAGGATTAGAGGAAGAGAAACATACAAAAAAAATTATAATCATGACTATATCAGAAAAATATCAAGCCGATTTGGAATACAATTATTGCCATCCTATTTTTGCACCAAGAGATGACATTGATTTTGGAAAAAGATTTACTGGCCGGTTTCAAAGGGAATCGTATGACGATAAATTCGGAATATTTGTACAGACAATTTTTGACAACGGACACAGATACCTATATTCATTATCAAACCGAACGCTATATGAAGGGGATTCTCTACCTCAAGATGTGTTTTTGCACAAATTCATTGAAAAAGCAATTTTTGATACAATTATTCAGCATTCAGCCGAATATATGCCTGCAATTTTCTGCTGTAAAAATGAAATTGTGGCTGATAGGAATCCCGTAGTCGCAATCAGGGTTCTTGTAAATCGAGAAGAAAAAATCGTTCGCATTACAAATATTCTTATGCAGATTCAACATAAAGGCTATGGAAAACAATTGATAAAAGACATTTATCAAATCTGTAAAAGAACCGGCTACAAACTATGGCTGACAGAAGTGACTACAGGATTTTACTATAGTCTTGTTAAGCGGGGAGCGAAAATAATTGAAACAAGAGACGTACTGGAAATAACCGACACTACTAAACTTTGACCACTACGTTCCGTTTATCTGGGGTTATTGAGAGTGTGTTCCTCCGGCACGCACGAGTTACAAAATAATTTCCCTTCTTGAGACCCTAACGGTGCAAATAAGCCAGTAATAAAAGGAGGGTAGAGGGGTTCTTTGGCAATGTCAAAGAACCCCTCTACCCCCTAATATATTAGATTGCCCACCACCATTCCGTTGCGAGCGCAGCAACGGAACCTCCCGACTATTTCGCGTAATTGGCGTAATTCGCGCCATTCGCGGTCAATTCATCCTCCACCTCCTCCCCCATCTCCCTCATAAACTCGTCGGCAACGTACAAATCGCCGTAGAGGTAGAGGCCGGTGGTTTTGTCGTGGAGGTCGGCGCAGGTCTGGCTTTCGTAGAACAGCTGCAACGCCTTCTCTGGCGCAATGTCCGAACGCTTGGCCAACAGCACTGTGCGTCACACGTTATCATCACAAGGTATTCATTATTTCTATACAACTACCCCGCCCTTTGGGCACCCCTTCTACATAGAAGGGGAATATTTCGCGTCCATCCGCGTAATTCGCGGTGCCTTTGCCGCCTTGCAAATGGAGGTGTGAAGAAAACACCTTTATCTGAATTTAACAGTATAGCTACGGTTGCGGTTACCACCGTGTGACTCCAGATAACCAAACGCGGTGAGCTGTCGCAAATAACGCTTGGTAGTGGTGGCCGTATAACCAAACTGGCTGACAATCTCCTCGGTGGTGAATCCCTCTTTGTCGGCCACAAAAACCAAAATATCGGCCATCTTCTCAGCCAATGATGGTTTTATCGACCATTTATCGGCCATTTCCTGCTGTAACTTCATTTTATCGACCATTTTCACAGAAGTGGACTTGACATATTGGTCAATATCAGTCTGCAGGTGCTGTGCGTGCAGGTCGGCCATACAATTCTGGAAGATGGTAATGTCCTCTTTCTCTCTTGTGTCGATAAGGGCTTGGATATAGGTTGCTTTATCCTCCTTCAACACTTTGGTAGGCAAATGCTCCCTTTTCTCGAATTGACAATCCAGATGAGGCCGCCGACCAAGATGAGGGCCATCGGCGGGAGAATCATCAGTCCATTGTTGAGATAACCGGCGGCATACCACGACTGCGGCACCACGGGGTGGCCCCAGAGCGTGCCGCTGCCTAATAACTCACGGAAAAACGCCACTACCACCAATACTAAGCCGTAGCCGACACCGTTCATAACACCGTCCACAAACGACGGCAACGGTTTGTGCAACAGTGCGAAAGCCTCCAACCGCCCCATGATGATGCAGTTGGTGATGATCAGCCCGACAAAGACGGAAAGCATCTTGCTGACCTCATAGACGTAGGCTTGCAGAATCTGATCGACCATAATGACGAGCGTGGAGACCACCAGCAGCTGTACGATGATGCGGATGCGTGGCGGTATCGTATTGCGAATCAGGGAGATGACAAGGTTCGCCACCGCACACACCGCCGTTACAGACAGCGCCATCACGACGGCCGGTTTGAGCTGCGCCGTGACCGCCAAGGCCGAGCATACCCCCAAGGTCTGCACCAGTACGGGATTCTCTTTGTTTAACGGGCCGAGGTATTGTTTCATCTTCTGCTATTCAATAGGTTACCGTTTTTCTGTTTCTGTGGTGATGGCTAACTGGTCGCGGAGCATCGCGTTCACGCCTTTGGACGTGAGGGTGGCGCCGGAGATCGCGTCCACGCGGTTATCTTCCGGAATCTCTCCTCCCCTACCCTTTGGTATCACACTGACCGACACGAAGTTGCCGTCTTTGTCCAATATCCTTTTCCCAACAAATGAACGGATGAATTCCGGCGAGGTGATACGGTCACCGAGGCCAGGAGTTTCGGACTTGTGCGCAAAGACGACCCCTTTGACGGTGGCACGGTCGTCGGCGAGGACAACGTAGCCCCAGATGGGTCCCCACAATCCTTTGCCCTCCACAAAAACGACCAGCCCGTCGGTGCCATCGGCGCAACGGATGTCGTAGCACTCACGCCCGCCGATGTCGTTTCGGACCGCAACGGAGTCGAACATCCGCAAAGCCGCCTCCTTCCCGACGTTTTCGTAACCGGCGGCACGCAGGATCTGCTGCGCCTTTTCCACCTTCTGGTTGGCCTCGCGCCGGGGCTTCAACCCCATCGAAACCGCCGTCAACAGCACCGCAATCACCATCACTAAAACGGTGATATACAGGAATATGTATCTGTTGCTGAACGTTTTCATTTTGGTCGGGTTTGTGGCTTACAATTTGATTCTATGTTTGGAAATATTGAGTTTTCTCTTCTTAACTCTCACTTTTACAACACAATAGTCAATTAGCGGGGCGAAAATGTTCATCAGGAGGATGGCGAGCATCATCCCTTCGGGATACCCCTTGTTGACCACACGGATGACGATGGCCAGTACGCCAATCAGCAGTCCGTAAATGTATTTTCCTGATTTTGTGTGGGTTGCCGTCACAGGGTCGGTGGCCATAAAGACGGCACCGAACAGGAAACCGCCCATCAGCAGGTGCTGCCACCCGTTGACGGGGCAAACGCCCGCCGTGTGGAACAATGTACCCGTTACGAAGCCGCCCACAACGACCGACAGCATTATCCGCCAGCTTGCCACCTGCGTGAACAGCAGCACCGCCGCCCCGAGCAGAATGGCGATTTTGGAGGTTTCGCCGATGCAGCCTGGTATCGTGCCTACAAACATATCCAAAAATGACGGCATTTGCGCCATATTCCCGTTCATCACCAGCGCTAACGGAGTCGCGCCGGAGACGGCATCGGCGGATTCGGCAATCCAGACGGAATCGCCGGAAATCACTGAAGGATAGGCGAAAAAGACGAACGCGCGAGCCACAAGCGCCGGATTGAGGAAGTTGTAGCCGGTGCCACCAAACACCTCCTTGGCGAAAAGCACCGAGAAGGCCGTTGCTACCGCTACAATCCACAACGGCACGTCGGGCGGCATGATCAGCGGGATGATGAAGCCGGTCACGAAGAACCCTTCGGCCACCTGATGCCCCCGCCACTGCGCAAAGGCTACCTCGATAGCCAAACCGCTGATATACGTGACGATAACCAACGGAAGCCACTTCAAAAAGCCGTACCAGAAGCAGCTCCAGAAGCCCGTTTCCATACCCACAGAAAGGTAGTGCTGGTAGCCGAGATTCCACATCCCGAACAGCAGCGCCGGCATCAGCGCGATCATCACCGTGATCATAATCCGCTTCATATCAACGGCATCGCGGATATGGCTGCCCTCTTTCGTCACTTCTGCGGGCGTCAGCAGGAACGTGTCCACCGCATCCCACAGCGAATGGAAGCAGTGCAGCGGCCTGCCCTTCTCGAAGAACCTGCCGATTTTTTCGCTGATGTGGGATATGACAGACATATTATCCTTTCATTATTGTGAGGTTGTATTCTTCTTGCCCCTACTGGGCAGCTCAATATGTATTTATCATTATTGAGACGCTGTACACAGCGTCTCTACTATACCCTATACCCTATTAACTATCCCCTATTTCTTTCCGCAGGCGGAACAACGCCTCCCGGACGGTCTTTTGCCATTCCATTTTGGAGGGACAGACGACTTCACAGAGGGCAAAGTCCTCATCATCAACTTCATAGATACCCAGTTCCTCCATTTGTTCGATGTCGTCCGTCAGGCATGCTTTGAGCAGCTGCAACGGAAGGATTTCGAACGGGAACACCTTTTCATAAACGTCCGTCATCACGAAGGCGCGGCGGCCACCATGAAGGGAGGTGTTGTGGCTGAACGTTTTACGGCGGAAAAGCCACGCTGTAAAGGTGTGTGACTGGCTCCATTTGCGGAATCCCGGCAACAGCCAGCCGATGAACTCACGCTCACCGCCTTCGGCAATCGCCGTCAGCTGCGTGTCGTAAAGTCTCACATGAGGAAATTGCGATAATTGTTTTCCTGTCAGAATATTACCAGAAATAATACGGGCATTTTTTGCTTCTATCTGTTCCTGTAGAATGGTGGAGATGTCGGCACCATACACCATCGTGTAGTAGCGCGGTGACTTGATGCATGGGCCGGTAACGGCGACCATCCTCTCGAACGAAAGCGTGTGCGTGAGGAAGAACCGGCCGATGGCGGCCACATCCTGCGAATGGATGTACCAGACGCGTTCCCCTTTGTCGATGGGGTCGATACGATGAATTTGGGTGCCCACGTTGCCGGCGGGGTGCGGACCGCTAAAATGGTGGAACTGAACGTTTTCCGCCGCTTCGAAACAGGCGTTTTCTACGCCGTCACGCAGGCACAGATGGATGGGACAGCCCGCCCCCACCAGTTGGTGCAGCCGCCGCACACCCTCACGGAACTCCTCGGCACGCCCCTGCAACAGGAAGTCGTTCTCCGGTGCCAGCGGCGCGGAGTCGAAACAGCTGATGAACAACGATTTCGGACGAGAGTCGGGAGACGGAATCACGGAAAAGGGACGTTGGCGCAAGAACGGCCAAAGCCCGTTGGACAAAAGCAGGCTGGCGACTTCGTCCGAAGTTTCGGGTTCGGCGAAATCCACCTGCTTACGGAACGGGTCGGATGGAAATGCCTCCAACACAATAGTTTCGACGGAACGGCGTTCGCCACGGACAATCTCACGGACGGTCCCCTTCACGGACGACACAACCACCACACGTTCGTCCTCCTTGGAGGCGAACAGCGGCGTACCGACCGCCACCTCACTGCCGGCTTCTACCAGCAGTTGCGGCTTCAACCAGCGGAAATCGGAAGGCGACACGTAGTAGCGGACAGTTTCCAAAGGCCGCACTTCACGGCGGGCTTCCCCGTCGAGCCGAATGTCCAAGCCTTTCCTGATCCGAAACTCCATCCGTCTGTTTTATAGGGTAAAACCAGATTAGTTCAAATCAACTTGCCCGTTATCCACCACTCTCTTGCCGTTCAGATAGACTGAGGCCACTTTGTTGGAGCCGTAAGCGTACGGCATGAACTCGATGGTGGAAATCGGCTTGGTAATGAAGAAGTTGGCGATTTTTCCTTTGGTGATGGTGCCGAGAATGTCCTCCACGCCCATTGCGTAGGCGGAGTTGATGGTGGTGGCATTGATGGCCTCTTCGGGAATCATGCCGTACTTGATGCAGCCCATGGAGAGCACGAACTGCATATTGCCTGACGGGCAGGAACCGGGGTTGTAGTCGCCGGCCATGGCCACGGGCAGACCTGCCTCAATCATCTTGTGGGCGGGAGCGTACACCATACCGAGGAAGAAGGCGGCACCGGGCAGAATCGTCGGCATCGTATCGGAACCGAGCAGTGCCTCAATTTCGTCGTCGCCCGTGTATTCAATATGATCGACCGAGCGGGCGTTGTACTTCACACCCACTTGGATACCGCCGGAGTAGTCGAGCTCGTTGGCGTGGATTTTGGGCTGGAGTCCGTATTTGATGCCCTGCATCAGGATACGCTCGGTATCTTCGGGCGTGAAGAAGCCGCGGTCGCAGAAGACATCCACATAGTCGGCCAATTCTTCGGCCGCCACCATCGGAATCATCTCATTGATAATGAGATCCACGTATTCGGTCTGCCGCCCGATGTATTCGCGGGGGACAGCATGGGCACCGAGGAAGTTGGCCTTGATGGTCAGCGCTGACTTCTCCTTGAGGCGACGGATGACGCGGAGCATCTTCAGCTCGTTCTCCGTATCAAGGCCGTAGCCGCTCTTGATTTCAATGGCGCCCGTCCCGAAGGAGGCGCCCTCTTCCAGACGGTTCCAAGCGTCGGCGAAAAGTTCGTCCTCGGAGGCGGCACGCAGGCGGTCCACCGAATTGAGAATTCCCCCTCCCCTTTTGGCAATCTCCTCATAGCTGAGGCCTTTAATCTTGTCGATGTACTCGATTTCGCGGCTGCCGGCATACACGATGTGGGAGTGCGAGTCACAGAAGGCCGGGAAGACCATCCGTCCGGTGGCATCCACCACCTCGACCGGTTCCTTGACCTTTTCCAGCATCTTGTCGGAAAAATCGGACATCTTTCCAAAATCGTGAATCTTGTCGCCCACCACCAACAGGTAAGCGTCTTCGATGCACGGCAGGTTGCTCATTTCCTTGCCGGCCCTAAACGGAATTGGTGCAGTTTCTACCTGCACCAATTTCTTGATATTCTTGATTAAAACAGCCATAATATGTTCTGTGTATTCTATTTTGCAGGAAATGTAAACTCAAGGTCATCAATCCACAGCGTGGATCCTTCCTGTCCTTCACAATGGGTCAGGTCAGCAAAATTATAACCGGCACTTGCGGAAATGATGATGGAAACATGGGTCGGGGTGACATTGGAGGTATAGGCAATCGGAGCTTCAAAATTCGTCCAGCTCTCCACCGTGTTATATTCCACAAAAAGCCCTTCGCCAATCACCTCACTGCCATTATACAGTTTCACGCTGACGGAAGCGGAGTCGCCCGCCACAGGGGCATATTTGAAATAACCTTTAAGTCTATCTGGTTTTTCGTGATATTCACGCTTCACGTTGATACCGTCGGGATATTCGGAGGGAGTGAGGAACTGATAGACAAAGTTCGGATCCAGCGGAGCGATAGCGCCCGGAATCAGGAGGCGGCCTTTCGACTGGTCGGTCAAGACACCTGTAACGAGTTTCATACAGTAGTTGCCGCTGTGGGCATCTTCATCACGGTAGGCGGTGACAGGCGCAGAAGTCAGCATCAGATCCGGAACCTCAATCAGCGCGTGAAGGTTGTTCAAAGTGTAGAAGACGGAGGATTTGTACTCCAAATAGGTCTCGTCCGTCATCTCCTGGGAATACCAGCAGGATTCAAACCCGCCGTCCACAATCTGCTTGGTGAACACTTCAGAAACGGGTTCTACAGGATCTGGGTCCGGAGTCGGTTTCGGTTCTTCGGGGTCTTTACATCCGACAAAAGCGCAAACGGCAACGGATAAAAATAAAAAAGACAATTTCTTCATATTCAATAGGTTTAATGGTTTATCAACTAAATTCCGTACACGAGTTGCACGTTAAAGGAACGAGGTGCCTCCACATACATCGGACGGAGCGTATATTCGTTGTTAAGGATGTTCTTGACGACGAACGAAGCTTTCAGGTTGGGAAGAATATTGTAGGAAATACCGATATCCAGAACAAACGAGCCATGTTTATGATTATCAAAATAATTCTTGTAACCGGTGAACGGGAGGGTGCCCATATTGGACCAGAAATCACGGACAGCCTTGGAGTTCTCCATGTTTTTGCTGTCCATCGTGAAGAACATATTGTCCACATTCAACATGGAGCTGTAGTAGGCGCAGGAAATGTTCAGTCCCAACTTTTTCCAGAAGGTGAAGGCAAGCTCCAATTTGGCCGTATGTTGGATACGATACTTGAGAATAGAGTGGGCCGTGTCAGAGGCGGTGGTGACAAAACTATAATCATGTGTTGTGACAACCACACTGTCGCCCCTCATTTCCTCTTTTACTTGAGTATAATAAACATCGTACTTGTTCTTTGTGACAGGAAGGCTGTAAGTATAGCTGAGCATGAACTGAAAATCGACCTTTCTGCCGATGGGGCCGCCGCCTGCCAGCGAGAAGTCCACGCCAGTGATGGAGGCCGGACCGGTATTCAGGTACATGAATCCCATATCGTTCAGGAAGGTGCCGGTATTACCCCAGTTTCCGAAAGCAAACTCGATGAAATTCTTGTATTCTTGATGATAGGCTGCAACATCCAGCAATCCTCTGAACGGACCGACTTTAAACGGTTGCACAATACCAAATTCGGCATTCCAGCTCTTTTCGGGCTTCAACTCGGGATTGGGGTAAAAGCCATAACTGCCCACCGTGATGGAGATGTACTTCTCGCCGATGGTCGGATAGCGGTATCCCTGACCGATGGAGGCACGGAACGAAGTGAATGCCCTCGGTATCTGATAGTTGACACCGAAACGGAAAATAGGTGCACAATCAAATTTCTTATCCGTATAAAATCCCTCGAAACGGGCGCCCCCCACGAGGGTGAGACCTTTCACCTGTGGAATTTTTTCCTCCAACTGTACGTAAGCGGCGAAATTCTCGGAGGTCATCAGTGCCGGCAGCGTGTCGTAGTTGTTGCCGCTGAAGACACGTCCGTAGGAACGGGCATAGTTGTTCAACACACCTGCTTCGATACTCAGTCCCAATTTCCGGAAACTCTTCGTGTATTTGAACTCATTGTACACCATCAGCGACTTTGCAGACTGCGCGCCTGAAACCTCCTCATTGTTGCTGTACAAGATACGGTTTTGGAGCCGATAGGAAGAGCCGTTTCTTGATATATAGGCAATCACCGGATCCACATAGAACATATAATCGGTGGTGGTGGTCAGCGAACCCTTGTAAGTGCGGTACATGTTGGTGTCGCAATCATACCAGAAGAAGGACTGCGCTTCATCGGAGTACATGAAATTACCGTTAAGAGAGGCGAACAATCCGCGGACTTTGGCCGGACGGTAGCGCATTCCGAAGTTGAAACGGGCGCGCCTCTCGTACTTGCCCTCATGACTATATCCGTCCCTGATTTTGTATTCCGGACCCACATAGCTTTGATCGTCATAGTATTCACCGCCCAAAACAAGGTCAAAATCATTCTTGATAATACGGGAATGGGAGAAGGATGCTCCCCACTTCAGCGGATTCACCTTGTCCCAGCTCTTTTTGTATTCCGCTTTGGGAGAGTCATATACACCGGCAAAAAGCATCGCCCTTGTACGTGGTTTCTTGGTCGGATAGGCCGTATGCACGTTGATGGCGCCTGTGAGTGCCGACGAACCATACACCACAGAAGCGGCACCTTTTATGACCTCAATTTCTGAGACATCCTCCAACGGAATGAAATTCCACATCGGGCGGCCCGCATCGGGGCGCAACAGCGGCATATTGTCCAGCAGAATCATCACGCGGCTGCCCATACCCGAACTGAAGCCACTGCCGCCACGGATCTGCGGCTCATTATTCACGATGACAAGACCCGGCACTTTGTTCAACAAATCGGCAGCCCCCGTAATATTCATGTTCTCACCCGTTTTGGGCGTAATCTTCTGTATGGAGATGGTGGCATTGATGGTGTTTTTTTCAATGCGATGCTCCGTAATGGACACCTCCCCTATCTTGTTCACCGCACTCACCAAATGTATGGTCAGCTGCACATTCTTGTTGTTTCGGAAAATGATGGTATCTGTGTAGGGCTCATAGAACGTGTACGTCACCATCAGCACACAGGTGTCAGCATCAGTCTGGATGGAAAACCGGCCGTTATTATCTGTAATCGTCTGTCCACCGCAATTTGTGAGCACTAATGCCGTCGGCATCGGCATTTCAGAAATCTCCTGCTCGCCATCCTCATCATTATCCGCTGCGGAACCCTTATCAACTCCCAAAACCACGCCTGAAATCGTGTGTTGGGCTATAATTCTATTGTTTACCTGCAAAAAAAAGAATATAAAGAGCAGTGATACAATCGTAAATATCTTATTCATTGTACTTTAGTCGAATATGCCTATTTTTTTTTCAAACGGCAAAAATACACTTTTTTTCATAGTGGGCAACTTTTTTGCCTGATTATACAAATAACTACTTTATTTACAAATAAATAAATTTATTAACAAACGTTAAAACGACCTACATCTTGCTGCCCACAAAATAGTCGTTTTTGTCATCAAAAAGGATGTTGAAAGAGGTCATGGAACCGTAGATGCGGGTGATATACTGCTGGAGGTTCACCTTCTCCTCATCGGAAAGGGAATTGCTGCTGTTGATATTCTGTTCAAGCACACGGAGCCGGTCACGCATCATCACAATCTTGTGGAAAAAGGTTTCAATCGGAATCTCCTTCGGCTTGAGTTCGGGATTGGCGGGCTGCAGCACCATCGTGCCGCCCTCCCACTTCTTGCCGAGCGCCACACGGTTCTCAATGGCGTTGTATTTGCCAAGGATAAAGGTGAGTGTGCGTTCAAACTCCTTGACATCCAGCTTCGGGCGTTGGTCGTCATCACCGTCCTCATTGGGCTGTATGACCGTGAAATTGGCGTTCATCTTGGAGAATTCCATCTCCCCGCCCCGCACAAAAACCGCCTTGTAGGTCAAATTCCCGTTTTCGCTGATGATACCTTCCCCGTATTTCTCGTGGTCGATGCGGGTGCCTATGCGAAAGTCTTTTTCTTCCATATATTATAATGTAATGGTTAATGGTTAATGAGTAATGGATTAATCCCAGTCTTTCTGGTCTATGATGGTGGTTTTCACCTCGTTGCCTTCGGAGTCTTTCGGGAGGCATCCGTAGGCATTGCCGGTGAAACCGTCGGGAGCCACGAAGTCGCGCATCCGTGTCTTGTTGTTCGGGTCGGGGTTGGCCACCGCGGCCATATACGGGAGGGTTGGGTCGTTATAGCAGAGATTCATGAACTTGCCGAACACCGGCATAGCGGCGCGTGCGCCCTGTCCGTACTCCATAGAGGTGAAGTGCGCCGCACGGTCGTCACAACCGACCCAGACACCGCACGTCAGCATGGGCGTGTAGCCCACGAACCACGCGTCAGAATGGTTGTTGGTGGTGCCGGTCTTGCCTGCCAGTGGGAAGGTGAGACCATACTGGCTGATGAGGCGGCGTCCCGTACCATGCTCCACCACACCGCGCATCAGGCACACCGTCTGGTACGCCAGCAGCTGGCTCATGGCCTCGTGCGATTCGGGCTTCGTCTCAAACAGGACATTGTCGTTCTGATCGCAAATCTTCTCAATGAAATAGGGTTCGACGTAAACGCCCTGATTGGCGAAACAGTTGATGGCGCCCACCTGCTCATACAGAGTCAACTCACAGGCACCGAGACAGATAGACGGAACTTCGGGAATCGGTGAGGTGATCCCCATCTTGCGGACTAGCTCAATGACGGCCTGCTGGCGTCCGTATTCCGGACGGGAGATCAGGTAGGCGGAGACGTTGTTCAGCGACTGCGCCAAGGCCTCACGGAGCAAAATCCGCTGGCCGGGTTTGTAGCGGCTCACTGGAATGGTCCAGACATTGCCCTCCGGCAAACGCACAGAAACCGTGGTGTTCGGCACCAGCGAACACGGATCAAGCTCGCCGTTGCTGTTCTCCATTGCACTGGCATATACGTAAGGTTTGAACGTGGAACCCACCTGACGGCGCGATCCCTTCACGTGATCGAACTGGAACGAGGTGATGTTCATGCCACCGACGTAGGCCTTTACCCTTCCGGAGAAGGTCTCCATCGCCATAAAGCCGCACTGCAGGAACGACTTCATATAACGGATGGAGTCGTTGGGGGTCATCACTGTGTCGATATAGTGCTCCCCGTCCTGTGCCAAGATTCTCATTTTCACCTTGGTACGGAAAGCCCTGTCGATTTCTGCGGCTGTTGCACCCGCGTTCTTCATCAGACGGTAGCGTTCCGAGTTCTTGCGGGCGGCATTCATGATGCTGTTGGTCTGCTCCTGCGAGAGCTTGTAGAACGGCGCATTGTCGTTGCGTTTCAGCTGGTTGAAAAATATCGGCTGCAACTTACCTCCAACGTGTTCTTTGACAGCCAATTCCGCATATTCCTGCATACGCGGGTCAATGGTGGTGTAGATTTTCAGACCATCCTTATAAATATTGAAAGAATCGCCGTTCTTTTTCCGATTTTCAGGCTTGGCGAAGAATTCGGTGAGGTAGAGACGGAGATATTCGCGGAAGTAGGTGGCCTGTCCCGTTGAATGGCTCTCCTTCGTGTAGTGCGACATATCGAGCGGTATTTCCGAGATGGAGTCGGCCTCCTCTTTGGTAAGGTAATGATACTTCTTCATCTGGCCGATGACCACGTTACGCCGTCCTTCCGCGGCCTCGGGATGGCTCATCGGGTTGTAGGCGCCCGGGGCCTTCAGCAACCCCACCAGCATGGCCGACTGCTCCACCTTGATTTCCTGTGGCGTAGTGTCGAAATAGCGGCGGGCGGCCGTCTCAATGCCCATCGCCTGATGCGAGAAGTCCACCGTATTGAGGTATAGGGTGATGATTTCGTGCTTGGAGTAATCCCGTTCGAGCTTGATGGCCACAATCCACTCCTGCAGCTTCGACTTGACAAGACTCACGTTGGGATCGCGACCGTAGAGGTTTTTCGCCAGCTGTTGGGTGATGGTGGAGCCGCCGCCATCGTTACTGTGGGTCAGCACGCCGAAAGCCACACGCACCAGCGCTCGGAAGTCAATGCCGGAATGCTTGTAGAACCGTGAGTCCTCCGTGGCTATCAGTGCGTTAAGGATATTTTCCGAAAGATCACCGTAGCGGCAGTTGGAACGGTTCTCGTAAAAGTAGCGGCCGAGTTCGGTACCGTCGGAGGCATAGACGATGGTGGCCAACTGGTTCTCCTGCAACCGCTTCTCCAGCTCTTCCACCGTGGGGATGTTCCGCGCAATCAGCGCAAACACCGCCACCACAATCAGCAGGCACAGGAAATAAAAGCACCAGAACGGCACTATCAGTTTCGACCGCTTCAGCTTCGGAGCTGCCTTCTCTTTCTTTTTCTTGGTTTTACCGTCGTACATTTTCCAGTTGTTTTCAGTTTTCAATTTTCCGTTTTCAGTTCCCGTAGAAGTTCTTCGTACCAGAGTTCGCCGTATTTGCGGATTAGGGGCTCTTTCAGGAATTGGTAAACAGGAATCCCCTCCTTTTTGCCGAGCTGGCACGCGGATTCGCAGATGCTCCAGTGATGGTAGTTAAGGGCTTCGTAATCAGGCAGCTTTTTGATACGGATGGGGTAAAGATGGCAGGAAATCGGCTTGCGGAAACCGATTTCCCCGTTCAGGTAAGCCTTTTCGATGGCGCATTTCGCGATTCCGTCTTCATAGTAGATGAAGGCGCATGCTTCGTCCGAGAGCAGCGGGGTCACGAACTCGCCCTCCATATCATAGTCGAAGGTGCCGTTCTCATCGACGAGACGGACACCTTCTTCTGTCATATACTTTTGGAAAATAGGGTAATTGTCTTCCAAGTCAGCGATTTCGTCCGGTTCGATGGGCGCCCCTACGTCCCCTTCGATGCAGCAGGCACCGCAACATTGCGACAAATCGCAGCAGAAGCAATTCTTGATCAGTTCATCCGATACTAATGTATTGCCAACGATCAGCATTACAATTATTTGAGTCTTCTGAACTGGCAGGTGAAGTGGCGCATCAGTTCGGCCTCCCAGGTGATTTCGAGACCGCGTTTGATGGTGTCGCGGCGGTCATAGACGTTCTTGAGGGCAGCGGCGATCACGTCCATGTGGTTGTTGGTATAGACGCGGCGCGGGATGCAGAGGCGCACGAAGTCGTTGCCACCGAAGCGGTTCTCGCGGGTGACGGGGTCACGGTCGGCCAGCACATAGCCGATTTCGCAAGCACGGATACCGGCCTCCAGATACAATTCGCAGGTGAGGGTCTGGGCGGGGAACTCCTCTTTCGGGATGTTGGTCAAAACCTTGTCGGCATCGACGAAGATGGCGTGGCCGCCCGCAGGACGCTGGTAAGGAATGCCGTACTCGTCGAGCTTGGCTGCGAGATACTGGACCTGTTTCACGCGGGTCTCCACCATATCGAACTCGATGTTCTCTTTCAGACCGACGGCCAGTGCATCCATGTCACGGCCGTTCATACCGCCGTAGGTGAGGAAGCCCTCGAAGGGGATGCAGAACAGCTTGGCACCTTCGT
>CAMVOL010000025.1 GCA_947169105.1 uncultured Bacteroidales bacterium | reverse complement strand
AGTACGTGGTGGAGGACTGGTGTGGCAATGTGAGCGACACGTTGCGCCATATCATTCGCATCAAAGATACGGTGGCGCCGGTCATCAGGAATACTATTGCGACCCTTTCCATTGATGGTTGCGACACGACAGTTCTGCGGAACTATCCGATTGCGACAACCGTTGATTCATTGGAAGTGTTGGGAGTGGAAGTCATTGAAGAATGTCCTGGTGTTATAGTCCATTGCACGGAAACCGTAGCTGGAACCTGCCCGATTGTGGTTATCCGAACCTATACGGTGGAGGATGCTTGCGAGAACATCAGTAATGAAGTCATACAGGTCATCAACATTCAGGACACCACCCGTCCCGACTTTGGTATCACCTTCTCCGACAGTTTGTTGTCGGGTAGTAATTGTACGTTTGTGGTGCCCAATTATGTCGAAATGGTGATGCGTACCTTGAGCGACAACTGCACGACAATAATGGATTCCCTCACCGTTGGGCAGTCTCCGTTGGCAGGAGTGACGGTGACTGCGGATACTACGGTGGTGACAATCACCGCCACTGATTTGTGCAATAATACGGCTACGATGACGGTGACGATACTGAGACCGACGATGCCGCAACTTTCCGTCAATCTGACGGATACGGCTATCTGTCAGGGCAGTGGTGTGGAACTTGTCGCTACGGTGACGGGCGGAACCGCGCCAATGCACTATGCTTGGATGGTCACTCCCGACATATCTATTGAGAATTCGACTGCATCCGCCATCACCGTGGCTCCTGATTCGGTCGGCCTATATACCTACTCGGTGACGGTGACGGATACCAACGGCTGCTTCTCAACCCTCAACAACATCCATGTGACGGTTCACGAGACACCAGATACCGCCATGACGACCACGACCGTAAACACGCTCTGTACGGGCGGTTATAACGGGACTATCACTGTGGTTTCGCCGAGGGACGAAAACGGATATTACCTCTATTCTTTGAATGGTGGCGAATATCAAACTAATCCGCTTTTTGAAAATCTTGCCCCTGGTGACTACCCGCTGACGGTGAAAACGGCTGACGGCTGTCTGTCGGACACGGTGACGGTACACGTGGGTACTTCGGATGAATTGCCGTCGGTTAGCATCACCACAGCAACGGAGGTTTTATGTCCTGTTGCCGGCAACCAGAATGTAACGGCCGTGATAGTGGGTGGCGAAGAACCCTATTATTACGAATGGCATGGAAACGTGGTGGATGCGTATGAAGATACGGCCGTTGTTGCATTGGATGAGCACGTTTGCGACAGTGTTTACACCTTCTTTGTGAGTATTCGTGATGCCAACAACTGCGTGGATACGGCCCGTGCTGAAATTATTGTACTTGACACGACTGCGCCAGTGTTCACCGGCACGGCCGACACTATCGTGAAGTCGGGCTGTACGGCCGCGGATATGCCCCCTGCGCTGACGACGGTTGAAGACCTCCAAGCTCTTGGTTATGAAATATCCGACCAGTGTACCCGTTTGGACTTACTGGAATTGACACCGGAAGACACGACCATCCTTGACGGTTGCCCGATTTTCATCACCCGTACTTACCGATTGACCGATGCTTGCAGAAATGTAAGTCTTCCTCTTTCGGAATATATTATCATTGAGGATACGACAGCTCCTTCTGTGCAAGTGGCAGCAGTAACGGAAACCCTCAACGGCTGTTCGGCAGAGGATGCACCGCCAGCGGCCCAAAATGCAGAGGAATTGGCTTCCATTGGATTTGAATTCAGCGATGAATGCAATGCCGCAATGACCCTCTCGCTGACGGCGGACACCTCAACAACGAACTGCCCGCTGACGATCACCCGCATCTATAGACTATCCGACCGTTGTGGCAATATCAGCGACAGTATGGTGCATACTATTCGGATTTTTGACTCAATTGCACCCGTCATCAGCGGCACGTTAGACACTGTGACTATAGACGGTTGCGATTTGACGGCGTTGAACAACTATCCGATGGCTGAGACGGTGGCGGAATTACGCGATTTGGGACAACTTTCCATTAGCGATAGTTGCACGTCGATAAACGACCTTGAACTCATTGCCTCGCAGGAGGAATCGGGCCACTGTCCGATACAAGTGACCCGCACCTATAAGGTGAAGGACGAGTGTGGCAATATCAGCAATGCGGTTGAGCAAGTATTTAAGATTCAGGATACAACGCGCCCGCAATTCAATATTACTTTTGCTGACAGCACCCTGACGGGTACGAATTGTACGTTTGTCGTCCCGAATTATGCGGAAATGATTTCGGGTGTGATGGATGATAACTGTTCCGATAATGCGAATATGGAGATTTCCCAAACGCCCGCTGCTGGCACTGATGTGACGGCAGATACGGTGGTGTTGATTACTATAGCAGACGAGTGTAACAATGTGAACACCATGACGGTGCGCATTATGCTGCCGAGCACTCCGACGGTCGAGATTGCCCAGAATGACACCGCTTTCTGTGCGGGCGGTAGCGTCACGCTGACGGCGGCAGTGGAAAGCGGCACACCGGGTTATACCTACTCATGGACTCCCACAACAGGTCTGTCGGCCACGGATGTCGCTACGGTGACGGCCACGCCCCCCGCAGGAGTGTATGATTATACCGTAACGGTGACCGATACCAACGGTTGTCAAGCTACGGCGGATGTGAATGTGACCGTGTATGCTGTGCCCGATACGGCAACAGTTGTTTCTTCTGAAAACACCCTCTGTACAGGTGGGTATAACGGTACGATTACGGTACTCGCACCACTTGGCGAAAATTACCAATACACGATTAATAATACTGTCTATCAGTCAGGTACGTTGTTCCAAGAATTACAACAAGGTAATTATACGGTGCATGTGATGTCCTCCGACGGCTGTATTTCCGAAGCCACCTATGTGGAGGTTGGCGTGTCGCAGGAGATGCCGAGAGTGACGATTGATGCAGCCGACAGTGTGGTCTGCCCCAATGTCGGCACACTGACGGTTACAGCGGTTGTGACAGGTGGCACTGGCTCGTTCACCTACACGTGGACGGATGCGACTCCGCTCCAAGAAAACAGCGAAGAAGCTGTTATAGAACCTGTTGCCAATGCTTGTGACACACTTTATATATTCTCTGTGGCCATTGAAGATGGAAACCATTGTACGAATTCTGCCACGGATACGATAGTGGTGCGTGACCGTGAACGCCCGACCATTTCAGGCGAACTGGATGTTGTCACCTACAATGGTTGCAGCACGGATGTGCTTCCTGCTGCGGCTGGCACAGCAGCCCAATTGGTCGGCCTCGGCCTGACTATTGCTGACAACTGTACTCCTGCTGATAGTTTGCGAGTGTCCTCCCATGATGAGGTGAGTGGCAGCTGCCCGATTGTCATCAATCGTTACTATACCGTTACTGACTTCTGTGACAATGTCAGCGAAGAGTTTGTACAGATTTTGCAGGTGTTCGACAGTGCGGCACCGGTTGTGACGGTGGCGGTTAAGGACACCGCCCTCAACGGCTGTGACATCTCCGTCGCACCTCCCGCTGCGGCCATTGCTTCCGACCTTACAGCTATCGGTTTTGCTGTCAGTGACAGCTGTACAGATGTGGCCGATTTGCAGTTGTTGATTTATGGCGATACCACGGGCTCTTGCCCCATTACCATTACAAGAAAATATGTGGTAAAAGATGAATGTGGCAATGCGAGCGATACGATGATCCATACCATCACCATTTTTGATAGCATTGCACCGGTGATTAATGGTACGATTGATACGGTGACGGTGGATGGTTGCGACACGACTGAACTGCGGAACTATCCGATTGCTACCAATGCCGATGAACTTCAGGCGCTGGGTGTCACCATTGATGAGGCTTGCTCCGATGTTAGGGTTTCCTATACGGAGACGGTGACGGGCGATTGCCCGATTGTGGTGACACGTACCTATACGGTGATGGATGAGTGTAACAATATCAGTAATGAAGTAACGCAGACGATTGTCATCCAAGATACAACGAATCCATGGTTTACAACGGCGGTTGATACACAGTACCTTACAGGAACAGGTGGCCATTTCTATGTGCCTGATTTTTCTGGAATGATACACGACATCATTGGTGATGATTGTACGCCGGTGGATTCGATTGCCATCGCCCAAAATCCTGCTGTAGGCACGGAAGTTTCTCAGAATCAGACTGTAATAGTGGTTATTACGGACCATTGTTACAATATGGACACGCTGAATATCGAGGTGGTGATTCCCGATGCACTCACCATCCGGATTCAACAGCCTGACACCCGCTTCTGCTTCGGTGACAGCGTGCGCCTGACTCCGGTTGTGGGCGGCGGCATGGAGGAATACCATTTCTTGTGGACGCCCGCTACAGGCCTGAATGCCGATACGGTGCAGAATGTCACCGCGGCTCCGGCTCCCGGTGTCTATCATTATGTGGTGACGGTCACCGATGCAAACGGAAGCACCGCCTCCGACAGCGTCACGATTACAGTGGATTCCATCCCCATGATGGCGCAGCTTTCCGCTTCGGACAACACCATCTGTGAAGGTGATCCGAACGGAAGAATTGTGGTCTCCGCACCCATAGGGGAGGGCTATTCCTATTCATTGAATGGTGGTGAATATCAAACAGATACCATCTTCAGTACCCTTTCTGCCGGAACGTATGCTGTAATGGTGCAGACCGCTGCCGGTTGTACGTCCGATACGGCGTGGATTACGATTCATGATGATTTCAACAGGCCGACGGTGACATTAGTTGCACCCGATACACTCCTTTGCCCGAATATTGGAACACAGGCTATTACGGCTGAAATCACAGGTGGCACAGCCCCGTTTGCCATCAGCTGGAGCGGTGACAATGTGCAGTCTTCCGATTCCACCGCCACTTCGGTGATAGTGGAAGCAGCTCAGTGTAACCGATTGTATGTCATTACATTCAATCTTACAGATTCCAATAATTGTGCAACAACAGCTATGGATACCCTCCATGTGTGCGATACGGTGGCTCCGACCATCACCGGCACGCTTGATACGGTTACCTATAACGGATGCACAGCAACGGATGCTCCTGTTGCGGCCACTACTCCCATTGACTTGGCGGCACTTGGTCTGACGCTTGAAGATAACTGCACGCCTGTTGATAGTTTGCAGGTCTCCTCCCGTGACGAGGTGAGTGGCAGCTGTCCGATTGTCATCAACCGTTACTATACCGTTACGGACCTCTGTAACAATGTCAGCGAAGAATTTGTGCAGATACTGCAGGTGTTCGACAGTGTGGCGCCGGTTGTTACAAACTCTGTTGTCTTTACCCACCGAAACGGCTGTGATGCCGGTGCCGCTCCTGATGTGGCGGATAATGCTGCCGATTTGGCGGACATTGGCTTCACCTTTAATGATGCTTGTACCGCATTTGATGATTTGCAAATAGAGGTAAATGAAACGCAGGATAGTATCTGTCCCATCATTATTACGAGAAAATATGTGGTAAAAGATGAATGTGGCAATGTGAGCGACACGATGACCCATATTATCACCGTTTTCGACAGCGTTGCACCTGTGATTACGGGTGAAATTGCCGACACCGTACTGGATGGTTGCGATACGACTGTATTGGTTCATCGTCCTGTCGCTACGACCGTTGCAGAACTTGTCGCTTTGGGCGGAATCACCATACATGAGAGTTGCTCCGAAGCTGATATGACGGTGCAGTCAAGTCAGACGATTACGATGGGTTGTCCCATCATTGTAGTGAGAACTTATACGGTGACAGACCTTTGCGGCAATGAAAGCAACGCGGTGACAGAAACTATCCGCATTCAGGATACAATATCTCCCCGCTTTAGTGCGCAGTTGGAGGAACATTTGCTGACATCAGACAGCTGTCAGTTTGTGGTTCCCGACTTGACGGAAGAGGTGCGTGCCGTAAGCTCCGACAACTGCACGACCGTTGCGGACAGTCTCGTGATAACCCAGAATCCTGCCGCCGGCACGCCCGTGACTGCCGATATGACGGTGGAGGTCACCGTGACTGACGCTTGCTCAAACAGCTCCGTAATGACGGTGCAACTGCGTCTGCCCGAGACGGTCACGCTCGCCATCACACCGTCCACCACACAATATTGCGAGTGGGATACGGTGTCATTGTCGGCGGTACCTGCTGGCGGAAACGGCGAATACACTTACGCTTGGACACCGGATACCGGTCTGAACTCCACGGAGGATTCAACGGTCAGGGTGGCTACGGAATACCGGTACTATACATACAATGTCCTTGTTACCGATGGTAACGGTTGTACGGCGACGGCCTCCTACACGTTGCCCGAACCGAGTCATCTGGGCGTTTCCGCTGCGGTTCAAACTGCTGTCAGCTGCTTCGAGGGCAGCAACGGCGCTGTGGTGGCTACGGCAATCAATGGCGTTGAAGCATACAACTATGTATGGAGTACGGGCGCTACGGCAGCTGTGAGTGCGGATCTTGCGGCGGGCACTTATACGGTGACGGTGACGGACGCTTACGGCTGTACCGCCACGGCAGAAATCACGCTTGGACAGCCGACAGCCCTTGGCGCCACGGTAAGCGATGAGACAGCAGTCCTCTGCTTCGGTGATGCCAACGGCAGCGGCACAGTCATGCCCGACGGCGGTACCGCGCCCTATACCGTCAGTATTGACGATAACACTACGACCTACGACGTGCCTGCGGGTGAAAGCTACACCTTCACGCAGCTCGCTGCCGGTACTTACAATGTCCTTGTGACAGATACAAACGGCTGTCTGTTCAACACCACATTCACGATAACGTCGCCGGATTCGCTCCAGATGGCCGTCGGCACGATTACGATGCCGCTGTGCAACCAAGGCACTAACGGCAGTGCCGTAGTGAATGTGACGGGTGGTACATTGCCGTATGTCCTCACGTTGGGCGGCACCGAGGTGGCCACGATGGATGCCGAAGGCGACCAGCTGGTCAGCAACCTCGCCGCCGGAACCTATACCGTGGTGGCGACCGATGCCAACGGCTGTTCCATCGAAGTCACCTTTACGGTGAATGAACCGGAACAGCTGACCCTTACGCAGGTTTCGACGGTGAATGTAAGCTGCAACGGATTGAGTGACGCCACCGCCACCGTGACCTTTGCGGGCGGCACGGCTCCGTTCACGCTCTATGTGGACGACGACCAGCAGGAGACGACCGTGCAGGCGGTTCAGAATGTCACCTTCACCGGACTTGCTGCCGGTACGCATACGGTGGGAATCCGTGATACCAACGGCTGTGTGACCACCTTGCCGGTGACCATCACTGAGCCTGAAGTACTGGTGATGACCGTCGGCAATATCGCAGATGTGCTCTGTTTCGGTGATGCCAACGGATCTGCGGTCGTCACTCCGACGGGCGGCACTGCACCTTATACTATAACCATTGACAACTTTGTCACCACGCAGACGGTGGCGGGTGGTGCAACCGGCACGTTCGCCAATCTGACGGCGGGTGACTATACGGCATCAGTCCGTGATGCCAACGGTTGCGAAGATACTGTGAACTTCACGATTGGCACACCCACGGCACTTGTGCTGACGGAGGTCTCCACTACAGAACCTCTCTGCTTCGGTGATGCCAACGGTAGCATTGTGGTGAATCTTACGGAAGGCACTGCTCCCTACAGTCTTACGGTGAACGGTACTGCCGAAGCGACCAACCTTGCTGCTGGAGACTATACGATTAGCGACCGTTCCGCTGGAAGCTACACTATCGTAGTGACGGATGCCAACGGTTGTACAGCAACGGTCACATCGGTGCTGGGTGAGCCGGCACAGTTGGCACTCAACGAGGCCGCCACCACGCCTATCACCTGCTTCGGCGGTGATGACGGCACGGCTACGGTGACGGTGTCGGGCTACAACGTCTGGATGGACAATAACCAGCAGCCGCAGACTTTGGCCGACACCACCGGACAGGCTGTGTTCATTGGCCTCAACGGTGGCGACCATGTGTTCACCGTGACAGACAGCAACAACTGCCAGACCACGCTCACGCTGACCTTCATCGAACCCGACCCGATGTCCACGGTGGTGGATACGGTGACGAATGTGGTTTGCTATGGTCAGAGCAGCGGTACAGCCACGGTCACCATCAGCGGCGGCACGCTGCCCTACACGATGACGGTGGCGGATAGCATTCCCGTAATCACGCTGACAACCGAAGATCCTTACACCATCACAGGATTGTGGGCTGATACCTACACGGTTTCTGTTGTGGATGCACGCAGTTGTGCGGTACAATTTGAAATCACAGTGCAGCAGCCCGACAGCCTGTTGGCATTGGCTAATGTCCTTAATAATGTGGACTGCTTCGGCAATTTGACGGGTGCGGCAATGGTGCAGACTATAGGCGGCATAGAGCCTTACTCCTACACATGGACTGGTGATTTGCATGAACAGACCATTGATAGCCTTGCCGCAGGACATTATGTTGTGACGGTGACGGATGCCAATGGCTGCACGGCTTCCGATGCTGTGAATATTTCTGAACCGGAGGATCTGACAGTCAGTCTGATAACATTGACGGAAAGCTGTAATGGCGAACCGACGGCCGTCATTGAGGTGGAAGCCAATGGCGGTACGCCCGAGTATAGTCTGGTTTGGAACAACGGAATGGAAGGCCAGCACCTCGAAAATCTCGCTGTGGGTCTCTACACGGTGACGGTGACAGACCAGCACAACTGTTTGGATTCGCTGTCAGTGGCGGTGCCGTTCCATCCGCTGCCTGATTTCACCGTTTCGACCACGCCGGCCTATTGTAATCGCGATGACGGTACGGCGACCGTGGTGGGCAGCAATTTGGGCAATTACACCTACAACTGGAATACCGAACCCAACCCCGACGCTCCCGTCCACAACCAGCTGTATGCCGGTGACTATGTCCTTATGGTGGACGACGGCGTCTGTACTCTCGATCTGCCGTTCACAATCGACCATGTGCCGGGTCCCACCGCCAGCTTCACCGCCAATCCCACCTCCTTTATGGAAGGCCATACCGTAAGGTACAACGACCACTCGACTGGTACGGTGGTGGAATGGGAGTATGATTTCGGAGACGGTACCTTCGCCAACACGCAGTCGGCCTCACATGCATACAATGAGGCAGGCGAATACTGGACCATCCTCACGGTTACGGACAGACATAATTGCATAGATACGGCATCGGTGCTCATTACCGTGGTACCCGATGTGGTGATCTATGTACCGAACGCTTTCACCCCGAATGACAACGGTATCAATGACGTGTGGCTGCCGGTCATCAGCAACTACAGCAACGACTTCTATGAGCTTGTCATCTATAGTCGCTGGGGCGAGTTGGTCTTCAAGTCCAACGATCCGAATGTGGGGTGGAATGGTAAAATCAACGGAAAGTTTGTGGAGGCAGGTGTCTTTACCTACAAAATCACGTATGAGGATATTTTCAATAAGAAATATATCAAGACAGGCACCGTTACAGTTGTACGATAATCTTTTAGAATGATGAAAAAAATCGCGCTTTATAGTCTCTTTTTGCTGATGGCAGTCACTTCCATCTCATGCCGCTACGATGAAGGCCCTTATTTGAGTTTTGTCAATCCGGAGGAACGGTTGGTCGGTTATTGGAAGTTGGACGCTGTCTATCTCAATGGAAATAAGATTGATTCCACAGATGTCCTGCCTAACAATCCGGGCTGCTACTATGCTTTCTTTACGGAACGGATGGTGTCGGTGTCGGCTTTGCAGGGT
Organism: uncultured Bacteroidales bacterium; assembly: GCA_947169105.1. Taxonomy (GTDB): domain Bacteria; phylum Bacteroidota; class Bacteroidia; order Bacteroidales; family WCHB1-69; genus UBA1756. The sequence continues at coordinate 22,014 of CAMVOL010000025.1, read as the reverse complement.
ACCACCAGCTACGAGTCGATTTATGGCGAATGGGCGTTGCAGAACCACGAAAAGGAGCTGTACGTCAATTTTGTGCTCCGCAACAAGCGATACACCTATACGGCGGTTATCAAAAAATTGTCGAAGAGAATTCTTATTTATGAATTTTACGATGACAGGGGCGACAAGTGGCGTTTCGAGTTCTTTACACGCTCCAACCTTTACTAATAAACATCATCTGCTATGAAACGGACAATTCTGCTTCTTGCGTTGTTATTGGCGTTGGTCGTCACCTCGTGCGCGCCCCGAATTTATGGGGCAAAACCGCACCGCCGCGACCGCAACTGCGGCTGTGAAATCCAGCAATCGCCCGCTTGCCAACAAGATGACGATGTCCTTGCATCATTCTAAAACTGCTAAAAAATGAATGCGAAGAAGGTCTTTGAAGTAATTCGGAACTATTTTTTCATCACGTTGGGCTTGGCCCTTTTCACCTTCGGGTGGACGGCCTTCTTGCTCCCCAACCAAGTGACGGGTGGCGGCATCAGCGGTATTGCCGCCGTTATCTATTTTGCCACGGGACTACCGGTGGGCATCACCACTTTTGTCCTCAATATCATTTTGGTTGCCATCGCATGGAAGATTCTGGGCCGCCGCTTTTGTATCGATACGTTGATTTGTACGGTCATCATGTCTGGTTTTATGACGATAGGACAGATGATTTTCACCCAGCCGATTGTGCCGGACGACCCGTTTATGTGTGCGGTGATTGGGGCGGCTTTGGCGGGAGTCGGGGTGGGACTCACCCTCAACTACGGCGGCAATACCGGCGGCACCGACATCATCGTCCTGATGCTGGCCAAGTACCGCAACATCTCCTACGGACGAGGCAGCCTCTACATGAACTTCTTCATTGTGCTTTCGTCGTACCTCACCGTCCATGACCCCGTCAAGCTCGTCTATAGCATTGTGGTTCTTTTCGCCTACATTCTCGTCTCAGACCTTGTGATTGACGGCTATAAGCAGACGTTCCAGTTTATGGTCTTTTCGTCGAAAAACCACGAGATTGCGGAGCGGATCAACAACGAACTGCACCGTGGCGCCACCTTCCTGAAAGGAGAGGGGAGTTACAACCGCCAGCCCACCGAAGTGCTGATGATTGTGGCGCACCGCACCGACCGCGTGAACATTATCCGTATCATCAAGGAGGTTGACAGTTCCGCCTTCATCTCCATCACGAAGGTGCAGAGCGTGTTCGGCAAGAACTTCGATAAAATCAAGCTGTAGAAGCATAGTCGTTTTTTTTGATATGGAATCAATTCGGCATATTTTCAAAATTGGTCGGGGCCCTTCCAGCTCGCACACGATGGGGCCGGCTAAGGCGGCAAGATTGTTCCAGGAATTAACCCCGGAAGCCTGCCGTTATGAAGTCACCCTCTTCGGAAGTCTGGCCGCCACAGGAAAGGGCCACATGACGGACGTGGCTATTGTGGACGAATTGTCAGGAATCCCTACAGAAATAGTTTGGGAACCTGAAAAGTTTCTTCCAGAACACCCTAACGGTATGGAATTCGCCGCCTTTGACGAACTGGGTGCTGAAATGCTCCGCAAGCGCTATTTCAGTGTGGGCGGGGGCGACATTTCCGAAACAGGCAAGCGGGAGGATGATGTTTCGGTCTATTCGTTGTCCACGATGAATGACATTCTTGCTTATGTGGGAAACCGAAAGTTGTGGGAGTATGTGGCGGAGTGCGAAAATGCGGACATTTGGGACTATTTGGATACGGTCTGGACGGCAATGCGGCAGAGTATTGCGGGTGGTCTGGAGCATGAGAGCACGCTTCCGGGCAGCTTGCAGCTTCCGCGGAAGGCCTCCACGATGTATTCGCGCGTACAAGCTATGAATGCTTCGCTCCAGCATCGCTATTCCACACCGGTCTATGCATTTGCCGTTGCCGAGGAGAACGCGAGCGGGCAGACGATTGTCACTGCGCCCACGTGCGGCTCTTGCGGCGTTTTGCCTGCGGTGCTGTATACCTACTATCAGCAATATGAGCATAATGACAAAAAAATCCTGCATGCTCTTGCCACGGCGGGGCTGATTGGCAATCTGATCAAATACAACGCTTCCATCAGCGGTGCCGAGGTGGGTTGTCAGGGCGAGGTGGGCTCGGCGTGTGCCATGGCCGCCGGTGCTTTTTGCCAGCTAATGGGCGGCTCCTCCTATCAGGTGGAGTATGCCGCCGAAATGGGTTTGGAACATCATCTTGGACTCACATGTGACCCCATCTGTGGCCTGGTGCAAGTGCCTTGTATTGAGCGCAATGCCTTCGCCTCCATCCGCGCCATGGATGCTGCGGTCTTCGCCCTCATTTCCGATGGCAAACATTTGGTCAGTTTCGACCATGTGGTGCGTGTGATGAAAGCGACGGGGCATGACCTCCCTTCGCTCTATAAAGAGACCTCACAAGGAGGACTTGCCTTGTGATTTTTTGTGCTATTGAAGGATGAACGACCTCCACTTTTTCGGAATTCACATTTTCTACTACCTGTTGGTTGTTGCTTTTCTGCTGCCAAAAGTGCCGGTGGTAGGTAAGTTCTTCAACATCATCAACACGCTGATCCATGAGCTTGGGCACGCCTTGATGGCATTGGTGTTTGAAGGCAAAGTGGTGCGTATTGAGATATTCAAAGACACGGGCGGGGTCACGGTCACCAAGTCTAAATCGGGTGTGGCGGCTTTCTTTGTCAGCATTGCCGGCTACCCGTTTGCGGCGGCGGCGGGACTGCTGTGTGCCTACCTGCTCTCCCTCGGTTACGGAAGCTGGATTGTCGTAGGTCTTTCGATACTCTTTCTGTTCATGCTCCTCCTGTGGGTGCGGAACGGGTACGGCGTGTTGTGGGTTATCCTTTTCTGCCTGCTGAACGGTGTGCTGGTCTTCTACCTGAAAAACCCGCTTTATATCGAAATTGCGGCGTGGTTTTACACCCTGATGATAGTCATCGAATCCGTGTGGTCATCATTGGTATTGCTCTATCTTTCCATATTCCACGCCGATCAGTCTGGTGATGCTGCCAACCTGCGAAATTCGACGCACATCCCAGCTTTTGTCTGGTCACTGCTTTTCGTCGCTTTTTCCGGATGGATGGCCTACTGCTCGGCAGCAGTGGTGAACGGGATGGTGAGGTTGTAAATCAGAACCCCCTCTGTGTTCTCGGCGCGGTGCTGATGACCTCCCCACGCGGACGGATGTTCTGGACAGCACGGGGTTGCGATGCCGCCTTGCTCCCGCCCGACGACGACGGCTTCGCCGTGGTTCCGCCGCTTTTGCCGCTGCTGGGTTTCGCGGCGGATGGCGTTCCCGAAGATGTGGGCTTCGGCGCACTTCCGCTCGGTGCGGGATTGGCCTGTGCGTAAGTGGGTCGTCCGCCGCCGCTCTTGTAGCCCGTCAGCGACTTCACCCGAGTGATGCCCGACGAGAGGTTGTGCCCGCCGGTGGTCAGCATATCGTTGTAAGTCACAATCACAGAGGGCGTTTTCAGATACCGCGCCGACGAGCCGGCCAAACTGTTGACGTAGTAGTTCCGCACATTCTTCAGATCCAAGCCGATGATGCCGAGGTTGTTCTTGCCGATGGTGCGCATCAGGTTGTTGACCCGCCGCGCCTGCTGCATCACCTTGTAGGTGGCCGTGTGGTTGGCCTGCATCCCGCGTGGGTAGGAGAGGTACTTCGCCAAAAAGTTGAACTCCTCCTCGCTCAATCCCTTGAGTAGCGAGCGGATATTGGCGATGTCATTCCGGAGGCCGTCGCGGGCGTTTTTCGCCACATCTTTATAGATGTTGGCCGTCTGCTCCTCCGTATATTTGAAGTTGTAGCGTTGCTCGTTCTGACGCAACTGCTTGTTCACGTGGTCTTTATGAAAAGCGGTGAAATTCTTGCTGGCGATGGTGTCGGCTAAAAGGTCTATCTGTTTGTCGCTCAGATTTTTGAAATAGTTGAGCAAATCTTTGGTTGGTTTTTGCAGCAGATAGGGCTTGTTGGCGGGATAGGCGGGGTGCGTATCGCCGGAGTAGGTGATGCCGTTATCCATAAAAAGCTGATAAAGAGCCGTGTATTGCACCACCCGTGCGAGGTCGGTGTTGCCGAGCGTGGCGAAATAGTTGTATGCCTGGTTCTCGTACCGCCGCCCGATGGAGACGCTTCGCTCTGGTGAGTTGAAGTAGGAGACGGGCAGCGAGCCGGTACGGTTGAGCGTGTAAATTGTGAAGCCCTCGTCCATATCGATGGCGTACATTGCATTCCAAGTGTTCCAGTTGTAAACCAGCTCGTTGAGTCCCAATTTGCGGAACAGGGGACGGTCGAACGGGAACCGTGGCGGCGACGGATATTTGTAGTACGCCTCCTGTATCGTGCCGTTCTCCGACCAGTCCTTCAGCAGCACGTCGGTGATGGTGAGCAGGTGCCCGAACTCCGTGTTTTCCAGTTCCTTGCTGAGGTAGGTGGGACACCAGTCGCTGCCGCTGACCATCTTGCCCGCCATAAAGTCGTTGACATCCAGGCTTTGCGACAATTCCTTCTCGGTGACGGATGCCAGCAGCAGGATGGACTCTACGTTGAGTGGTGGCAGCTCGTTCAGGGCCGACTGCCGTTCCCGTCCGATGACTACCAGAGTGGCGGAGTCGGCGAGGGCGCCGAGAATCAGGTCGGCGTCGAGGGTGAACTGCCGGATGTGCGTCAGCTGTTCTGAAAGGTCGCTCTTCTTGGCGATGGCCCACGCCACGAAGCCGGGCACCTTGCTGAAATAGACGCCAGTGAGCTTGTCGGCGAAAATCTGTTCCACCGTCACGCTCTTGCCCGTGTCCTTCAGCTGGATGAACTGTTCGTCCTGCTCCATGAACCAGTCGTTGAACTCGTACAGCGTGATCTGGTAGTCGATGTTGTCGTCCACGAAATAGGCCCGCGGGCGTTGGACGGGCAGGGGAGTGGTATTGGCTTTGTAGTCAGAAAGGTAGAGTGCCTTCGATAGGCTGTCCACGAGGTGGTTGACATTTTCGGTGGTGGCGTTGGCCAGCAGGATGACGATGTCGGTGACGTGGCCGTCAAATCCGATTTTATGGACTCTGGTCTCTACGTGGTGGGTGAATTTGGCACAGATGCTACGGATGGTGTCGCTGTCGAAGTAGGGGGCGGGTTCGGAAAGGAGCAGCAGGCGGCTGCTGTCGGCGAACGAGGCGAGCCCGATGGTCTGGAAGTGCATCCGGAAGCTGCTGCGGAAGTCGTCGTAAATGCTGTCCTTCAGCCGGTAGGCCTCAGTGGTGGTGATGTCAATCTTCTGGTTGGGGATGAATTCGGCTTTCGGCTGGAAAATTTTCTCTATCAAAGGAACGCTGAAATCATCCTTTCTTATGGATAAAAAAAGGATACTGACGGCTACTGCAATAGCCGCCAGTATAGAGAGGATGATGAGACGCTTTTTCACAAAATTAGAGTAAATGATAAAACGAAAGCCGCCGAAACCGATGCTACTTCATCATTTCTGCATAATATTTGTAGAAGTACGGAATCGTTTCGATGCCTTTGAAGAAGTGCTCCAGTTTGTAGTTCTCGTTGGGGGAGTGGATGGCGTCCTCGCCGAGGCCGAAGCCCATCAGGATGGCCTTGGTGCCGAGGATTCGCTCGAAACCGGAGATGACGGGGATGCTGCCGCCGCTGCGGGTCGGGATGGGACGCTTGCCAAAGGTCTGCTGGTAAGCCTTTTCCGCTGCTTTGTAGGCGGGCATGTCGATGGGCGACACGTAGGCCTCACCACCGTGACATGGTGTCACTTTCACCTTCACGCTCTTGGGTGCGATTTTCTCAAAATGTTTCTGGAACAGCTTGGAAATCTTGGTGGAATCCTGATTCGGCACGAGACGCATCGAAATCTTGGCGCATGCCTTGGACGGCAGCACGGTCTTGGAGCCCTCGCCGGTGTAGCCGCCCCAGATACCGCAGACGTCCAGCGTCGGACGGATGCCGGTACGCTCGATGGTGGTGTAGCCTTTTTCTCCGTGCACCGCACGCACATCCAGCGCCTTCTTGTACTCCTCAAGGTTGAACGGAGCTTTGGCCATCAGTGCGCGCTCAGCTTTCGACAGCACCAGCACATCGTCGTAGAAGTGTGGGATGGTGATCTCGTTGTTCTCGTTCTGCAGGGAGGCAATCATCTGGCAGAGGATGTTGATGGGATTGGCGACGGCACCGCCGAAGATGCCGGAGTGCAGGTCCTTGTTGGGGCCAGTTACTTCCACTTCAAGGTAGCTGAGGCCGCGCAGACCGGTGGTGATGGAGGGTGTGTCGGTGGCAATCATGCCCGTGTCGGACACGAGGATGATGTCGGCCTTCAGCAGTTTCTTGTTCTGCTTGCAGAAGTCGTACAGGCTGCCGCTGCCGATTTCTTCCTCACCTTCCAGCATGAACTTGACATTGCAGGGCAGCTGGTTGGTCTTCACCAGATACTCGAAAGCCTTGGCGTGCATAAACGACTGTCCCTTGTCGTCGTCGGCACCGCGGGCCCAGATTTTGCCGTCCTTGACGACGGGTTCGAAGGGGTCGGTCTTCCACAGTTCGAGCGGATCGACGGGCATTACGTCGTAGTGTCCATACACCATAACGGTCGGGGCCGTCTTGGAGATGATTTTCTCGCCATAGACCACGGGATTGCCGGCGGTGGGCATCACCTCGCAGCGGTCGGCACCAGCGGCGAGAATCAATTCGCGCCAGCGTTCCGCGCAACGGATCATATCGGGTTTGTGCTCCTCCTGTGAACTGATGGAGGGGATGCGGATCAAGCTGAACAGCTCATCCAAAAAACGGTCCTTGTTGGTTTCGATGTACTTTTTTAAATCTTTCATTTTTAATATTTTTTATGATTACTTTTCTATTTCTGAATTTCTGTAAAACGGAGATAGATGGTGTTGGGCAACAGATTGCCGACGGGTTTCTGGAAGCTGAAGGCGAACACTTTCAGCGTGGTAATGCCGGGTTTCTTTTTCAGAAACGGGCGGGCGAGATACTCGTTGAACTGGTTGTTATTATTAATATAGTACAGCTCGAATCCCTTTCCAGTGGGCAGATTGCCTTTGGTGAATTGGTACTGTTGGTTGGAAGCAAGTACTTTTCCCGTGGTCACGTCGTCGAGGTAGGCGCGGGCGGCGAGATAAGATTCGGTAAGGATGTAAAAGTCGTTGTATAGGATGGCGTAGGTGGTTGCAAAGTCCTGACGCAGCTGCGGGTAGAGCGTGGCGAGGTCGGGGGCGTTGCACAGCATGATGCGGACTCCGCGGTAGGCCGACTCCTCTTTCGGGGCGGGGCCAAAATAGACGGAATCGCTGCGGGTGGAGACGGAATCGGCCGGAACCATCATGTAGTGGAACAGGTTAGTGTCGCGCCGGATGCAGAAGCAGACGACGTCCTCGAACGGCCGTTCTGCAGTGAATGCGACGGTGCTGTCACCCTCTTCCGTTTCCACTGTCAGGGTGTGCGTTTTGGGGAGGGTGCTACACACGTAACCGCTGACGGAGGCGGGAATGGTGCCGTCGGGCAGGGTGAACGACGCGTCGGAGGCCTCGTACTCGCTGAAGAACGCCCCCTCGTTGATGGTGCTGTAGCCCGAAAGAATCACCTCGTTGTCACTGAAACGGAGTTGGTAGGCCGACCAGCCGGACAGTTCCGCAATCGTGCCGAAGGCGGCGTGGTAAGTGCTGTCCAACTTGGGTGACTGGCATTCCACAAAGTTGGCATGGTTGAGAATCAGCCAGTTCTGTTTTACATTCTTGTGGATGATGTCGTTCACCGGTTGAAAATCCGGAAGACTGGTCAGGCAGCCGGAGCCGGCGAGATTGTGGATGGCGCTCTCCAATAGGGCCTGCGTTTCAGCGGCCACGAAGATGCCGTTGAGGTAGCAGATCTTGAACTCGTGGAAATGCGTCGTGGCGGTATAGATGCGGCGCGTCTCGTACTTCACATAATCCTTTGGGTTGATTTTCAAATTCTTGAGAATATCAAGAAACGAGAATTTCTGCATATAGACGGCAAAAAGGAGAGCGGTCTGCCCGTCGGTGCAGTGGCCGGAAATGACAATCTTCTTCTTGTTGTCGTTGTTGGCGAGGCCCATGTCGGCAAAGTACTCAAAACCGGCGAGGGCGTCCAACGAGAACACCTCGTTGAGGTTGGCCTTGCAGGAACTGATGGAGCGTACGAAGCCCTCATTGTCATTCACTTGGAAGACGAAGGCCGCGTCCGAAGGCACTACGGCGATCAATTCAGCCGTGTTTCGTTTCAAATATTTGGTATAGGCAAAAATCCCGCCTGCCACAAGGAGGACAAGGAGGACGACGGAGGTGATAATCAGCCCCGTACGCCCGCTTTTCTTGACTTTTTCTGACATAGGTTAATGGTATAGAATGCGACGGCAAAAGTAGTGAAAATTTTTGGGATGGAGGAAAAGATGTCGAAAAGTATTTACTCGCAGAACATGCAGAAACATGCAGACCTTTTTTGCAGAAATGCGCGGAGATACATAAATTGTATCTGAAGCGTCCCGTAAACGTCATCACAGCAGTGCTATCCGCAATCTCCTCCTTTGAAAAACAGGCCAATGGCACAACTGTAACCGAATTGTAACAACTCTTTCAATAAGATACTTGTGGATTCTTTGTACTTTTGCACTTGAATTCCAATCGGAGTACTTTATGACTATTGAAATTTTTTTCAGACTGCTCGGCTCACTGGCACTGCTCATTTATGGAATGAAATCAATGAGTGATGCACTGCAAAAGATGACGGGTCCGGGGCTGCGCCACGTGTTGGCAAGAATGACGGGAAACCGCTTTAGCGGGATGCTGACGGGAACATTGGTGACATGTGCCGTACAGTCTTCGTCGGCCACGACAGTAATGACCGTCTCGTTCGTATCAGCAGGATTGTTGACATTGTCACAAGCCATCTCGATAATTATGGGGGCCAACATCGGCACGACGCTGACAGCATGGATCATGTCGCTGGGCTATAATGTTGACCTGACGGTTGTCGTATTCTCGGCATTCATCGTCGGTATGGTGTTCATCTATAAGAAACGGCATCGGGTAGCCGGGGAATTTCTCTTTGGTATGGCTTTCCTGTTTTGGTCGTTGGTGATGCTGAGCGGCGTGGGCAGGGATATGGATTTGGAACACAATGCTGACGTGGTGGCGTTCTTCGCTTCGTTTGATACCTCAAGTTATCTCACCATCCTCGCCTTTCTCGCTGTCGGCACGCTGATTACCTGCATAGTGCAGTCGTCGGCGGCGGTGATGGCCATCACCATCTTGCTTTGTTCCACGGGCGTATTGCCAATACAGATGGGTATCGCGTTGGTGATGGGCGAGAATATCGGGACCACGGCCACGGCCAATCTTGCAGCACTGGGCGCGGGTGTTCCGGCGCGTCGGGCGGCACTGGCCCATCTGCTGTTCAACGTGTTCGGGGTGTTCTGGGTGCTTTGCGTGTTCTATCCTTTTGTTGATATAGTGTGCGGAATGGCGGGCTACGACCCTACGATAGCGGGGCAAACGGCGAAATTGCCGGTGGTGCTTGCCTTGTTTCACACCTGTTTCAACATGCTGAACACCGCTGTCCTCATCGGCTTCATTCCTCAGATGGAACGTCTTGTCTGTCGGCTGATACCCGACGGGAAGGAGGCACGGTCTGTGAATGCGCTCCGCTTTATTTCGGGAGGCCTGATGTCCACGCCCGAAATATCCGTCCTTCAGGCACAGAAGGAGATTGTGCTGTTCGCCGAAAGAATGCAGCGTATGTTCGGAATGACGCGGGCCCTGCTCGACGAGAAGGACCGGAAGGAGTTTGAACGCCAGTATGAGCGTATCGTCAAGTATGAAAACATTGCCGACAATATGGAGATGGAGATTGCCTCCTATCTGGAGAAAGTCGGCAATGGGCATCTTTCGGACGAAACGAAACGGAAAATCAACGACATGCTCCGTCAGATCGGTGAACTCGAATCCATTGGCGACGCCTGCTACAAAATAGCGCGCTCTGTTCGGCACCGCCACGATGTGCGGGAAGATTTTACCGACCAACAGTATGACCATCTGTATGAGATGATGCAGCTTGTGAATGAGGCTTTTACACAGATGATGGTCGTTGTCAGCGGGCGGCGCGAAGACCTCAGCATTGAAACCTCACAGGAAATTGAGCGTGACATCAACGCCCTGCGCGACCGGCTCAAGACGGAAAGCATCCGGGATATTGACGCTCAGCACTATTCGTACGCCATCGGTTCAATCTACATCGACATCATTGCCGACTGCGAGAAACTCGGTGACTATGTGATGAATGTCGTTGAAGCCCGCCTTGACAAGCTTTTTTTTTCTTTCCGAGGGCTTCACATCAGCCTTGACCGCAAGACGGCCAGTATCGACGGTCACCCCGTCAGTCTCACTCGCACGGAGTTCGATATTCTTCTCCTCTTCCTTTCAAACCGAGACCAAGTGTTTTCCCGCCAGAAAATCATGGACAGTATCTGGCCCGGCATCATCATTACCGACCGAACCGTTGACGTACACCTCACCCGTCTGCGCAAGAAACTGGGCCCTTACGCCCAATGCATCGTAAGTCGCCCCGGCTTCGGATACGTGTTTGAAACAAAATTTCCGCATACGAGTTGAGAATCGATCTGCATTTTTCACTGAAACTTTATATTCAATATCGTAAGGCCGATACGCGGGAATGTTGTATCTTTGCCGCCGATTTTTGCAAATCGAATCATTTTAAATTTTTTACGATATGAACCAAGAAAACGAAGAGACCTTGTTGCAGGAAAACGAGGTGAAAATGCCCGAGAACGCTTACCGCGAACTGAAAGAGGGCGAAGAGTACAAACCCATCCTGTTGGGCGAGAAGAAATACCCCGAGCTGAACGCTTGGACGATCGTGTGGGGTATCATTATGGCCATCATCTTTTCCGCAGCGACGGCCTACGCCGGACTTCGCTTCGGCCAGGTGTTTGAGGCCGCCATCCCGATTGCCATCATCGCCGTAGGGGCCTCCACCATCGCCAAACGGAAAGGCGCCCTGTCCGAAAACGTGCTCATCCAGTCCATCGGCGCAAGCTCCGGCGTGATTGTGGCCGGCGCCATCTTCACCTTGCCCGCCATCTACATCATTCAGGAGAATAACCCCGGAATGGAGCTGAATGTCAACTTCTTCCAGATTTTCCTCGCCTCCCTTTTTGGCGGCTTCCTCGGTATCCTCTTCCTGATTCCCTTCCGCAAGTATTTTGTCTCCGACATGCACGGCAAGTACCCCTTCCCCGAAGCGACGGCAACCACCGAAATTCTCGTCTCCGGCGCGAAAGGCGGCAGCCAGCTCAAGCTTTTGCTCATCAGCGGTTTGATTGGCGGTCTTTACGATTTCTTTATGACCACCTTCCACTTCTGGGCCGAGAACATCTCCACCCGTATGACCGGCTGGGGCGAGCGTCTGGCGATGGACCACAAGTTCGTCTTCAATATGAGCGGCACCGGCATCCTCTTGGGTACGGGCTATCTTATTGGTTTGAAGTATGCTACGATTATCTGCGCCGGTTCCTTCCTGTCGTGGTGGGTGATTGTGCCGCTGCTCGGCAGCTACGGCGTCGCCGCTGACGGCACGATGATGAACACGATGGATCCTGACCTTATCTACAAGGGTTATGCCCGTCTGATCGGTATCGGCGGCATCGCCATGGCTGGTATCCTTGGCGTTATCAAGTCGGCAGGTGTCATCAAGACCTCGATGGGCACGATCTTCAAGGGCAACAAGGCCGCAGCCGACAGCCCGCAGCAGCAGGTGCTCCGCACGCAACGTGACATCTCGATGAAAATCATCCTTTTCGGCTTCCTCGGTCTGCTGGCCGTGATGGGCATCTTCTTTGCTTTCGGCGGACTCCAAATGAATGTGACACAGGTGATTGTGGGTCTTCTGATTGTCTTTATCTTCGCCTTCTTGTTCACCACGGTGGCGGCCACGGCCATTGCCACGGTGGGCAGCAACCCTGTGTCGGGTATGACGATGATGACGCTGATCCTCTCCTCCTTCATTCTGGCTGCTGTCGGTCTGAAAGGCACTGCCGGGATGGTCACCGCACTGATTGTCGGCGGTATCGTCTGCTCGGCATTAGCCATGGCGGGCGGTTTCATCACCGACCTCAAGATCGGTTACTGGATCGGTTCCTCCCCCTACAAACAGCAGGCTTTCAAGTTCGTCGGCACGTTGGTTTCCGCACTTACGGTGGGTGCCGTCATCATTCTGCTGTCCAAGACGTACGGTTACGACGCCAACAACGGCGGCTTGGTGGCCCCGCAGGCCAACGCGATGGCCGCCATCGTCGAGCCGCTGATGTCGGGACAGGGAGCTCCGTGGATTCTCTACATTGTCGGAGCCATCATCGCGCTGCTTTTGGATATGATCGGCATTCCGGCACTGGCGTTCTCGCTCGGTATGTTCATCCCGTTGCAGCTGAATATCCCCTTGCTGGTGGGCGGTGCCATCGCGTGGTACGTCGGTTCCCGCAGCAAGGATGCCGAAATCAACAAACTGCGTAAGGACAAAGGTACTTTGTTGGCCTCCGGTTTGCTGGCAGGTGCCGCCATCTTCGGTGTCATCAGCGCCATTCTGGCCTCCACCGGCACAGACCTGTCGATGCCCGCCGCATACGTCGAATCACCGTGGGCAGGCATTGCGGCCATCGTGATGTATGTGGCCCTCTGCGGATACCTCATCCTACATTCCATGTCCGCGAAGAAGGAATAAAATGTGCTTTTGCTTTTTGAATGAATAGCAGATACGGAATGAGTATTGCCCATCTTTTATCGAAGAATTTCCTTGAAAAAGAGGATCTTCTCCAGTTGTTGGCCGCGGAAGGTGACGACTACGAACAGCTTTTGAAGCGGGCTTTGGAGGTGAAACTATCCGTTTTGGACAACAAAGTCCACCTGCGCGGACTGATTGAATTGAGCAACATCTGCCGCAAGTCGTGCCTCTATTGCGGGGTACGCAGCGACAATCGCAAAGTGGAGCGGTACGCCCTCACCGACGACGAGGTGCTGGAATGTGCCCGTCTGGCCCATCAGCTGGGCTATGGCTCGGTGGCCATCCAGAGCGGTGAACGTAACGACCGCGAATTTACCGACCGCATCACCCGCCTTGTCACCCGAATCAAGGAGATTGACGGCGGTTCCCTCGGCATCACCCTTTCTCTGGGCGAGCAAAGCGAGGAGGTGTATCGCCAGTGGTTCGAAGCGGGCGCGCACAGATACTTGCTCCGTATCGAATCTTCCACTGAGGAACTCTATTACAAAATCCACCCTCGTGACGAACGGCACGATTTCCACAAACGGTTAGAATGTATCGACACGCTGCTACGCCTCGGGTACCAGACCGGCACGGGCGTGATGGTGGGGCTTCCGTTCCAGACCCTCGACAACCTTGCCGACGACCTCCTCTTTTTCCGCAGCAAAGATGTGGCGATGGTGGGCATGGGGCCGTACATCCCGCACCCCGACACCCCGCTCTATCAGTTTGCAAACCAGATTCCCGCCCCGGACGAACGGATGCGCCTCACCCTCAAGATGATCGCCATCCTGCGGCTGATGATGCCGGAAATCAATATGGTGGCGGCCACCGCCAACGAAACTGTTGACCCGATGGGACGCGAAAAGGCCATCCAAGCCGGCGCCAACGTCATCATGCCGAACCTCACGCCCAATGCGTACCGCGAAGACTACTTAATCTATCCCGACAAGGCGTGCGTGAACGACAAGCCGGAACAGTGCCGCTCCTGCCTCGACCTTCGGATGAAGGCCATCCACCACGAAGTCCTCTACAACGCGTGGGGCGATTCGGTGGCATTTACCAAGAAAAAGAGAGAATAAACTATGGCTATTTCGCTTTCGCCGTCAACGCCAGGATGAGGCCGAGGGCGACACCAAGGAGGGCGGCAAACAGCACCTGCAGGTTCGGCGGAAGGATGAAGGTGATGGTGTGTGCTGGATACCAGAACAACGGTATCGTCTTCTTGAAGACCACGCCCCATTGCACTTCCCAGTTGATGCTGCTTATGATTTTCTTCATCGGCATGGGTTTCAGCAGCCCCGCCACCGTTCCGCCCGTCTGGGTGATATGGATGTCGGTGCACTTGTGGAAGGTCATCATCACGGGAGCGAAAATCGTGTTCATGGCCACACTCACGCAGAAGGCGATACCTACCTTGCCCCATGTGAGTTCCGGTGCAGTGAAGATGCCCATCAAAGTGCTGTAGTCGCAGTTGCCGACTTTGGCCATAAAAGCGGGCGTTCCAGTTTTGAAAATGATCATCGCCATTGTGATGCACATTCCGAGGAAGCCCCAGACCATCATGCGCGGCACGATGCCGAACCCTTTTTCATTATAGACGCCCTTGCGGATGCGTAACGCCAGCATCTCGCCCAAGGTGGCAAGAATGGCGAACTTGAAGAATGCCATGATGAACGGATGCGTGGCGGTGGCCGTGTTGAACCATTCAAAGAAGCCGGTGGCGGGAATGAAGAACGGCGTGAGCACCGCTATCACGCAGATAATGAGAATCCAATCCTGTTTTTTCATAGTTACAAATTAAGGCGGCAAAATTACAGAAAATTACGTCACAACCGTACCGTCATTTCGCACCGCGCGCAGTCAAACTCCAGACTAAACTGGAATTTTCCCGTCCGCAAGTGCCACGGCTCAGGGGGCGTGTCCGCAACCTTCCCTTGTTTCCGGCACATTCCGAGCGTGTAGCGGATGCAGTGGCGGCAGGTCATCACTACGGCATTTTCGACGGCGTTTTTTTCAAAGGCCGATTCTATCGTTTTGATTTCGTGAAGTTTGTAGAACTCCCGTGCCTTCGTGTTCATCACATTGCCGCGATAGGTGAGCGTGTCACCGTCGGGCGACGGGAACGGAAAATCGTTGGGGGTGAGGACGTTCCCTTTCGGGCGCGGATGACACCGACGGCGTTCTTCCGCCAGCCGCTCCACGAGCGTGCGGCGCCACTCGTTCACCACCGAGGCGGGGAAAAAGTAAGCGGCCGTGGTTCGTACTTCCACACCCGTCGGGTAGAACGGCGTGCCGCCCAGTTTCGACAGTGCCGTCTTCAAGTTGGCAATGGCGGCTTCGCCCTTCTGCGAAAGTTCCTTCTTGTAATCAAATTCCTGATTGACAGTCGTTCCGTCTTCGTCCGTGAGGGTGAGGGCGAAGCCGCCAGGCGTTTCCGAAAGTGTCAGATTCACACCGATCTTCCGTACTGCCGACTCCCCCGCCAGCTGCCGGTCGAAAGCCGCGTCCAAATTCCGGTACAGCGGCATTCCCGACGAAAGCCCAGCGACGGGATCGAGGGTGGTCACCCGCCGTCCTTCCGCCTTGTTGATGCGGAAGCCGCAAAGTTCGCCGTCATCACTGACAAAGCCGAGCCCGTCGCCGTTATGCAGTTCCTTCTGCGTGTCAATCAGCAGCTTGTGTCCCTCAACGGAAACGAGCGTGCCTAAAGGCTCACCGATGGATTTGGGCGTGTCTGGGTTCACCATCACGTTCTCCCGCCCGTGCAGGAAATAGTCGGTTTTTCCCCGATTGAACGTCTTTTGCGGGTCGGGGACGAAGTTCAACGTCACCTTTCCCGAAGAGGATTTTGTATAACGATTGTCCTTTTCTAACAGATTATCAATATTTTGACGATAATAAGCCGTCACATTTTTTACATAGTCAATCCCCTTCAACCGTCCCTCAATCTTGAAAGAGGAGATGCCCGCATCCAGCATTTCAGCCAGATAGGTGGAGCGGTCCATATCCTTGAGCGACAGCAGATGGCTGTGTTCGCGTATCACGTTGCCGTCCGCATCTTCGAGCGTGTAGGGGAGGCGGCAGAATTGGGCGCACTCGCCTCGGTTGGCACTGCGGTTGGTGCAGGCGTGGCTCATGTAGCATTGGCCGCTGTAGCTGACGCACAGAGCACCATGCACGAATGCCTCCAGCTCAATGGTGGTCTGGCGGCGGATTTCCCGAATCTGTTCCAACGAAAGTTCGCGGGCGAGGATGGCGCGTTGCAATCCCACTTTCTCCCAGAAAAGTACCTTTTCGGGGGTGCGGTTGTCGGTCTGGGTGCTGGCGTGCAGGGCGATGGGCGGAATGTCCAGCTGCAGGATGCCCGTATCTTGGATGATGAGCGCGTCTGCGCCCGCATCCACCAGCCGGAATATCAGTTTCCGCGCTTCCTCAAGCTCCTCGTCGGTGAGGATGGTATTGAGGGCCACGTGGACGGAGGCGTGGTAAAGATGGGCATACCGGCACAGCCGCTCAATGTCGGCCAGGGAGTTGCCCGCCGTGGCCCGTGCCCCGAACTTCGGCGCGCCCACATACACCGCATCGGCCCCGTGGTTGATGGCCGCCACGCCGCACTCGTAATCCTTGGCCGGAGCCAACAACTCGATTTTTTGCGACATACCTATTCCTTCGGTATTTCCTTGTTAAACAGCATCTTGATCTGTTTGGCCTGATCTCCCTGACAAATCACCGGCTCTTCGGTGGCTGGACTGAGCACCACTTCCACCGTATCCTCGGCCAGCGGACGGTACTTGATGATGCAGGGATATGCCACGGCGTAGCTCGGATTGATGAGGCAGAAATCGACGAAGTCGAGGAAGGTGATGACGGTCTCGAACGTCTCGGTACTGAGGAATGTCTTCCCGTTGCGGGTATAGATGCGGGTCTGGGTACCCTCCTTGTGGAAATAGGCAATCAGGTCCTGATTCACCTTCTGGCTGTTGTTGCCAGCATAAAGATAGAGGTAGGTGCGTTGCAGACGGGAGTTATTGAATTCCTGTGACTTACGGATTTTGCCATTGGCATCGTACGTATCCCATGTCTTGATTTTCAGCCCGTTGTGGTACATCCCACGGATGAAAATCTGCTCGCCTGGATAGTAGGTTTCGGAGACACCGTTCATCTGTCCGTCGATATAGTCGATGCGGGTGCTGATTTTGCCGTCGGCGAAGAAGGTGCGACAGGTGCCGTTCCGTTTGTCGCCACGATAGAAGTCCTCTTCCAACAGCGTGCCCGTCTGGCTGGAAAAGGTGCGCCACGCGCCCTCCTTCTTTCCTTTGTTGTAACCTTCTGTCTTGATGATGGTTCCAGCAGAATTATAGTAATTCCAGATGCTGTCCTTCTGCTGGTCGATGAAGTTGCCTTCGGCGGCTTTCTTGCCCTGCTCGTCGTACATCACCGTATGCACTTTGTGGACACCTTGGATGAAATTGGTGGTGCTTTTCAGTTTTCCGTTCGGATAATAGTATTTGAACTCACCGACTGGGACATCGTTGGCGAAAGTGCCCTCGTACAGGAGGACGTTCTTGTCGTCGTACTTTTTCCAGTACCCTTGTTTCTTTCCTTTGCTATTAACCTGATTGATTGGATTTTGCGCCATCAAAAACGGACAGATGGCCATCAGCAGGAGGAACAGTTTGATTCTCATAGCGGTTTATTTTTGATATTCGGGGTCGCCGGGCTTGAGCCACTCGGGCCAAGCGTACGGTTTGCGGTCTTCAAGGTTGAACTGGCCGCGATTGTAGCCGTACATCCCATAATAGTTCTTTTCGAGTTCGGCAAGGTCCTTTTCGTAGTCGCCGGTGGGATAGAAGGCGGGCAGCACGCCGCCTTTGCGGGTGCGGAAGTCGAGGTAGCCCGGCACGATGGGCACTCCCGCCTCCATCGCGATGAAGTAGAACCCTTTCTTCCAAGTGGGGTTGAGCTTGCGGGTGCCTTCCGGGGCGATGAGGAACGCCACTTTGTCTTGCTTTTTGATGAAGTCGGCGGCGTAGATAGGGAACTTCTTGACGTGCTTGCGGTCAATGGGCATTCCGCCGCATTTGCGCAAAATGGGGCCGAGCGGCCAGAAGAAGGCCTCCTTCTTGATGAGGAGCGTCGCCTTGAAACCCATCACATTGATGCACATTGCTCCGATGACAAAGTCGATATAGCTGGTGTGCGGCGCGAACATCAGGACGCACTTTTCAATTTCAGGCGGAATGTTCACGCAGTCGGGCGTGATGCCTATCAGTTTCAGAATGAACTTATTGAGTTTTCTCATAAATAGTTTTTGACTTTCGTAACAAGGGTGCAAAAATACAAATAATTGCAGAAACGGAACGGCTATTTTTTCGTATTTTTGCCGCCGTAACCTGCAAACCGAACTATAATGATTACGATTTCCTGCTTAAACACAAAAACACAGAAAGATTATCCTTTCGGGACTTCCATCATGGAAATCGCCAAGGAGGAAAACGTGAAACTGCCGTATCCTATTCTTGGAGCATTGGTCAACAACAAAGTGCGTGATTTGACCTACCGTATTCACAAACCGTCACAAATCGACTTTTTTGATATCACCTCCCTTTACGGGAATGCGATGTACTGCCGTTCGCTCTATTTTCTTTTGTTCAAGGCGGTTAAGGATATTCTTCCGGGGGTGAAACTGCGTATCCTGCACTCCATCTCCAGCGGCAAATATTGTGCCTTGGACGGACTAGAGGGCGGGGTGACGGAAGAGGTGGCCCGCACTCTGGAATCGCGTATGATGGAATTGGTGAAGATGAATCTGCCCTTCAGACGCGAAGAACTCCCTACAAAAGAGGCACTTGAGGAGTACCGGAACCATGGCATGGACGAAAAGGAGAAGATGTTCCGCCACCGCAGCCGTATCTACACCAGCATCTATCGGTTGGACGATTGCATCAACTACTATTATGGTTTTCTGCTGCCTTCTACGGGATATTTAACTTCTTTCAAATTAGAGAAATACGAAAGCGGGCTTTTGCTGAAGGCCCCGTCGCGCGCCCATCCTGAAAAGATTAACGCCACACGCATGCTGCCCAAGTTGTTTTCCGTGTATAAGGAGTACAAGGACTGGGCCAGCCGCTTCGGCGTTCCGTACGTCATGGATTTGAACGACAAGGTGTTGGACGGAAGTATCGCCGAACTTATCCACCTGACGGAGGCCAATCTGGAGCGCAATTTCGCAAGAATTGCGGATAATATCGCCGCCCGCAAGAAGGTGAAAATGGTGCTGATTTGCGGCCCGTCCTCATCGGGGAAAACCACCTCGTGCAAGCGACTTTCGGTCCAGCTGGAACTGCTGGGCTACAAGCCGGTGCAGATCTCGGTGGACGACTTCTTCGTGGAACGGGACGAAACACCCCGCGACAAAAACGGAGATCTTGACTTTGAGGCACTGGAAGCTATTGATTTGGAGTTGTTTAATAGGACATTGCTGGGACTCGCGGAGGGAAAAGAGATGCCGCTGCCCACGTTCGATTTCCCGTCGGGAAGCAAGAAATGGGAGGGCAAAACCATAAAGATGGAGGAAAACTCCATTCTGGTGGTGGAAGGCATCCATTGTTTGAACCCGCGCCTCACCGCCTCCGTGCCCGATGAAGCCAAATATAAAATATATGTATCGGCACTTACCTCGATATCCATCGACTCGCAGAACCCGATACCCACCAGCGACAACCGTCTCATCCGTCGCATCGTGCGCGACCACAAGTACCGCGGCTATTCCGCATTGGATACGCTAAAACGCTGGCAGAGCGTGCGTAACGGTGAGGTTCGCAACATTTTCCCCTATCAGGAAAATGCCGATGACATGATCAACACCGCCCTCATTTACGAGTTGGGCATCCTCAAACCCTACGCCGTGCCCGTGCTGAACGAGGTGCCCGAGACGGTGCCGGAATATGCCGAAGCCTGCCGTCTGCTTAAATTCCTCTCTTATTTTGAACCCATTATTGAAAAGAACATCCCCGGCGTTTCCATTATCAGGGAGTTTGTCGGTGGCAGTAATTTCCACTATTAACAGTTCGGTTAGATAATATTATGTCCGAACAACTCAAAAGTTACGACGATATTTGCCAGCTGATACGTTCGAAGCGGGACGAGGAGATTGTCACCGTGCTGGGGCCGACGGCGACGGGGAAGACCCGTCTGGCCGTCCGTATCGCCCGTGACTTCGGCGGTGAAATCATCAGTGCCGACTCACGGCAGGTATATCGGGGCATGGACATCGGGACGGGTAAGGATCTGGAGGATTATGTGATTGACGGACAGGTGATTCCGTACCACCTGATTGACATCGCCGAGCCAGGAGTGGAGTACAATGTGGCGCAGTACCAGCAGGCGGCCTATGTGGCGATGGATGCCATACGGGGCCGCGGCCGCGAAATCGTGCTGTGCGGCGGTAGCGGCATGTACATCGAGGCGTTGCTCGGCGGCTACCGTCTCGCGCCCGTCACCCGTGACCCGCAGCTCTATGTCGAACTGTCGGCCAAGAGCGACGAGGAACTGACCGAAATCCTCCAATCGTTCCGGGCGTTGCACAATCATACTGACACGTGCGAGCGTCCGCGGCTCATCAAGGCGGTGGAAATCGAGTATTACTACCAGCAACATCCTGAATGGAAGGATGATACAAGGAAAATACCATCCGTCATCATCGGGCTTTGCGGCGACCGCGACCTGATCCGTTCCCGCATCACCCGCCGTCTGAAGGAACGTCTTGACAATGGTATGATAGAGGAGGTGGAGGCGTTGATAAAACAGGGGGCCAATGTAAACCAGTTACTTCGTTATGGACTGGAGTACAAGTTCGTTACGATGTATCTCTTGAATCAGATTTCCAAGGAGGAGATGTTTGCGAAGCTGAATACGGCCATCCACCAGTTCTCCAAGCGGCAAATGACGTGGTTCCGTAAGATGGAGCGTTCAGGATTTGTTATTAATTGGGTGGATATTGCTGTTTTGGTGTGAAATTATTGTTATAATTTGAAGATTTTGCGTAAAAATCGCCTTATTTTTAAATTTTTTTAAAGAAAAGTCGGTGTATTTGAAAATTTTATATATCTTTGCCGCGCTTTTTCTAATTTAAAACAATTATTATGAACGAACAGGAAAACAACTTCAGCTTTTTCAGATTTGAAGATTTGCGAATCTATGCCAAGGCATTAGATTATATTAGCTGGGTGCATAAAACAACCGATTCAATGACAGATAGTTACCGTACTACTATTGCGGAAGCGTTTGTTAAATCCGCGCAAGATGTCGCTTTGAATATTGCCGAAGGCTCCGCACGCAACAAGGCGCAATTCGTTTATTATTTGAAAATGGCGAAAAGTGCGGTTCGGGAGTGTGTCGTCTATACGGAAATCGCTTCGCGTATTGGTGTTATGAATGACGGGGATAAGGAATTTTCCCGCAGCCAGCTGATGGAACTCACCAAGATGATCGGTTCGTTGGTGGCCTCCCTGCAACGGAACGTCGGTCCCCGTGACGAGGAAATCGGCGAGGACGACATGCCCAATATGATGATTTAAGCCTTTCATATTTTTTGAATTTTTTTGCGGCTCCGTGATTCGTTACGGGGCCGTTTTTATTTGATAATTTTCGATGGGTGACTGCAGCCGAGATAGCGAAAATCATGTATCTTTGCCGCAAATTTTCAAATTATGTATAATAGCGATAAGTTTCAGAATAAGAGGAGTTTCCATAAGGACAAACCCGATGGCGAGCGCGAATCCGGCCGCCCTTCCGCTCCGAAAAAGAGCTACAAGCCCCGCCGTTCCGACGACAGCGACGAGGACGAACGCCCCGCACGCACCGGCAACCGCCGCTCCTTCGACAGCGACAAGAAACGCTCCTTCAATAGTGACAAACGCCGCTCTTCCGACCGCGACGGGGAACGCCCCAAGCGCTCCTTCTCCAAGGCACGCCCCGACCGCGACCGTGACGACCGCCCGCGCCGCAACTTCGACCGTGACGAGGAGTTCCGCCCGCGCCGCACCCGCGAAAGCAATGCGCCCAAACGCCGTGACATCACCGCCGAATCGGAAATCCTGAGCGAGATTGTAGATCGGAAGAGCACACGTCTGAACTCCAGTCACATTGAGGAATCTCG
>CAMVOL010000024.1 GCA_947169105.1 uncultured Bacteroidales bacterium | reverse complement strand
CACCAACGCCCGTCTGAACGACACGGCAGCGGCCATCCGCGCCGACTTCCCGACCATTCCGGAAAACATCGCCTTTACCACGGCTGACAATAATTTCATCGGTACCAACACCGTACCTCGCGGCTTTGACATTAATGCCACCAACGGAACCAACTGCAACAACATTGTGGTGAACGCCTGCGACCTGTGGGCGGTGTTCGACAGCTTGAACAGAAGAATAACGGCATTGGAGAATGCGGCACCTCCGGTGTTTAACAGCATCAGTCTGACAAATCCGACCCTTGAGACCATGGATGTTACTGCCGACTTCACCAGCGAGTACATTCCGATTACTGGTTACCAGTTCTGCTATTCCAAAAACAGTGATATGAGTGAATCCACCTGTGTGCCGAGTACGACGAACAGCATTACGCTCACAGGATTGAGTTCCTACACTGACTATTACGTGACCGCATCTGCCACAAATAAAGAAGGAACCACCACTTCCACGCCAGTGGCAACGGAGCGCACGTTGGGACATAAACCGATGGCAATTTTACAAAACCCGACGGAAAGGCCTTTGGGATTTGCTGTGACTGTTTCTGGTTTGGATTTCATGGAGGAGGGAGAAGGTACGGTGCAAGTGTTCTATAAACAGGGCAGTAATTGTGGTCCTAATGACGACGGATACATTTCCACTACAATTTCAGAAACTCTTCATACCGGAGATAGCTACACAATACCTGTGACAGGACTTTCTGCCAGTACAAGTTATTGCGTGATGGCCAAGGTGACAAATAGTAGCGGTACCACCATTGTCGGACCGAAGACTACGACCAGCGGCGGCCCTCTTACACTTACTATTTCGGTTAAGGCTCCCAGCAATTATCCTGTATTGTGTCAAGGGTCTTCTGTTGATTTAATAGCTTCACTATCTGATGAAACTATTGCGGTGGGTGATTATACTTATTCTTGGACTTGTTCAAGAACAGGTAGTTATCTTGATGGCGCTATGGTAATAGATAGTAATACGTTGTCAATAAAACCTAATAGAACAGGGATTAACTATGATGTAAATTGTACAGCTACCAATGTGGCGGATCCAAGCATAAAATTGACTGCTTCAAGAGTTCGGGTTAATCTTAGTTCTAGACCCAGTCCTCCCAGTATGACACTTTGCGCGGATTCTATGATGGTAACACCTAAAAATGATATTACGGCCGATGTGGATTGGGGAGATGGTTTTATTACGACCAATCCTACAACGGCTGATGATCACATTTATACAACACCCGGTATCTATACGGTTGTAGCTACTAACTCCAGTGGATGCTCCGTCTCACAGACTATTGAAGCAAAACATTCTGTTGTCACCTCTTGTGTGGTCTCTTCACCACATACGGGTAGTGACTATATGAACAATGGATACAACAATGCCAACGATGGCTTGGAAGTTACAAACAGTAATAATGAAATAGTTAGTGTGACAGATTACGACGGTAATGTTTATCCTGTGGTGCAAATCGGTAGTCAGTGCTGGTTGGCTGAGAATATGCGCTGTACTCATAGCCCTAACACAAACAACTATATTGTAAAAACAGCAGGCGCAACAAGTGATAAAAAATATTGGAAATCAACAGGGGGGAAAGCCGCACATTGGTTTAATAATGACAGTCTTAGCTATGCTCCAATGCATTACGGATTGTTGTATAATTGGTGTGCAGCAATGGACATTTATAGAAGTATGAATGGAGAATTTAATACGCTAACAATGAGTTGGGATGCGAGAGGAAACATTCAATCACCTCATCATCGTGGAATCTGTCCCAAGGGTTGGCATATCCCAACAGCGGGGGAATGGGACGTTTTAATGGCGGAAGAGAGTGCCAATACCGCTGCTGAATTGGCAACAGGTTGTGATTGGGAGGTCAAGCTCAACACTACTAAACCAGGTGCCTATGACAGGACAGATCGTAACAGTAGCGGATTCTCGGCACTGCCTGCATCCTATGTGTCTTTAAATGGTGGTGAATATGAATATTCGGGGACGTATTATTGGTCTTCTACACAGAGTACTACATCAGGAGGAAGTGCTGATAGTTACAATTTAGTTAATGACAATAACACTATGACTAAAGGTTCATATTATAATACGACCTACAATTTGATGTCTGTCCGTTGCGTGCGTGATACGACAGATGATGGAGCGACATCTCCCAGTGATGTGTCCCTTACGGTTGATAATGACCATCCCTCGGTGCAGTTCTGTACCACGAATGGCAACAATTATCCTTATACTTCATACTATCCTGTCACGGTTACCTATACCGCTGTCCTTTCGAGTGAAAATCCAAGTGCTGACTTGACCGGTTACACCATAACTTGGAGCGTTTCTCCAGCAACACTTAATCCCACGATAGACGAGGTTAACAGGACATGTACTGTTACATACTCTTCCTACCCGTATTCTGGGGATCCGCATCCACAAATAGCCTGTCGTGCGACGAAAGAGGGTGAACCCGATAAAGTTGTTTCCTTCTTCCAATCATTCTCTACGCCTTCCAATGTGATTCCCGATTGTAATATAGTAACGGATACACTGTCGGTAAAACTAATATCACGTCCTGCTTCAAACAATGGTACGAGCAATGGAATCAGCGGAAACTTCACCATCAACTGGGGTGACGGTTCGGCTGCTCAGGTAGGTCCGGCATCTTCCTTTACAACAGGTCCTGAACACACTTACACGGCAGCAGGTTCTTATACCATTACACTTACCAACGGTTCCGGTTGTTCGGCCACTAAGGAGGTTACGGTGACAAATGCTGCCCGCTTCCCATGTACAGGTACTGCTCACCAAGGCGCCGAGTATCAAAACAATGGTCTGAACGGAACCAAGAATGATGGCTATGAATACACCAATGGTGAAGGTATCGTTTCTGTTACCGATTATGACGGCAATATCTATTCTGTGGTGCAGATTGGTGAACAGTGCTGGATGAGGGAAAATATGCGCTGCACACATAGCCCGCTTACCGGTACTTATATTGTGAATCCGCTTGGTGCTTCGGGCAACAATTTCACTATGTCTAAAAGATCAAAAGTGGCCCAATGGTATTTGAATGACCAAGAAACCTCAATATCTAAACGTTATGGTTTGTACTATAACTGGTGCGCCGCCATGGATATCTATGATGGCAATGAGTTGCCTCAGGCAGGGCAATCCGAGTCGTATTGGTCGTACCCCTATAATCGCCGAGGCATTTGTCCTAAAGGCTGGCACCTCCCGACCCAAGAAGATTTTAATACGCTCTTGAACTCTGTAACCTCTGCTACTGAGTTGGCTGGTTCGTGCGATTGGAACTACTGCTTCGGTAACGAAAAAGACTTCAATGCTGTTCCGGCAGGTGAAGCTACAGTAGAATTTATGAATTCTGGCGCCATGTCCGACGGCACAATATACGCCAATTTCTGGAGTACGAAAGAAAATACAAATGAACGTGTCTATCCGTTGCGTTTGACCAATCCATCGGCTGGGGAATCTGGCTATACTTCGGTGAGTGCGTCAACGACTTATAACACTTATTATAAGGATTATGGTGCTTCCGTCCGTTGCGTCCGCAACGAGTAAACGGAAAACTGAAAACGGTAAATTGAAAACTGAAAGGTGGGGCTGTCGGGAATGGCGGCCCTGCTTTGTTTTAGGTGATAGGGGTCAGGTGACAGGGGTCAGGTGATAGGTAATAGGTAGGAGGTATGAAGAGGGGTTGTGCGAAAGCGACCTTGCACCTTTGAGCCGCACGACCGTGCGGCTCTACCTTATAACTTGATGAACTTGATAAACTTGATGAACTCCCCTCACCACCGTGGGCCGTAGGCGTCGGGCAGATGCTCTATCTGCGTTCCCTTTTCGTTCTTGATGACCGTGATGATGTCGAAGCGAGCCTCGCAGCTGAAGCCGTTCTTCAGGATATAGGCGTTGGCCGCCCGAATGATGTTCTTCTGTTTCTGCTGGTTTACCGCCATCTGTGGCTCGCTGACCGCCGCACTTGAACGGGTCTTCACCTCCACAAATGCCAAGATGTCCTCCTTCATTGCGATGATGTCAATTTCCAGATGTCCGTATTGCCAGTTGCACTCCAAAATGGCATAGCCTTGCTGCAACAGGTAGTCGCGGGCGAGCATTTCGCCCTCATTACCGATTTCTTTTTTGTCAGTCATTCTTAAATTTTTAGATTTTAGCCCGCAAAAGTACGACAAATTCGGGAAATCGAATGGGATTTTAAAAGATAATTTTAAGATTATCGAATTACAAACTGATTTACAATAAAAACTATATACCTTAAAATAAAAAAGGCGGGAACGTGAAATTTGTCCTTTGACCGTAACTGTAATTTTTATGCCAAAAAATGTTAATAACTTCCCCTTTTGTGTAATTTTTTTCTGGGAAAATTGTAAATCGCTATAAGTCAGTTTATAAAAATTTCAACGAAAAATTGTTGAAAATAACTGCAAATTTCTCATTGAAAATCGGGGCAAAAAAAATACTTTTGTCATCGCTTTCAAAGCCCAAGAATTATTTTATAAACACCTAATAATCAGCCAATAAAAACGTCTGCTTATTCAACGTTAAATGCGACTTGTATGAAAAATGAGTACACCCTTTTTGAAAACGAACCACTGACAGAGATGGAACAGAAAAATGCCGAATCCTCCCTGTTGGCGGCAAGAAATCAACAAATGGAAAATATGACAGAAAACGAACAAGTTTCTACACCCGTTTTTCAATTCGGGTCCGACATACCGGAGATGGACGAGAATGCACAGACGTACGAAAAAAAGGAAATTTTTCCGGATGTCACCGCCTACTTCCACGGTGACGAGCTGGCCGCCAGCGTGTGGATCGACAAGTACGCCCTCAAGAACAAAGAAGGCAAGCTGGTGGAACGTACCCCTGACGATATGCACCGCCGCCTCGCCCGCGAGTTCGCCCGCATCGAACGGCACTACCCCAACCCGATGAGTGAGGACCAAATTTTTGAACTCCTCCGCGACTTCAAGTACATCATCCCGCAGGGAAGCCCGATGGCCGGCATCGGCAACCGCTATCAGGTGGTCTCCCTCTCCAACTGCTTCGTCATCGGCAACGGTGACAACGCCGACTCCTACGGCGGCATCATGCAGATGGACGAGGAGCAGGTGCAGCTGATGAAACGGCGCGGCGGCGTCGGCCACGACCTGTCCGCCATCCGTCCCGCCGGCAGCGGCGTGCAGAATTGCGCCCTCACCTCCACCGGCCTCGTGCCCTTCATGGAACGCTACTCCAACTCCACCCGCGAAGTGGCCCAAGACGGCCGCCGCGGCGCCCTCATGCTCACCGTCTCCATCAAACACCCCGACGCCGAGAAGTTCATCGACGCCAAGATGACCGAAGGGAAAATCACCGGCGCCAACGTCTCCGTCAAGATCGACGACGAGTTCATGGAGTGTGTCAAGAACGGCACGCCCTATACCCAGCAATACCCGATTAATTCAAAGAATCCTAAAGTTGTTCAACAAATCGACGCAGGCAAACTGTGGACCAAAATCGTCTATAACGCATGGAAGTCGGCCGAACCCGGCGTCCTCTTCTGGGACACCATCCACCGCGAAGCCGTTCCCGACTGTTATGCCGACGACGGCTTCCTCACCGTGTCCACCAACCCCTGCGGCGAAATTCCGCTTTGTCCGTACGACAGCTGCCGTCTGATAGCCATTAACCTGTACAGCTACGTTGATAACCCATTCACGGACAAAGCAACCTTTAATATGCCGTTGTTCAAACAGCACGTCGCCAGCGCCCAGCGCCTGATGGACGACATCATCGACCTCGAATTGGAAAAGGTGGATCAGATTCTCAACAAGATCGAAAGCGACCCGGAGCCGGAGGAACTCAAACGGGTGGAACGCGACCTTTGGCAGAAGATCCGGTCACAGTCGCTGAAGGGCCGCCGTACCGGCCTCGGCATCACCGCCGAAGGCGACATGCTCGCCGCCCTCGGTATCCGCTACGGCACCGACGAGAGCAACGCCTTCTCCACCGAAATCCACAAGCAGCTTTGCCTGGCCGCCTACGGCTCTTCCGTCACCATGGCGAAAGAACGCGGCGCCTTCCCCGTCTATAGCAGCGTCAAGGAAGCCCGCAACCCGTTCATCCAGCGTATCAAGAAAGCCGATGAGAAACTGTACGACCGTATGACCCGCTACGGCCGCCGCAACATCGCCCTGCTCACCATCGCCCCCACCGGCAGCGTGAGCATCTGCACCCAGACCACCTCAGGCATCGAACCCGCCTTCAACGTGGTCTATAAGCGCAGAAGAAAAGTCAACCCCAACGACATCAAGTCTGACCGCACCATCGTCCGCGACGTAAACGGCGACCAGTTCGAGGAGTTCTTCGTCTTCCACCAGAAATTCCTCAAATGGGCTGAGGTCAACGGCTACGATACCACCACCTTCAGCAACATGTCGGAGGCGGAAATCAATGAAATCGTGGCCAAATCACCCTACTACAAGGCGATGGCCAACGACACCGACTACATCAAGAAGGTGGAGATGCAGGGCATGATCCAGAAGTGGGTCGATCACTCCATCTCTGTCACCATCAACCTGCCGAAAGACACCACCGAAGAGACGGTGGGCCAACTCTACCAGCGGGCTTGGGAGTGCGGTTGCAAGGGCATGACCGTCTATCGCGACGGCTCCCGCGATGGCGTCCTCGTCGGCATCAGCGAAAAACCGAAAGAGGAGGAGAAACCGGTGCAGAACCTGAAACGTCCGCGCGAGTTGAAAGCCGATGTCATCCGCTTCCGCAACAACAATGAGGCGTGGGTGGCTCTCGTCGGACTCCGCGAGGACGGCACCCCGTACGAAATCTTCACCGGCAAGAGTGATGAGGAGCGTATGCCGATGCCCAAGAGCGTGACCCAAGGTGTCATCATCAAGAACCGCCATCAGGACGGCACCAAATCGTACGACTTCCAGTACAAGGATTGCGACGGATTCCCGGTCACCATCAGCGGCCTCAACCGCTGCTTCAACCCCGAATTCTGGAACTATGCCAAGATGATTTCCGCCATGCTCCGCCACGGGCTCCCCATCGAGAACGTGTGCGACATCATCGGCGGTCTCAACTTCAAGGAGGAGACCATCAACTCATGGAAGAACGGTGTGATCCGTGCCCTCAAGAAATTCATCAAGGACGGCACCAAGGCCAAAGGCGTGGTCTGCCCCAAGTGCGGACAGGAGAACACGATGGAGTACAAGGAGGGCTGTCTCTGCTGCTCCAACTGCGGCTACTCCAAGTGCGGCTCGTAGGGGTTGCAAGTTTATAAAGTTATGAAGTAGAGCCGCAAGGCCTTGCGGCTCAAAGTGCAAGGTATGAGGTAGAAGGTATGAGGTTGCCCCCGCACCCCCCTCTACTTATTACTTATTACTTATCACCTGACACCTGACACCTGACACCTGCGTGCCGCCTCACCATTCCGCCCGCTGCCAGCTGGCGGAACCTTCCCCCGTAAAAAATTTTTTTCCCCGCCGCCACAATCCAATTATTGTTGTATCTTTGTCGCCCATTCTCCCAAATTTTATTTGGGGAATTTTGAACATTAATGTGTTGAAAACCAAAAAGACAGACAAATAGTATATTATTCACTAAAACCTTTTTATTATGAAAAAACTACGATTATTTTTGCTGATGCTGATGACAGCCCTGCTGCCGTTGGCATCGTACGGACAGGAACCCCTGACCGTGAACGACGGGACAGGCTCTAATGGCTATATTCCCCTCTATGGAAGTTATTGTGACTATGGTAACTTCACGCAATTTATTATTCCCGCTTCAGATTTGGCAGCCATGTCGGGCAGTACCATAACCAAAATGGTGTTTTACACTACCTCATATTATTCTAACATTTCATGGGGTAATGCAGAATTTAATTGCTATTTAGCGGAAGTGGACAATACTGTCTTCTCCAGTACTTCTTTTGTAGATTGGACGAGCTTAACCGTAGTTTCTACAGGCAGCCTCTCTATTAGTGATAATCAAATGGAAGTGAACGTTGATGAATTCAGCTACGGAGGAGGGAACCTTTTGATAGGTTTTGCCCAGACTACTGCGGGAACTTATAAATACGTAGAGTGGAACGGCGTAGCTCAAAGTGCTAATACAGCGTTATATAAGTACAACTCTTCTTCTCCTTTTTCAGCCACACTTCCTGCTACGGGATCAAGTCAGCAGTTCCTTCCCAAGGTTACGTTCACCTACACAGCGGGAACTCCCTCCGCTTGTGCGAAGCCGGGCAGCCTTGCCGTTTCCAACATCACCGCCTCCTCCGCCACCTTCAACTGGAGCCGCGGCGGCAGCGAAACCTCTTGGGTATTGGAATACACCACTGCGGATGACACGGAATGGGAATGGGCGGAATCGGTAGCCGTAAACGATACGTTCAAGACCATTGAAACCCTCCAAGAAAAAACCACTTACAAAGCCCGCGTGTATGCCGACTGTGGCAGCGACGGAATGAGTGCAGCGAGAGTGCTGCCGGGAACCTTCAAAACTCCCTGCGAAGCCGTTACCAATCTCAACGAACCCTTCACCGACTACGAAGCTACGGCTTATTATACAGCCGGCGAGATGCCCGACTGCTGGGAAACCATCTATACGGGCAGCAGCGCAGGCTACGCCCCGCATGTCTATAACGGCTCCTACAGCCCCACGGCTGACGACAACTGCTTGGTGATAAATGCTGGTGGAAGTTCTTATGGCAGTACCAACTATGTTATTTTGCCCGTGATAGACAATCTTAGTACAATGCAAGTTTCATTTGTTACAGGTATGTATTGTTCATCTTATTGGGATGATTATGGAAAACTCACTTTGGGCTATATGACTGGCAGTACTTCCGCCACTTTCCATGCCATTGAAGAGATTGAGAGCACTTCCTATACATCGCCTGCTTCCCACGAGTATATCTTGGCAGGTTACGATATTCCCGACGGGGCGCGCCTGGCTTTCAAATGGTATGACAATACCTCTGATGCATACGGGACTATTAGCTGCTTTATTGACGATGTAGTGGTGGATTTGGCTCCCGCCTGCAAGAAGCCGGCAAATTTGGCCTGCGCAAGCAACACCGCCCGCACCGCCACCCTCAACTGGAAACCGCTCAGCGGGGAAAACGCATGGACGTTGGAGTACGGCACCGAAGCCGATTTATCCGATGCCATTTCCGTGATGGCCGACGACACCTTCAAACTGATTACCGGCCTCACGCCCAATACCACCTACTATGCCCGCGTGAAAGCTAACTGCGGCGAGGAAAACAGCGAATGGGCCCCCTCCATTTCTTTCAAGACAGCCTACGGAATTCCCTTTGTGGAGACTTTCGAAACCTCCACTTTCCCGGCTGACTGGAGCCGTTATTCAGGAAAAGCTGCCGATGCTTTCGACGGCACTCTTCCTACATCCACTACCAGTGGTTGGTATTATACTTCGTATGGCTTGGGTACGTATAATTACAAAATGAATATTGATGGCAGCAACAGGTACTGGTTGGTGACCCCGAACATCGACCTGACGGGTGCCACTTCCGTGGAACTGAATTTCGATTTGGCCATCACTGACTACAACAGTAATGATGCCCCCGGCACAGGCGAACCCGCCGCCGATGACGAGTTCATGGTGATCATCTCAACAGACAACGGTGCCACATGGAGCAGAAGCAACGCCACCGCATGGGGTACGGGCGCCGACTATGATTACGAGTTCGCCTCCGTCTCCAATACGGGTACCAATTACACCATCTCCTTGGACGAATACCTTGGCGGCACTGTAAAGATTGCTTTTTATGGTGCTACTGGTTCTGATGATGCTGACTTCGACGTGCATGTGGACAACATCTATGTCCAAGTGCCGCCCACCTGCTACAAACCCACCAATGTGACGAAGGACGATGTACAGGCCCGTTCCACCGTTATTGGCTGGACCGACAACAACCCTGGCGACGAGCCTACCGGAAACTGGTTGCTCGTGGTGAACGACACCATCCTGGTGCCCGCCGACGAGAACCCCTTCCTCCTCACAGGCCTCACGCCCGAAACCCGCTATACGGTGAATGTGCAGGCACTCTGCTCGGGAAATGACAGCTCCGACGTGAGTACCTCCTCCGTTACGTTCACTACGCTCGTCTCCTGCCCGAAACCCACGAATCTCACCGTGGTTGACACCACCGTCACCTCCACCAGCGCCACTTTCACATGGAGGCCTGGCCGTGACGAGGATACATGGTTTGTAAGATACGGCACTGGCAACACGAGTACGGACACCCTTGTCTACGATACCGTTGTCACTCTCACTGGCCTCACCCCCGCCACCACCTACATGGTGAAAGTGAGATCTTTCTGCGATGTGGCCGACACTTCCGCTTGGGCTACTGCTTCCCCCCTCACCACCGAATGTGAACCCTACGTGGTGACCAACAACATTCCCTTCACCGAGAACTTCAATACCCTCACCTCCGGAATCCCCACCTGCTGGGACAACAACGAGGGTACTATTACTTCTTCTTATTATAAATGGGGATATTATTCCTCTGGCAACACGGGTGCATGTGTGTATTTTAGTGCATCGTCAACAACAGGAACCAATATGCTGAAAACACCTGTTATGGACCTGACACAGGTGACGGATCCGAAGCTCAGTTTCTATTACAAGAAAAATGGTTCTTATGATTTTTCCGTATATGTTTCCACCGACGGTGGGGAAACTTACACTACTCCGCTTGCTGAAGGTTTAGCTACTGCAAGCAGTTGGACACAGAAAACCATTGCATTGGAGAATCTCGATTCTTATGATCAGGTGGTCATCGTTTTCAAAGGTACGGGTTCATATAGTTACTATTCTAGTTATTATTATTATCTTGATGATGTGGAAGTGGGTGGAATTCCCACCTGCAATAAGCCTATTGCTGTGTTGGTTCCCGACAGCTCCCTCACCGCCAATAGTGCCATTGTACACTGGGTTGATACCAATGCCACCGCTCCCGAAAGCTACACGGTGAGCTACACCGACGGCGAAAATACGTACACCGTCACGTCACAGGACACCACCGTCACTCTTCCGAACCTTGCTGCCAACACAGACTACACCGTGAAGGTGATGTCCAACTGCGGCACCGATGGTGAGTCCGCATGGACCGAGGAGGTGAGCTTCAGCACCCCGTGCGAATTGGCTTCCGCCGAAGGCTATGCCGAGAATTTCTCTGGCCATTCTTCTGTATCTACCTCCGCTTCTGATGCCAACGGTATTCTTCCTGACTGCTGGGACTATATCTATACGGGTACTTCCACGGGATATCAACCGCATCTTTACATAAGTTCTTATTATAGTCCGACCGCCAATGACACTTGCGTGATTATGACGGCGGGTTATTCCTCTTATGGTGCTGAGAATTTTGCAGTATTGCCCGGATTCGAAAGTCTGGCAGGAAAACAGATGGTATTTGCCACGGCCATGGAGAATGCAAGTTATGGAATTCTTACGGTCGGCTATGTAACCTCTTTGACAGCCGACGCATTTACACCCATGGTTACCGTTCCGAGCAACTATTACAATGGAGACAACCGTTATGCCACACATGTGGTGTCGCTTGACACGGTTCCCGCCAATGCCCGTGTCGCCTTCCGTTGGGCACACGATGGTTCCTCTTACTACTACTGCTGTATCGATGACATCAAGATTGAGGATATTCCTGACTGCCTGCCGCCCACCACGGTAAGCGTGGACACCGTGACGGCCCGCACCGCCACCCTCAGCTGGGACAACCGCAACGAGGAAATTCCCGAAGGCTGGACCGTGGAGTGCACATACAACGATACGGTTACCCTTACGGCCACCTGCGACACCACCTTCATCACCCTCGTCAATCTGGTGCCGGAAACTCGCTACACCGTCAAGGTGAAAGCCAACTGCTCCGAAATCAGCGAGAGTGCATGGAGCACTCCGGTGAATTTCACCACTACGGTCACCTGCTTCGAACCCACCAACCTTACCTATTCGGATGTGACGGACAACTCTGTCATCCTCGACTGGACGACTGGCCGTGACGGCGAAGAAGAGTGGATTCTGGTACTCAATAATGAGGAAATCTTGGTGAACAGCCATCCGCTCACCATTGACACCCTCCGCGAGAACACCCGCTACACGGTGACGGTACACGCCCTCTGCACGGCTACCGACACTTCCAACGCAAGCAACACCAAGACGTTCACTACCGCGTGTACGCCTGTTTCCTGCGAAGGCTATGCCGAGAATTTCAACACTGGCTATGCTCCGACCACTTCTGCTATTTCCACTACCGACAATATGCCAGCCTGCTGGAACTACCTCGTTACCAATGCAACAGGCAACTATAGCCGTCCGCATATTTACAAGGGTTCGAGCTACAGCCCCACTGCCAATGACACTTGTATCATTATGCCTTCCAACACTACCATCGGAGCCAGTTATGCCGTTATGCTGCCGTTGACCGACCTGAACCGTAAACAAATCAGGTTCGCCACGGCCATGAGCGATGCGGCAGGTATTTTCTCATTGGGTTACATGACCGATATTGAGGATGCCACCACCTTCACGCTCATTGAAACCGTTCCGACCAATCTCCACAATGACGCCACCAACCGTTATGCTGAGCATACCCTTGAGTTGGTGAACATTCCCGACGGTGCCCGCTTGGCTTTCAAATGGGATTTCAACTGTTCCTCTACAGCCAAATACGCCTGCATCGACGATATTGCCATCATTGATGCTCCCAACTGCATGAAGCCCACCGATCTGACCGTTACGAACATCTCTGCACACGAGGCCACCTTCAGCTGGCGCGAGAATAACACGCCCGATCCCGAAAACGGCTGGATGCTCCGTATCAGCGACGGTACCACGGACGTGGACACCCTCGTCGAGACGACCAACTTCACTTTCGACCAGCTGGCCTCCAACACCGACTACACGGTGACGGTGCTCACCCTCTGCAATGTCAATGACACCTCCCTCTGGAGCGTGCCGGCCACCTTCTCCACCCCGTGCGAACCGTTGGCCGCCAACGGCTATGTCGAGAACTTCAACAGCTACACAGGCGTTTCCACCAGCATAAATGATGCCGATGGCTATTTGCCTGCTTGCTGGGACTACATCTATGCAGGTAGCAGTGCTGGCTACAAGCCTCACATGTACAAGGGAACGTATTATTCTCCGACTTCCAACGACAACTGCATCATTATGACGGCCGGCAGTTCAACCTACGGCAATGCAAACTATGCCATTATGCCTGAAATGGATACATTGACCGGCAAATGGATGAAGTTCGCCACAGCTATGGATAATGCAAACATTGGAAATCTCACGGTCGGTTATGTCACAGGATTGGATGCTTCCACTTTTGTGATGTTGGATACCATTCCGAACAACAACTATAATAATACGGATACCCGCTATGTGTTGCACGAAGTGTTTGTCAACACGGTGCCTGCCGGTGCCCGCATCGCTTTCAAGTGGGCGGCTACCACCTCCTATTACTACTGCTGCATCGACGACATCAAGATTGAGGATATTCCCGATTGTATCACGCCTATCTATGTGAGAGTTCCGGAAGACAGCATCACCGGCACCACGGCCAAGGTGTATTGGACCGACCGCAACACGGATGCACCCGCCAGTTGGACGATTATGGTGAACGACTCGACAGTGGTTGCAAACACCAACCCGTTCACACTCACTGACCTCACTCCCTCCACGTTATATACCGTGAAAGTGAGAACCAACTGCAACGCCACCGACATTTCCGACTGGAGCGACGAGGTGACCTTCTACACCGCCTGCGGCATCCGCTCCGCCGAAGGTTACAGCGAAGATTTCAGCGGCTATACAGCATCCAGTTATACTTCTACTTCTACTGGTATTCTGCCGCGTTGCTGGGACTACATCTATACCGGCGATTCTTACTACTCCAGTTATCGCCCCCATATTTATAATTCTTCTTCTTATAGCCCGACGGCCAATGACAATTGTGTGATTATGACAGCGGGTATTGAATATTATTATGATTATTATTATGATTATGATTATGAGTATGATTATGGGCTGAACAATTACGTAGTGCTCCCCGAATTAGACGGTCTCAACGGCAAGCAGATTGTTTTTGCTACGGCCATGAGCAGTGCTACGAATGGTACCCTCACGGTTGGCTATGTCACTTCGTTGGCTGCCTCTGCTTTTACAGCAATAGAAACTGTGCCGAACAATTACTATTCTGGCAGCAACCGATATGAAACTCATGAAGTGAATGTAAGTTCGGTTCCCGCTGGTTCCCGTATCGCCTTCAGATGGACGGGTACTTCCGATAACTACTATTACTGTACTATTGACGATATTGTCATTGAGGATATTCCTACCTGCTTGAAGCCGCTTGATGTAACTGTGATTGACAGCCTGACTACCACCAACTCCATTACGGTTCAGTGGACTGACCAAAACGAGACGGCTCCTGTCAATGGCTGGACCATCTTGCTGAACGGCACCACAGAAGTGGCTGCTCCCACCAACCCGTTCACCATTCCTAACCTTAATGCCTCTACTGGTTATACCATTCAGGTGAAGGCCAACTGCACGGATGAGGACGAGTCTGATTGGAGCCGTGCCATCACCGCTTCAACAGCATGTGGCATAATTGTGGTTACGGATGAAAATGAATTCTCCGAAGATTTCAATACGCTTACTTCGGGTATCCCTGCCTGCTGGAACAATGATGAAGGCACTACTACCAACAATGATTATAAATGGTCTTATAATAGCGATGGACATACGGGTGCCTGTGTGAGTTTCGAGTCTTATTACAATTCCAATGGTAACACCAATGTGTTGAAGACCCCTGTATTGGATCTGACCCAGATGACAGCAGTTCCGCAACTCTCATTTAAGTACAAGTATCCGGGTTACACTTATTCCTCCACTGTTGTAGGTAACTTCTCCGTATTTGTTTCCACCGATGGAGGCAATACCTATACCACGGCCGTGTTAAGCGAGGGTCATGTTGATAGCTGGATGGATACCACTATCTCTTTGGAAAACCTTGCGGCCTACGACCAAGTGGTCATTGTATTCAAAGGAACCAGTGACAACGGGTACGGTGACGACTACATTTATTTGGATGATGTCGTGGTCGGTGCCGGCCGCATACCTTGCGCAGCACCTGACAGTGTGACCATCGACTCCAACTATGTGGTCAGATGGACGGGCGACGCTCCTGGTGGCTACAATGTCATCGTGGTGGTAGGCAACGACACTGTTGTACGTGCCTACAGCTCCACGCACCTCTACACCATCACCAGCGGCCTGAATGATGGCGACCACGCCATCGTCTATGTGCAGTCCATCTGCGCTGCCGACGACCTCTCCGACTGGAGCACCGGCGTGCCCTTCGTTTACGGCACCGATACCATTGGTGTGGACAACTACCGCATCAGCGCCAACATCTTCCCGAACCCGACTACTGGCAATGTCACCGTTGAAAGCAACGCCATCGGCGCCGACCTCAACGTATATGACATGTTCGGCAAGCTGATGATCGCCACCAAAGTCACCGACGTGCGCACAGAGCTCAACCTCAGCGGCTTCGCACCGGGTGTCTATATGGTACGCATCGCCAACAGCACTGCCGTCACCACCGTCAAGGTCGTGAAGAAGTAACGAAACGATTCATTTCGATAAAAAATCCCGCGTGTGAACGCGGGATTTTTTTGTACTTTTGCAGCATGAACCTCTACACCCAGAAAAAAAGATGGAAATGGCTGCTCTTTGTGTCGGCCCTTATTGTGTTCCTCGTCATCCTTTACTACTCCAACGTCCTGTTGGGCGAAATTGCCCGTGAGGAGCGGCAGAAGGTGAACCTGTGGGCCGAGGCGGTGACGCAGAAAGCCCAGCTGGTGAACTACACCAACCACTTTTTCGATGAGGTGAAGGCGGAGGAGGCCAAACGCGCCACACAAATGGCGAAAGTCATCCAGAAAGTTTTTGATGCACCCCTTGACGAAGACCTCACCTTCTACGTCGATATGTTGCAGGAAAACAAGACCATTCCGCTGATTATGGTGCAAATGGACGGCAGCATCAGCTACACCGCCAACGTGCCCGAAGAGGTCAGCAAAATGAAGAATATCGCCGAACTTGGCGACGAAGCCGACTCCTATGAACAGCTCAAGGTCTATTACGACCGCCCTAAGTACGTGGTGATGTACTACCGCGAGTCGAAGATTTATACCGACCTCCGTGCCTATATGGAGAACCTGCAGGAGACCTTCTTCGAGGAGGTGGTCATCAATTCGGCCTCCATTCCCGTCATCATCACCGACAGCACTGAGCGGCACGTGGTGATTTCCGGCAATGTCGATTCTGCCAAGCTGGCATCGCCCGAAGGTCTGCGCCAGCTGATCGCGCGGATGAAGTCGTCGAACAAACCTATTGAAATCAACCTTCCCGACCAAGGCCGGTGCTATGTCTTCTATGAAGAGTCATCCATCCTGACGCGGCTGCGGTATTTCCCTTACATACA
The DNA here is from genome assembly GCA_947169105.1 of uncultured Bacteroidales bacterium. Lineage (GTDB taxonomy): Bacteria > Bacteroidota > Bacteroidia > Bacteroidales > WCHB1-69 > UBA1756. Next base: position 18,011 of record CAMVOL010000024.1, on the reverse strand, counting down.
GTTCTTTATCATCCTTGTCTTTGTAATTGTGGCGTACCTGCTGTTCAGTTTTGCTCGCCGTTCCGAACAAAACCGTGTGTGGGTGGGTATGTCGAAGGAGACGGCGCACCAGCTCGGTACCCCGATTTCGTCGCTGATGGCTTGGACGGAAATCCTGCGCGAAAGCGACGTCGATCCGTCCATTGTCGGGGAAATCGATAAGGATGTCCACCGCTTGGAGACCATCGCGCAGCGGTTCTCCAAGATCGGCTCCGTGCCGGAACTCAAGGAGGAGAACATCGTGGAGGTCATCGACCAGTTCACCGCCTATCTTCGTACCCGCATCTCCTCGAAAACCACCCTGATTTTCAACGCCGCCGACTACCCCGAAATCATCCTGCCCATCAACCGCTATCTGTTTGAGTGGGTGATCGAAAACCTCTGTAAGAACGCTGTGGATGCGATGGAAGGAGACGGGGTCATCGCCATCAATCTGATTGACGACCGCACGCACGTCCATATTGACATCACCGACACCGGCAAGGGCATCCCGCCGCAGAAGCAGAAGACGATTTTCAAGCCGGGCTACACCTCCAAAAAACGCGGCTGGGGACTGGGTCTCACACTTGCCCGCCGTATCATCAAGGAGTACCATAAAGGCAACCTCTTCGTCAAATCCTCCATCGTGGGAAAAGGCACCACCATGCGGATCACACTGAAAAGGTAAAAACTCCCAACTTCCCAACTTGACAAACTTTACAAACTTGATGAACTTGATGAACTTGACGAACTTTATGAACTAATTATTGTATCTTTGCACCTTTATTTGAAAATTAGAAATATTAGGTGAAATTTGAGATGGTCTTTCCGTTAGATGCCAGTGGCTTGATTCCCCAAAAAGAGCCTATCGTATTGGTAAACAGGTTGTTGGATAGTGATGAAAAGAAGTCTGTTTCGGATTTTGAAATCCGGGAGGATTGTGTTTTTGTGGAAGATGGCAGACTCGTTTTAGCGGGGATGATGGAGAATATTGCCCAAACTTGCGCCCTCCGCACCGGCTACAAAAGCCTTTCCGGCGCCAAAGGTGACGGCAAGGTGCATATCGGGGTGATCGGTGGCATCAAGGAACTCACCATCACCCGCTTCCCCGTCGTCGGGGAACGACTGACCACCACCGTGACCGAGATCCTCAACCTTGGTCCCGCGATGGTCGTCACTGCCGAGGTGCGTGTGGGAGACGAAACGGTGGCCTCTTGTAACATGAAGGTTTTTACAGACGAAAAAGAAGCATAGCGACAGCTAGAACGGAAACGCAATAAAGGAGTGCAATGATTTTCAACATTGGTGACAATATCATTTCCCCCATAGGGTGGACCACCGCCGAAAACTGGTCGGCGGTAGCGGCGGAGCGTATCGGCTTGCGTTCCTATACGCACCGTTTCGGCCTGCCCGAACCTTTCTTTGCTTCGCTTTTGGATGAGGAAAAATTAGACGAAAAGTTTTCAAAACTTCCTCATAATCAGGAAGAAAAATATACAAAAGTGGAAAAAGCGGCCATTCTTTCGGCTACGGATGCTGTGGCGAATGCCGGTATCAATCCCGCCGACCCGCAGGTTATTTTTGTCTTTTCCACCACCAAAGGCAATGTGGAGTTGTTGGAAGATCACCACGGTTATGAGCCGGAACGTCCCTATCTGTGGAGGTCGGCTCAGCTGGTGGCCCGCCATTTCGGGAATCCGAATGAGCCGGTGGTGGTCAGCAACGCCTGCATTTCAGGCTGTGCCGCCCAAGTGGCCGCCGCCCGCCTTCTGCACCGTCACGGCTACCGATACGCTGTCGTCATCGGGGCGGACGTGCTCTCCAAGTTCATCATTTCCGGCTTCCAATCCTTCAAGGCGCTGTCGCCGGAGCGGTGCCGTCCTTTCGATGCCGACCGCACGGGGCTGAACCTCGGCGAGGCGGCGGCCACCATCGTCTATGCCCGCAACCGCGCCGACATTCCCACCGGAAAACCGTGCCTGTGCCTTGCCGCCGGCGCAATATGCAACGATGCCAACCACATCTCCGGTCCGTCGCGCACGGCGGAAGGACTTTTTACCGCAGTATCGCAAGTGCTTGACGGATTTGATGTTGCAAACCTCGCTTTCGTCAATGCCCACGGTACGGCCACCCGCTACAATGATGATATGGAGTCGGTGGCGTTGGAACGTGCCCGCCTCACCGACATTCCCGTCAATAGTTTGAAAGGTTATTTCGGCCACACGCTCGGTGCCGCTGGTGTCCTTGAGGTGATTCTTTCCACGCAGGAGCTGCTGCATCACCGCGTGCTTCGGACGGTCGGGTGCGAAAACCCCGGTACCGCCGCCGCCATCCGTGTGGCGCAACAGCCGATGGAGACCGGCAAGACCGCCTTCCTGAAGATGATTTCGGGCTTCGGCGGCGGCAATGCGGCGCTGCTCGTCACAGTGGGTGAACCGCCCGTCGTTGCGGAAAAAGCCGACACTGCCGGCGAACCGCGCATCTTTGCGGAGGCTTCGATTACCGACACCGCTGCGGTTCTTCCCGACGGTACACGATTGCAAGCCACATCCACTGATACAAAGCAGTGGCTCAGTGAGTTATACAACCATTTGGATTTGGCTTACCCCAAATTCTTCAAGATGGACAGGCTTTCGAAGGCCGGCATCCTTGCCGCCGAAATGGTGATGCGTGCTGTCGGGCAGGCCAACGAGGAACTTAAAAGCGACTGGGGCGTGGTCTGCTTCAACCGCGCCGCCTCCCTCGACGACGACCGCACCTATCAGGCCACCATCCAAGATCCGGAAAATTACTTCCCAAGCCCGTCGGTTTTTGTCTATACCCTCGCCAACATCGTGGCTGGCGAAATGGCCATCAAATACAAATTGCGGGGAGAAACTTCCTTTTATGTATCGGAACATTTTGATAAAGAGAAACTTAAAAAGGCTGTAGCCGATGTGTTCGCCACGACCCGCACCCGACATCTGTTAGCTGGCTGGGTCGATTACGACAATGGTCACTGCAACATACAACTCTTTGTATTTGAAAATTGAAAACGGAAAATTGAAAACGGAAAATTGAAAACGGAAAATTGAAAACGGAAAACTGAAAACAAATTAATTATTAATTTCTAATTATATAAGGATGGAACAGTTAATTGAAGAACTCAAGAAAGAGATTATTGAAGTTTTGAATCTGGAAGGGATGACGCCTGCCGACATTGACGAGAATGCGCCGCTGTTTGGCGAAGGTCTTGGCTTGGATTCGATTGATGCTCTGGAACTTATCGTTTTGATGGAGAAAAATTACGGCATCAAGTTGCAGAACGCCAACGAGGGCAAGGAAATCTTCAAGTCTGTCAAAGTGATGGCAGAATATATCAACACTCACAGAACCAAATAGTTGTGTCGAATATCGTAGTTACAGGACTGGGGATAATCTCCGCACTTGGCATGGGTGCCGACGATACATACGCCCGCCTTTTGGAGGGGCGTTCGGGTATCGGGAAAATGAAGTATCTGAAATCGAAGCACACCGACTTTCCAGTGGGTGAAGTGCCTTTCAGCGATGACGAACTTCGTGATATTCTGTTCATTAAAAAAGATGCCTCTATCACGCGTACCTCGTTGCTTGGTGCCACCGCCCTTAGGGAGGCACTGGCATCGGCGGGCCTTTTTCCCCGCGACAAGTCGTGGAAGCTGGCGCTCGTTTCTGGCATTACCGTGGGCGGCATGGAGAAAAGTGAGCAGTACTATTACGACTTCCTCCACACCCGCAAGCGGGATGAGTACATTGCCCTGCACGACTGCGGTGCCTGCACCGACATGATAGGGCAGGCCTACCCATTCGGTTTCGATATGTTGACGACCATCTCCACGGCCTGTTCTTCGGCAGCTAATGCTATCATATTGGGTGCCAATATGTTGAAAATGAACCGCACCGACATTGTGGTGGTGGGCGGCACCGAATGCCTCAGCAAATTCCACTTCGACGGCTTCAACTCCCTGATGATTTTGGATACCAAGCCGTGCCGTCCGTTCGACAAGAACCGCAACGGGCTGACCCTCGGTGAAGGTGCGGCGTACCTTGTGATGGAGCGGGAGGAAACTGCCCGCCAGCGCGGAATAAGCCCGCTGTGCCAACTTTCGGGTTATGGCAACCGCTGCGACGCTTACCATCAGACCGCTTCGTCGCCCGACGGCGAGGGGGCATACCAGTCGATGATGGAGGCCCTTGCGATGGCGGGGTTGCAACCATCTGACATTGACTACATTAACGCCCACGGAACGGGGACGCCCAACAACGATGAGAGCGAGGGGCATGCCATGATGCGGGTATTTGGGGACCAGATGCCGCCGGTCTCCTCCACCAAGTCGTACACGGGGCACACCACGAGTGCGGCGGGGGGTGTGGAGGCGGCCATCTCCATCCTCGCCCTGATACGGGGCTTTATTCCTGCCAATCTTAATTTTTCAGAAAAGATTGATTCTCTGAATTTTACACCTGTAACTGAAGTAAAACAAGGGGTGGAACTCCATCACATCCTGACCAATTCATTTGCGTTTGGAGGTAACGATTCATCCTGTATCTTCTCAAAAATCAGTTAATTATGAGTATCTATATACAATCAGTCTCCCATATTTCAATACAGAAGCCTCTTTCGGAGGAGTGGATGGAGTCGCCGGTGGTTCCGGATTCTTCTTTTATGAAATCACAGGAGCCTGATTATAAACTGTTTATTTCCCCGATGGAGGCCCGTCGGATGGGAACGTTGGTGAAACGGGCATTGGCGACTTCTTTGGACACGCTCCGCAAAGGGGGATGCGAAATGCCGGATGCCATCATTTCCGGTACGGGCCTGGGCTGTGTGGAACATACTGAAAAATTCCTTAACACCCTCATTGACAACGATGAAGAGTGTCTTCCACCTACTTCGTTCATGCAGTCCACCCACAACACTATCAGTTCGCAGATTGCCCTTCGTCTGAAATGCCACGGGTACAACAGCACCTATTCGCACTGCGGCACTTCGTTCGATAGTGCCCTCTTTGATGCTTTTTTGCAGCTTTCCCTTGGCAAAATAAGGACGGCTTTGGTGGGTGCCCATGATGAGATGACTCCTGATTACTTCCTGATGTTGAGTAAGTTGGATTTTTGGAAAACTCATTTCTATGACCTTGAACAGTTACGGAGAGGGGAGGAGAGCGTTTCCATTTCAGGAAGTTGTTCCTTGAGTAGGCGGCTTTCGGCGGAAAAACAGGAATCCACCTTGTGCGAATTGAAGGATATGGAGATGTTCTATCGTCCCGGAATTCTTCAGTCACAGCATGCCATCAATGATATTTTGCTTCGTAATAATCTGTCTATCAAAGATATTGATGCCGTTGTGATGGGTTTGAGCGGCGACCGCGACAACGATGACGTTTACTATGAGTTACGGGATCGTGCCTTCAAGAACACGCCGGTGCTGTGGTACAAGCAGATGTTTGGCGAGTCGTTTGGTGCGTCGTCGTTCGGGGTCTATGTAGGGGCGGAGTGCCTGCGTGCGGGACGGATTCCCCAACACCTGTTCTTCTTTCCCGAAGAGGCCGAAAAATTCCAAAAAGAGCCAAGGAACATATTGGTTTACAATCATTTTCACGATAAAGACCACTCCATAATCCTTTTGACAAAATGATAGTTTTGATTTTGTTTATCCTCCTCCAGTCAGTGCTTTTGGTAGCTGCACAGACACTGCTGAAAATCTCGGTGGGGCTTTTCGGCAAATTCGCGTGGTCGTGGCAGTACTTCAAAACCGTTCTTACCACATGGCAGTTTGCCGCTTCCGGAATTTGTGCCTTGTCGGCCATGCTGATTTGGATGTATGTTTTGAAAAAATATGAATTTAGCGTAGCATATCCCTTATTGTCAATTAGTTATATTATTGGATTGCTGTCGGCGCACTTTATTTTGCACGAAGCTATTCCGCTTACCCGTTGGATTGGGGTGGTAATCATTATAATTGGTGTCTTTTTCATTGTGAAATAGTATGTTAGAGAATTTCTACTCCATTATAAAACAAGAGGTTGGCAGTGAATCGGCATCCGTGCAGGTGCGGTTTAATGTCGCGCATCCCATCTTTCAGGGGCATTTTCCGGCGATGCCTGTGGTGCCCGGTGCTTGTATGGTGCAGATGGTGAGCGAGTTGATGTCCTCGGTGTTGCAAAAGAAATTGCAGGTGGTGGCCGTCAGGAACATCAAGTTTTTGCAGTTGATTTATCCGGAAACAGCAGGCGATGTGACTTTTAGCATGACGTGGACGGAGGCAGCAGGCGGTATTGCAACCCAATGCCTTGTTCACAAAGAGGATACCACCTATGCGATAATGAAAGTAATATTTAGTGAATCAGTTTTCTAATTAACGATAATGTCCCGTACCTGCATCATCATCCCCACTTACAACAACGAGCGCACGCTGGCGGAAGTCGTCCGGTCGGTGCGGACGGTGTGTGACGATGTGATGGTGGTGAACGATGGCTCTACCGATTCTACCTCACAGATTATCAAAGAGTTCGGTGATTCTATCATCGCTATCGAATATACGCCGAATCGTGGTAAGGGATTCGCTTTGAAGACGGCTTTCCGTGAAGCGGTGCGGCGCGGTTACGACTACGCCATCACGATGGACTCCGATGGCCAGCACTTGGTGGAGGACCTTTCCGTTTTTTATCAGGAAATACAGCAATATCCTGATTCCCTGTTGATTGGAAGTCGCGGGATGGACCATCCCAATATGCCGCAAAAGAACAATTTTGCCAACAAGTTTTCCAATTTCTGGTTTGTGCTACAGACCGCTCACAAACTGCCTGACACACAGTCGGGCTACCGGCTTTATCCGTTGCGGAAGATGGGGAGGATGCATCTGTTCACGAACCGTTACGAAACGGAACTGGAGATTCTGGTGCGGAGTGCGTGGCGCGGCATCCGGCTGCTTCCGGTGCCCATCCACGTCTATTATCCCCCCAAGGAGGAGCGTGTGTCGCACTTTCGACCCAGCATAGACTTCTTGAGAATCAGTATTTTAAACACAATTTTTTGTATCCTTGCCATCGTTTACGGCTATCCGTCGATGCTTGTCCATAAGATTTTCCATTAAAAATGCGCCACTTTTTTGTTAAACTATACGATTTTTTCGAGAAAAAGCCCCTCTTCCTGTGGGTGCTGCTGCTCGTTCTTATCGTCGGTTGCGTGTTTGGGGTGACGCGGCTTCGTTTTGTGGAGGACATCGGCAGCTTTTTCCCGAAAGGGGGCGACAACAAGCGCGTCAATTATGCCTACCAGCATATTGGTGCCGACAACCGTATCGTCATTTCGATTTCAGAAGCCGATAAAAAAGGGGAAGATGTTGATTGTGACTTGCTTACGTCGGCAGTGGAGGCCATTGCAGAACGTCTTTCCGCCGATGATACGGCAGAATTGACCAAGGATATCCTGTACCGCATTGAGCAGGAAAAGATGGCGGAAATCACCGCTTTCGTACTACAAAATATGCCTTATTTTCTTGAAAATGAGGACTATGAACGAATGGACACGCTGTTGGACCGCCGTCATATCGCCGCACAGTTGGAAACCGACAAGTTCATCCTTTCCACGCCGTCGGGATTGGCGCAGGATGTGATTCTTTCCGATCCTTTATTCTTGTCAAACAGTCTGTTGCAGAAGCTTTCGGGATTTCAATACAATGAAGAATACCATCAGGAGGACGGTTATATCTTCAACCGTCAGGGTGACGAGGCGGTCGTGGTCGTCACCTCACGCTATCCCGTCAGCGAAACCGCCAACAACGCCAAACTGATTGAACTGATTGACCGCACCGTGGATTCCGTAGCTGCGGATTTTGACAATCAAGTGAAAATCAGTAGTTTCGGAGCTTCACAGGTTTCGCTTACCAATTCCCGTCAGATTAAGAAAGATAGTCTTTGGGCGATATTGCTCTCGTTGGTTTTCATTGTGGCCCTGTTGGTTTATTATTACCGGAATATTAAAAGTATCTTACTGATAATTTGTACATTATGTTTCGGTGGACTGTTCGCCCTCGGTCTGATTGTGCTGTTCAGGAACCCTGTTTCGCTGATTGCGGTCGGGGTGGCCTCCATCATCATCGGCATCGCGGTGAACTATCCCATCCATCTGATTTCCCATTTTAAAAGAACCGAAGACAAACGTCAGATAATCAAGGAGATTGTCAATCCTTTGCTGATCGGCAACATCACCACGGTGGGTGCGTTCCTGAGCCTGTTGTTCATCAGTTCGGATGCGATGAGCGACCTTGGGCTGTTTGCGGCGTTGCTGCTGGCCGGCACCATCTGTTTCGTCCTCGTTTTTCTGCCACATTTCCTCGGAAAACGGCCAGAAAATTGGAAAACCGGACAACTTTCGTTCCAAAAAGTGGCCGAATTTCATCCTGAAAAATCCCCGTGGATTGTCACGCTCATTCTGGTGCTGACGGTCGTGTTCCTCTTCTTCAGTTCCCGTACCTCGTTTGAGACGGACATGCACAAGATCAACTATATGACGGAAGAGCAGCGGGCTTCGTTCGACAAGTTGTTGGCGGAGTCCGACACTTCGGTGCAGACGGTCTATTGTGTGGCGGAAGGGGAAACGCCCGAACAGGCGCTGCGGAATTACGAGGTTGTTTCGCCAGTGCTATCCAAGATGTTGTCCGACAGTGTGATAACCAAGCTGAGTGGCATTAGTGTTTTTGTACCTTCCGAAGAAACTCAGCGGAAGCGGCTGGCACAGTGGGACGATTTTTGGGCCTCCCGTCGCGAGCAGTTCCTTGCCGATTTTGAGGCGGAAGTCGCCACTTCCGGCTTCAATCCCGCCGCTTTCGATGCGTTCCGCGAAATCCTCGCCGCCGACTACGCGCCGCAATCGTTAACCTATTTCGATCCCATTGTGCAGGATCTGGCCTCCTCCTATCTTGTGGTGGAAGACGACAAAACGATGGTTTATAGTGTGTTGACGGTTCCGAAATCGTGCCGTGAAAAAGTGGAGGAAACGCTCAATGCCGTGAATCCCGCCATTTTCGCCTTCACCGACACCTCCGTCGTTTCACGGATGGTGGCGGCCTTGTCGGGCGACTTCGATTACGTGCTGTACATCTGCGGTTTCATCGTCTTTGCATTCCTGCTGTTCTCCTTCGGACGCATCGAACTGGCTCTATCCGCCTTTGTGCCGCTCACCCTCGCGTGGGTCTGGATCCTCGGTCTGATGGGCATTTTCGACATGAAATTCAACATCGTCAATATCATCCTCGCCACCTTCATCTTCGGTCAGGGCGATGACTACACCATTTTCGTCACGGAGGGCGTGATGTACGAATACACTTACGGCAAGAAGATGCTGGCGCAGTTCAAAAACTCCATCATCCTCTCCTCCTTGATTATGTTCATCGGTATCGGGATGCTGATTTTTGCCAAACATCCTGCCATGCGCTCGTTGGCGGAGGTTACGATTGTCGGGATGTTTTCGGTGGTGATGATGGCGTACGTCTTCCCGCCGTTGATTTTCAGATGGTTGACGACGGCAAAGGGGCAGCCTCGCCCGATTCCTATCACCTTGTGGAACCTGCTGAAAACGGTAGTTTCCTTCACGGTGTTCCTCCTCTGTACGCTGGTTTTGTCGCCGATTGCTCTGTTCGGATTGGCTTTCTTGCGGCGCAGTGACGGGGTCAAACGTTGGTTTCACCGGTTGCTGTGCGGCACGTTCAAGGTGCTGGCGAAGATGATGCCGCAGGTGCCGTTTGAAATCCGCAACCCGCACGGTGAAACGTTCGAGAAACCCGCGGTGATTCTATGTAACCATCAGTCGCACTTGGACTTGCTCTATACGCTGCTGCTGTCACCGAAAGTGGTGGCACTCACCAATCGGTGGGTGTGGAACTGCCCGTTCTACGGCTGGATTATCCGTTATGCCGATTTTCTGCCGATTGTAGATGGCATTGAGGAGAACTTGCCGAAGTTGAAAACGCTAGTGGAAAAGGGCTACTCGGTGATGGTCTTCCCCGAAGGAACCCGTTCCGCCGATTGCTCCATCCTCCGCTTCCATCAGGGGGCGTTTCTCCTTGCGGAGCGGCTGGGGCTCGACATCGTTCCCATCGTGACGCACGGCATCGGCCATATTTTCCCGAAAAATGAGTTCATCTTGCATAAAGGCCGTGTGGATATTTCTATTTTTGAAAGAATATCGGTTGATAATCAAGAATTTAGAAAAGACAAAAGCATTCTGGAACAGGTGCGGGCCTTCCGCAAGTTTTATCAGGAAAAATATGCCGAAATAGCCATAGAGGTGGAAGATGCCGGTTATTATCTTCCCTTGGTCAAGGGAAATTATCTATACAAAGGAAAAGAAATTCAGCAGAGTTGTAAAAAGGAACTTTCTGATTTTGAAAATATTAGAAAAAGAATTGACGAACTTCCGGAGGTAGGTTCCGTGCTGGTGAAGAATTGTGGCTATGGAGAGAGGGTGCTGTTGGCGGCTTTGGTGAAAAGGAATTTGCAAATTTTTTCCCTCCAGCCTTCGGAGGAATTCCGTTGGGTGGCCGAGCATTGTGCTTCACGGCCTGAAAACTTGCATTTTATTGAACAATATACTGATAATGAAGACTATACAATAGTGATTGAGACGTTATGAGACGGGATCCGGAACTAATAAAACTGAAATTGATCTACCCGAAATGGAAGAAATTGCCGGGGCAAACCACCTTTAACCTGCCGCCCCATGGCCCGGTGGTGTATGCTGCCAGTCTTCCCGAATATGTGGACGTTTCCTTCACTGATGAAAATGTGGAGGATTTGGATTTTGACGAGGAGTGCGATGTGGTTTCCATCTCGATGATGCTTTCGACGCAGGTGAAGCGCGGTTGGGCGATTGCGGATGAGTACCGTCGGCGGGGCAAGCAGGTGATGTTTGGTGGAATTGCCACCATGCTCCATGCTGAGGAGACGCTGTTGCACGCCGACAGTATCTTTTTGGGTGAGTCGGAGGGCCGTCAGGAGCAGATTTTCGACGATTGGCGGAAGGGTCAGCTGAAGAAAGTCTATAACTATATGGGCAAACAGCCCCCGATTGAACTGGTTGGACCCGCCCGCCGTGACCTGTACAAGAGGGAGCTTTACAACCACAAGGGAGTGCAGATGGTGGACCTCTTCCACGCCTCCCGCGGATGCCGTTTCAGCTGCTATCCCTGTGCCGTTTCGTATCTCGGTGGCCGCTGCTTCCGTCCACGACCCGTTGAAAAGGCCATCGAGGAGCTTGAAACCATCGACAACAACCGTCTGTTTATTGTCGATAACTCGCTGGCGCAGGACACGCAGTGGGAGATGGACCTCTTCCGTGAGATGATTCCGTTGAAAAAGAAGTGGATCAGCCACACCATCGAGGACAAGCCCGAAGTGCTCGACCTCGCCGCACAGGCCGGCGCGTGGTATGTCTATCAGGCTGTTTACGACACCTCCGACTACATCAAGGAGCGTGTGAAACGGTACCACGATTACGGCATCGGCGTGGAGGGCACCATCCTGTTGGGCTTGGACAACCAGACCGAAGACGACATCCTCCGTCTCATCGACTTCCTCCTCAAGATTGATCTCGACCTCGCCGAATTCACCGTTTTGGCGCCGTTCCCCCACACCAAGGCCTACGACGACTTGATGCGTCAGGGCCGTATCTTCGATCACGACTGGAACCATTACAACGCCGGTCAGGTTGTCTATCAGCCGAAGCACATGAGCCCCGAGCGGTTGCAAGAGCTTTACGAATATGCGTGGAAGTCGTTCTATCACGATGAAACACAGGAGGAGAAGATGTTCAAGCTCTTTACCAACGTGGTGCTCCGCGAGATGGAGGACGGCACGTACCGCCCCCGCGACCGCAAACTGGTGAACAAGACCTTCGGCAAGACGGTGGACCGCACGGCTTCTAAGACGAACTTGTTCTAATTTGTTGTATCTTTGCCCCGTTTTTGCTCAAAGTTGGTTTTTGGACTATGAAAGTTGATGACAAGTATTTTGATGAGATTTTCGATTTTGCCGGACAATGGGATATGCCTTCCAAATGTGGATTGAAAATCATTAAGAAAGAAGATGTTACAGTTGTAATTACGACCGAGCTATATCAGGACAACCCCGGCACGTCCATCACTTACGCCGGTGGTTCGCTCATCCGGCAGATTTGCGATGCCAAAGGGCTTGACCCGTTACATATTCTATATGTGGAGTGCAATCCGAACACCAATTCCAAACTCTCCTTCTATGATGAGGAGCTGTTCCGTGTGGATTTCCGATTAGAGGAGGGGATTCCTACTGATTTGAAATACACACAGTTATCACAGGATGAAATTAAAAATCTTTTATAAACATTTTTTATGATGAGAAAATTATTTGTTCTTTTAGTTGTGATTTTCTCCGTCTGTATGGTGCAGGCGCAGAAAGTCAAAGGTGATTTGAGTCCATTGAAGGGGCTGGACAAAGTGAACGTCGTGTTTGTTTACGATGGCGTGACTTACGACGGCGATTCTGAAGACGAGTTCTTTGCCCAGCATAAGAAGAGGGATGACTTCGAGCAGTGGAAGACCAATTGGACCGGACGTTTCCGCGATGACAAGTGGGAGGCCAAGTTCCTCGATGAACTGAATAAAGAGGCCGAAGACCTTAAAATTGACTTTGCTGAAAATCCCAAAGCGCCCTATACTATGGTGGTGAAAATGATTGACATTGACCCGGGTGGATTTTCTGGCCCCTTCTCTGTTCCCAGCAAGCTGACAGGAGATATCAGTTTCGTCAAGACGGGCTCTTCCGATAGCTTTGCCACCATTTCGTTCACGAAAGTGCAGGGCAACCCGTACAAGCTGACCCCCGTTTATGAAGACCGTGTCAGTTTTGCTTTTGAAGAACTGGGCGAGACTATCGGTGAAATTTTGAAGAAAAAAGTCAAATAATGAAAAGGATACTGACAATCACTCTTTTACTGGTTCTGTCGCTTTCTGCTTTTGCCCAGCCGCGGCCGTTGCATCTGTGGAAAGGGATCCCCACCATGAAACGGGAACACAAAACACAGTTGTATGTCTATCGCGCTCCTGATTCCATCAATACGGGCGTTTGTGTCATTGTGTGTCCGGGCGGCAGTTACAGCCACCTAATGGGTATCCGGACTGAAGGATATGGTGTGGCGAAATGGCTTAACAAACAGGGAATCAATGCGTTTGTACTTCGTTATCGCGTCGGAATGTACGGCTATCATCATCCTGCCATGATTCAGGATGTGCAGCGGGCCATCCAGTATGTCCGTGATCACGCCACGGAATACCATATCAATCCCGACAAACTGGGCACGATGGGCTTTTCGGCGGGCGGTCATCTCGTTACGATGTCCGGGGCTTTCTACAAGGAGAACTACCTTGAGCCGCTCGGGGTCAAATCCACGGCGAGCCTCCGTCCCAACTTTGTGGTGCCGGTCTATCCAGTAGTTTCGATGCAGGACAGCATTGCACACCAGCGCTCCCGCAAAAACCTGCTGACTGAGGAATATACGAAAGAGCAGCAGGATAAGTTCTCGATGGAGTTGCAAATGCGCCCTGATATGCCGCCCACCTTCCTCGTGACGGCCAAGGACGACTCCGTGGTGATGTGCCAGAACAGCATCGACCTCGACCGAGCCCTCACCGCTGCGGGCGTACCCCATGTTTTCATGCTGTACGATACGGGCGGCCACGGTTATGGGTTGGATGAAAAACGGGCTCCCGAAGCCGCTAGATGGCGCTTCAAATTTGTGGAATGGCTACGCGACATCAAAATTTTGCCGTGAAATTGTAACCTGTAACCTGTAACCTGTAACCTGATGAACTATAATCCAGAAATCGAATACCAGCCGTTGTCCGTCATCAAGACCTTTCAAGAGGGGAAATTGCGGGAGCATCTGGCCTATCTGAAAGCCCATTCCAAATTCTATCAGAATCTTTTTGAAAGGGAACATATTGATATAGAGAAAATTAAAACCCTTGAGGATTTGCAGTACATCCCGTTCACCACGAAACAGGATTTGCAGCTTCATAACGAGGATTTCTTTTGTGTGGAGAAGAACCGCATCGCCGACTACATCACTACTTCGGGGACGTTGAGCGACCCCACCACCTTTGCGATGACCACGCGCGACCTCGAACGTCTGGCCTACAACGAAGCCATCTCTTTCGTCTGCGCTGATGGCGGCCCTGGTGAAATTTACCAGCTGATGACCACCATCGACAAGCGTTTTATGGCAGGGTTGGCCTATTTTATGGGCGTGATGAAGATGGGTAGCAGTGTCATTCGTGTGGGCAACGGCATTCCAGAATTGCAGTGGGACACCATCCGCCGCCTCAAACCGGACGCCATCATCTGCGTGCCGTCGTTCATTCTGAAAATCATCCAATATGCCGAGAAAAATGGTATCGACTATCGCAATTCTTCGATAAAAAAAGCCGTCTGTATCGGCGAAAACCTTCGTAATCAGGATTTTTCGTTGAACCTGCTGGGGTCAAAAATCAAGGAGAAGTGGGACATTGCCCTCTACTCCACCTACGCCTCCACGGAGATGGGCACGTCGTTCTGTGAGTGCGGCGCGGGCAAGGGCGGCCACCATCATCCGGAACTCATTATTTGTGAGCTGATTGACGACGAAGGGAACGTCGTTCCCGAAGGGGAGGCGGGCGAACTGACGGTCACTACTCTTGGGGTGGAAGGGATGCCGCTGCTGCGGTTCCGCACGGGCGACATCGCAAGGTTCCACTACGAGCCGTGCAGCTGCGGACGCACCTCCATGCGCATCAGTCCCATCATCGGACGTAAGAACCAGATGATCAAGCTGAAAGGCACGACGCTGTACCCCGCCGCCATCTTCGATGTTTTGGACAATGTGGACTACATCGAGAACTACTATGTGGAGGTGGCGGACAACGAAATCGGTACCGATGCGGTGACGGTGGTTGTGGGATGCCAAAATCCCAACGAGGAGGAAGCGGTGAAGGACCTCAAGGACCGTTTCCGTGCCAAACTGCGCGTCGCTCCCGACATCCGTTTCGACAACCCCGATGAGGTGCGGAAAATCACGATGCCGGAAATGAAACGCAAGCCGGTGAAATTCATTGACAAACGAAAATAAATCGTTATGGATCAGAATTTTGATGAATTAAGGCCCTATTATGATTCAGAAATGCCCGCCGCCATCAGACGCGTGGCAGCAAGCCCGTACCTGCCGGCTATCAGTGCGTTCCTTTTTCCCGAAAAGCCAGAGGAGGAGGTGCGCCAGCTTCTTCTAAAATCGCAGAACACCCTTGATTTCCAGAAAAATATCATGTTGCCAGCCATCCACTCTATCGTTGACCAGACCTCGTCAGGATTGGGCTGCTCAGGGGTGGATAGTTTGAAAGACGGGACAAAAAGAATGTTCATCGCCAATCATCGTGACATTCTGCTGGATGCTGCCATCTTGCAGATATTATTGTTGGACAATGGGATGGACACTTCCGAAATCACTTTCGGCAGCAACTTGATGAAGGGTGAGCTGGTAGTCGATATAGGGAAGATGAACAAGATGTTCCGAATCATGCGCGGTGGCACGGTGAAGGAATTCTATAAAAGTTCGATGGAGGTGTCGTCATATATGAGATATGCCATCTTGCAGAAGAAGCAGTCGGTGTGGATTGCCCAGCGCAACGGCCGTACGAAGGACGGTGCCGACAAGACCGATATGGCGGTACTGAAGATGTTCGCCCTTAGCAGCGACAAGCCTTTCTTTGAGAATATGCAGGAGTTGCATATTACCCCGATTGTGGTTTCCTACGAATACGAACCGTGTGATTTTATGAAAACACAGGAGCTTTTCATTACGCGTTATCAAAAATATGAAAAGGAGCCGGACGAGGATCTGCAAAGTATCCTGCACGGAATCAGACAGTTCAAGGGACATATCCATTTCGTTTTCACGGAGGCTATCACCGATGAGGAGTTGCGGTATTGCGACCGTTTCGATCGGAACCGCAAGTTTCAGCAGCTGGCCCAGATCATAGACCGCCGAATATACGACAACTATCGGTTGTGGCCGACGAACTACATTGCACACGACCTGCTGAACCAGTCGTACCGTTACCGCAGCCACTACACAGAGGAGCAGCGCAAGCATTTCATGGATTATATGGACGAAGGTTTGAAGAACCTGATAGGAGAGGAGGCGGAATTGCGCGACATTTTCTTGCACATCTACGCCACCCCCGTGGATAACGTATTAACCGCGAATTAATATCATTACGCGAAATTATTGTAGAGATGATGTGCACATCGTCTCTACAGGGGAAACAAAAAAAGCCGCTTGAATGAGCGGCTTTTTTGACGTATAGTGAAATCGGAATTATCTTACGATGCTGACTTTTGCAGAGGAAACCTTGTCACCGTTGACCACGCGGACGATGTAGAGGCCTGTGTTGAGGTTGCTGACGTTGAGGGTTTCATCGGCTTTGGCATTTTCGACAGACATCACTTCCTGACCGGCAATGTTGTAAACGAAAATTTGAGAACCGGCAGCATTGTTGATGGTGATGGTGGTGCTGGCTGGATTCGGTACAATACTCAGTGTCTGAGTGTTATGATCTTTGACACCCACGAAGTCCTCCTCCCTTCCGACGGGAATGCAGATTTTGTTGTTTGTGGTGTCGGGATCTTCGTATCCGTCAGCGCAGTTGGGATAGACCTGAAGGCACATTTGGATGGGCCATGAGAATTCGTCGTAATTATCTTCAACAGAGAAGAGGGCGATGCCGCCAGTACCGGGGAGTGTCCAGCCATATCTGGGTGCAAGGGTGTCGTACTCCTCTTCCTCGGGTCCGAGTTTGTAATGGTCGAAGGAGTAAAGTTCTCCTAATTCCTCGTCAATGATCCACAAGCTGAATTCCACATCACCGACGCAGGTATCAAGGTCGCCGTTGTGCATGCTAACTTTCACCCACAGACTGTCGGTGGATTCGTCAATCTCCCAATGGTCAATGACGGTGTTGGTCTGATCGGTATTTTCCGGGTCAAGGAAGTTGACTTCCCAGTCACATTGGCGGGTGTAGGGCTGTCCGTCATTGTAGAAAACAGAGAGGTTCCATGGGTCGTGTTCATTGACCGGCTGATCCTGATAGGCCCAGCTGTTGGGTTTCGGGAGTCCCGTATAGTAATAGTGGTGGATGCCTTCGCTGTCATATTCCGGCCAGAGGGCAAAGTTGAGGTCGGCGCAGGCATTGGTAGCGTCAGGATCACAAAGTCCCATTGTGCTGATTTCGGCACTGTAGATACCGATGGCGATGCTGTCACCAGGGTTTACAGTGAAGGGGTTGATGTGGACAACTTGGGCACCTGCACCCGCGTCAATTGCCGCCGGATTGTAGGTGTAGCGGTTTTGGACGGTTCCGGGATGAAAATCCAATCCATCAACATAAGCCCCTGTATAGATACGGACTTCGAAATTATTGTCAAGGGTGATTTCCGGTTCGTCATCACCATAGTTGCTGATGTTTGCACTGGGAATAGTGTAGAAACGAACCATCGTCAAATTGACCGTGGTTTCGAATGTGCCGGCGGGGAGGTAGAGGAAATATTCGCTTTCGGCCGGCTGCACGTGTACATAGCCACCTGCTGTGTACCATCCTTTCCACGCACTTCTATCCATATTCAGGTCGTCGGAAAGGCCAATAACTTCATACTTGTTGGTCTGCGCGAAACATGCGGCAACCACCAACATTGTCATTAAAAAAGTAAAGAGTTTTTTCATAAATAATTGGTTTTGGTGAATAATTTACATTTTGGGCGGCAAAAGTACTAAAATTTTAAAAGCGACGAACACCTATTTGGATTATTTTTTCATACATATATAATTATTGTATCAAATTTATCATTAAAATGAAGAAGGCTATCGGCTGTTCCGTAAAAGGTAACAGGTAATAGGTGATAGGTATGAAGAGG
>CAMVOL010000023.1 GCA_947169105.1 uncultured Bacteroidales bacterium | reverse complement strand
CGTCGGCAGGGCGTTCTCCGTAACCTCAACAGAAGCGGTGTTTTGACAGCCGTTGATGTCCGTGCCTGTCACCGTATAGGTGCCAGCTTCCGCAACCGTAAGTTCTGCATTGAGATCGGTTTCACTCCACTCGTACGACACCGCGCCGGAGGCCGTCAATGTGGTGCGGCCGCCGTCACAGAAGGAAGTTTCACCGCTGATGATCACCGTCGGCAGGGCGTTCTCCGTAACCTCAACAGAAGCGGTGTTTTGACAGCCGTTGTCGTCCGTGCCCGTCACCGTATAGGTGCCGGCTACCGTAACTGTGTATTCTGCCCCATTGTCGGTCGCGCTCCACGCATACGTCTCCGCGCCGGAAGCCGTCAGTGTGGTGCTGCCGCCTTCACAGAAAGCTGTTTCGCCGCTGATGGCTACCGTCGGCAGGGTGTTCACCTCAACCGTCTTCGTGGCCGTGTTTTGGCAATTGTTGGCGTCCGTGCCTGTCACCGTATAGTTGCCGGCTACCGCAACCGTGTATTCTGCCGCATTGTCGGTCGCGCTCCACGCATACGTCTCCGCACCGGAAGCCGTCAGTGTGGTGCTGCCACCTTCACAGAAGGAAGTTTCACCGCTGATGGTCACCGTCGGCAGGGCGTTCACCGTCAGTGTCAGTTTTACGATGCTGTCGCAGGTACCCGGGCGCTCGATGATGATGGAATCCACAAGGACACCGACGGTAGGCGCGTCAATCGCAAAACCGTTCTCGTTGTAACTCTCCCCTTCGCAAATGGAGGGGGTCAGATACGAGACGGCGGCATTGCCCACCGTGAGGTGCAGGATGACCGTGCTGTCGCAACCGTTCACCGTTTGCAGAACCAGCTGGTGGTCACCCGCTGTGCTGACATCGAAGCCGTCCTGATTATAGGTCTCACCCTCACAGATTTGCGCAGACAATTCCTTTGTAACGGCCTGATGCAGGGAAAGCAACAGAACCGTCGTGTCTGTGCAGGTATTGGCATTGGTGCTATAATAATAGTAGGTACCCGACTGATCAATGGTGGTGTCGGCCAACGCCCAGTAGAACTCGGTGCTGCAGGTGTCCACCGGCACTTCCACATATTCACCGTGGTTGATGGTGAGGTGCAATGTGACGATGCTGTCGCAACCTTCGGCGTTCACTATGGTGTCCAAATAGTTGCCACTTTCGGTCAGACCGGTGTAGCCGTGCCAGTCGAAGCTGCCGCACGCTACGGCGGTCGTGTCACCTTCGGAGGAGTGGCGGATGGTGATGTCCCACTCGTCCACGACGGGGCATCCGTAAGGTTCCGTGGCAGGCGTGATGATGGTGACTATCTGCGAATTCCCATAGGATTCGTTATCAAGCACAAAAATGTCACAGGTATCCACCACCGAGTAATTACGGGTCGTGTCACGGAGGGTCAAGTTCAGCACATACTGCGTGGCGCAATATTCACCGTTGGGGACAAGGGCAAAGTGTGTCCCGGCCTCCCCTGTGGAAAAATGGGAGTCCTCGTATGTCATTCCTTTACAAATGGTCTGGTTGATAGTCACGGTATCCACCGCCGACATCGTATAGAGGGCGTCGCCGCTGGTATAGGCGACCACGATACTGTCGATATAGGCGGTAGCGTTTGACATAGCGAGGTAAAAATAGGTGGCCTGTGCCGAAGCATCCACATTCCAAGTATAGGAAGAAGAGGCAGGAAGGTTATACGCATCCAAAGCGATCACTGTTTGGTAATTTTCTTCCGTAATCGGAGAAGATGAAATCCACGGTATCCACTGTCGTGTATTCGTGGTGCCGAGACTATTTGAATTCGAGAACAATGTAATAGAGGATATGAAACCTGGTAATGCCGTCACATTATAGGGATGAGGATGTGTAGAACTTCTCATTTGCATATAGGTCATCGACTCTGTGGAATAGAGGGCAGCAATACCTTGAATAACATCACCGTTCACTTTAGAAACGGCAGTCCATTCATCATTTGTAGCATACGCCAAAGCTCCTTCGGGGAAGCTGCTTCTACTGATGACGATTTCGTCATTGGTTACATTCTGCGTATTGCTGAAAACGGCGTAAAAAGTGGTATCGGAAACTGGGGTGAACGTATTGTACAATGTCGGCATTTCGGTGGTTTGTCCTTCAAACGGCTGCAATGCCCAACCGGCGAAAGTGAGGCTGCCGCAGTCTTCCATCCAAGGGAATTTCACGGCATCCCCTTCAGGGATATAAGCAGTATCAGCCGCCCTTGTCCAACCCTCGTGGCCGTTCACACGGAAGGCCACTTTGTAAATCTCCGGCTCAGCCTGCAGGATGGAAGTCACTTCGCTATATCCAGTGCCCTCCCCGTTGGTGGCGTACGCGCGCACATAGTAGGTATCGTGACCCAGTTCAGCAATCCGATGCGTAAACACCGAATCTGCCGGAACCGTGGTTCCCAACACTACCTTCGTGCATTCGACACTGTCCAACATGGGTGTGGTATTGGTGGTGCTATAGACGAAGCCGTACTCGTGCATGGTGCAAAGCGGGTCATCCACGGCAACCTGCCCCGAGAAAAGCATGTCGCGGTTGTCCAACACGGCGGTACAGGTTCCCATCGTCGGGACATTCTCACATTCGGTCGGTGCAGGAACATAGGGTTCAAAAGCAAGAGGTACAAGTTGATGGGTATTATACTGATATACCAGAGCCGTGATATTCTGCGCAGAACTCGGAATTTCCATACCGTTCACCGGACAATCCGAATAACTATAGTATATCTTGATCGAAGATCCTTCAATATCATACGTTGTGCTTTGTGCAAAATACTCGTTGTCGGTAACCACTGTCACATTGGTTACTTTCACCAATTGCGCTTCATACGCTTCAAAATCAGCATTTAAATCTATGACTACAGGCGTAACAACATTGTCATGGCTTGTGGCTTCACCTGGATTCGCGCTCGGAATAAATTCCAACAGCCCTTTATATAGTTTCAACTTCCCTGAAAGCCCGGTCATTCCATCACCCGCCACATATTCAGAGGTGATTGTCCCATTATTGTCATCAACCACTATACCGCCAGTTGCATCCTGCAAAAACTTTTGATGTCGATAAGTGGAACTCGCAAATGTAACGACGGCCTCAGTCGTTAACGTATAAATCGTAGTCTCATCGGCTTCCTGACGACGCAATTCAGCAATACTTGACACATGAGGAAAAACATACCTTTCTGAAGCTGTATTACTTGTTTCTTCTCCCAAGATGGCGATGGCCTTCACGGTCGTAGTAGTGCTGATGGTGATCGGTTCAGAATAGGTAGCGGAAGTGCCATCAGGGGTC
This sequence comes from uncultured Bacteroidales bacterium, assembly GCA_947169105.1. GTDB lineage: Bacteria > Bacteroidota > Bacteroidia > Bacteroidales > WCHB1-69 > UBA1756. The sequence continues at coordinate 34,680 of CAMVOL010000023.1, read as the reverse complement.
GTGCCGTCCAGCGTGTAATGGATGACCGCATCCTCGGTCGCACAACTGATGGTAACTGTCTGCGGCCCATAATAGGTGCCTCCGGCTGGCGAAAAAGTGGGAGTGGCCACAACCGCAGGAGTCGTTCCCATAAGCTTGTAGAAACGGGTATGGCTATTGGGGATATTACTATTAATCGCTGTTTCTGCATAAGCACGCCATGTACCGCCATTGTATACGCCAATATATCTTGAATAATGATTATTCTTGAGCAATTGCAAATCCACATCATAAGAAAATCTATCATAATCCTCAAAATCCTCCATATCCCCGACTTTCACGATTTGAGCGCCACTCCCGTTGCAGTATAACCTTCTTTCAGTTACACCATCTGGATAAAAAATGAAACCCTCCGTAGCATCGCCACTAATATTCCATTTGAGTTGTCCATCCACCTCGCTTGTAATTTGATTAGCTGTCACAGTGATGGATACCGCTGCTGGATTTTTACTAATTGCCACATTCGACAGAGCATAGCATGCACTACCCGTACTATCCACAATCACAAAAACATCATCGGCAGTCAGCTCTGTGATTTCCACTCTCTGCCACGTCTGGGCAGAAACTTTTCCCCAAAAAGAAAAGAACATCACAACCAGCAAAAGGGTTGTTTTAAAAAGTACATTTTTTCTCATAATTATCTTGTTTTTAATTAATTATCTAAAAGCACGAACCACATCCATTCCGTTGGCATAAAGCAGGAGGAGTATGAGCAGGGCGAAACCGACCGTGTTGGCGTAGCCGATGAACTTGTCGCTCGGCTTGCGGCCCGTGATCATCTCCACAAGGATGAACAGGATGTAGCCGCCGTCCAACGCGGGAATCGGCAGGAAGTTCATGAAAGCGAGGATGATAGAGAGGAAGGCCGTCATATTCCAGAAGATTTCCCAGTTCCACACTTTGGGGAAGATGCTGCCGATGGTGCCGAAGCCGCCGAGCTGCGTCGCACCCTCCTTGGTGAACACCAGCTTGAACGACTTCACATAATCGGCCAGTTTCTGAAAGCCTTTGGCAATGCCGTTGGGGATGGAGCTCCAGAAGCTGTACTCCACCTTCTTGGTGCCCAACATCTCGATATATGACACCGGAATCACGCCCAACATGCCGTCCTCGCCGAGCTGGACAAGGAAGGTGTCGGGCTTGCCGGCGCGGTAGAGGGCGAGGTCAATATTCTCATTTGCGTGATGTGCCAGCGCTTCACGGAAATCGAAGAAGGAGGTGATTACCGTATCATTGATGGCGGTAAGACTGTCGCCGCGCCGCAGGTCGGACTTCGCGGCCACGGAACCGTCCATCACCGAGTCGATGACGAACGGGAAGTTGAACTGGCAGAACTGCTGCTGGCCCGAGCCGAGCACCTTCTGCGCGAAGTCGGAGGAGAGATAGACGGTGTCCTTTTTGCCGTCGCGGAGGATTTCCACACGCTGGGCATTGTCCACCAACAGAGCGGTGGCCAGGTCGCCGAGCCTTTCGTAACTTTTGCCGTCAATGGTCAGAATCTGGTCTCCATTCTGAAATCCCTCATTTATTGCTGTTTCCGAGAAATAAAGCCCGTACTTGGCATTTTCCATCGGGATGTACTGATCACCCCATGTGAAAAGGATGGCCACGTACAGCACCAATGCGGTGATGAAGTTCACCAGCACGCCGCCGACGATGATGAGCAGACGCTGCCAGGCCGGTTTGGAGCGGAACTCCCACGGCTGCGGCTCACTCGGCAGGTCGCCGGCTTTGGTGGTCTCATCCACCATACCCACGATGGAGCAGTAGCCGCCGAAGGGCAGCCAGCCAAGCCCCCATTCGGTGTTGTCGGGCTCGCGACGCCAGTCGTCCTCCGGAAGAGCAGCGCGGTCCTCGTCCGTCATAGGACGAGTTTGCGGCTTGCCTTTCTCATCCAATTTTGGCTTGCCGTCCGCATCCGTGAGTTCCACCAGCGCATCAGGTGTATTGCGCGAAAAGAACTTGAAGTGCCATCGGCCTCCAAACTTCTTCATCCTGAACAGCGAAAAGTAGGGGTTGAAGAAAATATAGTACTTGTCCACCCGCGTCTTGAACAGGCGTGCGAAGAAATAGTGTCCGAACTCATGCACTATCACGAGGAGCGAAAGGCTCAATATCAGTCCGATAACTTGTGTCGTAATTCCCATTTAGTCTCTATATGATTGTTTAATAGTTTCTTTTGTTTCTTTATCAATGGCCAGATACTCCTCCACCGAGGCGGGGGTACAGTAGGTGGCACGGGCCATCGCATCCTCAATGATGCGGGGGATGTCGTAAAAGCCGATTTTGTCGCGCAGGAAGAGGCTGACAGCCACCTCGTTGGCGGCATTGAGCACGCACGGCATACAACCGCCCTCACGGGAGGCTTCGTAAGCGAGCCTCAGGCACGGGAACGTCTCCATATCCGGCTCCTCGAACGTGAGGGTCGGATGGTCGGCGAAGTTCAGACGGGGCAGCTCGTTGGCCAGACGGTTCGGGTAGGTCAGCGCGTACTGGATGGGCAGCCGCATGTCGGGAAGCCCCAGCTGCGCCTTGACGGAGCCGTCGGCGAACTCCACCAAGGAGTGGACGATGGACTGCGGGTGTACCACCACCTCGATCTGCTCCAACGGCACGGAAAAGAGCCATTTGGCTTCGATGACCTCCAGCCCCTTGTTCATCAGCGTGGCGCTGTCGATGGTAATCTTGTTGCCCATCGACCAATTGGGATGTTTCAGCGCCTGCTCCTTGGTTACGTTTTGGAGGAACTCGCGCGTCTTGCCGCGGAACGGTCCGCCCGAAGCCGTGATGATGATACGGCGGACGGGGTTGTGGAACTCGCCCGCAAGTGACTGGAAAATGGCGGAATGCTCCGAATCCACGGGATAGATGACGGCGCGGTTGTCGTAGGCGGCCTTGGTCATCAGCTCGCCGGCCACCACCAGCGTCTCCTTGTTGGCGAGGGCAATCTGCTTGCCCGCCTCGATGGCACGGTAGATGGGCGCAAGTCCGGCGACCCCGACAATGGCCGACAGCACGATATCGACACAGTCCATCCGGACCACGTCACACAGCGCCTTCGTTCCGGCATACACCTTCACGTCATCGTCCCACAGGGCCTGCTTCACGTATTCGTAGCGGCTCTCATCCCCTATCACCACAACATTCGGCTGAAACTCCTTGGCCTGCTGGATGAGCAGGTCAGCATTGGAATGGGCCGTAAGCACCTCCACCTGGAATAGTGACGGCATCTGCCGCACCACGTCCAAGGCCTGCGTGCCAATGGAGCCCGTTGATCCGAGAATGGCGAGGGTTTTCAATTAGTTTATAATGTTTATAAAGTTACAGGTTCATCAAGTAGAGACGCGATTCATCGCATCTCATTTTTCAATTTTCCGTTTTCAATTTTCCGTTTCCGTGGCACAAAGATGGAGGCCAGTATGCTGATGGCAAGGATGCCGACGATGACGATGAGGGAGACGCCCGTGCCGATGGAGAGGTCGCGGCCGATGAAGCTGAGGCTGCCGATGAAGGGCAGGATCATCTTCACGCCAATAAAACCGAGGAGGATGGCCACCCCGACTTTCAGATAGTAGAATTTGTCCATCACGCTTTCCAGCATAAAGAAAAGGGAGCGCAGTCCGAGTATGGCGAAGATATTGGAAAAGAAGACGATATACGGGTCTTGGGTGACGGAAAAGATGGCGGGAATGGAGTCGAAGGCGAAAATCACATCGGAAAATTCAATGATGAGCAGGACGATGAAGAGCGGGGTCATCAAGGTGCGTCCGTCGATTTTGGCAAAAAAGTCATGACCATGGAACTCCGAAGTAGATAACTTGTGCTTGGCGGTGAACTTCACTACCGGATGATTTGCCACGTCCATCGTCTCCTTCTTGTTTCGTTCCAGAAACATCTTGAAACCTGTGTAAATCAGCACAATGCCAAACAGAAGGAGAATCCAATGGAACTTTTGGATAAGGGCTGAAGCGGTAAAAATAAAGATGAAACGCAGGACAATGGCTCCGATGATGCCGTAAAAAAGCACGCGATGAAAGTAGATTTTCTCCACTCCGAAGGCCATGAAAATCATAATCATCACGAAGATATTGTCCAACGAAAGCATCTTCTCTATCAGATAGCCGGTGATGTATTCGAGCGACAGGGCTTTGCGGTACATTTTCACGCCCTGCTCGAAGGCCTGCTGCTCGTCCGTAACCTGCAAAGCGGAGAAATCAAGGTTATGGCCGTGGCGCACATTCAGTTCCTGTAGCTGGGCCATATTCTCGGGTCCGTGAATCAGCTCCCCTTTCAAAAGAATGAAACCGTAAAAAAGGAGTGCGACCCCAATCCAGACACAAGTCCAGATCGTGGCCTCCTTGAAAGTAACGACATGGTCCTTTTTATGGAAAACGCCCAAATCGAGCGACAAAAGCAAGGTCACCAAAAGCAGAAAACCTATCAGGAATAAGAGTTCGTGCATAACTGCAAGGCCTAAAATTTGAGGGTGCAAAGGTACATTTTATTTTCCAATGCGGGGGGCAGGCTTGAAATAATTTTCAAATTCGGGATAAGACTTCCTAACACACTCAATATCTGATAGATGTACATCATACTTAAAGAAAAGGAGCGAGAAAGCCATCACCATCCGGTGGTCGCCGTGCGTGTGGACATTCATTGGGGTTCCAGAGCCCTTCGAAGGCATCTTCCGGCCGTCAATCTGGAGGGTGCCGTCCTCCACTGAAACGTTGGCAAAGGGGGCCAGTTCCTGCGCCAGCACATCCAGCCGCCGCGACTCCTTGAGGTTCAGGTTTTCCAATCCTGTGAGGGTGCATTGCACGCCAAGCATCGCCGCTGTGACGGCCAGAACCGGCGCAAGGTCGGGGTTGCTTTTAAGGTTGAGGCTAAGGTTGAAGTCGCGGTTGAAGTTCTGGTTGAGATTAGGCATTTTTTCTATAAAAACACCTTCATCCTTTTGTTTAGAAGAAACCCACAATTCACTGAATATTTGACTTATAACAAAATCACCTTGTTGGCTATCCAGCCGCAAATCCCGAAGCAAAAGAGAGTCCACATCGGGCGAGAGGCGGACGAAGGCATACCAGAAGGCGGCGGTGCTCCAGTCGGCCTCGCGCCGCAACGGTGTGCCCGACAAGACGCCGTCGAGGACCCGTCGGGTCATCTCGATGTAGGGTGCTGAGGGAGGGGTGGCAGGGAGTGTCTTCAGCTCCTTCAGTCCGATTTTGGGGCCGATGAGCAACAGGGCACTGGCGAACTGGCTGCTGAGGGCACAGTCCACGGTGAGGGTTTCTGCGTGGAGCGGCCGGCCCGTGATGTGCCAGCCGTTGGGGGCGGGTGTGATGGCGGCACCGGCAGTGCGCAGGGCGGTGACGAGCGGGGTGACGGGACGCTGGAGGAGATGGGTCGTGCCGGTGAGCAGCCACTCCCCTTCCGTCACCGCCAATAAAGCCATCAGGAAGCGGAAAGCCGCCCCGCAGTCGCCCACATCCACCGTAACGGCATCCTGAGAACCCGCCGCATCCCGCACAACCGAGAGGCTGCGGTGCACCACCCGCACATCCTCCGAATCACTCGAACGGACGGGGACCAACTCCCTACAATAGAGAAAGCGTGCGATTAACTCCCTGATAAGAAGGCTCTTGGAGCTATTCAACAGGACGGAATCCCCGTCGCTGACAAGAAATGGTGATACAGTGCCGTGTCTCATAAAATCCGGCGGCAAAAATACGGCTTTAACACACATCTTTGAAAAAATTTAAATATATACAATATCATAAAGCGAGGGAAAAAGAAAATTTTGTATCTTTGCACACAAATTTATAGCTTATGGCGAAAAAGAAGATTCTGTATATCGCATCGGAGATATACCCCTATTTACCAGAAAGTTACATTTCAAAAATCTGTCGTCACCTGCCGCAAGGAATTCAAGAGAGGGAGAATGAAATCCGCACGTTCATGCCGAAATTCGGGTGCATCAACGAGCGGAAAAACCAGCTGCACGAGGTCATCCGACTGTCGGGGCAGAACATCATCGTCGATAATATCGACCGCACCCTCATCATCAAGGTGGCTTCCCTACAGGTGGTACGAATGCAGGTCTATTTCATTGACAGCGAGGATTATTTCAAACGCAAACAGATTTTTTACGATACCGAGGGGAATTTTTTCAGCGACAACGACGAGCGCATGATCTTTTTTGCCAAAGGCGTGATTGAAACGGTGAAGAAATTGGGCTGGGAGCCGGACATCATCCACTGCCACGGCTTCATGAGCGCATTAGTCCCCATTTTCATCAAGACCTATTACAAGGACAGCCCGCTGTTCCAAGGTACCCGCCTCGTCTATTCTGTCTATAACGACAAGTTCCCCGACCTGCTCAACCCGACCATCGGCAAAAAACTGGTGGGAACGGGCATTGACGAGGGTTACATCCGTCACATCGACAACCCCACCTACGCCTCCCTTATCAAGCTGGCCGCCGACTATTCCGACGCAGTGGTCATCGGGCATCCCGAAGTTGACGAGGAGGTCATCGACTATCTGAAGACATACCCGCGCCCCATCCTCACCCACCCCACCGACGAGAACTACGCCGACGCTTACGACGAGTTCTACAACCAGCTCATCACAAAAGAACCCATAACCTTCTAACTGACAATGAAAAAACGCTGTCTGCGATTCGCTGCCTGCCTCGCTACCCTATCCATCCTACTTCTTTGCAGCTGTAAAAAAGACATCGACACCATAGGACTCGACCTACAGGACGGGACATTAGGCAACGCCTACGTGGAAATCCCCCTGTCCGCCTATTCCACTCTGGAGGATTCGCTGTTCACCAAGAACCTGCTTTACACCCTTTTAGGCGAAATTCACGACCCGATTTTCGGCGGCACCCGCGCCGGCTTCTGCACCCAGTTCGCCCTGCAAGGCAGCAACACAACATTGGGAGACAACCTGACCCTCGACTCGGTCGTCCTCACCCTGCAATATGGCGGCTACTACGGCGACACACTCTCCGGCTTGCGCCTTGAAGTCTATGAGCTTTCCGAACAGCTCACCAAAGCCCAATATTACAGCAACGAAAGCGACCCCTCCCATCTCGGCGTGAACCTCGTCCGCTCCAATGCACCCATTCTCCCAACCCCTACCACCCGCGTCAAAATCGACACGGCCACCTATACGGCGCATCTGCGCATCCGTCTCACGGACGATTTCGGGAACCGCCTGCTGAACATGTCCACCAGTGACCTCGCCACCAACAGCACCTTCCAGTCGGCTTTCTACGGGCTGGTTGTCAAGGCTACGGCCAACGGCAGCGGCAACCTCTGCTATTTCAGCCCCACCGCCGCACAAAGCGGCCTCACACTCTACTACAAGGCGGGCGAAACCACCAAGAAATACACCTTCCCCATCACCACCGACTGCGCCCGCTACAACTTCTACACGCATGACTATACGACAGGCAGCACCGACTTCCAACGGCAGGTCATCAACGGGGACACTTCCCGCGGCAAGGAAATGCTTTACATCCAACCCACCGGCGGCGTAAAGACCCACGTCTCTCTCGATGCCTTCGGTAACTGGGTGAAAAACAAGGACATCATCATCAACAAAGCGGAACTGATCATCACCAACACCGATGCCGCTGAAAACACCTTCACCTGCCCCAGCAATATCGGCCTGCAGCTGGTCACCAGTGACGGAACCGCCACCTACATACCCGACGATGCTGTCTATACTTCCACCAGCTACTATGGCGGAACTTACGACAAAGACAAGAAAGAGTACCGTTTCCGGCTCACTTATTATGCACAGGAAATCCTTCGCAATCAAGGAATTAACGATAAAGGAATCAACATCGTAGTCACCGGCTCCGGCATCCGTGGCAACCGCCTCGTCTTCCGCGGCACCGACGAATCCTATACCGACCGGCTGAAACTGGCGATTTATTATACGGAATATTAGTAAACTGAAAATTGAAAATTGAAAACTGAAAACTGAAAACTGAAAAGTATAAAGTATGAAGTAAAAATACGACCCCGGCCTTCGGCCACCCCTACTGCATAGAAGGGGGAACCTTTTACCTCATACATTTTACCTTCTACCCATAAACCATTGACCTTAAACCAAAAATGATATGTGCGGCATTGTAGCATACACGGGGTGCAAAGAAGCGTACCCCATTTTAATAAAAGGACTTAAACGTTTGGAATACCGCGGGTACGACAGTGCCGGTGTCTCCATCATTCAGGATGGCAGGCTGGCGACGTACAAACAACGGGGCAGCGTGGACCAGCTGGATGAGTTCTGTATGACACAGAATGTGACGGGCCACACGGGTATCGGGCACACGCGCTGGGCCACCCACGGCGAGCCGAACAGCACCAACGCCCACCCGCATCTTTCCGCCGACGGACGTATCGCCGTCATCCACAATGGCATCATCGAGAACTACCTTCCCTTGCGTAAGGAACTGACACAGCGCGGCTACGTCTTTCAGAGTGAAACCGATACAGAAGTGCTGGTCCATCTGATAGACGATATCCACAAGCATGAGCAGTGCGACCTCGCCGAGGCCGTCCGCATCGCCCTCACCAACGTGGTGGGTGCCTACGCCCTGGCCATCATCTCCGCCGACGAACCCGACCAAATCATCCTTGCCAAGAAGGGCAGCCCCCTGCTCATCGGGGTTGGCAACAACGAGTACTTCATCGGCTCTGACGGCTCCCCTATCGTGGAATACACCCGCAAGGTAGTCTATCTTGAAGATGGCGACGTGGCCGTGGTCAATCCTCATAAGAAGTTAGAAATCAAGAATATCAACGATAACGTCAAGAAGCGTCCGTACCTCCAGAAGCTGGAACTGAACCTCGAGCAGCTGGAAAAGGGCGGTTTCGAGCACTTCATGCTGAAGGAGATCTTCGAGCAGCCCCGCGCCATCAAGGATAGCATGCGCGGCCGTCTGAACGTGAAAAAGGACATTGTGGCTCTCGGCGGCATCATTGAGTACGAACAGAAGATGCTGAATGCCAGACGGTTCATCATCGTGGCGTGCGGCACTTCGTGGCACGCAGGCATCGTCGGCGAGTACCTGTTCGAGAGTTTGGTACGCATTCCCGTCGAGGTGGAGTATGCCTCCGAGTTCCGCTATCGCAACCCGCTGATTTACGAGGACGACGTCGTCATCGCCATCTCGCAGTCGGGCGAAACCGCCGACACCATCGCCGCCATCGAGCTGGCCAAGAGCAAGGGCGCGACCGTCATCGGCATCTGCAACGTGGTGAGTTCGACGATTTCCCGCATCACCCAAGCCGGCTCCTACACGCACGCGGGTCCGGAAATCGGCGTGGCTTCGACCAAAGCCTTTACCGCCCAAGTGACCGTCCTCGCCCTGATGGCCCTCAGTCTGGCCCGCAAGAAAGGCACCCTGCCGCTCTCCGAATACCACCGCATCATCAGCTGTTTGGAGCTGATTCCCAAGCAGGTGGAGGAGACCCTCAAGCTGAACGACCAGATCAAGGAGATTGCCAAGTTCTTCGTCAACAAACGGAACGCCATCTACCTCGGCCGCGGCGTCAACTATCCCGTAGCCCTCGAAGGGGCATTGAAACTCAAGGAGATATCCTACATTCACGCTGAAGGCTATCCTGCGGCCGAGATGAAGCACGGCCCCATCGCCCTCATCGACGAGGAGATGCCCGTGGTTGTATTGGCCACAGAACAAGACACTTACGAAAAGACGGTCAGCAATATCCAGGAGGTCATTTCCCGCAAGGGAAAAATCATCTCCATCGTCACCAAAGGCGACACGCTGGTCAAGGGGATGTCCGACTTCTGCATCGAGATTCCGGAAACCATCGAACTGCTCACTCCCCTGCTTTCGAGCATCCCGCTGCAGCTGCTGGCCTACCACGTGGCCGTCCTGCGCGGCTGCAACGTCGATAAGCCCCGCAACCTCGCCAAATCCGTCTCCGTCGAATAGTCTTGCAACATTTTCCCGCCTTTAGCGTCATTGAACATTATGCAAAGAAATTCACTGAACGGCCTTTTCCGCAAAATCATCCTTATATTAATAATATGTATAGGGACGGCGACCTGTTTTGCGCAGAAAAAAGGGTACGACATAAAGGTACAGGCCCCACAAATGGAAGGGGAAATGCTCTATTTGAAAGGATATTACGGTGACGAAAACAGCTACATTGACAGCTGCCGCGTAAAAAAAGGCATTGCTCGTTTCAAAAGCGGAGTCCTGCTGCCCGACGGTTTTTATTTGATAACCGATAAACAAAGTTACATTCTTCATATTGTGGTGGAACAGAGCCGTAACTTTACCATTTCTTCTGAAACGGTCAGCAATTCCATTGAGAATCAAACCTATCAGAACTTCAACAAACATTTTACCGGCTCCACACAGGAAGATTTCATTTTTGCAGAGGCGTTATGTGCGGCCAATCCAAACGCATTGGTTTCCAAATATATGAAACTGGAGACTTTCGGTCTAGACTCCTGTGATGCAACCGAAAGCCGGATGTTACGCCATCCCGTTTTCGCCACGGAAATTTATGAGAAACTTGTCTCAGCTGACATCGCCACCATCGACCAAGTGTTAGATAAATTCGGTGCGACCAGCGAAATCGGGAAGTATTATCTTGCCAAGATGCTGAAATACTACAACATGGACAACAACGCGCCCTTTGACGACATTTTGGTCCATCTGTACGACAAGTACTACGTTCCCAACAACTTGCAGCTTTATTCTGACACCTACGAGCGGACGCTGAAGCGTGCGGTGATGCGCAAGCGGCACACGCTCATCGGAGCCGAGATTCCCCACTTGGAGGCGACCAACGCCGATGGAAAACGCGAGACCACGGAAAACCCACAGCACGCCTACACCGTCATCTGGTTCTGGGATCCCGATTGCGAGGACTGTCAGGAGGAAACCCCCATTTTGAGCAAGATGTATCAGGAACATAGCGAAGACTATGATTTTGAAGTATTTGCGCACAGCCTCACTGCCGATATCGACCGGTGGAAGCGGATTTCCAAGGAGTGGGGGCTGACATGGCCCAACACCTGCTCCGAGGTGGGTGAAAGCAACTACGACTTCATTGACTATTTCAGCATCGTGACTACACCATGCTGCCTGCTCATTGACAAGAACCACAAAATAATTATGCGGCAATTTTCGTTAGAGCAGCTTGAAGATTTTTTTCAGAATAATCAAAAAAACAACGAATAATGAAAAAGCTGGTACTGATTCTTTTATCTGCAATCGTATTGATTCCCTGCGGCTTGTATGCGCAGAAGAAGGGTACAAGTAGCCCGAAGGGACACAACATCGTCTTCAACATCAAGGGGGCGAAGGACGAGAAGGTTTTCCTCGCAGTCTATTTCCGTGAAAAACTGATACTGAAGGACTCCGCCGCCGTCACGATGACTAAGAGCGGCCCGCAGTTCATCTTCAAGGGTGATGAACCCTATCAGGGTGGCCTGTACAAACTGGTCAGCCAGAAACACTTCCCCTACCTTGACTTCGTGATTGACGGGGTACAGAATTTCACCGTCAACTGCGACACCACAGGAACGGTGGATAATGTCAGTTTCGTCAATTCCCCGCAAAACGACGAAGTGCTGGCATTCCAGCGCAAGACCGTAACCGCCCAAAAGCAGATGGGCGATCTGCGCAAATCATTGGATGAAGCCAAGAAAGCGGGAAATCAAGCTGACATAGACAAATATACAGAAGATATCAAGAATCTGAACAAGGAGATGAAAGAATTCATCCTAGGGATCATCAACCGCAACCCCGACTACCTTTTCTCGAAAATGCAACGCGGCTATCAGGAGATTGATGTTCCGGATGCGCCAGTTGACGCGAACGGCAAAAAGGATTCCACCTTCCAGTTCCGCTACTACCTGCACCACTATTGGGACAATATCGACCTCGGTGACAGCCGCCTCCTGTTCACTCCGATGATGGAGCCGAAAATCAAGGACTATTTCAACAACATCCTCAAATATCAGGAGCCGGACACCGTCAACAACCTTATAGATGAAATTCTTGCCAAAGCCGAAAAGGACACGCTGATGTACCATTTCTTCGTGGACTGGCTCGCCTACCACTATGAAACCAGCAAAATTCTGGGTCACGACGGCATCTTTGTGCATCTGGTCCAGAACAACCATATGAAAGGCAAATGCACATGGTTGAGTGAGGACATCGTCAAAAAGTACGAAAAACGGGCTAAGCACCTTGCCCCTATCCTTATCGGAAAGCAGTCGCAGGAGCTGATTATTCCCGACACCTCCATGACCGACGACTTCAGCAAGTGGCACTCCTCCTACCGTCTGCCAAAGCCCTACGTCATCCTCTGGTTCTATGATCCTGACTGTCCCACCTGCAAAAAGGAATCGAAAAAGCTCCACGCCCTTTACGACTCACTGGAGCGCATCGGAAAACGTAATTTTGATGTCTATGCCGTGGCCAACGATGCCGACATCGACCGCTGGAAAAAATATGTGAAGGAGAACAATTACCCGTGGATCAACGTCGGCGGCAACAAGGCCAACGTCGATTACCTCGATGCCTACAACATTTACGAAAGCGGCAATCCCGCCATGTTCATCCTCAACGAGAAACGGGAAATCATTCTCAACCGCCGTATCGAGATGAGCACCATTCCCGACTTCCTCGAACAGTACGAGAAGCGACAAGCGGCGAATAAAAAGTAAAAGTTTTCACAAAAATAAAAAACCTCCAAAAATTTGGAGGTTTTTTTGTGCCCGGGACAAGAGTCGAACTTGCACGTCTCTCGACACTCGCACCTGAAACGAGCGCGTCTACCATTCCGCCACCCGGGCAGAGATTATTTCAGTTCGTCAATCTTCTTGACGAGATCGCCTTTGCGCTGCAGGCCAACAAGCGTCTCCACCACTTCACCGTTCTTCATAAAGACCAGCATCGGGATGTTGCGCACGCCAAATTGCATGGCGATGTCGCTGTTCTCATCAGTTTCGCACTTGGCGATGACCACTTCATCCTTGTACTCCTCCGCCAGCTCGTCCATAATGGGTGAAAGTGCACGGCAGGGTCCACACCATGTCGCCCAAAAGTCAATAATGATCAATTTGTCGCTGCTGATAACCTGTTCGAAATTGTCAGAATTGATTTGTAATGCCATAACGTTGGTGTTTAAAATGAAGCGTGCAAAGATACATCTTTTTATATAAAAACATCTTCCCACTAAAAAAAATATTGCCCGTGAAATTCAAATACTTACAGACAAGTTTCGGAATTTACGGGCAAGTGCGGCTGTTTTTTTAGGAAAAACGGAGCTGACTATTCCGCGCTTTCCGTCTTCTCCTCCCCTTTCGGAGCTTCCTCCAGATCCACCAGCTTGTGCTCCACAAGAATGTTGTACCAAGCAATCACTTTCTTGATATTGGAGACATAGACACGCTCGCGGTCGTAATTGGGCAGCACTTCTGCGAAATAGGCCTTCAGCGCATTGTTGTCGTTCAGTTTCACATTGCACATCCCGCCGTTCTCCTTCTTGTAGATAGATTGAAAGACCGACTGAAGCGTAACATCCTCATCTTCAGCGAAAATAGAAATATTCTCCAGATTGGCGACCCCGTCGTGCGAGAAAGCGGGAAAACGCTTGCCGTCCTCCAATGATTCAACGATAAAACAGTTGTTTCCTTTAGAAACCAGAAGGAAAAGTCCGCCTTTTCCTGTGATAGACAATACTTTGCTTAAATCCATTGTTCAAAATATTTGTGGTTAATAGTATTCGATATTACGGTTGATAATAAAAACGGTACGTCCGCCGGTCTTCCGTAAGCTGCGGGTCCAGTTGCGCTGACTGTCGTGGCCGGAGAACTCCCGCACCTCGTTCCCTTTCGATAGTTTGTTCTCATAGACGGTCTTCAGAAGGGCGCCGTTGTCGGCATACTGGGTGTGAGTGAACTCGCGCAGCTGCCCGTCGTCGCGGTGGACGTTGCGGTTGACGATGTCACCGTAGTTGTCGTACTCCATCGTCACGTATTTGAAAAGTTTGCCGTCAGGGTCGAACTCATCCACACGGACGGCCAAACCGAACTCGTTGTTGCTGTACTTGCGGGTCATCGTGTATGCGTCCGTCTTCACCGTCATCCCGACCAAATTCCCAAAAGCATCATTCTGGTACAGAATAGTTTGCACAAGTTTCTCACCCGAATAACGTTCCTCTTTCACCCGATAGCCACGTTCATCATTTTCATACAAGGTATGTTCAATGCAGCAGCCGGTGCTGTCGAAAAGCTCGTCCCTCACTAATTTGGCGTTGCTGTCGTAATGCATCACACGGTTCGACATTGTGTCGCCATCTGCGCTCATCTTCACCACCTGATTGAGCCACCCGTCGGCACTATACCGATATTGCGTAACCGACACAAGCGCCTCGGTGCTGGCCGTATCGGAGCCATTTGGCGAATAAAACATCGAGTCGGTGATAGTACGGGCATTACCATAGATATGTTCCCGCTGAAGGTGTGTCTTTGCGAAATCAGGCACAATCGTGATGGTGGCGCGATGGCGATGGCAGCCAACAACCAACAGACAGATACACAATAAGATAACAGAGTTCTTTATTTTCATTGAAGGTAAATGGACTCAGTAAAAAAACGGGCGGCAAAAATACGAATTTTATTCTATTCCCGCAAGGAGGTCCGCCACCACGAAGGTACTGCCCCCAATATAGACCGCATCCTCCTCCCCCGCCCCGCACCTCACCGCACGGCTGGTTTCATAGACACCCGCGTCGCTTACCCGCACGCTCAGACCTGCAGCCAGCATCTTGTCCGCAATCACCTGCGGGTCCATCGCCCGCTCCACGCTGGCTCGCACCACCGTGTAGTCGGCACGCCTCGGAAGCAAACGGATGATACTGTCCACGTCCTTGTCGCTGACAAAGCCGATGACGATATGTAACTTCCTGCATTCCAGACGTTCCAGCTGGGAAGCGATGAAGGCGAAACCGCCGCTGTTATGGCCGGTGTCGCAGATGGTGAGGGGCTTTTCCGCCACAACCTGCCATCTTCCCATCAGATGGGTGTTACCCAGAACGTTTTCAATAGCCCTGACTATCAGCCGGTTCAAAGCGGGATGATGGGGTTCGCACACCTGCGCCGTCCGCACGAACGTGGCGACGTTCTCCAACTGGTAGTCGCCCGCCAGCGGCAAACGGACATCCTCCCCGATTACGTCGGCGCCGTCGGTGATGGTGACACGGCGGGCGACGGGGCTGTCGGGCAGGAGCGGGCGTACGGTGATATTCCCGGCAGTATGGAGCGGGGCCGACAGCTCGTCGGCGCGCTGCCGATAGACCGGCATGGTTTCGGGCTGCACCTTCCCGATGATGACGGGCGTGTGCGGCTTGATGATGCCCGCTTTTTCAAAAGCGATTTTTGCCAAGGTATCTCCTAGCAACTGCGTGTGTTCCAGCGAGATATTAGTTATCGCCGAGGCAATCGGCGAAATGATGTTGGTGGCATCCAAACGGCCGCCCAGTCCCACCTCAACGATAGCGATATCCACCTTTTCTTCTGCAAAACAGTAGAAAGCCAGTGCAGTCGTCATCTCGAAAAAAGAGGGTTCTAATTTCTTGAACTCCGGCTGGAATTTCTCAAAAAACCGGACCACCGCCTCTTTGGGAATCATCTCTCCATTGATTTTGATGCGCTCACGGAAGTCAATAAGATGAGGCGACGTATAGAGACCCACTTTCATTCCCATTTCCTGATAAAAGGATGATAACAAATGGGTTACGGAACCTTTTCCGTTGGTTCCGGCCACATGGATGCAGCGGAGCTTCCGTTCCGGGTTCCCCACAATGGCTGCCAGCGCCTCAATGTTCTCAAGGCCCTCCTTATAGGCACTGCTCCCCACCTTGTGGTACATCGGCAGCGCGGTGAAAATCTCGTCAATAATCTGTTGGTAGTTCATCTTTAGGCAGTTACGTTCAAACTGAACCTTGTTTTTTCGGTGTGCAAAGGTACATCATTTTAAGAAGTAAAGTTGTATCTTTGCAGGCTTTTTCTAAAACAAAAAAAGTCCGAAAAATCGTGAAGTTAGCCATCGTCATATTGAACTGGAACGGCAGAAAGTTTCTGGAACAGTTCCTGCCGTCGCTGCTGGCCCGCACGCCGCAGTGGGCGGAAATCATCATTGCCGACAACGCATCCACTGACGACTCGCTGGCTTTTATGGCCGAAACGTACCCTGACATCCGTATCATCCGCAACGACAAGAACTACGGGTTCGCCACCGGCTACAACGTGGCACTCGCCCAAGTGGAGGCGGAATACTACTGCCTCCTCAATTCCGACATTGAAGTGGCGGAAGGATGGGTGGAGCCCGTCATCGAGTTGTTGGATTCCGACCCGCAAATTGCGGCTGTTCAGCCCAAAATACTGAGTTTCAGCGACCGCCAGCATTTCGAGTATGCCGGTGCATGCGGCGGCTACCTCGACAAGTACGGTTATCCCTTCTGCCGCGGCCGTGTTTTCGGCACCATCGAAAAGGACAACGGACAGTACGACACCCGTGCCGACATCTTTTGGGCCACCGGCGCCGCCCTGTTCGTACGCAGCAGCGTCTATCGCGCCCTCGGCGGCCTCGACGACGACTTCTTCGCCCACATGGAGGAGATCGACCTCTGCTGGCGCATCCGCAACCACGGCTACCGTATCGTGGCCGAACCACGCTCCGTCGTCTTCCACGTCGGCGGCGGCACCCTGCCCAAGAACAACTCCTTCAAAACCTTCCTCAATTTCCGCAACAACCACTACCTCCTCATCAAGAACCTGCCGGCCAAACGGCTGCTGCCCACCTTCCTGATGCGGCTGCTGCTTGACAATGTGGCGGCGTTCACGTTTCTGCTGCAAGGCCACGGGAAAGACTTCACCGCCGTCTATAAAGCTCATTTTGAGATTATTAAAAACTATAAAAGATTCAAGACAAAACGGGCAGGACAGCCCTTCGACGCATTCCGTGACATTTGGCAAACGCCCATTCTCGTCGAATATCATCTCAAAGGACGGCACTTCTTCGATGGGAAATCGTTCTTAAAAAAAGAAAAATATGATTGATTTTTTATTCGGCGATTTTTATACCTATTTCCTTATCGGAATGACGATTATGTCAGCCATCGTGTTCACGTTGCTGCAATTCGTCACCGTGGCCTACGGAATGACCTACAACAACCGCTGGGGAGCATCCATCCGCAGCAACTGGGGCTGGATGATGATGGAGGCACCCGTTTTTCTTCTGATGCTCGCCTTCTATATCAGAGCAATGGTTGACGGTGCACCCTACACCGCGGAAACGTTCCCGTGGGTCACGATGACTATCTTTGTCTTTTTCGAGCTCCACTATCTACAGCGTTCTTTTGTCTTTCCTGCAAAAATGCGAGGCACCAGCAAGATGCCACTTTCCATCATCTTCACGGGGTTCTTCTTCAACGCCATCAATGCCTATATGCAGGGCGGATGGCTTTTTTATGTTTCGCCGGAGCAATATACGCTCAGCTGGTTCTGGTCGCCGCAGTTCATCATCGGGACTGTGCTTTTCTTCACAGGAATGGTCATCAATATGCAGTCCGACATCATCATACGCCGCTTGCGCAAAGACAAGAGAGACAACAACTATTACCTTCCTACAGGGTTTCTGTTTGATAAAATAAACTCCGCCAACTATTTTGGCGAGGTGCTGGAATGGGTCGGATTTGCCATTCTCACATGGTCTGTCTCCGGACTCGTATTCGTGCTGTGGACGCTGGCCAATATCGTGCCTCGGGCAAAATCAGTTTACGAGCGTTATACCCAGTTCTTTGGTGAGGATTTTACGAAACTGAACCGCTACAAGGTCATCCCCTTCATTTACTAGGCTATGAAAATCTACAAGACCGTTCTGTTCATCTTCGCTGCCATCCTCCTTTTGGGGGTCGGTTGCTACTTTTTCCCGCAGGACGGCATTGACATCGGCGAATTCCATCTTCGGTTTCCCACGTTGGAGAAGGTGCTGACGCGCAACTCCAGCGCCAACACCCGTACGGAGCAGGAAATCCAAGATTCCATTGCCACGATGGAGGCGCTCATCGCGCAACGGGAGCAGGAGATGAAGGACCGTGAGGACTCGCTCAACCTTTACCGCGAAATCATCAACACGCACATATCGCGCATCTATCTACCCAACGATGACTATAGCTATTTCAATGCTTTCTTCGAGAAGGCAGCCAAAGCGAAGTCACAGGGACAGACGGTGCGTGTGGTGCACTATGGCGACAGCCAGATTGAGTTGGACCGCATCAGCAGCAACCTCCGCAGCTTCTTCCAGAGCAAGTTTGGCGGCGGCGGACCGGGGCTGCTCCCCATCGTGCAGACCGTGCCGACTTCGACGGTATCGCAGTGGGCCACAGAGAGTTTCACCGCCTTTACCTCCTACGGTATCGGCGAGCGCGATGCCAACGGTTACGGAATCATGGGCAAGTACTACCGGGTGTATGGCGGCGGCACCTGCGGGTTCTCCCGCACCCGCGCCAGCCACGTAAGGCTGCTGCTCAACGACCGTAACGGAGGATTTACCGCCACACTAACGGACAAGAATTCGGAATATGCCGACACTTTGCAGGCCGATAGTTCCACCGGTTTCAAGATTCTGGAATGGTACCTGCCCGCCACCACTTCCGCCTTCAACCTCCACTTTTCCGGCACCGCCGACCTCTACGGCGTGATGGTTGATAATGGCAGCGGTGTGGCGGTGGACAACGTCCCGATGCGCGGATGCGCCGGCACCATCTTCACCAAGATGGGCACTTCGCTCCTCCAGCAGAGCTACCATCGCACCAACGTCGGGATGCTGGTGCTGCAATACGGCGGCAACGCCATGCCGGGCATGTCGGGCAAGGCTGGCGTGGACTACTACGCCAAGGAGGTCGGACGGCAGATCCGCTATCTGAAGTCGATCTATCCCGACACCCCCATCCTGTTCATCGGCCCCGCCGACATGGCGACAAAAGTAGATGGCGAGTTACGCAGCTATCCGCTCATCAGCTATATGGTGGAGGCGCTGAAACGTGAGGCCTTGGCCAACGGGGCCGCTTTCTGGAACATTTACGAAGTGATGGGCGGCGACGGCTCCATCATCCGCTGGACCAACAACGGGTTAGCCGGTGCCGACTACGTGCACTTCTCCCCCGCTGGCGCGACCAAAATCGGCAACTACCTCGTGGATGCCTTCGCCACCATCTACGACTACTATACTGTGGACAAACAAACGGCTACCCCATGATGAAGCAGCGAGGGACGTAAGTCCCCGTAGTAAAACCAATGAAACTAAAACATCTCATAGCAACAATCCTGACCATACTCGGTCTGACCGCCGCAGCCCAATCCCCCGTGCCGGTGGACACGCTCCCATTCGTACGTTATGAAAATGACACGCTCGCATTCGACCCCGCAACATCGGAATTGCCGTCGTTCTTCCAGAAGATGGACGAGGTTATCAAAACCGGTAAGGGAAATGTCAACATCATGCACATCGGTGGGTCGCATGTGCAGGCGGGCACGATGTCGCACCGCATCCGCCGCAACCTGCTCAACGACTTCCCCGACCGTATTGCCCGCCGAGGGATGATCTTTCCCTATTCCGTCGCCCCGAAGTGCAACAACCCCGCCGACTATCGCGTCAGCAAGAACGTCACCTTCTCGCTCATCCGCAACGTTTACAAGGATATTGACCGTCCGCTTGGCGTGACGGGCATCGCTGTCTATACCTCCGACACTACGGCAGAAATCAAAATCCGCCTCAACACCCCGGACCTGTCGTTTCCCACCAGTCGCATCATCCTGCTGGGCTATCCCGACAGCACGTGGGCGCTCGACTACGACGTGCGGGTGGTGCCCTCGCTCGTCATCGGGGAAGACGAATATTTTCCGAGCGAAATCGACACCAACACACGCCGCTACATCTATGATGTACCGACAATGGCAGATTCTTTCTTATTGAAAATCAACAACTACGATAATACCACATTTACTTTGACGGGCATCCTGTTGGACGACGACTCACCTGGGCTCACCTTCCACTCCATCGGTGTGAACGGGGCGCAGGTGAGCTCCTACCTCAAGTGCAAGAACTTCGAGGAGGATTTGCAGCTCATCCGGCCCGACCTCGTCATCTTCGGGATCGGCATCAACGACGCGGCCGCGGCGGGCTTTGACACCGTCGCTTTCAAAAACAACTACTTGGAATTGGTGCGCCGCATCCGAACCGTCAGTCCCGACTGCGCCTTCATCTTCCTGACCAACAATGACAGTTACAAGAAGGTCAAAAAGAAATACTCCGTGAACCACAACGGCGAGCTGGCGCGGGATGTCTTCTACCGCTTGGCTGCCGAGACGGGCGGCGCGGTGTGGGATCAGTTCGACATCATGGGCGGCCTCCGCTCCATGGACAAGTGGCGCATCGCCAAATATGCCCAGTACGACCGTGTCCACTTCACTGTCAAAGGGTACAACCTCATCGGCGACCTTTTCTACAACGCATTTGTCAATGCGTGGGAGAAGTGCCGAAGCAACATCAAAAATCAGGATTAATCCAACTTGAGGACCGCAAGGAACGCCGACTGCGGCACTTGCACCGTACCGATCTGGCGCATCCGTTTCTTACCCTCCTTCTGCTTTTCCAAAAGCTTGCGTTTACGGGTGATATCACCGCCGTAGCACTTGGCAGTCACGTCCTTGCGGACGGCCTTAATGGTCTCACGGGCGATGATTTTCGTGCCGATGGCCGCTTGCACGGCGATGTCGAACTGCTGGCGCGGAATCAGCTCCTTCAGTTTTTCACAAATCTTCCGTCCGAAGGGATAGGCATTGTCGAAATGGGTCAGGGATGACAACGCATCGACCGAGTCACCGTTCAACAGGATATCAAGTTTTACCAGCTGTGCCGGCTTGTAACCAGAAATATGGTAGTCGAAAGAGGCATAACCTTTGGAGATGCTCTTCAACTTATCGTAAAAATCGAACACGATCTCACCCAACGGCAAATCGAAGGTGAGTTCCACGCGGTTGGAAGCGATATAGACCTGATTCAGCAACGTGCCGCGTTTGTCCAGACACAGCTTGATAATCGGCCCGATATAGTCGGCCTTGCTGATGATCTGTGCCCGGATGTATGGTTCCTCAATATGGTCAATCATCGTGGGAGAGGGCATTCCCGACGGGTTATGCACCTCCATCAATTCCCCTTTGGTGGTATAGAGGTTGTACGACACGTTCGGCACCGTAGCAATCACGTCCATATTGAATTCACGGTCAAGACGTTCCTGCACAATTTCCATGTGCAGAAGTCCAAGGAAGCCGCAGCGGAAGCCAAAGCCCAGAGCCGCCGAAGACTCCGGCACAAAAGTGAGGGAGGCATCGTTCAGTTGTAGCTTTTCAAGGGAGGCACGGAGTTCCTCGTACTGGTCTGCTTCAGTGGGATAGACACCGGCAAACAGCATCGGCTTCACCTCCTGAAAACCCGCAACCGCCTCGGAACAGGGGCGTTCTACGTGCGTGACCGTATCACCCACACGCACCTCTTTTGAGGTCTTGATACCGGAGATAATGTAGCCGACATCACCCGCTTTCATCACCTGCCGCGGTTCCTGATGCATCCGAAGCACCCCGATTTCATCGGCATTATACTCTTTGCCCGTAGCCATAAACTTCACAAAATCATTGGTTTTCAATGTGCCGTTGAAGATACGGAAATAGGAGATGATTCCTCGGTATGAATTGAAAACGGAGTCAAAAATCAAAGCTTGGAGGGGTGCATCGGGATCCCCTTTCGGGGCTGGAATGCGCTCAATGATGGCCGCCAGAAGTTCCTCCACACCCAAGCCGGTTTTGCCGCTGGCCTCAATAATCTCACTCTCATCACAACCGATAAGATCCACAATCTGGTCCTTTACCTCCGCTGGCATAGCGGCAGGCATATCCATCTTGTTCAGCACGGGAATAATTTCCAGATTATTGTCTATGGCAAGATAGAGGTTTGAAATCGTCTGTGCCTGAACGCCTTGGGTAGCATCCACAAGAAGGAGTGCCCCTTCACAAGCCGTAATGGAACGCGAAACCTCGTATGAGAAGTCCACATGACCGGGGGTGTCAATCAAGTTCAGGACATAATCCTCTCCCTTATACTTGTAGTTCATCTGGATGGCGTGGCTTTTGATAGTGATGCCGCGCTCACGTTCGAGTGCCATATCGTCCAGCACTTGATCTTGGAATTCACGCTCGTCAACTGTACCGGTAAACTGAAGCATACGGTCAGCTAACGTACTCTTACCGTGGTCAATATGGGCAATAATGCAAAAATTTCGGATATGTTTCATTTGGCGGCAAAATTACGGAAATTTTCGCAAAAAAAGAGGGGATTTCTCATCGAAATCCCCGTTGTTGTTATGAAAAAAATTGGTTTCAAATTAGAATTCCCAGAGGTCGTGTTCGAACTTCCGGATTTTCTCGGTGATTCTATCAGACTCCAGACGCTGGTCACGCGCATTGGTGATGTACTGCTGGATTTCACGGTCATTATAGACGTTCTGTTCCTGATAGATGTAGCTGGAGAATTCGCGCTTCCAAGTCATCAGGTCATCCAGAGAGATACGCTGGGCGTTGTTCTTCTGGTTATAGACCTCCTGCTGTGCAAGGTAGGGACGGAGTTCGTCGTACATGATGTAGCCAACACGTTTTTTGGACTTGATGGCACCAACGCTCTCTTCCTCTTCCTGACCTGGCTGCGGTTCGCCGCTATTGGTCTCCTTCTCGTATTCAATCATCGGTTCGATCTCAAGGATACGCACCTCAAGGAGGGAACGTTTCTTATCAAAAAACCAAATTTCCTTCACACGATACAGGAGCACCTGACGGGCAGTGAATTCCTCTTCGTACTCAAGTTCGCCGATTACCTCGAAAGTTTCGGGGTCAATCTGCTCGGTACGTTTCAGCTCGACCAAGCTAGCCTTCACGTCCTCGCGGCTCATCGGCATGGTGCAGAACTCATCCGAATAGATGGGCAGCACGCCTTCGGTATGCTCCGGATTTTTGACATCCAATGCATCGAAAATCACCTGCGCCATACAACGCCATGTGCCACGCACATCCTGCGGGAAATAGAGAGGATGGTTCATTTTTTCGCGAAGGTCGATAGTTCTCCAGATGGTGTGATAGTACATCACATCAGCATTACGCTGATAGACATACGGCACAGGGTCGGAGAAATCGCCCACTTCGGTCTGCTCCCAAGCGAACTCAAGGGGCTTGCGAACCGGCTGGTTCATCGTGCTACCTGTCGTGTCTTCCTGTGCGAAAGCAAGGAAACCAAGGCAGAAAGCAAAAACGGACAAAGCAATTTTTTTCATAACAATAAGATTTTCAAATTATTTGATACGGATGGTAATATCCCGTAACGTGCGCTGTCCAGCGATGGAAGTGGCCTTGATGTCGGAGAACACCAACACCGTTCCAGTGCTTGCGCTCTGAATTGCGGAAGTTACACTACCGTCGAACTGGCCGCCGGAGCAAGCCTTCGGGGCTCCTTCGATACCTTTGGAGATAACGGTCAGACGATAGGAGTTGATGGTCCATTTCAAGTCGTAGGCGAAGTCCTCACCCATACGTGCAGAGATGAACGGGTTGGCGAGAAGCTCGCTCTTGCTGCGCTTGCCACCCCAGATGTTGGCGCCGAGGTAGGAAGTCGGATCCGGAACTTTCTTGACACGGAATTCAGCGGAACCCATTGCCTTAGAAGAGTTACCGTCACGAGCGGTGACCGTAGCGGTCACTTTCTTACCGATAAGGTTAGCGGGCACCGTGACATCATAGTGACCATCACCTGTAGCTTTCATCGTGCAACCGGGGAAGGAGACGGAAAGTCTCTTCACATCCACGGAACCACCGATAGAGACAGGGTTCGGAATACCTGCGTAAAGCACATTCATCTTGTCGGCAGCAACAGTAGCTGACGGGGCGATGACGCTGTAGGTATCTTTGAAACCATAATATTTGTATCCGTCGGGAGATTTCACCTTAATCAAACCGGCAAACTTGTGGTCGCCAACGCCACCGGCAGGAATCTGCAGTTTGGCAATACCGCCAGCACCGACGAGGTGTTCAGCAGAGCCGATTTCGTCCTCAGTAAGCGTGTCAGCACCAATCTTGTAGTAAACTTCCAAATCAGCGGAGGAATTGAAGGCGGCAACGATAATGTCGGATTCGTAGCTTGAACCGGAGAACACAATCTGTGATTTCGGGATGGCACGACCGGTAACGGCATCGAATTTGAAGTCGTTAGCGTCGATACCTTTGGTCAGTTCGTCCAGAACGAGGGTTTCTGCATTACGCACTTCACCGATAACCTTGCTGAGAAGAATGACGGTACCTGCGCAAATCAGGTGATTGAAGTTGTGGCGTTCCCAGCTTTCAGTGCCTTTGTCGCCATTGCCTTTCACATATTCATCATCAACTCTAAGACCGAGGTTGTCAGAGACAAACTGCTTACGTTCCTTTTCCACATTGGAAGAATCGGGCAGAAGAGCCAGAATAGCGGCCTTGTAATCATTGATTTTCTTGCGCATGACAGAAGCGCGGCAGTTCGGATTGTCTTCACCTTTGAGCAGCTGACCGTTTTCATCCATCATCAGATAGAAAGTGGTCGGCTTGTCGAAGTTGTCCTTTCCGTCGATTTTCTTGACGGGAATACGACCGTTATTTTCAGGATTATTCATCTGTTCCATGGCCTTTTTCTCACCGTCCACATATTTGATAAGTTCAAGACGGGAATCTTCAATGTATTTGACCATTTCATCAGACAGCTGGCGGAGTTGCGTTGCTTTCTCATTAGCGGACTTGGCTTTCGCCGTGGTGTCCTTTGCCAATGCTGCATACTTGAAGTCAATGCCTTCCTTCACGCTGACGTTGGACTGTGCCAAGGTGTCGTCAACGACGTTGAAGGCTTCCAAAATATCTTTGGACACATTCAGTGCCAACATAGCGGTCAGCACCAAATACATCATACCAATCATTTGTTGCCGGGGGGTTTCCGGACAGTTTTTTGCACCCATAGTTAGTTATTTAAAGATTTAATGGTTAAGCGAATAAGAATTATTTGTTGATATTCATAGCGGCCAGCATATTGCCGTAAACGCTGCTCAACATAGCGACATTCTTGGTCAACTTATCAATTTCTTCTTTATACTTCTTGGTGTTCTCAAGCGTGGAGCTGAGATTGTTAGCGTAGGTGGTGATGTTGGCCTCAACGAGCTTGTAGTTCTCCAGCATATCCTTGGAGTTCTTCATCTGCAACTCGTACATGGAGTTGATGGATGCAAGGTTCTGGTTGAGTTTCTTGAGCTGGTCGTTGTAAGCGCCGGTGTCACCCTGCATCGACTTGCTGGTATTCTCATAGATGCTGGTCAAGTTGGCGACGGCGGCGGCAGCCTTCTGGACGTTGGTCAGGTACTGGCCGGAGATGTTGGAATCTTTCTCCAAAGAAGAAGCGGTCTTGTCATATTGCAAGGAAAGGTTGCGGACCGACTCGGCAGCTTTGGTCAGATTGCCCACGTAGTTATCAGTGACGGTGGCAGCATCGGAAGCGCTAGAGAGTTTCTTGGCGTTTTCGCTAAGGTTACGCATACCCGTGGCGAGGCTTTCAATCAGTTCGGGACCGATCTTGGCTTCTTCCAACATATTATCAAGCTGCTGGGTAACAGTACCCTTGGGGAGTTTCTTGTCCTTCTTGCTGGTGGGGGTTTCCGGCATATCATCACCGGCGGCCAATTCGGGATAAACAAGTGCCCAATTGTACTCCACATGGAGGGGTTCGAAAGCGGACATAAAGAAAATGATAGCTTCAGTGCCCATACCTAACAAAAGCATGACACCTGCGCCCGGATAGTGCATAATTTTGAACAAAGCGCCGAGGATGACGACGGATGCACCCCATCCGTACAATTTGGCCATAAAATTCTTATAGCCCTTGCTTCTTACTAATTTGTCTAAACCCATAGTAATTGAAATTTTAAGTGGTTAATGATTTTGGTTATTAAAAATTTATAAGTTTCTGATTAATAAACGTGTGATGCGGAGGATACATTGTCACCGCGCTGACGGCCCATATAGCTCTGGACGCAACGGAAACCGACGTATGAAGTACAGCTATCCTGATATTCGAAAGTTTTGGCAAATACGGTGGTGTAGTAGCTGACATCTTTCCATGAACCGCCACGGATCACTTTGCGCTTTTTCTCGACAGAATCAGTCTTCTTGGCATAGTAAACATATTGTGGGTTGAGGTCGTGGGTGAAGTTGGTGGCGGACTTGTCGAAAGCGTCCTCGCACCATTCGGCCACGTTGCCGCTCATGTCAAACAGACCGAAATCATTCGGATGGTAATGTGCCACGATGCCGGGATAGATGTTACCGTCGGCGATATAGTTGCCGCGCTGGGGTTTGAAGTTGCTGAGATAGCAACCATTACGGTTCTGGGTATAGGGACCACCCCACGGATAGGTCTGCATGTCAAAGTCACCACGAGCGGCCCATTCCCATTCGGCTTCATTGGGGAGGCGGAACTCCTGCTCACGTGCGTAGTCATGGGCGGAGAGCCAGCAGTTGCGGAGATGAGTTCTCCAATAGCAGAATGCCTTGGCCTGCTTCCATGAAATACCGACAACCGGATAGTGGTCAAACTGCGGGTGATGGAAATAGTTCAAAGTCATCGGCTCGTTATAAGAATAGGTGAAGTCATGCACCCAGCAAAGTGTATCAGGATAGATGTTCACCACTTCGTGGCGCATAAAACGCTCACGGTTCTTGTTGAAGCTGCTCGGACGGCTGGCGAAAAGTCCGCCGTAATCATTGCCTTCCTTATCCATTTCCTTGTAGGAGGCACCGTACTTTTCAGGGTCTTGGGGATCGACATAGTTACGATAGTCGCACCACCAGTACTCGAAATTGAGCATACTGATGTTCAACATGACCGGTGCATAATGGTAGAAGCGGGAATTGGCCACAAGAAACATCGGGCTGAGGGCGGCACGCACCTCCTCATTGTCTGATTCCCAGTCAATTTTCTCTTTCCAGTTGATGAGGCGGGGCTCCACAAGCTCACCCTCATTCTCGCCGGACTTGTATTTGACAAAGTGACCGCCGTGCTTTTCCGCCTCCTCAATCTCAGCATTGCCAAGAAGCACATGGGCTACGGAGTCGCGCACCCAGTAAACGAACTGGCGGTATTCGTTATTGGTGATTTCCGTTTCATCCATATAGAATGCGGAAATGGAGACGTTCTTCGACTGGTGTGTGAAGGCGAAGGGAACATCTTCGTCACCGGCACCCATCAGATAGTGACCAGCAGGGACATAGACCATACCAAAAGGCTGAAGGTCCAAGAAGTTGGGGCGATCCTTGACACCGACCAACTGGCCGTCACCATCGTTCTTACATCCCGTAAGAAGGATGACGATTGCTGCGATGAATAATGCTGTCTTTTTCATATCCGTTGACTTTGTATTGTATTCTTTAACGTAAACTATTGAATATTATTGCTTAGTATTGGTTTTTGTAGATAGCGCGGGTGGAACCATAGCCGGAGAACACCTCTTCCTTATAGATGTCGAAACAGTAGCGCAACATGATTTCGATGTCACCGTAGCTACGGTCAACCTTGTAACCTAACTTACTGGTTGTGAAGCTATAACCAAGTCCCATTTCCAATCCTTTCAGGTAATTGTTGGAGGAATTGAAGAACGGGCGCGCACCGAAAAGCACAGAAACGGCATCCTGAATACGGTAGGAGGCACCGAACCAGAGTATGCCATTATAGCGGGCAAGAACCATCAGGTCGAACTGTGCCGCAGCAAGGTCGGTTTTGATAAGGGCCTGCGGGAGAATTTCCCAACTAGGATCCCAAGGAAGAACCCATGTGTAACCGCCATGTATGTACAGGTTACGGCTCATCTTAAACGACTGCTTGTCGCCAGAAAGACGGATTTTTTCGGCAATTTGGGTAACACCAATACCCGCATTCCAACGGTCGGCCTTATAGAAGACACCAAAGTTGAAGTCGAGATCCAGCCAAGATTCCGTCTTCTGATCCATGCCGTTAATCAGAGCGTCATCTGTATGAATGGGGGTGAAATGGGTCGGATCCAGCTTCTGGCTCAACAGCTGCGCCTGAAGACCGATGCCAAGCGTACCAGTGGGAATGCGAAGCTTGAACGAATATCCCAACTTGACTCCCACATTGTTGAAATACCCGATCTTATCCTTAATCACAGCAATACCCAAACTGCCATGCAACTTGCGCAGGTAGGACTCCATGCTGACATAAATCTGTTGAGGGGAAGTGTTGAATTTCTGCTGCTTGCCATTTTCATCGACCGTTCCATAGTCATTCCAACCCGTATATTGCTGGCGGAAAATACCAGTGAAGCAGAGTGTGTTGCTCTGCTCCCCGATAGCACCTGCATTATAATACGGTGTCGCCCACTGAAAAAGTGTGAATTGCGCATCCTGCTGTGCAAAGACATTCAACGCAAAAACGAACAAAACGACCGATAAAATGTAGCTTTTTTTCATATTCTGATTTTTCCTGTTTTCTATTTCTTACAATATAAAAACTTAGTAATCAGTATTTTGTACTTGCACAATTTCTTTTTTTCAAGTTGATTGAACTTCTTTTACGACCAACCTCAGAAAATGTTACAATACACGATACTCTATACTAAATTTCGAGCGCCAAAAGTACAAATTTTTTTTTTTGGTTTCGCAACCGCCAATCTTTTTTTATAAAAAAAAACTATTACACCATGCGATGCAATGATTGGGGAGCTAAAAGAAGGCCTTTAACTGCAAAAAACCAGTATGTATCAGCTTGCGGTCATTGGTGAAACGTCCCTCATATTGAAGGTTAAGTTGCAGATATTCAAATAATTTTGTCTGATACGTCAAATTCCAAAGAAAATTGTGTCCCTTCGTAAGTCCGTCGAGCATCTCGTATGCGATGCTCCCCACTTCAGAACCACTATACAATATATTTATATATTGCATCCGAAGGTCGATTGTCCCCAACTGTTTCATCCTATAGGTGGCCTCCAGTTCCGCCTTATAACGGTTGGCCGTTTCACCAAAATCCAGATTTTTCTTATAACCCGCCTCGCCCGTCACCGAAAGGCTCAAGTTGAAGTCGAAATTAAGGGTGACAACCTGCATCAGCTGGTGGGAAACAATCTGATAGTTTCGGCCAGAGAAGCCCTCAACCAGACTTTGCTTCACAGAATTTCTGTACATCGCTTTCAGTATCAATATCTTGGCGAGTTCAGAACGGGCTGTCAGCTCATGATGCGTCTGGTTCATACTTTCAAATCCATAGTAGAGGAGGTTCTTCGACCGATTGACCATCGCTACGTAATTCAATGAGAAATAAGAACTTGGAAGCGAAAATCCGAAATTGTTTTTAAAATTGAAACTACGGTTCACCAGCACCGAATCGGCAATGCCGAACCCGTATGGATTCAGGACACGAAAATCGTTGCTTAAAGCACATTTCTGGCTCGTCCGCAGCATCGCGGCATCGCTGAACATGGACAAAGCTTTCAGAAAGCCCTTTTTATTGCGCCAGACGTTGGCCGGCCGCAACTGCAACGTCTGGGTCGTGCCGCAGTTGTAGGTATTGATGTACTCGTTGGTGGAGAGCCACACCTTCACATAATCCGCTTCGTTCCGGAAAACAGCAAGTTCGAACTCGTCCAGTTCTTCAATACCGTTGCCATTATAGTCGTTCCAGACGTAACTCCCCTGCCCTGCCGCCACCTTCAGGAAGGTGTATTCGCGCTTCTGTTCCAAGCCACTACCGGCTTCATAGTAGATGCCGATCGCCACCGCCCCTTTCCAGAAACTGCCGGCATAATCCACATTGGCCACAAAGTTGTGCTCGGAAGTGAAGTTGCGGAGTGTGTCACGGACACGGTCGTTGCGGTAGGTCACCGTCCCTTTCAGACGGTTGTGCCGCCACTTCGTGACCTCGAACGCCACCTGCGCCTCGTTGGATAATGAACGTACCGACAATACATTATTATATACATCATCATCGACACGGTTCTTGAACTGGAAGAGGTAATTGTAGCCCGTCACCGAATCGCTGTTGGCGAGATAGACCGCCGCCTCATTGAAAGCATAGCTATTGAGCCGGAGCGAATCGGTGGATGTGCTGCGGAAAGCATTGTATTCCAGATACTCCTTCAAACCTATCTTGATTTTGGAGAAGGACTTGGAAAAATCATTGACGGTTTTCACGAACTGGCTTTTCTGAATCTGCTGGTTTGAAGATAGATACGAAGAAATCGAGCTCCACTGCCAACTATTGAACGTGTGGCGAGAATTGAGTTCATGCCGGAACGCCGACAGTTCGCCGAAACGGGCGAGCCAGTTGAACGAGTAGTGCGTACTGCCCTTCAGCGGATGTTCAAAACCCGTGACAATTCCCGCCAGCTGCTCTGAAGCCGTGGACGTATAATCGCTCTCCAGATTGTACTCACGGTAGTACTCCACAGGACGGAAACTTTTCAGCGGCGTATAGTTCTTGTGCACAAACTCATAGTCAATGCCGGCACGGTAGCGCCAGAGCGTGTCACGCGCCCGCTGGCCCAGCTTCGTACGGTAGTCCAGCTTCAGCTTGTAGGCGATGCCGGCATTATCCTTGTCACCGCTTTTGGAAAAGAGGTTGTTGTCGGCGTAGGAGAAGGCCAGCTCCGTCATCGCCGTCAGTTTATCAGAAATCGCGTAGGTGGCATGGAGCGCCATCAGTTCGTTCATCTTTGGCGTATTCAGCTGAACCACAGGTTCATAATCACCTTGCGGAATTCCATTCACAGGCGCAACCCACTGATAGACCTTCCCGTTGGCGACACTCTGCAACAAAATGTAATTACCCTTGTTAGACCCCACATAGCTGAACGGCACCCGGTAAACATTGTGACGGTCCGTTCCCGCATAGACATAAATTGGCGAATAGGCTACGCCATCCACCATCGTATCTTTCTGATGATAAAGTATTTCCGAAAGCGTGTAGTCTTCAGCCAACAGTGCGGAGGCCATCGCTACCGTACCCACATCACCTGCAGAAGACAAGAACCGCATCTGATCATCCGTCAGTTCCGGCTGTATGGAGCGGTTTTTCAAATCCTGCTCATGGAAGAAATGCACGCCCAACGTCAGCTTATTGAGCTTTTCATGCTGGAACTCATTATCCGTAAACAGATTATAACGAGAATAATAACGGTCGCTGTACTCGAAAGTGATGACAATACGGTTGGTAGAAGCGATGAGATGCTTGGCGGTAAACGTCACCTCACCCACGTTGTAATCAATCACATAGTCGTTATCTTGTCCTCGCGTCATCAAGACGCCGTCAAGGAAGACCTTTTCCGTGCCCGAGAGAACCACGATATTGGTTTCACCTTGAGAGCCGTAGAGCTTGTACGGTCCCTGCACGCCGTGAATCGGGGTAATCTGGTTGCGGACGAACTTGCCCTTGGTGATGCCGCCACCCACGATGTTGGTCATCCTGTTCACGCTGTCGAAAACGGGATTCACCTGCACCGTCAAACCCGTAAACTGTCGGACGAACTTGTAGAAATAGGTATCGCCCGTCGGCAACACCTCCAAGTCACCTGCGGTGACTTTCAGCAGCTCCTTGTATTTCAGTTGCAGATAAATCTTATTGAAATCCTTGATATAGCGAGTATTGCCCTCGGGCTGCACGGGCAGGTTCTCGTCGGTGATGTTGGCCACAATCTCCACATCGGGGGCGATACGGCCCGATAGTTGGAGGTTCATCCCTGCATCCAGCACAAAATTCTGGTTGTTGCCGACCGACACGCTCCGTGACACAGAACCAGTTCCCTGAAGGTCGGAATCGAACAGGCGGTCGTCGGACGGGAGCGACAGCGGCACGAGGTCGCGGGCGGTCGGATCCTGGACAAACCGCGGCAAAATCATATCCGTTGACTTGTGCGCCACCGGCTTCGAAAGATCCATCGGGAAAACCTTGTACTTCAGGAGAATCGGCCGCCCGAGGAAGGAACTGTCTGCCAAACGGAGGACTGCATTCGTGTAATCCAGCCGATAGTCAGAAGCATCGAGCCCCTGCACAGTGAAGGTGCCCGGCACGATTGAAAGCGTGTCGAAGTGCAACTCCAACGAATCGGCGACGCAAGAACGGAAACGATAGTCCGAGCGATTTTGTGCCGCAAGATTTGCAGTGCAAAAGACAATCAAACAGATAATTAGCAAAAAACGTCGCTGCCGTCTCATTTAAATGTCAACTATGGGCGCGTACGGAGAATCCCATAGCGGGCTATGATTTCCAGAATGAAACAGATGAGGGCAAGCACGAGGAATGGCAGGAATTCGTCATTCTTATGAATCAGAATATCCTCATTGACAATGGATTTCTCCATTTTGTCGATTTCGTTGTAGATGGCACGCAACTTCTTGTTATCGGTGGCGACGAAATAGGTGCCGTCGGTTTTGGACGCAATCGACTTCAGCAGTTTCTCGTCAATCTCGGTCTTGATGGGGAACGTGCCGGCAGGTGTCCTAATTTTGGACATCTTGCCGTTGGTGCCGCAACTGATGGTATAGACCTTGATTCCCAGCTCTTTAGCCATATCGGCAGCAGATTGAGGGTCGATATAGCCTGCGTTGTTCACACCGTCGGTGAGAAGGATGATGACACGGCTTTTGGCGGTGCTTTCACGAAGGCGGTTGATGGCGGTGCCCAGCCCGTCGCCAATGGCGGTACCATCGTCAATGAGGCCGAAGCGCACATCCTTAAGCAGGCGCAGGAACGTCTCGTGGTCGGACGTGAGGGGGCACTGTGTGTAGGCTTCACCCGCGTACAGCACGAGGCCGATACGGTCGTGCGGACGGCCTTTCACAAATTCGGCAGCAATGGTCTTGCAGGCCTCCAAGCGGTTCGGCGAGAAGTCCAGTGTCTGCATAGAGCCCGAAATATCCATCGCCATCACGATGTCAATACCCTCTGTTTCAATATTTTTATTACGGAAGGTGGACTGTGGGCGGGCGAGGGCAACTATCAGAAAGACAAAAGTGAGGATACGCAAGACCATCGGGAGCCAACGGAGCCGCTGGCGTATAGTCTTGGGGGCTTGCTCAAAAGGGGCGGTCGTTGTAACCAGCATCGGCGTCTGCAGCTTGCGGCGGCGCCAGATCTGCCACGCCACATACGGAATCAGCAGCAGCAACAGCCAGAAAATATGAGGATTGGCGAACTCCACCTCTTTCAACAAAGTAAAAAATCCATCAAATATTTTCATATCCAACTATTTACGTTTTTTCTGTTCCTCCAGCTCCGCCTGCCGTGCACGCTCGGCACGGTCAGTAACCTTCACAAACTCACAGGCCTTCTTGTAACTCACTTCGTTCTCTTCCACAACGGGCTGCTCCTTGGCGTACTTCACCAAGTCGGCACGCTCCAACAGGATGTTCAGCTCCCGCATCTGCTCGTCATCAACATCCAGATTGTCAATAGCTTCCATGATTTCTGCCGTCACCATTTCCATCGCGTTCACGTCCCATTGGCTGTCGATATAGGTACGGATGATCTCGCTCAATTCCGAATAGTAGTCCTTCACTTGGCCTTTTTGCCATAATTTCTTCGCTTTCAATGATTTGAGACTATTCAAAGCCACCAATCCGGCATTCTCCTTCAACTTATGTTTCACTTCGGCCACCTTTCTGTCGTGCAGATACTTACGTCCATATTTCCAAAAGAAATAGAAAGCAGCACCCAGCACTGCAAGTACCAGAAGGGTTATCAGCAGCACCTTTTTCCAGTTCGACTTGGCCTTTTCTTCGGGGAGTAGTTCGATGTCATCGCCATCCAACGGGGCTTTTATATCCTTGAATGCCAGCGTTGTATCAACAAAGACAGGAAGGGAATCCACATAAAATTGAAGCAGTTCCGTCTTACCGGCGGGGATAGTGTCGGACTCAAAGACAAAGATAGGCGCGATGGCGGCGACACCCGTATCGAACGAGATGAAAGTGGCTTCCTGTTCATAGACGGTCTTATCCCCTTTCACATTGGATACCAGCGGTTTGACTTCTACAATTTCACAATTAGCAAGCTGCCACCGTTCGTACGGCTGCACCGTAATGTTCTTCTGGCTCGGTGCCGTGACCGAGAGGTGCATCTTGAGGTGGTCGCCGATAATGATGCGCGTAGAATCCAATTTGGCGGAAACCGTCACTTCCTGCGCAAACATTCCTACGGAGCAAAGAATGAATGCCCATAGGAATGCTATCTTTTTTATATTCAATATTTTATTGTTCATTTTGGACATCAGAATTATCAATCATGGCCGCAGGCTGCTTACTCTCCTCTTCTTTGGCCTTCAAATTATGCATAAATGAATCCTCAATCCGGATGTATCTGCGCAGAATTCTTTGCGAGAAGGAGACAAAGATGATGATGGCGGCGGTGATTAGGAGGATGACCCAGCGGGTGAAAAGGAAGTATCTGGA
>CAMVOL010000022.1 GCA_947169105.1 uncultured Bacteroidales bacterium | reverse complement strand
TGAAGCTGGGACTGTTGCTGCCGACCGTTGCTTCGCCCTGGCGCCACTGGTAGCTTATGTCGCCGTTGCCGCCGGCTTCGACCGTGAAATCGTGGGTGTTGCCGGAGCAGATTGAGGCGTCCGCCAGGTCGTTGGTGATGGTCACATTCGGCTGGAGGATGGTAAGATTGACGGTCTTGCTGCCCGTGGCGATGCAGCCGTTGATGGTGGCCGTGACGTTCACCGTGTAGGGGCCTTCAACGGAGGCGGTACACGTGGAACCGCTGACCACTGTAGCTGAGGGAGTGGTCCATTCGTAGCTTACGGTGCCGTCGCCGGTGGCCGAAGCCGTGAACGAAGTGCTGCCGTTGGGACAGATAGTCTTGTCCGTCAAATTGTCGGAAATGGTAACGGTAGGTTGATAGACGGTGACATGGACCGTTTTCTGGGCGACGCACTGCCCGCCGCCGTTGCCGTAGAAGACGATGCGGGCGTGACCGTGACCCGTATGGCCGGTCTCGTTGCCTGTTCCAGCAATATTGGGCATGGAGGTATTGCCCGCGATAAGAGCGTCTTCAGTAAGCGAAGATTTTTTATAACCTGTGCCTCCGTCTGCATTACTGGCTCCTGTAGCATTTCCATTTTTATAACTATAGGCATTACCACCTTGCCAGCCACCGCCGCCGCCAGCCACGCCGTCACTATCACCCATCCCGGAACCGTTAGCTCCATATCCGAAACCGCCGGGTATCGGCGTAATGGCAGACACATTATAGGCATTTCCCTTTCCAGCCGATGAACCGCCGCCGTAACCGCCAGCAGAAGTATAGCATCCGCCGCCACCGCCGCCAGCTACCAGCAGAACGGACTCCGGATTTCCTGACAGGTCTTTCAACAAGCCAGAAGATGTGGCAATATGGGTGGCACCGCCACCAGCGCCAGCAGCTTCTCCGCCTGTGAGGCTGGAATCATCATCGCACGTGCCACCGCCGCCGCCATTGTAGCCGCCGGCAGCGGTAATAACGCCGGAAGTACCATTACCCACCTTGCCCGTAGAGCCTTTTCCGCCGACCACCACATAGAAGTACTGGCCTGCTGTGGTTGTATATTTTCCTGTTGCATAGCCGCCCTTTCCGCCTATACCATTAGGTGTCCCATCTGCGAGGCCGGCACCGCCTTCTGCGCCCCACACTTCAAGCACGGCATAGTCGGCGCCGCTCGGAGCGACCACCTCCTGTATCTCACCCGTGTAGTCGAAATCGTAGGCGGATACCACCTCATCAACCGCAACAGAAGCCTTCACCGTATAAGTGGTGCCGTTGGTAAGTGCGGGGGTGGTATAGGATGTGGCGTTGGCCTGAACCAACGTATTCTGGGCATCGTACCAGTTGTAGATTACGCCGCTCTCGCTGTTAGAGACCGACAGAGTGGTACTCTGTCCGGAGCAGATCATTGTCTCACCCGATACTTCCGGGGCATCCACCCCCGCCACCGTGAACGTGACCGCCTTCGCCTCCGACTCGCAGACTTCGCGGCTGCGCTTGTACAGCGTGACACGTGCATAGCCGCTACCCGAACGACCGGTCATGGTGCCGCCAGCAGGATTGGGCATGGTGGCATTGCCGGCAATAAGATTGGTAGAGGAAAGGAGCGTGGTGTTCACATGACCGGAACCGCCACCAGAACCCCTTACATTTTCTTCCGCATAGACATCCACGGCTGTGTATTTATTACCGCCGCCATACCAGCCACCACCTCCACCGGCAGGTCCGTACCTATAATTCGTATTTCCCGTATAACTTGCACCTTGTCCAAATGCACCGCCATTGCCGTACGTCGACTGATTTGCCTTATAAGTGTCATTATAGCCATCTGAAATAGTACCTCCACCCGCATAGCCATTAAAAGCCTTATAGCCGCTGAGACTGGGTGAACTGCTGGCATTGTTTCCATAACAATAACTGGAACCACTACCACCACCTGCCACCACAAGAACAGCGTCTTGCTGCGATGAGAGACTGCTCAACAAGCCCGGAACCGTGGCGATATGGGTGGCACCGCCACCGCCCTGTGGCAATGACCAACCTTTGTTACTACCACTAGCATAATAATGAACCACAGCGCTGCCACCGCCATTGTATCCGCCTGCGATTGACGCGCCACCCGTTGTTGGTTCTGTTGTATATGCCGCAGGCTGCCCGCCCACGACCACATAGAGCGTACTGCCCACCGTGGGAGATTCCCATGTGCCGACAGCATAGCCGCCCTTGCCACCGAGATAGCCATCTCCATAGGACGCATTGTAGGAGCCACCCTGTGCACCCCACACCTCTAACTTGGCCCGCACCGTCCCTTCGGTGATGGGAAGCTCGTAGGCTCCCGAAGCATCATACGGAAGAACCTCATCGTGCTCACTGCCCCACACCTCTTTCGATGCTTTCACATAATAGGTATGGCTGCCCACTGCGGGAGTGGGGGGAATGTAGGTGGCGCTGTTGGCCTTCACCAGCTGGGTGCAGGCGGCGTCGCTGTACCAGTTGTAGGTGGCGCCCTCGATGCCCGAGGCCGACAGTATGACCGGCTCGCCGCAGGTGATGCTGCTGCTGCCCGTATTCAGCGACCGAGCCGAAACCGTAATGTTGCTGGCCTTGACCACATTGATGGTGACGGAGGCCGTGCATCCGGTGCCGTTCTTCACGGTGTAGGTGTTGGTGCCCGCTGCCGGTGTTACCGTATAGGTAGCGCCGTTGGCCGTGCCTGCGGTGCCGGTAGGTGTCCATGTAAACGTGCTGTTTTGCGAACTTGCCGTCAGGGTCACCGAGGTGCTGCCGTCAAAGCAGGTGAAGTCCGGATCGGGATTGGCCGTGAGGGTGATGCAGGGGACGGCCGAAATCACGGTGTTGGTGGCCGCCATGGCAAGGGTGTAGGGATTGGTGGAACCCGTGAGGGTGCCATGGTCGGCGACGAATGAGCTGACGGTGCTTTCGCCCGTGGCAAAGAGGTTGAGCGCCACATTGTCGCCGCTGCCGGCAATGATGTCGCCGTTATAGACGATGCCGTTGGCGTAGGCCTCGATGCCGCTCACGCTGTAGGTGGTGGGCGTGCCGTTCAAAGCCACGGTGACATCGTTGCCCGTGATGGTGTAGCCGTGCTTGGCAGTGCCCGTACGGTTGCTGTTCGTGCCAGCATTATAACTAGTGTGATCGGACTGGAAACTGCCATCATCCCTATTATAATAGAAATTGTTGAGAATAATATTCAGTGTGAAAGACGATGCAGACCTACAACCCAAAGCCGAGAAGCTGCCATTTGCATGACCATTGGTTGAATAGTTGCCTCCAAAATAACTGTCCGTAATGTGGATAGTTGCCGCATTGGAGAAGCCAAACATACCGCCCTTGAAAGCCTGAGATGTGAGTGTTCCATCGTAAACGCAACCAGTGATATAGGTCGTGGCCACATCGTTCTGTCCGATGATA
Organism: uncultured Bacteroidales bacterium; assembly: GCA_947169105.1. Taxonomy (GTDB): domain Bacteria; phylum Bacteroidota; class Bacteroidia; order Bacteroidales; family WCHB1-69; genus UBA1756. Next base: position 37,170 of record CAMVOL010000022.1, on the reverse strand, counting down.
CCGCCAATAAAGTTATTGTTATTAACTCCTTCATTGCCATTTGTCACATCCGTGTGAACGAGGCAGTTTAAGATGGTATTTACATCGGAACCCGCAGCCTGTCCGACCAAACCGCCAGCGTGATGCCTGTTGGCCGTCACCGACCCGCCGACCTCAAGGTTCTTGATGGTGGCACCTTGAATAAAGCGGAACGGAGCCGCACCCTGCTGGCTATTGGTAGATATGTCCGAGATGTTCACCGTAAGTGTGTGTCCGTCGCCATCGAAAGTACCCTTGAAGGGGTTGGCGCTGGTACCTATCGTGTTAGTGAAGCCTTCGATGTCGTTAGCCATCTTGAAATGGACGTTCTGGGTGGACCAGCCTCCGTTGACGGAGTTGGCCAGCTGGTTCATGTCGGCGAGCGTGCAGATCAGGTAGGGGTCGTTGGCCGTGCCGGAGCCGCCGCACGAGAAGTCGGGGCCGGTAAGGAACGACACGGTGTTACTTGCGCGGCTCTGGTCGTCGCTGGCGCAGTAGGCACGCACGCACACGGAGTAGTTGGTGCCGGCATTCAATCCTGTGAGGGTGCTGGTTTTGGTGCCGGTGCCGGTGGGCGTGCTGGCGAAGTCATGCCAAGTGTTGCCGCCGTCCAAGCTGTACTGCCAAGCGGTTTCGGTGCCGCCGGGAGTCCATGTGAGCGTGGCGGTATGGGCACCCACACTACCCACAGCAAGATTGGTGGGCTTGGGACAGGTGGGTGTGTAGAGGATGGGCATCCCGTTGTTGGGCCACGGCGATGCATCGTCCGTCCATTCCATGTAGTCATCTTCATTGCCCGACACGCTCTCGCGCCAGTTGTTCAGGGCATCCACCAGAACGGTGGTGTTAAGGACGTTCGTGGACAGCGTATTGGTGGCGGTATCTGACGTGTGGTTGAAGGGAGATATGGTTGTGCCGGAGGGGACACTACTCTGGCAGGAATTTCCTTTAGGACGACCACTTAACATGCTCGAAGGCCAGTAACAGTACGACAAAGTACCACCGCTGTTGCCGCCACCACAGATATTTCCCGAATACTGTATATTTGAGGAATTCACATTTATTGTACCGCCATTGTAGCAGTTGCGGATAGAGGCGCTCACGTTATACCCGACCACACCGCCTACACCTAATTGAGTCGTATTGGCAACACTTACGGTTCCAATATTGTAGCAATTCTCAATAGTGTTGGTATTACTGTTATCACCAAGTTCGCCGACCAAACCTCCTATTCCATACGAAGAAGCCGTATAAGAAGAAGTCGATGTTACCGAACCTTTATTATAGCAATTCTTTACCGAAGATGCATATTCCACCTTCCCTCCAATACCTCCAGCGCCTTCATAACCGACAGTTGACACATCGCCCGCATTCGAACAACGGTTAATATTGCTATGGTATGCTAGACCAACTATACCGCCAATATTCACAATAACCCATCCTGTTTGCGATGGATTTTGGACACCGGCTATGGAACCGCTATTGGTGCAATCTGTGATGCTGTTGTTTCCGCTTGAGGAGGATCCACACAAGCCGCATATACCGGCGATACAATATCTTCCTGAAATTGATTTTGCATTGGTACAATTGGTAATATTGACATAATTTGCATTCCCCACAATTCCGCCGCGATAGTCACCTACCCCATAGATTGGGGCATTGTTGGTACAATTGGCGATGGTGACCGGGGCGTTTGCTGTACCCACAGCCTGTCCTGCGATGCCTCCGATGTAGTTATACGAGCCGCCCTCCACGGAACCGCTCAGTTTCACATCGTGTATATAGGCGCCTGCTCCCACAAAGCCGAAGAGTCCGTTATAATCAGCGGTAACCGTGCGGGTGATGACTAATGTCTTGCCGTTGCCGTCGAAGTTGCCTTGGAAGGGGTGGGTGCTGTTGCCGATGGGGGTGACAACCGTTCCATTGGCGTAGTTGTCGGCCACCTTGAAGTACACGCCGGCGGTTGCAATGTACCCTCCGTTCGTCACACTGGCGAGGGCGTTGATGTCGTCGGCATCGCACAGCAGGTAGGGGTCAGAGGCCGTGCCGGAACCGCCGCAGTTGAAGTCGAGGTTGACGGTCGAAATTTCATAGTCGGTGGCCGCCATGGTGAGGCTGTAGTTGCTTCCGGAGGGGCCGAAGGAGGTGTTGGCCGGGTTGATGTCGTAGGCATCGCCGCCGCCGAGGGTAAGGGAAACGTTTTCTCCACTTTCCGCAATGACCTTCCCGTTGTAAACGAGCCCTGTGGCGTAGGCGTCAATGCCGCTCACATTGTAGGTAGCGGTGGGGCTGCCGCTCCGGTCCACCGTGGCCGGACTGACCCCTGTGATGGTGTATCCGCGCTTGGGCTTGCTTCCGGTGGCGTTGTACAAAATGTCATACCCTGTGCCATTGTACATACTAGAACTTCCATTTGTATTATATCCATCCGTATTAAAATAGAAATTGCTGGATGTGAGATTTACTGTAAAACTATGTGTGGATCTGAGACCTGCGGGAGAAAAATTCAGATAATTGTTATATTGTGCAGGGACAAAGCTACCACCGAAATAACTGTCTTTGATTTCGATATTGACTGTCTCGGATGACGCATCGGAAAACCCGATGAAGCCGCCTTTGTAGCCTTCCGTATTGAGCTCACCGTCGAAAACGCAGCCGATGATATGGGTAGTAGCGTTCTTGTTGTGTCCGATGAAGCCGCCCATATAGTTGCTGTTGTTATGGCCTGTGTTGGGATTGGTTACGTTTGTGCTCACACGGCAGTTTTGGATTGTATTGTTGCTGTTGTCGGCGGTAAAGCCCACCAAACCGCCAGCATGGTACGCTTTTGTTTTCACCGATCCCGTAACTGTCAGGTTTTTAATGGTAGCTCCACTGATGTAGCGGAATGGGGCTATACCCTGATTCTGATCGCCAGAACCCGCCCCGCTGCTTTGATTATCAATGTTCACGGTCAGCGTGTGCCCGCCTCCGTCGAAGGTGCCTTGGAAGGGGCGGTTGGTGGTCCCGGGAGTTGTGCCGCACATGGTGGAAACCGTGATGTCCGCTCCCAATTTGACCAATTGACCGGCATAACTGGTGCCATTGCTGACATTGGTGCAGAAGGTGTTCCACTCTGCCGTGGTGGTGATAATCAAGGGTTGGGCGAAGTGGGCCACCATCGCATGGTCGCGTGTCACGTCGGTCAGGGTGTAGGTAGCATCGTAGGAAACAATGGTGCCGTTGTCCGTCCAGTAGGTGAACGCGTAGCTAGAATTGGCGGCAGGAGTAGCCTTCAGCGTGCAATTATTGTGGGTGGTAATGGTGGCAGAACTTGTAGCCACATTGTTAATCGTCACCGAACCGCCCGCCGTCGGGTCAGCCGAAGCGGTAACGGTGTAGGAGGAAGCAAGTTGCTGCGGCGTGTAGGTGAAGGTGGTTTTAGGGATGAAGTTTTGCGCAGTAAAACTGACACTACTTAATGCACTGGAGTTTTGACCATAACCAGAAACACCAGAAGTTAAACTGCCTGTTCCATACCATGTGACTTTATTATATGAACCCTTGGCGGTATTGTATATGCCGATTAAAAGGTTTCCTCCATTATACGTGTAAGGTGTCGTAAAAGTGATGGTATATCCGCTAGTACTAGTGGTTGGCATAGGTAACAATCCTTCTTTAACGATAGTAGCACCACTTGTCCCACTATATGCGGTTTCAGTAGTGCCTGAAACTTCTTTAAGGAAAATTTGTTGATTGGTGTTTGACCATGTAGTATTGGTAGTTGCGACTGTAGAGGCATAAAATGTCAAAGCCGTAATCGTGCATCCATTCATGGCAGTCAATTGATTCGCCGGGATAATGAATTCACTTTTGGTATATGCATCGAAATAATAACCATACATAGGAATATATTGGTTTGTTGTTGTCCCGTTATAAACGGTCAGTGTTTCTTGTCCCCACGCCTTGTTGAAGGGCAGGGCGAGGAGGAGCAGGGCGGCGAGGAAGGCGGCGAACCTTCTCGTTTTGTGGTTTGTGAATGGTTGGCTGTTAATCGAAAGGGTGGTGGCTTTTTTCATATAATTAGGAATTTAAAATTTATAATCGGTTCGTGTGGGTTCGTAAAGTTCATCAAGTTTATCAAGTTCATCAAGTTTGTCAAGTTTGTCAAGTTTGTCAAGTTGCAAGTTTGTAAAGTTTGTAAAGTTCATCAAGTTACAGGTTTGTCAAGTTTGTAAAGTTGCAAGTTTGTAAAGTTTGTCAAGTTTATAAAGTAGGAGGTAGGAGGTTATTTGTCATGCATGTTTTGGGCGTGGCAGGCATCCACAATGGTAATGGTATCGCCATCAATGGTGTAGGCAAAGTACCATTTGTCGGTGTTGGCCATGTGGTAGCCGCTCCACCGGCTGATAGTCGGCTCGCGTCGCAGAAGGGTCCTTTCTATCTGATACATGGAATTATATGCATCATCGGCGTTTTTATGCATCAACTCCTCGGAGTACGTGTGCTTGTACTTCTTGGAGACGTTGCGATAGAACGCGGTTATCTTTTGGGCGCAACGCTTTTTGATAATATAAGTATATGAAGGAGCATTCATGGCTTGGCATATTCCTCTCGAATCGCCGCGTGAACCATCGTACGGGCTTCTTCAATACTCATTGTTTCTTCATCTTCAAGCCGCATCTGCCGTAATCGCGAGTCTATCAGCTCTTGAACCCAAGAGCGAATGGCCGCAGTGGTGTTCAGCTCGGGACACACATCCTGTATCGTCGCTTCATCAATGTTTATACTTACCGTACACATTTTTTGTTCCTTTCGTTATTTTATTTTTCAAGTTTATAAAGTTTATAAAGTTTGTCAAGTTACAAGTAATAGGTAGTAGGTAGTAGGTAGTAGGTAATAGGGGTTAGTTTTTTTTAAATCACAATTTCAATGAATTTTTTCATTGTATTTTCTATGTCATTCACGGCGGGTATTTTCTGATAGGATAATTCTGGTAGCTCCCTGCTATAAATTGGTTGTAATTTTCCCCAAATGTTATGGAAATCGCTAATTAGCACAGAATCCTTCAATTCGCGATTTTGCCAACCGTCAGGTTTTTGGAAGGTCTCCCTGTCGTGATTAAGCAAATCAGTAAAATCGTCAAAGAATGCAGAACTTTGCATATAGCTGTTACAATCTGCATCAAGCGACAAATAATATAAGTCGTAGAAATGGCGGATATGGGCAGTCAATTCTGCCATATAATTGTCACTCAACGAATATCTTACAAGAGAAACAAGTTTCTCCACCAATGTTCTCCGCTTATCCAAGACAGCAAGTTCAAAAGGTTGCATTCCATATTCAATGATATAATCCTGCCTGCCTTGCTGGTTCAGAAAATCGGTTATAAAACTACTTATTGGACGTATTTCCCACGGATAAGGATTTGCAAAAGAGTTGATTTCCAAAAGTATCTCCCCTTGTTTGAAAGCACTGGAAGCATTAGGGATGTCGGAGACCACAGGATAAGCAAAAAAAGCTTTGTAATAATGCGAACCTTTGCTGGTCAAACCGGCTTTGGATACTTCCTCCAATTCTGACGACATGGCATGTGCCGTTTCTTTTATGACACTTTTCAGTTGGTTGCCGGACATCTGGTATGCATCGGCAATAGCAATATCAATATCTTCGGAAAAACGAGAGCCGATACCGTATGCTTTTGTGAGGCTCGTCCCTCCTTTAAAGACAGCATGATGCTTGTCGTCTGCAGTGGCAAGCAGTTGCAAGCTTCGACAAATCCAGTAGTCCTTCTCTACAAATTCGCGCCTGATGCGAAGTTGTCGGGAGGCCATCTCTATTGCCTGAGAGAAAAGTTCTTTGTCCTTATGCAGATTCATACTATCCTCCACTTTTTAGCATTGGGAAGAACCTCTTTGGATATTCCCAATTTATAGGTACTTGCCACATTCAGAGACTTGTACAATTTGCTTGTGTCATCGTCCGTCTCCTCCAGTAAAGCACCTGTTACAGCACGAACATAACTCGTATATGCCATAGCAAGGAGGGAGAGTTTTCTCCTATCTCCAACACTTAATGTCCGTATAATGTTTCTTATGGTCTCTATGACCGAATCGGGTGTCGCAGCAGGGATTTTCCGAAGAAAACGAATGGCGTCAAGCAGTTGCAGCAGCGGTATGTTGTCCTTGGTTATCACATTGGGTTGTAAAATAAAACTGACTTTGCATTCCCCTCTCGTCATAGTGCGCCGGTATGTGTTGGTGCCAATCTGATAGGCCGACGATATTTGTGTCGTGAGTCCCATTTGGGCAAAAGCCCGCGTTCCAGAAATATAGCCGATTGTTTTTTTGCCATCAAACAGAAATTCCCGAACCAACCAATCTGTCGAAGGGGGCATAACCCCAAAAACAGACTTCTTGGGCTTGTCGTATTTGCCCTTTGAAACCTTCCGTATCATTCCCTTACGAACCAATTGACCAAGTATCCTGCTTACAACGGATGGATTATTCACAATATCATAAAAATCAGATGGTGTGAAAATATAACCTATCCTAAATTTGTATATTTTATTTTCTATTAAATCAATATTTTGCATATTAATTATTGGTATCGCAATTTTGGATATCGGTCAAGTTTTTTACGTAAAAAACTAAATTTTCTCTTGCGTGGGCGTGGTTTTATAGGTTACAGGTTATAGGTAGTATGTAGTAGGTTTGAAAAGGGGGTTGTGCGAAAGCGACCTTTTACTTTTTACTTTCTACTTTTTACGCTATCTTTGCATCGAATCCTCGTAGAATCAGGTTTTCAGTAGGGGGCAGAAAGATGCAAATAGCGGGGGCAAAGTTACAAAAAAATCAATACGGAAACACGTTCCGTGAAAAATTTTAACAAATGGATGTAAGAAAGGAGGCGGTGGGTGACAATCCTACAAATTGTCGTTCTCCTCTTCTTCGGGGGCGACGTAGAACTTCTTCACGAACTTGTTCTTCTGCGACCGATTGCCCAGTTTGTAAGTGAAGGCGGGCTTGCCGTTCTCGGGCGGCAGCATACGTTTCTTTACCTTGGTGGCGACAATCGCGTCGGTGAACTTGGTGTCGGAGGAGTAGCCGTACATGCTGTTGTTCTCCAACTGGAAGAAGAAGAATTCGTCGTCCACCTCAAAGTAAAGGAAGAGGCGGTTACGGGAGCCGCGTTTCTCGATGACGATGGCACCGGGGATCTCCTTGTTGACCTCTTTGGCGTTGCAGATGACCACCGGCAGCTTGTTCTGCGAGACGAAGGCCTTGCCCTCCTTGCTCCACGTGAAGCTGATGTCGGCGAACAGGAACTTGACGCGCAGCTTCTCCGGAAGCTTCTGCGCCTGCCCGTTGAGCGTCACGTCGTAAGAGTAGTCCTCAAAGTCCTTTTCCGGCAGCATCGTTTTGAGTGCCAGTTCGTAATCTTCGTCCTCCCACGGGTCGATGAAGTCGAGATAGGCGTCGTCGATGTGCTTGCTCATGATCTTCATCGACTGGTCGTTGAAGAAGAAGTTGATGGCGGTGGTGAGGCTCATTTCGGCGGAGTCGGCCTTCATGTAGTTGACGACGGTGCCGAGGGTGCTGAACTCCACGCGCCCGAGTTTCGCGCCCATGTCGATGGTGCCGGAACCACGGGAGATGCATTCGGTCTTGCTGAGGGTGATGATGTTTTCGGGGAGTTCCGGATCTTCCAGCTTCTCTAACGACGCGGCCCGGAACATCTGGGTCTTTTCGTCAAAGTCGATGAAGCCCTGGGCGGAGATGTACTCGGAGTCGTTGAACTGGTCCTTCGCCGCTCCGAAGCAGGTGTAGATCCGGCCCGTGGCGTTGGTCGAGGCGATGGCGACCACGGCCTTGCGGTCGGTGACATCCTTCGACTTGCTGTTGATGGGGATGAGGACGTGGTTGGGGTCAATCTGGTCGATGATGCGGAGGCGGGCGTACTTCACGGTGTCGCAGTCGTGGATCATCTGCACGCCGCCGGCGAAGGTCAGGAACTCATTGTTGCTGTGGAGTTCGGCGCGTCCGTCGAAAGCAAAGTGCGGACTCAGCTTGAAGTCGCGGTCGAAGGGTATTTTCGCATCCCCCTGCGTCTCGTCGAAGTACCAGACGGTGTCGAAATGGAGCACCTGCACCTCCTTGTTCATGTCGATGTAGTCGTAGTCGCCGCTGCCGCGGAACTCGTCGGCATGGATGATGTTCATGGAGCAGTTGTAGAGTTCGTGGTACTTGTTGTCGCGTCCGGCCACGAGGCGGGCCTTTTCAAGATGCTGGATGACTGCGTGTTCGAGGATGGTCACATCGCCGTTGTAGGGCACGATGGCGGCATCGCCGGAGTTGATGTACCGCACCCCGTGCGTGTTGATGATGTTGGTCTTGAAGTTGAACTCGGCGGCGGTGGCGGTGAACTGCAGGGCGTGCGTCCGCGAATTGGTGGCCGTCAGCTCGTTGCCGTGGCTCTCCATGTCAATCAGCTCGCGGGCGGGTGTGTTGTTGATATCCACATTCTTGTACGGGTCGTCCCACTTGAAGGTCAGGATGTCCTCGTCAATCGGATCCCAGTCGAATTCGGCGGCGTTGGTCTTGAACTCGTTGCGGGAGAACAACACCTCCGACGCCGTGCCGTTGGAGACAAAATGCCCCTTACGGGTCTGGAAGTCGATGTGGGAGTTGTAGTTATCGGTGGAAAAGACGTATTCGTTGGTCATGTAGAGGTCGTAAATCCGCAGGTCGGCGGCATCGGAGAAGAGCTCGTGGTGGCCGAAGCGGAACAGCTTGGAGGTGATGTCGGCGCGCTTGAAGTTGAGCGTGCCCGTGCCGTACATCGCTTCGGGCGTCAGCTTCGAGTTGCCGACCAGCTGCGTCTCGTTGAAAATCGACATCGGCGTTTTACCCGTGAAGACGTACATCGCATCATTGTAGGCCTCCCAGCGGAGCGTCCCGTTCTCAAGCGAGGCCGGTGGGTACTCCACACCTGCCACCTGCTCCCGTACCACATGCGACTTGACACTGCCCGTCACCTTGTCCAGGAAGAAGACCAAACTGTCGGACTTGGTGGTAGAGGTTAGATAGTCAATGGTGCTTTTCTTACCACGCAAGCCCCTGTTGCTCAAGTCGATAATTCCGTCGTAGTGGCCTTTCCCTACATAGCAAGGGAGAGCCGAGCCGCCCGTGTTGTGGATGAAGCCGAGGGAGAAGTCAGGCCGCACTTTCAGCTCGTGCCGGATGTCGGGGAAGATGCCGCCCGACACCAACTGTCCCGTGAACTTGATGGAGTCGGTGTCGAAGTTGTCCAAGTTGGTGATGGTGAACATATCCAGCTGGTAGAAGAACTTGGTGCGGTCGTAGTGGCGGTTGAAGGTCTGTGGCTTGTCGTAATAGACTTTTCCGGGGTCGGTGCAGGTAAAGTAGGGGTACTTCGGGTTGTCGATTTTGCCCGACTTGTTGTGCGGCATGTCAATGTACAGGATGCCGGCGATATCCTCTATCATGCTCTGTACCTGCACCAACGGATATTCGCCGTACATATTCTGCGTGCCGTTCTTGTCCTCCACGTACATGATGAGGGAGTCAATGTCGTCCATCTTGATCAGGAACTGGTCGTAGTTGAAATGCGAGGCGTGGGTCACAAAGTCGAACAGGCCGGCGATGATGCGTCCCGAAAATTCCATATCGCGGTTTTTCCTCACCTTAACTCGCTCATTCATAGGATAAACATTCACAATCTGTGCGTCGCTGATGACGAAAAACTCGCACCCTTCCACGGTCATTTCATTGTTGTCCAGATTCAGGGAGGCGTAATGGCTCTTGGATTCCAGAACGATGTTGTCATAATCCTTCCGGTCCACATCGTTGTTGAGGTACTGGGCGATTTTCTTGCGGTAAAAAATCTTGTCGTTGTTCACGTCATACTCCACGAACCCGTTGGCGGCCAGCTGGATCATCAGCACCTTGATGTCTTCCGACGACTTGTTGAAATAGCGCCGCACCCCCTCGAAGCTGACGGGCTTGAAGTTGGTGGCCTGGTAAATCTTGTACATCGTGTAGAGCGGGTTCTCGTCGTTGGTGCCGAGCAGTTCGCGCATGGTGGCGTTGTTGAAGAAGTTCTGGGATTCGAAGGTGGCGGAACTCTGGTTGGTGGCGCCGGCCATCGGCTTGAACTCCACTTTGCTGGTGGAGATGTCCCACGACAGCGACTCGGCGGTGATGTCCATCTTATGGTAACTGTCGAAGAAGGGGCTGCGGCCTACGTCGTACTTGGGGCGCGAAATCAGCACCTGCGAGGTGGTTTCGTTGTAGTAGAAATTGGCCGACGGGTGGTAGATCGAGTCCTCCTCCACATAGACGTTCACGCGGGCATCATTGGCACGAACTGTCTCATCCTTAAAAAGATAATGGATAGATTGAACAGAAACCACATTCTTTTTTCCCTTCTTGATGAAGAGTTTCGCCAACTTTCCGTCGCCAGAATACCCTTGTATGGAGGCACCGCGCAGCTCGATGCCGCCGATGTAATCCACATTTTCGTATATGTTTCGGACCACCAGCTCGTCATCATAACTTTTGAAACGGGGGTAACTGATTTTGTCCTCATCGGTTTCCAAGCCTGCCTTGTCCTCCACCACACCCAAGACCGGCATGCCGAACAGTTCGGGGTAGTACATCTTTGCATTCTCCACCTTCACCTTGGGCTGGCGGGTATCAACGGTGTAGTTGTCGAAAGTGGCCTTTACCTGCCCGTTCAAACCAGCTTTGTACCAATAGATTGACCCCTTTGTTCCCGTCCAGCGGGAGGAGGAGGGGTAGTACTTTCCGGACGTGCCGATGACTTCGACACTGTCGCGCGAGCCGGCACCCACCAAGTCGATATCAACGAACTCAAAGTAGGGTTCTTCGTCCATCCCGATTTTTTCGATATAGCCGTAAGCCGTCCAGCGGGAGTTGGGGGTGAGTGTTATGATGTTGTCATTGAAGATGTTGACGTAGTTGTTCATCACCTTGTCAAAACGGGCGAGGTCGTGGTTCACATTGTATTGTATCATTTTGAGCCACTGCCGGTTGTAGTCAGTCATTTCGCTGTTGGCAAAGGCGTCAAAGGCGCGGATGTAGGCCTCGAAGTGCGGGAAGAAGCGCAGGTTTTTCCGCAGCATCAGGTTGCCGACCTCAATGAACTGCATCTGGAACTCTTCCGACATCTGCGGGCTGTTCCAGAACTCGTCGAATTTGAGCAGCACCTCCTCGGCCTGTTTCTGCTTCTCCTTCGGCAAGGTGGCGGCGAAGGTGCGCATCTCCTCCTGCGTAAGCGTCGGGTCGTTGGAGAAGGCCTTGAACCGTTGCGCCGAAAGCGTGGGAATAGAAATGGCTATCAGGGTGATTATTAATAAGGTGCGAAAGATTCGTTTCATATAATGTGTTTTCTTAATCTATTTTCTATAATAAGTGGCGAGCCTCCGGCACGAACAATAGAGCCGTCCGTGACGGAAGGTACGCTTTCAGGGTGTCGTCAATGCTGAAATACTCCGTGGCGGCGTCCAAGCGGTCGAAGCCGCCGAATTGTGGCTCGTCGCTGTGGAGTATCATCTCGTATTTCCCTGATTTACAATTTATCGGATAATCCGTAAATGATTTATCCGGATTGAAATTAAAGACGAAAAGAAGGTCACCGCGGGTGAAAGCCAGCACCTGATTCTCATTGTCGCGGACGACGGGGAGGGGCGGAAAGTCAAGGGCGTGCGTTTCCGTCACCGTATGGACGATGGCGGTATGAAATTCATTCAAGTACTTGTATTTCAATGTTTCGTCATCCACCAAGTTCCATTGGCGGCGGGCGTACTGGTACGACCAGCCGTTGCCTTCGCGGGGGAAGTCGATCCATTCGGGATGTCCGAACTCATTGCCCATAAAGTTCAAGAAGCCGCCGTTGGCCAAGGCCAACGTGCTGAAGTTTATCAGTTTGTGCAAGGCAATGCCGCGATCTACTACCAAATCGGGCGTGAAGACCGACATCTTGTCGTACATCTTGCTATCTATCAATCTGAAAATGAGGGTTTTGTCGCCCACCATCGCTTGGTCGTGGCTTTCGGCGTAACTCACCACCTGCTCCTCGTTCCGTTTGTCGGTGAGGCGGTAGAAGATGTCACCCACGTGCCAGTATTCGTCGGGGACTTCCTTCACCGTTTTGGCCCAGAAGTCGGCCACGCCCATCGACATGCGGTAGTCAAAGCCGATGCCGCCCTGTTCGGCGGGGAAAGCCAGTCCGGGCATCCCGCTCACATCCTCCGCAATGGTGAACGCTGTCTCTTTTTGACTATGTACCAATCTGTTGGCAAGGTAGAGATAGGTCAGTGCGTCCTCATCGACGTTGCCGTCGAAATACTGTTTGTAGTCCAAGAAATCGACACCGATGCCGTGGTCGAGGTAGGTCATGCTGGTGACGCCGTCGAAGCGGAAGCCGTCGAAACGGAACTCGTCGAGCCAGTACTTGAGGTTGGAGAGCAGGAACATCAGGGTCTCGTTCTTGCCGTAGTTGAAGCACCGTGACTGCCAGACGGGGTGTCGTCCGCGTTCGCCGGAGTGGAAATAGAGGTGGTCGCTGCCGTCGAAGTAACCGAGCCCTTCGGCCTCATTATCAACGGAATGGGAGTGTACCACATCGAGGACGACGGCGATGCCGAGGCCGTGGGCGGTGTCAATCAGTTCCTTCAGTTCTTCGGGTGTGCCGAAGCGGAAGGAGGGGGCGAAAAAGTTGGCGACCTGATACCCGAAGGAGCCGTAGTAGGGGTGCTCCTGTACGGCCATCAGCTGGAGGGTGTTGTAGCCGAGGCGGTGGATGCGGGGAAGCACCTTTTCGCGGAACTCACTGTAAGAAGCTATCTTAGGCTCCTGTGCCGACATCCCGACGTGGGCCTCGTAGATGAGCGGGTGGGCGGGGCGGGTGGGGGAGGAGTGTTGCCACTCGTAAGGTTCTGCGGGATCCCACACCTCTGCCGAAAAAATCTTGGTGGTGTCGTCCTGCACCACACGCCGCACGTAGGCGGGGAGACGTTCTCCGGCACCGTCCTGCCAGACCATCCATAGCTTATACAACATTCCGTGTTTCAGGAAGTTGCGGGGAAGTTCAATTTCCCAGTCCCCGTTCCCGATGGGGTGGAGGGCGTAACGCTCCTCAATTTTCCAATAGGAGAAATCGCCGTAAAGGTAAATCTGCCGTGCGTTGGGGGCTTTTTCCCGAAAAATCCAGCCGTTTTCGGTCTTGTGTAGGCCGTAATAGAGGTGGTTGTTGCACACTTCGCACAGCTGCGGATGGCCGTCGGCAAGTTCCAGCTCCTTCAGGACGGCCTTGTGGTAGCGCCGTTGTAGCGGGAGCGCGTAAGGTTTCAGCCACGCATCTTTCTGAATCAGGGGGGATTGCTGGGGTTTCATCGGCAGTTTCATAAACAGCGGCAAAGATACAAACGGACGGGCAATTTTTGTAAAAAAATATCGCAAATAATTATCATTGGGCTGTTAGTAAAAAGCGGGGAGGCGGCTCTGCGGCATTAAATATATTAATGTATGTTTGCGCCAATTTGAAAATCAATACATTATGAGCTCATTCATCATTCAGGGCGGAACCCGTTTGGAAGGCACGATTGTTCCGCAGGGTGCGAAAAACGAAGCTTTGCAGGTGCTTTGCGCCGTCCTTCTCACCAATAAAACGGTGCGTATCAACAACGTGCCTGACATCCGCGATGTCAAGAAACTCATTGAAATACTGATGGAATTGGGCGTGGCTGTCAGCCCGATTGACAGGCACACTTACGAATTCCGCGCCGAAAGCGTGAACTACAACTACCTTCAGTCGGAGGAATTTGTGAAGGTGTCGGGGGCCATCCGTGCCTCTATTATGGTGCTGGGGCCGCTGTTGGGCCGTTTCCACAAGGCTTACGCCGCCAAGCCGGGCGGTGACAAGATCGGACTGCGCCCGCTGACCGCCCATTTCGAAGGCTTCGAGGCACTCGGGGCGAAATGCCGCTACAACCCCAAAACCACCTTATACGAACTCAGCGCCGACCAGCTCACCGGTCAGTACATCCTGCTGAGCGAGGCCTCCGTGACAGGTACCGCCAATGTGCTGATGGCTGCGGTGCTCGCTTCGGGCACCACCACCATCTTCAATGCCGCCTGCGAACCGTACATCTACCAGCTCTGCACCATGCTCAACAAGATGGGAGCAAAAATCAGCGGTATCGGTTCCAACCTACTCACCATCAAGGGTGTGGAGGAACTGCACGGTTGCGAGCACACCATCCTTCCCGATATGATTGAGGTGGGCAGCTTCATCGGCATGGCCGCCGCCACACAGTCCGACATCACCATCAAGGGGTGTGGCGTGCCGCAACTCGGCATCATCCCCTCCGTTTTCACAAAATTGGGTGTCAAGTTAGAAATCAACGGGGACGACATCCGCATCCCCGAACAGAAGCAATACGAGGTGGAGACCAACATGGACGGCTCCATCCTCACCATCAGCGACGCGCCGTGGCCTGGCTTCACCCCCGACCTCATCAGTATCGCCCTCGTCACCGCCATCCAAGCCAAGGGCAGCGTGCTCATCCATCAGAAGATGTTCGAGAGCCGCCTCTTCTTCGTCGATACCCTCAAAACGATGGGGGCACAGATCATCCTGTGTGACCCGCACCGCGCCACCGTCATCGGCTTGAACCACCGGTACAAATTGCGCGGCACAACGATGCAGTCGCCCGATATCCGTGCTGGTGTGGCACTGCTCATCGCCGCCCTCTCCGCCGACGGCTACAGCCGTATCAACAACTGCGAGCAGATTGACCGTGGCTATCAGGATATCGTACAGCGTCTCAACTCGTTAGGAGCTGTCATTGTAAGAGAAGACTAAGCCGTCATGCCCACCCGAAACGCCATTGATTATACCCTTCGGCACTTCCTGAAGGTGGCTTTCCCGAACATCCGCACCTCCGTGATGATCAGCAATGACGATGTACGGGCGCAGGTTAGCGACATCACCGTCGGCTTCCCGCTGATGTCCAAGGAGTCTTTCCTGAAAATGATGGAAGGGACATTGCCGGCAGAAATACTGGAATCGCCCACGGGCCATTCCGTTCCCGCTTTTCGGATTTCTGGTAAAAAAGAATTGTATTCTATTGATAACAAGAATATTACGCTCCATTTCGACTTGCTGACTCTCTCCTTTGTCATGCTGTCGCGGTACGAGGAGACGCTTCCGAGTGTGCGCGACACGCACGGGCGGTTTCTGTTCAAAAACAGCCTTGCCGACAAATACGACATCATAGACCTCCCCATTGTGGATGAATACGCGTTGCTTCTCCGTTCTATTGTAAAAAAAGAATTTCCTGATTTACAGATAGTTCCAAGAAAATCGGAGTTTATCAGCACGCACGACATCGACCTTGTCAGCCGGTTCGGGAATGCTTACACCAATCTGCACACACTGGCGGCCGACCTGCTCAAGTACCGGAGTTGGCGGCAGTTCCGTATTTCCGTATCGCAGTATCGTGCCTGCCGTCGCGACGAGCTGAAAGACCCGTACATCCTGTCGGCGGAGATGCTGTTGGAGAGGGATCGTGCGGCCAAACGCAGGTCGCTGTTTTTCCTGAAGTCGCTGCGTGCGGGCGACGAGGACGCCACTTACGACATCTTTGGCACGCAGGCGGCGCACCTCATCCGCACCGTTGAAAGTGGCGGCGGCGAAGTCGGCCTTCACGGCAGCTACCCCAGCATCGGAAATTCCAGCTGTTTTACGAAGGAAAAGATTTATTTGGAGAACGTTACGGAACATCCCATCACGCAAGGGAGGCAGCACTTCCTGCGGTTTGATGTGAAGACGACCCCGACACTTTGGCAGAATGTCGGCCTCACGGATGACTACACGCTCGGTTATGCCGAAAGGGAGGGCTTCCGCTGCGGCACCTGCCACCCGTTCCCGCTTTACGACCTCGCCAACGACATCCCCATGAAAGTGATGGAGCACCCGCTCATCGCGATGGACGGCACTTTCTACCAATACCAGAATCTTACGCCTGCGCCGGCATTGCAGAAAATCCGTCAGTTGCAGGCCACCTGTGAGGCGGTGGAGGGTGATTTTATCTTATTGTGGCACAACACATTCGTATGGCGTGAGTTTGCTCCGTGGTACGAGGAGGTGTTCTGCGAATTGTAAGGTTTTCTGCTATTCCATCAGTTTCTTTACGATGGCTTCGCCCGATTTGCCGTCGCAGCCCTCAATCATGGATGTGTCTGCGTCCTCGCAGACAGTCATTGCCCCCACATCTTTTTCCTTTTTTGACGGTGTGCAATGTGGGTGAAAAGTCTTATAACAATCCTGTATAATACATTGGCAAACAGGTGGTTTGTCCGTCTTTAGCATAATCTTTCGTATAGAGTAGGATTCTCTCTCCGATGCGAGAGGAGAACTTCTTACAAAATTCATCTAATGATTTGTGGGTGCGGTACCCCGACGATTTCACCTCGATGGGCACGATTTTGTTCCCCCTTGACAAAAGGAAATCTATTTCGTAGTTCTTATTTCCATTACCTGTGGGGAATGTATAGTAAAACAATCCGTTGCCTGCTGTACGAAGCATCTGTGCGGCAAGATTCTCATATACATATCCAAGGTTGGCATCCAGCTTGTTGCTCAATAATTTTTGGTAAAGGATGTTCTCTGTGAAATCTTTGTCCCAGAATGCCAGCGTTACAAACAGACCAGTATCAGCCAGATACATTTTGTAAGTGTGGAGACTGCCATTGAGACCGAGACCGACATTGGGGTCATTGGCGTGCTGGGACAAGTTGACCACCATACTTTCTCCCATTTCATACACGACGGTATCAATATTTTCGGGCTTTTTCTCCCCCAAAGCTGTTTCAATCATATATCGGGAAGCATTGCTCGAAAGTTGGGCCGGTATGTGTTTGAACATCTTTGATGCTCTGCCCGACGGGTCAATTTTATTGAAATCGGTGTCGTACAGTTCTATGATTTGCCGTTTTACGCGATCTACCTCCTGAAGATTATTTGTTGATAAATAGGCGTTTACCGATTGCGGCATACCCCCGACGAGCATATATAGCCGCAAATCTCGCATCCATCTGTGATGCACGGCATTTCCCATCGCCTGTTTCATACCATAGACTTGCCTGATCTGATTAGGTGTGACTTCATTCCCTGTCGCCCAATAAAATTCTTCACAGTCCATAGGATATAAGGTCAGATGCATCTCCTCGCTTGGAATCAGGATGTTTTCCACATTTTTTCTTATTGAAATAAGAGACCCCGTTTCAATGTAGTCGTACCGACCGTCTTTGACCAAATGCTTGATGGCTTGTCTTGCACGGGGCTTGAACTGAACCTCATCGAATATGATAACCGATTCCCGTTTATATAATGTAACATTGAAAATGGTTTGTAGTTGAAGAAAGAAATAGTCAAGATTCATGTAGTCGTCAAACACTTCATCCACCTGTTTTGATGCTTTTGAAAAGTCTATGAGGATGTAGCTGCGATACTCCTTCTTGGCGAATTCTTCCACGAGGGTGGATTTCCCCACACGCCGTGCGCCTTTTATCAGCAGCGCGTATGCGCCGCCCCATTTTTCTTTCCATTCAAGCATTCTCTTGTATAGCTTTCTTCTGAAAATCATATTGTTGAATTATTTCAAAGTCGGTGCAAAAGTACAAAGTTTTCCCGAATCCACAAATTTTTATCGCTAAAAACACGACGAATCCACAAATTTTTATACGCTTAAAATTGCCGAATCCACAAATTCGTGAAGATATTTGAAAAATTCTACAATTAAAAAGGATGTTTTTTCACAACTTTTCCATCAAATAGAACCCTATTTTACAACTTTTCTTTCCTCTATTCCATCAGTTTCTTTACGATGGCCTCGCCCGATTTGCCGTCGCCGTAGAGTGGCACGGAGTAGTCGGGACAGGCGGCGAGCATCGCTTCCGCCGCTGCGGTGATTTCGTCGGGACGGCTGCCGGTCAGACGGTTGTAGCCGCCCGCCACCAGCTCCACCCACTCGGTTTCGTTGCGTAGGGTCACGCAGGGACGGCGGAAAAAGAAGGCCTCCTTCTGCACGCCGCCGCTGTCGGTCATCACCAACGAGCAGTGCTGCAACAGCCACACCATCTCGAAGTAGCCGACCGGCTCGATGAAGCGGATGGGCGAGGCGGCACGGTCGTACCCCATGGCATCCAATTTGGCGCGGGTACGCGGATGCAACGGAAGCACCACCGGTAGCTGCTTCTCCGAAACTGCCTCCAAGCCCTGCACCAGGGCGGTGAGGATTTCGGGCGTGTCGGTGTTTTCGGCACGGTGGAGCGTGCAGAGGACGAACCGCTCCGGCAGTTCCGTCTGCGGCGGGCGGGCCGATTGGCTATAGAACAAAGCCGCGTCGTACATCACGTCGCCGGTGCGCACGATTTCGGCGCCGATATGGTCGTAGCCCTCCCGCCGCAGGTTGTCGATGGCGGTCTGCGTGGGGCAGAACAGAAGGTCGCTGACACGGTCGGTTAGGATGCGGTTGATTTCCTCCGGCATCTGCATATTGAAGGAACGCAGACCCGCCTCCACATGAGCCAGACGGAGGTGCAACTTGCTGGCCGCCAATGCGCCCGCCAAGGTGGAGTCGGTGTCGCCATATACCAGCACCCAGTCGGGGCGTTCCGTAAGCATCACCGCCTCAATCTGCTCCATCATCCGGCCCGTCATCGCGCCGTGCGTCAATCCGCTGATGCCCAGGTTGTACTTGGGTTTCGGGATGGACATCTCCTGAAAGAACACCTCCGACATATTGTCATCAAAGTGCTGTCCCGTGTGGACAATCACCTCCTCTATATTGCCAGCCTTGGCGAAGGCGCGGCTCACCACGGCGGCCTTCACAAATTGCGGACGAGCTCCGATTATTGTCAAACACTTCATCTTAAAATAGTTATAATTTCTCAATACATTCTATAAAACGTCTGCCCAAAACCGAATAGGTGTGGTTCTCCAGCACGAAACGTTTGCCGTTCATCCCCATTCTTCGAAGTTCTTCAGCAGGCAGCCGGCTCAATTTTTCCATTGCAGCGGCAATCTCCTCCACATTGTCCGGCTCCACATCCAACCCGCAGTCGGCTTCACGCACCAAGTTGTTGCCTGCATCAATCGCTTGAATGACAGGTTTTTCCGCCATCATGTAGTCAAAAAGTTTGTTCGGGCTGATGCCGAAGCGGAAAAGGGATTGCTTTTGCAAGCCGACATAAAGCGCATCCATCTCTTTCAGGAAATTGGGGATGGCGAACTTGCTGACGGGCGGCAGGAAATGGACATTGGGGATTTTGTTTTCCTGTGTGAAACGGATTAGGTTCTCTTTTTCCTGTCCTGTGCCCACGAGGATGAGGTCTATCTTTTTGTCTTTGAGTGTATAAGCAGCGGTGATGGCGGCTTGTAACGAATTGGCGATGCCGTGGGCGCCGGCGAACCCGATGAGGAAGCGTCCCTCGCCCCGCAGCTTTTCGATGAGCCGGCGGTGCTCGTCAGGAAGCGGCTCGGGGTTCGCCCAGTCCTCCTCCACGATGCCGTTGGGCACATAGAAGAACTTGTCGGCGGGAAGGCCGTGTTCGGTGCAGTGGCCGGCGGCTTTCGGGAGCATCGAAACCACGGCATCGCAGTGGCGGTAGGCGAAGTCCTCCGCCCGCTGCATCACACGGATGAACGGATGGTTGGCGCTGTAGCCGCCGAGTTCCATCGGCGACAGCGGCCAGAGGTCGTGAATCTCGTAAATCATCTTCGCCCCATAGTGGCGGGCAATTCGGTAGGCGACGTAATTATCTAAGGGATAGGTGGATGACGCAATCACCACGTCGGGTACGAAATCGCGGAGCAGCCGCTTGTAGCGGAGCAGCAGTTTGCCGATAAAGGCGAACATCGAACGGATGCGTCCGAGCCCGTTGCCGTGGTAACCGTTGGTTTTGATCCAAGAGTAGCTGATGCCGTCGATAGTTTCTTGTTTTACAGACGGTTGGTGTTTGCGTAGATGGGAAAATGAGGCGCCCACGATGCGGGTGGCGTGGCCCATCTTCAGCCATTCGCGGGCCATGTAGTAAGGTCGGAATTCCATCCCGAGGGACGGCGAACCGGCGTAGTGATTAATCAGCAGTATATTCATTGTCAGTTATTTGCAATTTAAAACAGAATGGTAATAGTCGAGCATGGCCTGCACGTTGCTATTCCATTGATAGAGCCGTAGCACCCGTGCCCGTCCCGCAGCCCCCATTGTATGACAAAGCTCAGGGTTGTCGATGAACCGTTGGATGGCACCGGCCGCAGCTTCGGGATTCCCTTTGGGGACGATGAAACCCGTAGCTCCGTCCTCCACCACCTCGCGGAAGCCGTCGGCATCGGAGGTGACGACGGGACAGCCACATGCCATCGCTTCGACCGCTACCACGCCAAAACTCTCTTTGTACGAGAGCGATACGGATACATCAAACGAGTTGTAGATTTCTGGAAGTCGGCGGTTATCGACAAAGCCGACAAATTCGGTACGGCCGTCCACGCTGAGGGTACGGCTCAGCTCCTGAAGTTTCGTCTTGTCGGGGCCGTCGCCCACAATCCTGAGTTTCAGCGGTGTGTCCGGATTGTTGGCACATACGATAGCAAACGCCCGAATCAGCAGGTCAATGCCGTAGTTTGCGCTCAGCGTCTTAACATTCCCGATGACAAACGTGCCGTTGCTTTCTTTTTGGAAAGGTTTAAATAATTCTGTATCAACACCAAATGGCGTAATTCCGATTGCTTTGTCGGTGTATTTGTTTGTTTCCTTTGCCATACAATGGCTGGTGGAAAGGATGAGGTCGGCTTTCTGAAAGGTGTATTTGAGCAACCGGCGGTAGATGCTCCCCGACTGTGGATAGCTGTAAACGTCGCTGCCCCAAACCGATACGATATAGGGATGGAATTTTGTCAGTGCTCCCAAGAGTCCGTAGCTGGAGGCGTAGTGTGCATGGACGATGTCGGGCCGGAACTCCCTGATTTTTTCTTTTATCTTTTTTAAAGATTTGAAATAAAGCATTTTGCCGAATACCCAACGGTAAATCCGCGAACTTTTGTGAAAGGTGAAACCGTAGTTGTAAACCGTAACGTTTTTCAAATCAGCATAAAAGGAGGCATCGCAGTCCAGAAGTCCGAAAAGGAAGATTTCGCAGCCCTTTTCGGAGAGCGACTTCACCCACCGTTTGGTGTGGGTGCTGTGGATGTCGGACAGAATGAACACTTTCATACGTTAGCGGTTTGTGTCAGTTCATCGGCCACCTTGCGGGCGCGGCTTTCCCACGTGTGTTGCGGCGCGAGGCGACTGAGGTTATTTCTAAAATCCTGTAAAACAGCTGGATTGTCGTGAATCTGGTTTAATACTCGGATGAGTTCGTCCGTGCGATGCGGAATCTCAAAGCCAATCCGGTTCTCATGCACGAACTTTCCACACCATGTCCCTTCTGCAGCCAGAAGCGGCACCTGATAGCTGACGGCCTCGAACAGTTTGAAGGGGACGGCAAATTCCCAATAGTCGGTATGGAAAAAGAGGGAGAAAAGGTCGGCGGCGGCGTAAAGTTCGGGAAGTTCCTCCGGCTGTTTGTGCAGGATACGGATGTTTTCCGAAAGAAGCGGGGCGAGCTGCGCGGCAACCTTTTCCCAGTCGGACGGACGGCAGCAGAGGGTGAGATTCACAAACGGACACTCCGAAACCGCCCCCAATAACGGCGCGACATCGTAATTTCCGCCCACGCCACCGACATATAGAATATTGATGGAATTGTCTGTTTTTGAATGGATTGCTTCTTTCTCATCCCCACCAGGAGGCAAAGTCGCCACCGTTCCGTCAAAGTGGAACGGGATGTGCGGCAGCATCTCCAAAGAAGGAAGGAAAAAAACGTCCACCAATTTCTGATACTTTTTCAAATCATAACGATAGAAATATCGAGCCACACGCTGCTTCCAATCTTTGTTCTTGTTGATAAAGCACCAGTGTATATCCCTGTAAAACAAACCGATAGGAATATTGTTCTTTTTGCAGAATTGAAAAAATCCGAAATCAAGGCAAGGGTGGGTGGGAAGATGGTGGCTTTCGGTGAGCAGCGTCGGCATCGTAGAGGACTCGCTATAGACGAAGTCGTATTTTACGCCAGCGCGAATATTCTTCTTGATTTCAACAATTTGTGCCTGCCGCTTTTTTGCCGGTCCCTCTACAATATCAACCGCATAGCCAATGTTTTGGAATGCCGCAATCATCTTCAGCGGACGAATCTGGCTGGCCGAAGCATGGTTTCGGTCCAACTGCACGGGAATATGGAAGATGATACGTTTATTCATTCTCTTCTTGAATTTTTTTACGGAAAACCATTGACCAGATTTCATTTATAAAATCCCGCCTGAAAACAAAGAACAGCACCACATAACCGATAGCGAAAAGGCAGATATTCCCAATCTGGATATAATAATTGCGGGTGAGAAACAGAAGGATCAGGCAGGGCAAAGCGGCTGCGACGCAAGCGAGGAAGGGGAATGAGACACTCCCCACATATTCCCGTAGAGGGGTTTGCACCATCTTGTAGATCATCATCCGCCAATAGGCGAAGAAGAACGCGATTTCCAAGGCGACTTGCGCGAAGGTGAGAACTTCAATTGTGGTGTAGCATAATGCCAACGTGGTGGAAACCACGCAGATAACACGCAAGACCGTCCAGCGGAAGCTCAGGTCGGTGCGGCCTAACGACACCATCAGGATGCCAGCCGGGTTACCCACCGAATGGAAAAGTCCCCACACGGCAAACAGCCGGATGAAGAAGGCCACTTCCATCATTTTTTCGCCATAAAGGAAGAAGGTCAGCGGTTCGGCAAAGATGAAGAACACGGCAAAAATCGGGAAGTTGATGGATGACAGGAAGTTCAGTATTTTGGCGTAGGTGGAGCGCATCAGCGGGATATTGTCCTGAATCTTGGCAAAGGCGGGCGTTGCCACAGAGGTGATGATGGGGTTGATCATCATCACTTTCATCAGCAGGTCCTTGCCGAGGTTGTAAACGCCCAGCGCCTCCATCCCGAAGAAGCGGCCGATCAGGAAAATGTCCGCTTTCGACGAGCAGTAGTCCAGCACTTGCGCCCCCATCTGGTATCCGCCGATTTTAATCAAACCGCTGATTTCACGGAGATTGCAGTGGAATAGGATGCCGTTGTTCCGTATCCCGGCAATGGCGTAGGTGGCAAAGATGACGGTGGTTTGCAGCAACATCCCGAACACCATGCTGTAAACGCCCCAGCCAACCATCGCTGTGATGATGGTGAAGAGGGCGCCTGCATAGACACCAGCCATATTTACGATAGATATGAACTTGAAATTCAGTTCTTTGGTGCGCAAAGTCTGGAAAATCTTGCCGAAAGCCGTAATGACCAGTTGCAATCCTAACAATGGTATGATCTTGTTCAGTTCGGACTGACCGTAATAGATTGATAACAAGGGTGTTATGGCGCATATTATGCCGAAAAGAATCAGGCTCACCGCCAGATTCACCCAAAAAACAGAAGAATACTCCTCTTTTGAGATTTCCTTTTTGTGGATGATCCCCACGGAGAAGCCCATATTGGCAAAGATGTCGGTGAAACCGATGACCATCGTAGCGATGGCGACCAGACCGAAATCCGCCTTGCTGAGGAAACGGGCCAGGATGAAAAGCTTCAGCATCTGCACCAAAGCATTGTTTGCCGTGGCCGCAGTGTTCCACTTTGCCCCGCTTATCGTCTTGTCCCTCAGCCGCATATTACCTCCATTTTTTGTCTCTCTTCATTTGCCGGAAGACACGCATAGCCTGCAATTGAAGCAAAGAAAAGATAGTGAATCCACAAGAGATTGGCGGAACTGGGCGCGAATAGCAGGAACACGTACAACGGTATCATCGCCCAGAACTCGTTCCGGCCGTGTCGCACGGCAATCCTGCGCATCAGATAGAAAAGCAAAAACAGATAGCCTACAAAGAAAAACAATCCCGAAGTAAGCAGAATATCAAGTAGATAGGAATGAGAATTGGTGATGTCGCCGAACAGCCCGTAGTTGTCGAAGCTGGCATAGAAGAACTTGTCACCGTCCAGCCCGAAGCCGAGCCCGTAAGAATCGTAAAGGGAGGCAAAGGAGTAAAGGTAGAGCTTCTGCCGGATGCTTATGGAGTGGTCGGCGAAAAACAGGAACACCACTAAAAAGGCTACAAGGCAAAGCCCGCCGGCGATCCCAAAGAACGTTTTGTGCTTGAGGATGAATCCCCGCTGGAGGAACAGGCAGAAAAGGAATAGTCCGATTATCGAGGTGCGGCAGCGGGTCATGCACAGGCACGCCAAACACAGCCCCAAAAAGAGGAAATCCGCCCAACGCTTCCGTTCTTTGATGAAGTGCAGACGGTACGCCATCCAATAGCAAAAACTTAGCAGCACCACAATGGCAAAGTCATTCTTGTTGTTGAAAAAGCCGGTGGGGTAGTTTTGGTTGTGCTCCGCCACAATCATCACCTTTTCAGGCAGGTGCATATTTGACATGGGAAGATGCCACCCTGTCAGCATTTCCGCGCCCGCAAGCCCCGTCGAAACCACCAGATTGATGCCGCAAACGATGTAGAAAAAGCGCATGCTTTGGCGCGGCGCCGCACAAAACAGCCATAGCGAGGCGATGACCAACAGGAGGATGAAAAAGAAATTGACAGTTCCGGAAATGGTCACCGCCCTTCCGTATAGTAAGGTAAGAAGCAATGTATAAGCGATATATGCCGTAAAAAATGCGGCAACTGCGTAGAATCCGGAATCCAACCGTATTTTTTCAAAGAAAAGAAGTCCGCAAAACATCAGTACCACGCCCAAGCGAAGGAAGGTAACCTGGGGCAGCAGCAGGAAGGTGTTTGTGAATGCGCCCAGACACAAAACAGCAAAAGCGATTTTATGGTACAGGCTCAATTCTTTCATTCTTGCTCAGGACTGGTTTTGTGAAAACGGTTGCGGATTTCCTCAAAAATGCATACGCCGGTGAAGGAGAGAAAGGCAGAAATGATAAGCACCAATATCGTGGTTTTCAGTATGTCGGGCGGATAGACGGGCGTGCAGTCGCTGGAGGGTTTGGATAGGATGTCGAACAGGAAGTGGGTGCGGGCACTGTCGCAGCTGTCGCGTACGGGCGACTCCGGCGCGAAGTCCACCTGATGGTGGTAGTAGTCCCACGGAATCTGTTCGCAAAGGCCGGAATCCACGGCCAACCGCAGGGATGACAGCTGTTTGCCGGCGAAGTCGAGCTGGTCAAGAAGTTGCTGTGTCAGTGCGTTGGCGGCTTCGGGCGTTTCAGCGCGTGCGGCAATGGCGAGCGTGTGGCGGGGCGTCTCGGTACAGATGATACGTCGGTCGTAATTTGACAGGTCGAGCGACGGGCTTATGTTCGCATCCACCAGCAGCTTCCGGAACTGCGCCGAATGGGCAATCCGCTGCACCTGATAGCACGGGTTGAGCGGCGTCATCTCCGCATCCTTCTTCATCACCAGTGGGTAAATCTCAGTGGCGGACTCGTACAGTGGTGTCGAAAGCTTGCAAAAAAGCACCGCAGCCACAACAGGAATACCCACTGTGGCTAACAGCACCCATTTGTATTTCAGGAGGATTTTCAAGAAGTATTGGTAATATTTCATTTCAGGTTTCAGGTGACAGGTTACAGGTGACAGGTGATAGGTAATAGGTGATAGGTTACAGGTAATAGGTGTTTGGTTTAAAGAAGGGTTGTGCGTTGGAAACCTCCTACTTTATACCTATTACTTATTACTTTTTACGCTATCCTTTCATCATATAATCTCATCCTCAATAGTTTTCAATTCTCAATTTTCAAGGAATTGGCGGAGTCGCGAGAAGAAGCTTTTCTCTTTTTTGTCGGGTTTCGGGTTGAAGTTCGGTGACTGGTTGAGTTGGCTGATGAGTTCCTTTTCTTCACGGGTGAGGTTTTTCGGAGTCCAAATGTTGAGGTTGACGATCAGGTCACCGCGCTGGTGGTAGTTGAGGTCGGGGAGGCCTTTGCCACGCAGACGGATCATCTGGCCGCTTTGGGTGCCTGCCGGAATTTTCACCTTCGCCTTTCCGCTCAGCAACGGAATCTCGGCTTCGGTGCCGAGACACGCCTGCGGGAACGAAATGAAATAATTGAGGTACAGGTGGTTGCCGTTGCGTTCAAAGACGGGGTGGTCTTCCACATGAATCACCACGTGGAGGTCGCCGTTCTCGCCGCCGTTGGGGGCTGCGTTGCCCTTGCCGCGTTCCCGCAACGTCATGCCGTCTTCCACACCTGCCGGAATGGAGACGGACACAATCTCTTCGCCCTTTACGGTGCCGCTGCCGCCGCACTTGGGGCATTTGTCTTTGATGATTTCTCCCTGCCCGTGACAGTTGGGACATGGCACTGTCTGCTGGATGATGCCGAACATGCTGCGTTGCTGTTGCATCACATAGCCCTGTCCGTGGCAGGTGGGGCACTGCGTGATGGAAGACTTGTCCTTTGCGCCGCTACCGCCGCACTGCTCGCACACCACCTGTTTGGGGATTTTCAGCTTTTTGGTGCAACCGGTCGCCACCTCTTCCAACGTAAGTTTCACATTGATACGTATATCGCTGCCACGGCGCACGGCCTTACGGGCACCGCCGCCGCCGCCGAAGCCACGGAAGCCGCCGCCGAGGATGTCGCCGAACATGCTGCCGAAATGCTCGAAGATGGAGCTGAGGTCGCTGGTGTCGAAACCGCCCGGCGCCGCACCGTGCAGACCTTCATGCCCAAACTGGTCGTAGCGGGCACGCTTGTCGCTGTCGCTCAGTACCGCATACGCCTCCGCCGCCTCCTTGAACTTCTCCTCAGCCTCCTTGTTGCCGGGGTTGCGGTCCGGATGGTACTGCATTGCCAGCTTGCGGTACGCCTTCTTTATTTCGTCGGCTGTGGCGGTTTTGGCCACACCCAACACTTCATAATAATCTCGTTTGTTCATTGCTTTTTTCTATATCATTGTCCACCACCATCAGTGGTATATCGTCTGCTCTATATTTCGGTAATTATTTAATACTTAATACCTAATACCTAATACTTATTACTTATTACTTATTACTGACCCACAACTACTTTCGCATATCGAATCACCTTGCCCTTGATCTTGTAACCCTTTTCCGTCACATCCATTACTTTGCCCTTTTCTTCTTCAGTGGGTGCGGGAAAATGGGTGACGGCCTCGTGCAGGTCGGTGTCGAACTCCTCGCCTTTGGCTTCGATTTCTGTCACGTCAAAACGTTTCAAAAGTTGAAGCAACTTATTGTAAATCAAATTAAAACCTTCTTTCAGAATCGTCACATCCTCCAACTTCTCGTTGGCTTTGATGGCGCGTTCAAAATCGTCAATAACGGGAAGCAGATTTAAAATCACCTTTTCAGAGGCGGTTTCTATCAGTTCCAACTTCTCACGATTGGTGCGTTTTTTGTAGTTGTCGAATTCAGAATAAAGATGCAAGTACTTGTTGTTCAGTTCTTTCTTCTGTTCTTCTAATTCCTCAATCTTTTTCTTTAATTCTTCCTCTTTTTTGTTCTTTTTGCCGAAAAATCCGCGTTTTTCTTCCTTTTTTTCTATCGGTTCGTCCTCGGTTTCCGGTTCATTTTCGGGCGTTTCCTGCGCCTCTGTGTCAGTTTCAGGCACCTCCGTTGACAAATTGTCAGTTTCCTGCCCGTCGGGAGTCTCAAGAGGCTCCTCCATCGGGTCAAGATTTTTTTCGTCTTTGTTCATAGTATGTTTATTTTTAATTATTTACAAATACAAATAGCCAACCTTTCGGAATGTCGCAGGACTTGTTCCGAAGGAGCAATCCCTGCCTTGCAAAAAGTTTGCCAAAGGCGGAAACTGCCAAAACGTCAGATGTTGAGCCATTTTTTTTCGCATACGTCTTCGCCTTTAGGTAGGAGATAGGTGTGCAGTCCTGTTTGCTTCGCTCCCTCAATGTGTCGGACGGTGTCGTCAATGAAAATCGTCTCGTCGGGATTGATACCAGCCTCCGCAAGCACGAATTGGAATGCCTCCACTTTCGGTTTCCGCAGATGGATTTCGTGCGAGAAAAAGTATCGGTTGAAGTATCTTTCAAAGATATTGTAACCATATTTTTCTTGAAGGAGAACGGAAAATTTGTCGCAGTTCAGTTGGTTTGTATTGCTGAAAAGATACAGATTATACTGGTTCTTAAGCTCTTCCAACATTTGGATACGATGTTCGGGCACGTCAATGATGATGGCGTTCCACGCGTCGTCAATCTGCTGGTCGGTCATGGGCGCATCGGTCAGCGTGCGGATATAGTTGCGAAATTCGGGTACGGAGATTTTCCCTTCCTCAAAAAGGTCGATGGGTCCAGACTGTGCCGCTTGGGTGAAGTGGGTGTCGAAGTCGGTGAAGCCAAGTTTTGCGAAGGCCTCCGGCACGTTCTGGTAGCGGATGTCGTACAAGACACCGCCGAGGTCAAACAGGATATTCTTAATCATCGTCATTATTTATAAAAGCTTGAAAAATAACCACATCGCCGTCATCGTGCAGCTCAATGGTGTACGCATCCGATTCGGTAACATTCAGGGTTCCTTCCCAAAGCTGGGCAAACTGGCGGAGGGAGGCGGGGTACTTGAGGTTGTGGTAGGTGATGCGGGTTTCGGGGGTGAAGCTGAACACCGACACGGGTTGTCCGACGCGGCAGGCAAAGGTCGTTGTTTGGTGGATGGGGGTGAAGATTCCGTAGTTGGTCACCATCACCACCTCAAATTTACGGGAGTAACCGACTAACAGACTGATGTTTCCGAGCAGGTGGTCTTCGCGCCGCCCGCCCCCGCCGAGGATGGCAAAACGCCGTACGCCCTGCGCCTCGCAGTAGTTGACGGCTTTGGTCAGATCGTTGTAATCCTCGCTCTGGTCGGGGCAGATGCGGTCGGCGAACCGCGCCGCCAGTTCGTCCGTGATGGAGTCGCCGTCGCCCACGATGACCGTCGGCTCCACGCCGAGGGCCACCACGCTGCCGACCGCGCCGTCGCAGCAGACGACCGTGCGTGCCTCGCGAAGCAGCCGCAGGGCTTCGGGATGGGCGGGCGGTTCGCCATTGGCCACGATGACAGTATCGTATTGCAGCATCATTCGTTCCTATTTTTTCAAGATGGAGAAAAAGGTTTTGAAAATCAACCGCAGGTCTTCCAAAACCGACTGGTTTTCAATATATTTCAGGTTCAATTCGAGCTTGGCTGGCATAATCTCCTCAATGTAGGTGCGGTCGGGGTCGGAGCTGCGGGCAAGCAGTTCGTTTTCAGAGATGTACTCGATGGAGGCGTAATCGGTGAGGCCGGGGCGCACAGACAGAACCTTCCGTTGCCGCTCGTTGTATAGGGCTACGTACTTCGGCACTTCCGGCCTCGGCCCGACGATGCTCATATCCCCCTTGATGATGTTGAGGAACTGCGGAAGCTCGTCGATTTTGTAGTTGCGCAGGAAGCGGCCGATGCGGGTGACGCGGCTGTCTTCCCCGACAGTGATCAGCCCGCCGATTTTGTCGGCATCCTGCCGCATCGTGCGGAATTTCAGCAGCTTGAACTCCTTTCCGTCGCGGCCCACGCGGGTTTGGCGGTACAAGGCGCCGCCTTTCGATCCGCACGCGACCAGCAGACCGATGCAGAGCCAAAAGGGGCATAAAATCACCACGGCCGCGATGCACGCGACAAGGTCAAAAGTCCGTTTCGTTATTTTTCCGCCCGTCGTCAACACGTCCTATTCATTATATTTGTACTGATCACGGGCGTTTCCACCCCAATACTCCTCCGGTGTCAGGATGTCAGGGTTGGAGTTCGGACTGAGCCGTTTCACAAGCTTCATCTGCCAGGCGGGGTCGTTGATTTCGCCGATAAGGTCGGAATGGAGCAACTCGTAGTTGTTGGAGATGAGGTCGCGGTTATAGAAGATGAACTTGATATTGGTCTGTCCGCCGAGGGTGTAGTAGTGCCATATCTCATACGGGTACGCCTGCGGGTCGTAGGGTATCTCGTCAATGTGGGTGGGCGGCCCGTACTTCAGATAGACGCGGCCGCGGTCGGTGCGGTAGCCCTGGATAACCTTGCTGCCGTAGCGTTTCTGCACGAAATCAACTTTGGCCTTATACTCTTTCCATGCGCTTTCGGGGTCGCTTTCGTTCCTTTTTGCCCAAAAATTATAGAAGTACTTCTGTAGCTGTTCAATCGGAACTTTCTTCATCCGTTGGAGGAAGAACTCCTGTTCCATCCGCGAGCCGATGGGATAGAGGCACGCCACATAATCCTGGAGTGTTTTCAAATCTGTAATTTTTTCCACAAAAGTATTGGTGATGACCACGTCGTCGTAATGTTTTAGATCGAGTTTGACAGAGGGGTTGTTGCGCTGGAAGAAGCTGCTGGCAGAGGCGAGTACGGTAGAGTCCTGATCCATCACGACTACCACGGCATTGTAGTTGCCCGACGGTAGCGAAAAGAGGTTGAACTGGGTGAGAAACAGACTTCGTGGCGCGGTTTTCAAATTCTTGTAGAAGATGTTTTCGGGCTTGGCGGTGCGGTATTGCTCAATAGGCGCAACGTAACTTTGCACGATGAACTCCTGATCTCTGCCAAGCATTTTCTCCGTATTGTAGATTTCCACCGTAATCGGCAGCGTATAAACCGTTTCGGGTGCGTACTGGTTGAACAGCGGGGTGGCGGCGAAACCGTATTTCTCAAAAATACCGTCCTCGCCGCTTGCGTCCAAGTGGCGCCAGAGCGAAATGTTGGAGATGGAGACTTTGTCAGAGGGAAAGTTTGCCGTCAGCAGATCGATGTAGCGGATGGTATCCTGTTTGTTGCGGTCAATGATGGTGAAGTAGAGCATATAGTCACCGTTGTCAATCCGCACGTTCTGCAGGTCGCTGAAGAACGGCTTTTCCGTCGCCACCGAGTCCTCAAATTCGTCACTGAGCAGGATGTAGTGCAGACGATCGACGAGGGTGTCGGCGGTGCGGTCGTTCACATCCACCCGAATCTCAATCTGGGCGTTGTAGCGGCCTTTCTCGTTGCGGACGTACCGCACCGTTTTGCCGTTCACAAGGAACTGGAATTCGATGTACGGTTCCAGATTGCCGGTGCAGTAGGCGTTGAAGTTCACCACTCAGGAGAGTCTCGGCTCGTCCGCAACCTTCTTGTCGTTCTTCTTTTGGGCAAAAGAGGTCGTGAAAATCAGAAAAGCACTGAAAAACAATAAGATTTTTTTCATAGTTCAGGTTTATTTGTTGAGTATTCCGACCATACAAACAAAAGAGGTGTTGAAGTCATGGTCGGTGACTTTCAGGAGGGCGATGGCATAATTTCTGCCTGCCGGCACTTTCGGCAGCTTCACCTTGACCGCGCCAGTAGATTTTTTCATCTTGAAGTTTTTGAAAGCCCCCGTGTTCTCGCCCGCCAACCTCACCTCGATGTCAAATTCGGGGGCATTTTTGGAGGAGTTGTAGTAAAGTTTTGTTGTACCTCCCTTACTGACAGCACGTTCCGGAAGAATGGTGACATCGTCATTGCTGTCGAATTGGGCCAGAAAATTGTAGGCATAGATGAAGTTGGTGATGCCGTAGCCGAGCTGTTTGTCGGGGTGAGTGGAGTTCGCACCTGCGAGCCGGACAGCGTGAATCACTTGATCGGCAGAACGTTCCGGGAAGAGCTGCCACAGACAGGCCGTCATGCCGCAAAGGATGGGGGAGGAGAAGGAGGTGCCGTAGGAGAGGTCGGTCTTTCCGTTTTCCCGGGCAATGACGGCTTGGGAACCCACGGCGGCGGCGTCCGGTTTGACTCGGTTGTCGGAGGTGGGACCGTAGGAGGAGAAGGGCGATGCGATACCGTCATGATCCACGCCGCCGACCGTCAGCGCGTCCTTCGCATCGGCGGGGCAAGTGATGTATTTCCACGGGTCATTGCCCTCATTTCCAGCACTGACACACACGATGATACCCTTGCTTACGGCAATGTCGGCAGCACGTGTGGAGCGGCTGGTCTCCCCGTCCAAATCCTTGTACTTGTAAGATTTCGATTTGTCGTCAAATTTGTGATAGCCGAGCGACGAGTTGATGAGGTCGCAGCCCAAACTGTCGGCCAGTTCGGCACCCGCCACCCAGTTGTCCTCCTCGATTTTGTTCTCGCTGCGCCCGTCCTCTGTCTGCGCGAGGTAGTAGGTGGCTTTCGGCGCGGTACCCATCATTTCCTCTTCCATATAGCCGGCCATGCACGAAAGCGTCATCGTGCCGTGCGTGCCTTCCACAAAAACCGAACGCCCTGGCTGCACAAAGTTGCGGGTGCCAATCAGCCGCCCCTCATTGCGGAGCGCCTCAAATTGAGGGATTTCGTTGGCATTTTCAAAACCGCCGTCCAAAACCATGATGAACATCCCTTCACCGTGCGCGCCCATCCGGTGCAGCCATTGCGCGCGGTTCATGTTCGTCTGCGAATAGGAGTAGCCATAGTCCAAATCCTTGCCTTCCTCAATTTTCAGAACCTCCGTAGTCTTGGCCGGAGGCGCGTAGGTGGAACGGGGATAGTCGAAATCCTCCTCGCTGTCCATAATGATGGTACATTCCGCACCCGACACAAACGGAAGTTGCAGAATCTTGTCCATAATGCCCTCCGCCTCGGAATAGACCGTCACGCCGTTCAGCCATTTTGACTTGGTGAACAGCACCATCGTCTCGTCAATGGCCAATAACTGCTTTATATAACTCTCATTTACAGGAAGATCCTGCTCCGTGATCGGGATATTGAATCTCTGCCTCTTTTCGATGGCACGCGGTGACAGGAACTCCTCCGGACGCTCAATGGAATAGGGCGAATCCTTCTTGTCTTTGAACTCCACCCAGTATTTTGCAGGATGCTGCGCCGAAAGTGCCAGCGTAAAAACTATCAATAGGGAAAGGATAACAACTTTTTTCATACGCTTTTGGATTTTACAAAACGTGAATCCAACGAAATAAAACGAGTTTTTTACAATATTATTATAAAAGTGAAAAGTTGAAAGTGAAAAGTTAAAAGTGACATGTGAAAAGTGAGGGGGTGAGTAAAAATAATTTTGCGTAAGTTTGCACTTTCTTTTCGAGTACCGATGATGCAATACAAATATCTTATTTTCAGTATTTTAATTATAATCACTGCGTTTTTTTCTCCGCTTTGCCTTTCGGCGCAGGGCGGGCTTTTCACCGATGATGCCACAGCACGGGCCGTCTTCTATTCGGGGAATATGCACGAGGCAACGAAGCATTTTGACGAGCTGCTCCGCATCGATTCGATGAATTACGAGTACAATATGCTGTGCGGCTACGCTTACCTGAACTCCAATGTGGACAAAAGCCGCGCCGTGGTACGTTTGGAACGGGCGCTCAAGAACCCGCGGGCCGACAACCTCCTTTACTACGACTTAGGAAAGGCCTATATGCTCAACTACCGCTTTGACGACGCCATTGAGGCGTTCAAGACGGCGGAAGCCAAGGGGGTGAAACTGCAAAAAACGGACCTCACGCCGGCACGCTACATCGAGATGTGCGAGAACGCGAAGGTGATGATGACCATCGGTGCAGAAGTGACTATCGAGAATGTCGGCACGGCGGTCAACAGCGCCTATCCCGACTACAATGCCTTCATCAATGCGGACGAAAATGTCCTTTATTTCTCGTCGAAGCAGCAGGGCAACAGCGGCAGCCAGCCCGACTTCGACGGCTACAAGATGGCGGATGTCTATTGTGCCGAACGGGTGAACGGCCAGTGGCAGACCGCCAAAAAGCTGCAAGCGCCCGTCAACAGCGGCCTTCAGGAGGACATCGTCAGCGCCACCAGTGACGGTGAGACGCTGCTGCTGTACTTCAACAACGAGAAGGGCTTCGACGACATTTTCATCACCCACAAGGAGAAGAAGCAGTTCACCCGTCCCGAGATCCTGAGCCTCACGGTCAACAGTCCGCAGTTTGAGGAGGCGGCGGCGCTCTCGCCCGACGGAAACTGGATTTTCTTCTCGTCCGACCGTCCCGGCGGTTTCGGCGGCCTCGACATCTACTTCTCGCGCCGCCTGCCCAATGGGGAGTGGAGCAACGCCAAGAATGCCGGCCCTTCCGTCAACACCGAGTACGACGACAGTTATCCTTACCTTGCCCCCGACGGCACGACCTTCTACTTCAGCTCGCAGGGACATAACAGCATGGGCGGCTTCGACCTCTTCCGCAGCACGTGGAATCCCGATGAGCAGTTCTTCGCTATCCCCGAGAACCTGTCGTTCCCCATCAATACGCCCGATGACAACAAGACCATCTCTGTGACGAAATCAGGGCGTTATGCCTACATTGCCGACTTCCGCGCCGGCAGCAACGGCGATCTCGACATCTACAAAGTCACCTTCAAGGACGTCCCCGCGCCGTACTGTCCCGTAAAGGGCATCATAGCCGACACCGACAGCGCCGCCCTGATGTCGGAACTATCGAAATACCACGTGATTATCCGTGAGGCCGGCACCAAGAAACAGGTCGGCATCTATCGTCCCAACCTCCATGACGGGAGTTTTACCTTTATCCTACAGCCAGGTTTCTATCTTGTTGATTTCTATATTGACAACAAACTGAAAAGTACCTCCGAATTAGTGATTGAAGACCGCGAACCAGACCGGCAGGTGCGGAAGGTGGAGCTGAAGTAGGGGTACAGGGTACAGGGTACAGGTGACAGGTGATAGGGATGTTCCTCAACTTTCCGTTTTCCATTTTCAATTTATTCGTACTTTTGCACCGTATTTTTTATCCTTATGCAAAAATACCATTCTTTCAGAATATTAGCAATCACTATTCTATTCCTTCTTCCGCTCCTTTTGGCCGCGCAGAACTTCCGTGGCGGGCTGCGGGCGGGCATGACCATGACCCAGATTTCGGGCGACGACCTGTCGGGTTTCCACAAGCTCGGGGCCTACGCCGGCGGCTTCGTCAACTGGCGGTTCATCCAAAACGACAGGTGGTCCATCCAGCCGGAAATCAACTTCGTGATGAAGGGCAGTAGCACCTACCTCAAGCCCGATAAGAACGGCAACGTCGGCTCCAAGTACGTGCTGACATTGTACTATGTGGAGGTACCCGTTTTGGTCAAGTGCCGCATTGTGAAGGGTTTGGAGGCGGAGCTTGGTCCCACCTTCGGTGTTTTGGCCGCAGCTACCGAAAAGGATGCCAACGGCAGGATGCCCGCCCGGATGCCGTTCCGCTGGTACGAACTGTGCGCGATGGCTGGCGTCAGCTACCTGATCAAGGAGCATTATGGCATCAGTTTCCGCTACGTGCAGACGTTAGTGCCCGTGCGCGTGTGCGACGAGCGGCACTCGCCCTATCGCATTAACAAAAAGCAGTTCAGCAGCGAATTGGCATTGAGCTTTTTTTATCAGTTCTGAAAAAATGGTTTGTGCGGATTTGTGCAATAATTACGGCATTTTTTCGTTATCCTAAATCTAATTTTTTTGACAGGTGAAATCTTGTAGATTTTTTATTGCAATTGCTCTATTCGTCTCCTTCTCATTGGGCATAGTGGCGGTGAATGCGCAATCCTCGAATTTCGGCGTGCCGAACCTGATGCGGTACGACAACAAACGGTTCCATTTCGGTTTCTTGCTGGGCTACAACCAGTTCGACTTCACTATCCGTTCCAAAGCCGACCTCAGTGAGTACGACTCGCTGATGGTGGTCAACACGGCGTCGATGAGCGGCTTCAACCTCGGCATCGTTACCAACCTGCGTCTCGGCAAGTTCTTCGATCTGCGCCTCATTCCCGGACTTTCGTTCGGCGACCGCGTGGTCAATTACACCATCCTCTATCCCGACCAGTCGCGGATAGTGACCAAGAAGAACATCGAGTCGGTCTATTTGGACATCCCTTTGTTGCTGAAATTCAAGTCGTCGCGTATGCACAACGTCCGCGCCTACGTCATCGGCGGCGCGCAGTACAGCCTCGACCTTATCTCGGCCGCAAAGAAGAAAAACGCCAACCCACGGGAAATTATGCTGAAGCTCTATCCGCACGATGTGCAGGCGCAGGTGGGCGTCGGCATTGACATTTACTGCACCTATTTCAAGTTCACCACCGAATTCAAGATGTCGTTCGGTCTGATGAACCTATTGGTGGCGGAAGACAACATCTACGCCTCCAGCGTCCAGTCGCTCAAGTCGAAAATGATGCAGATTTCCTTTATTTTTGAATAAAATTAATTGATTTATAACTATATGGCAAACAACGAAGACCTTTTCAAAGCAATTATCTCCCATGCCAAAGAGTATGGTTTCATTTTCCCCTCCAGCGAAATTTACGACGGCCTCAGCGCGGTTTACGACTACGGCCAGTACGGCGTGGAGCTGAAGAACAATATCAAACAATACTGGTGGAAGGCGATGGTGCAGTATCACGAGAACATCGTGGGCATTGACAGCGCCATCTTCATGCACCCCACCATCTGGAAGGCTTCCGGCCACGTAGATGCCTTCAACGACCCGCTGATTGACAACAAGGATTCCAAGAAACGCTACCGCGCCGACGTTCTCATTGAAGACCACATCCAGAAAATAGAGGACAAGATCAACAAGGAGGTGGAGAAGGCAAAAAAACGTTTCGAGAACTTCGACGAAGCGCTCTTCCGCCAGACCAACGCCCGCGTGGTGGAGAACCAGAAGAAGATCGACGAAATCACCGCCAAGTATGCGGAGCTGATGCAGAACAACGACCTCTCCGGCTTGAAGCAGCTGATTATCGACCTCGAAATCGCGTGCCCCATCTCGGGAACCCGCAACTGGACCGATGTGCGCCAGTTCAACCTGATGTTCTCCACGCAGATGGGTTCCGTGGCCGAGGGCGCCGACACCATCTACCTCCGTCCCGAAACGGCACAGGGCATCTTCGTCAACTTTTTGAACGTCCAGAAAACCGGGCGTATGAAGATCCCCTTCGGTATCGCCCAGATCGGCAAGGCCTTCCGTAACGAGATCGTGGCCCGTCAGTTCATCTTCCGTATGCGCGAGTTCGAGC
>CAMVOL010000021.1 GCA_947169105.1 uncultured Bacteroidales bacterium | reverse complement strand
CGCGGGTGCGTTCGTAGCTGTCGCCGTTCCACCAGCAGCCGATGTGGCCTTGGATGATCATCTCGCTGCGGCGGTCGCCGAGGCCGTAGCCGATGTTGCTACGCACCTTGGGGTTCGCGTCGTAAAGGTCCATATAGTTCATTCCGCGGTCGAGGGCGGCATAGGTCAGCTGGCGGGAGGCGGCGGAATCGAGGTCGTCGAAGCCGCCACAGCCCAGACCGATCACGCCGACGCGCAGGCCGGTGCTGCCCAGCGTGCGGTATTCCATATCGGGGTTCTCCACGAAAGCGGGCGTCTCTTTTTTGCTGTTACAGGCAAACAGCAGCAGCGCCGTGCACACGATGGCGAGGCACTGCACAAGGAAGGATTGATGTTTCATATTGAATGATTTTGGTGATGAATTTGCCGAAATGAGCGTGCAAAAGTACGGAAAAAAGAGAGAGATTCTCATGTCAAAAAAGTGTATTTTTGCAAATTACGATGTAAGGATTCTGTGAAACGGTTGTCTAATGGCATAAAATCTCAATCAGTCCGATGAAAAGTGAAAAAGAACGGCAATTCGAGGAACTTGTGAAGCAATACAAGCGCACCATATACACCGTTTGTTATATGTTCTCTTCAGATAATGAGGAAATTAACGACCTCTTTCAGGAGATTCTTGTCCGCTTGTGGATGGGTCTTGACCAATTTGAGAACCGCAGCAGTGTAAACACGTGGATTTATCGTGTCGCCCTCAATACGGCCATCAGTTGTGACAGGCGGGCAAAGCGGCGGCTACCAACTGTTCCGCTCAGCACCGACATCGACCCGTATGACCCCTTAGACAAAAGCCTTGAACAGGTTCGGCAGCTTTATTCCCTTATCAACCAATTGGATGTGATGGACCGTGGGCTTGTGTTGCTCTGGTTGGAGGGAATCGGCTACGACGAAATCGCTGCCATTATGGGCATATCTGTGGCCAATGTCGGGGTGAAACTGCACCGTATCAAGGAAGAACTGGTGCATAAAGCAAAATCCAAATAATCATCATTATGGAAACGAAAAACCAAAATCAAGAGATGGAGTTGTCAACACTGCAGATGCAGTATAAGGCGCTTCAGGAAAAGTTCAACCAGCAGGAGATTGTCAACAACAACCTGATTCAGGAGATGCTCAATGCGGGAACGGCTGGTTTCCGGTGGCGCTTTGTGGAGATTGCACTTACTTACGGCCTGTTGGCCGCTACCGTGTGTTGGAGCTGGTTTCGGTTCGATTTGCGCTTCTATTTTATGATTGTGTCCGTCATACTTTTTGCTCTGATGGGGCTGATGGAATGGTTTAGTTGCTGGAAAGTGATGAAAATCAATACGAACAATATTGATATGCATACGCTTGAAGAAAAAATGAAAGGTCTTCGGACGAATTTTACATTATTGTGGTTAATGGGCGTCTTCGCCTTATGCCTATGGATGATGTGGTTCATCGTTGAAATTGGTGGGCAACTTAGGGGTTCTGGATTAGGCGTATCAAGTGTCCTGTTGACAGGTGTTCTGGGTATGTCTATCATCTTGATAATATGGAATATAGATCGCCTTGCCCGAATGATTGACCACCTGATTTCACAAACATCAAGATTGAATGGCTGCGATAGGGGAGAAGTGCCGGTTTTTCATCGGAGTGGCGCCTATTGGATGGGACTTGTTATGTTGGCACTCACCCTGATCGGTTTCGTTTTCAAACTGATGCATTGGCCATTCGGCGCTTTGATTATGTTGGCATCGGGAACTGCCGGACTGATGTTCGTATGGCTCACTTGCCGCTATCTTATGTCGGTCGCACCTAAAGAGCAATCAATCATCCAAATTTCCAAATATGGCGGCCTGTTGCTTGTTGCCTGTCTGGTATTCAAACTGACGCATTGGCCTGGCGGCAACCTTCTCGGTTTGGTGTCGTTGGTGCTGTTTGCGGTGGCGGCGATTGTTTGGTTGGCGCGGCGCACCGCATCCAAATAAAAACGGGCGGAAATAAATGCCCGCCCGTTTTACGAATGTGTAATGGGTAAATTGATTTCATTATTACGGGCGCGTTGCACCTTTTTTTGCGGGCGCGTTGCACCCGCCTAAAATCTTGCACCCTTACAGGGTGCTTAATAGGTATTATATTTTTAAATACTGTACCCTGTTCACTGACCCCTGTACCCTATTTCCGTTGGCAGCCTTTGGGGGTGACACAAGTGCCGGAGGCGCGGCAAACCACGACGGGTTCGGGGAGCACGTCGGCGGCGGAGGGGGAGACGTCCGGGCGCGGGGCGATGACCTTGCGGGCCTCGAACACCATCTTGCGGCTGGTGTTGCCCACCTTTACGATTTCACCGACAGCCTCGATGAAGTCACCGGCATAGACGGGGGCAAGGAATTCCACATTGTCGTAAGCGCAGAACAGGCCTTCGTCGCCGTCCTGGATGATGAGTAGTTCGGTGGCCACGTCGCCAAAAAGGGCCAGCATGTGGGCGCCGTCAACCAAGTTTCCGCCATAATGGGCGTCACCGGAACACATTCTTACTCTGATCATTGATTTAGGATTACTCATAGTCTTTTGTTTTTTGTTATTAAAAAATGAAATGATAAATCTTTCAAATCTCTCGAATCTGTGAATCTTTCAAATCTTTTATGCCTCCTTTTTCGAGCGGCAAAGATACGCTTTTTCTCCCACATACCGATTTCCTTTTTGGGACTTTAATAACTTTACAAACACGATGAACCTTACGAACAAAATTTGTACCTTTGCAGCCCTTTTTGGCGTGTGCAATAATCGCAGGCGCGAAACGTTTCTTTCTATTGCTTGAATGAAATCATACATTAATTATATAAATATGAAAAACTGGAAAAACATTCTTCTCATCACCCTTGTGATGGGATTGGCATTCAGCCTTAATGCACAAGAGGAACCCTCTTGGAAACAGACACTTCCGCGGCACGACATCCAATTTGGCATCGGTGACCCGGCCCTCCTTTTCCTGAACAATACGGACATCTGCATCGGATGCAAATACTATCCCCTCCCGCAGAACGCCGACAGCTGGTTCGAGGACTACGTGAACACCCTCACATTCGCCGCACCCACCATCAATTTCGAATACCGGTACCGCTTTGCAAAGTGGTTCTGGTTCGGCGCCGCCACCTCCTTCACCCCCATCGTCAAAAAATGGAGCAAACAGGAGCCTGGCTACGAGTTCGCCGCCCACATGTACTACATCAGCATTATGCCGTCTGTGCGTTTTTCATGGCTCAATACCAAGTATGTCACCCTCTACTCCGGCCTGTCAATCGGTTGTATGGTGGCTACTGGCGGCAAATATGTGCCCGAGGAAAGGGCCTCGTACCAGCAGACATGGGCAACCTTTACGGGCCAGCTGACGGCCGTCGGTGTGCATGTGGGCCGTAATTGGTACGGCTTCACCGAGGTCGGTGTCGGCGTACAGGGATTTGTCAAGGCTGGTTTCGGTTACAAATTCCAGAACAAAAAGGATAAGAGCGAATAGCTTCCTATTATATTTATAATCAATAATTTAAGAAGAAATGAAAAAGATAGCAATCATTCTCAGCATAGTGGCGGCCGTCTGTTGCGGCTGCTGGAAAACAGAAAGTTTTGTGATGCCCCAATACAGCATCTTTGATTCGTGGAATTTCGCTACACGCAGCGTTCTTACCGATTATGTGGAATTTGCCTTCATTACCAATGCGTGGATCAATGGCGATGACAGCGTGCGCCGCGCCGTCGAAGACGAGTACCTTCCCTACCAGAGCATCCGTCACGAAGGGGACAATGAATACGGCATTTACAACGGATCGACACTGCTGCTGCTCATTTACACGGGCGGAAAAGCGATTGACGAAGCCGATGCCAACTGGCTGATTACCAACTACCAAAGCGGCAGCGATTACGACGGAACTGCTCCGATATTCTGCTATAGCGGCAAGCACACCCGTCTGGAAATCCGCAACACGGGCATTAACGAATGGAACGTGGGGCTTGATAGTGCCAGCTGCGACGGCAGCACCTCCGACTGGACGATTTCCGTGCCCGGCACCGAAACCCCGGTGAGTCTCATTGATGTTCCTTATACGTTCAGCGGCAGCGGTATCTATATGATTGACGGCACCTCCGTTGATGGCAACTACACCCGCAGCCCCATCACGATGCGCTACACCGTCGCAGAACCTCTAAACCATCAGGTGGGAACGCCAGCCACCTTCGAGTCGGGCATTTTGGACATCATTGTCTCCAAAGCGGATTGCGACGACAAAACAGTCCGCGTCGATTTCAGCACCAGTGACTATGTGCTGACGAGCCACTAATTCGCATTCATTTTAATTTTGCCATAAAAATTGAGCTATAATAATATGAACAGCAACGAGATACGCAAAGCATTTTTGGATTTCTTCGCTTCAAAAGAGCATACCATTGTGCCGTCGGCACCGATGGTCATCAAGAACGACCCCACCCTGATGTTCACCAACGCAGGGATGAACCAGTTCAAGGACATCTTTTTGGGCAATGTGCCGCGGAAGTTTCCCCGCGCCGCCGACTCCCAGAAATGCCTCCGCGTTTCCGGCAAACACAATGACTTGGAGGAGGTCGGCAAGGACACCTACCACCACACCATGTTCGAGATGCTCGGCAACTGGTCGTTCGGCGACTACTTCAAAGCCGACGCCATCGCCTACGCGTGGGAATTCCTCACCGAGGTGGTGAAACTCGACAAAGACCGCCTCTATGCCACCGTCTTCGGCGGCGATGAAAAGGACAAAACCGAAGCAGACGAAGAAGCCAAGCAATTGTGGATGAGATTCTTGCCCGAAAATCGCATCCTTTATGGCAACAAAAAGGACAACTTCTGGGAGATGGGCGACACCGGTCCGTGCGGCCCCTGCTCCGAAATCCACATCGATCTCCGCGACGACGACGAGCGCCAGAAAATCAATGCCGTGGCCCTCATCAACAAGGACAACCCGCTGGTGATTGAGATCTGGAACCTTGTGTTTATGCAGTTCAACCGTCTGGCATCCGGTGAATTGGTGCCGCTGGCCGCCAAGCACGTGGATACTGGCATGGGCTTCGAGCGCCTCTGCATGGCCGTCCAAGGCAAAAAGTCGAACTACGACACCGACGTTTTCCAGCCGCTGATCCAGAAGCTGGCGCAGCTTTCCAACAAGAAGTATGGTGACGACCACCAGACCGACATCGCGCTGCGCGTGATTGCCGACCACCTCCGTGCTGTCAGCTTCGCCATCGCCGACGGGCAGCTGCCCTCCAACACAGGCGCGGGCTACGTCATCCGCCGCATTCTGCGCCGCGCCATCCGCTACGGCTACACTTTCCTCGGTTTTAACCAGCCTTTTATTAATACATTGGTCAAAGACCTTGTGGCGCAGATGGGCGGTCAGTTCCCCGAACTGAAAGCGCAACAGGTTTTGATAGAGAAGGTTATCGCTGAAGAAGAAACATCCTTTCTCAAAACCCTTGAGTCGGGTATCGTCAAGTTTGAAAACTACTGCACCAAACTGGCTGCTGGAAAGCCCGTAGCTGGCGACTTTGCTTTCGAACTCTTCGACACTTACGGCTTCCCGATCGACCTTACCCAGCTGCTGGCTTCCGAAAAGGGTCTGTTGGTGGATATGGAAGGCTTCCAGAAGGGACTGGCCGAGCAGAAGGCCCGCTCGCGTGCCGCCGCCGCTATCGAAACAGAGGACTGGGTGGAACTCAACGAAATTCATCCTACCGAGTTTGTCGGCTACGACACTCTTTCCTGCGAATGCAAGATTCTGAAATACAGAAAGATCAAAACCAAAGGCAAGAGCCTTTTCCAGATTGTGCTGGACAAGAGTCCGTTCTATGCCGAATCGGGCGGCCAGCTGGGCGACAGTGGTTATCTTCAGAATATCAACGAGAAAATCAAGATTGACAACACCATCAAGGAAAACAACCTGTGGGTGCACATTTCGACGGCGCTGCCGGAGAACCTGACAGGCACGTTTACGGCGGTGGTCAACGAGGACCTGCGGCAGACGACGGAGAACAACCACTCCGCCACGCACCTCATCCATTACGCATTGCGCCAGACGCTCGGCACGCACGTCGAGCAGAAGGGCTCGCTCGTTGCCCCCGACCGGCTCCGTTTCGACTTCTCCCATTTTGCCAAGATGAGCGACGAAGAAATCCAGCAGGTGGAAAAGATGGTGAACGAGCTGGTACGCAAGAACCTGCCGTTGAACGAGCGCCGCGCCATGCCCATCGAGGAGGCGCGGAAGTTGGGCGCAATGGCTCTGTTCGGCGAGAAGTACGGCGACAAGGTGCGGGTCATCCAGTTCGGTGACTCTATCGAGTTCTGCGGAGGCACGCACACCTCCGCCACCGGCAACATCGGTCTGGTGAAGATTATTTCGGAGGGCGCGATTGCCGCCGGCGTGCGCCGTATCGAAGCCATCACGGGCAAGTACGCCGAAGAGTACGTCAATGGGTTTATCGCCATCCACGACAACCTGAAGGCGCAGCTCAACACCGACAATGTGGAGCAGTCGGTAAGCCGCTTGGCTGCCGAGAACGCCGCGATGAAGAAGGCGTTAGAGGCTTTCAAGCAGGAGAAGATTGCCGCCACCGCTGCCTTGATGAAGGACAAGGCGGCGGAAATCAACGGGTTCAAAGTCATCTCTGGCGTATTGGAGATGGACGCCGACAGTCTGAAACAGATTGCCTACCAGCTCCGGACGACCGCTGAAAAGCTGCTGGTCGTGTTCGGCACGGTGGAGGGCGGCAAGCCGAACCTCACGGTAGGTTTGTCGGACGACCTCGTCGTTGCCGGCCTGCAGGCGGGCAAGCTGGTGCGGGAGGCGGCAGCGCTGATACAGGGCGGTGGCGGCGGACAGCCCTCACTGGCCCAAGCTGGCGGCAAGAACTGCGACGGCATCCGCGCCGCCGTGGAGAAGGTGGTGGCGGTAGTGACGGCGTAAAATTCGGCAGAAACAATATTGCAAAAAACGAGGGACATCACAACCGGTGTCCCTCGTTTTTCATGACCATGGCCATTTTCGGTAGTCG
Source organism: uncultured Bacteroidales bacterium (assembly GCA_947169105.1). Classification (GTDB taxonomy): domain Bacteria; phylum Bacteroidota; class Bacteroidia; order Bacteroidales; family WCHB1-69; genus UBA1756. The sequence goes on along the minus strand of CAMVOL010000021.1, from coordinate 36,301 downwards.
CGGACACAGCGAACAATTTCCAAGAAAAAAAGAAAAAAATTCAAAAACCTCTGTAGTTTTTCACTTCTTCTTGCGTCTATCGAATGTCGTTTCAATGAACGTGAAAAAAAATATCACTATGCTCTTTTGCAGATATAATATAATAATGTAACTTTGCAAACTTTTTCAGAAATAGGATATTTATTCTAAAAAATTAATAATCAATATTTTATAAATTCAAATTTCAAACGTATGAAAAGATTATTTTTAATTGTGGTTGCCTTTGTCTTTGCCTGCACCTCCTCCGTGATGGCGCAGAAGCTGGACAGCAAGATCGGCAACGACCCTGCCGTCAAGATCGGCAAGCTTGAAAACGGGATGACCTACTACATCCGCCAGAACTCCAAACCCGAAGGTCGTGTGGAGTTCCGCCTCGCCGTCAACGCCGGCTCCAACCAGGAGGACGACGACCAGCAAGGGCTCGCCCACTTCACCGAACACATGGCCTTCAACGGCATTGAGGGCTATCCCCACAACGAGATGATTTCCGAACTCCAGAAGATCGGCGTCATCTTCGGTCTGGGCATCAACGCCTACACCGGCTTTGACGAAACCGTTTACGAAATCACCATGCCCACCGACAACCAGAAGTACATCGACATGGGTATCAACATCCTGTACGGATGGGCCCACGGTCTCCTGTACGACCCGCAGGAAATCGAGGACGAACGCGGTGTCATTTCCGAGGAGTGGCGTATGGGTAACGGCGCTTCCGACCGTATGCGCAAAAAATGGTTCCCCGTTGTCTTCACCAACTCCCGCTATGCCGAGCGTCTGCCCATCGGCCTGATCGAGATCATCCAGGGCTTCAAACCCGAAGTCATCCGCCGTTTCTACAACGACTGGTATCGTCCGGACCTGCAGGCTGTTATCGTGGTTGGTGACATCAACCCCGATGCCATCGAGAAGCAGATCAAGGAGAAGTTCAGCCCCATCCCCGCTAAAGAGAATCCCCGTCCGAAGATTGTCCCCTCTGTTGACAACAACAAGGAACCGCTGGTAGCCATCTGCACCGACAAGGAAGCCCCTGGCAATCAGGTGCTGTTCGTCCGCAAGTTCCCCCACAAGGTGATGACCACCGTGCAGGACTACAAGGACTATATGACCCGCGAACTTTACAACTCAATGTACTCCTCCCGTATGTCGGAGCTGCAGCAGACCCCGAACTTCTGCGCCGTCAGTCTTGATGCCGGCTATGGCGAATTCCTCGGCAACCTCGACGCTTACATGAACTCCGGTATGGCCAAAGAGGGCCGCATCTTGGAAATGATGCAGGTGATGATGCGCGAAGACTACCGCGTGTTGAAGTATGGTTTCCTTGAAAGCGAGCTGAAACGCGCCAAAGAGGAGATGATGGACAACTACGAACGTGCTGAAAAAGAGGCCAACAAGACCGAATCCAAACGTTTCGCTTCAGAATATGTGGCCAACTACCTCCACCACGACCCCATCCCGGGTGCAAAACGCGAACTCAACTATGCCAAGAAGTTCCTTGAAACCATCACATTGGATGAAGTGAACGCCCTCGCCAAACAGTGGATCACCCCCGAAAACTTCGTCGCCGTGGTGATGATGCCCGAAAAGGAAGGTCTCAAAGTCCCCACCGAAGCCGAAGTGCTCGCCATCATCAACGACAAGAGCTTGGCCAACGTGGAACCCTATGTGGATACTTACAAAGAGCAGGAAATTATTGAGAAAGAAACCCTTACTCCCGGCCACATCGTCAGCCGCAAGGATCTTCCGGAAGTCGGTGCCACCGAACTCACCCTTTCCAACGGCATCAAGGTCGTGACCAAGAAGACCGAATACAAGAACGACGAAATCCTCTTCTCCGCACAGAGCAAGGGCGGTACAAGTCTCTATTATGAGTGCGACATTCCGTCCCTCTCCTTCGCTTCCGACCTCGTGGACCGCGGCGGTATCGCCGATATGGACTTCAACACCTTGCAGAAGAAACTCAAAGGAAAGAAAATCGGCCTCACTCCCTACATCAGTGGCATGTCGGAAGGCCTCAGCGGCAGCACCTCTCCGAAGGATCTCGACCTTTTCTGCCAGTACATCAACGCTTTCTTCACCCATCCGAGAAAAGACACTGCTGCCTACAGCCTTGTGATGGACGAGACCCGCGAACAGATCAAGATGATCATGGCCAACCCGATGTATCAGTTCTTCAGCAAGTTCATCGGTGAAATCAGCCAGAACGACCCCTATCAGGTCAGCATGCTCAGCTTTACGGATGAATTCTTGGAGAGAGTGGACTACGAACGCGCCTTCTATCTCTATCAGGAGCGTTTCGCAAACCCCGCCGACTTCACCTTCTTCTTCACCGGCAGCTTCGACCAGGCCGAACTCGAAGGCTTCATTGAGACTTACCTCGCTTCCATGCCCACCACAAGCAAGACGGAGAACTACAAGACCAGCGTTTTCAAGTCCTTCCCCGAAAAGAGCGACTATAAGACCGTTTATGCTGGTGCCGAAGACGCCTCCTCTTGGGTCGGCCTCGCCTTCAGCGAAAAAATCGAATGGAATCACGCCAATGAGGTGATGGTGGATGTCATCAGCGAAGCACTCTCCATCGAGCTCATCGAAACCATCCGTGAGAAGATGGGAGGCGTCTATTCCCCGATGGTGCAAATGAGTGCCAGCGAACTTCCGGAGCCCCGCTTCATCACTCTCGTGATGTTCAGCTGCGATCCGAAGAACACCGACAAGTTAGCCAACGCTGTCACCAATATCCTCGAAAAATTCGCCAAGAAAGGTCCCAAGAAAGAGACTTTGGCCAAGGTGAAGGAGCAGATGGCCCGTTCGGAGCAGGAAGACCAGCAGAAGAACAGCTACTGGCACAACTACATCGTCGGCCAGTACTTCAGCGGCGGTGAGCTTGGCGAGTACAAGACCACGATGGATATCGTGAACAATACCACCATCAAAGACATTGCGGCTTTCATGCAGAAAAACTTCAAAATTGACCACATGCTCCGCATTGATTTGTACCCCGAACACATGAAAGGCCAGAAATAATCGAGATTCTTATTTTAAATAAGTAGTTTATTCACAGTGATTTAAAATCTGTTTTGAGACCGTAAAAAATATTTTTCAAAAACGTGTTCACCGTAAAGAAAAAGTTGTACTTTTGCGGTCTCAAAACAGCACTGCTTCCTTAGCTCAGTTGGTTAGAGCATCTGACTGTTAATCAGAGGGTCCAAGGTTCAAGTCCTTGAGGGAGCGCAAAGAAAATCAGACACTTGCAAAGTAATTTGTGAGTGTCTTTTTTTTTGTTGGACTAACAAATGGACTAACATTTTCCCAAAGCAGATATAAAAGTCAATGTGTTGATAATTTGTTGAAATATCAGCCGTTATATCATTGCTCTTTTATAATTTTGCTATATTTATCAACAATAGATTTTCATTGACTATGAAACGATTAGTTTATAGCAGCATCCTCATTATCATATTGTTAGGATTCACAACGCTGGCGAAGGCACAGCGGCCTGTGGCGTACGATTCTCCGAACTATGAGTACAAAATGGCGACCGAACTTTTCCAGAAAGGACAGTACGGGGCGGCACAGGAGTATTTCCAGTTCGTCTATGAGAACGCCACTGACCAGCAATACGACCTGAAAACGAACTCCTATTTCTACCAAGGGGTTTGCGCCGCCAAGCTGAACAACGGGAATGCGGCCTTCCTGCTGAAGGATTTCATCCGCAAGTACCCTATTCACAGTTGTGTGCCGGATGCGCGGTTCTACCTCGCCCGCTACTATTTTTTCAAAAAAGACTACAAACGCGCCCTCGACAATTTCGACGAGATTGACGAGCGCACCGTCAAGAGCAACGACCTCGCGGAATATTACTTTAAGAAAGGTTACGCCAACCTCGTGAAAGGAGACAAGGACGACGCCAAGTACCTATTCCGCAAAGCCAGCGAGTACGAAGGCCCCTACCAGCAGAAGGCCGTCTATTACCGCGCCCACATCGCCTACGAGGAGGGACAGTACATCGCCGCCCTCGAGGACTTCAAGTCATTGGAAGGCGTGAAGGAGTTTTCCGCCACCGTTCCCTTCTACATCGCCCAAATCCATTTTTTGGACAAGGATTATGAAACTGTAGTGGAAACCGCCCCCGCCCTGCTGGCACAATCCACCGAAAAAGCCGAACTGAACCGCATCATCGCCCTTTCCCATTATAACTTAGGAAATTACGAACAGGCCGACCGCTACTTCGAGGACTTTCTGACGTTGAACGAGAAGGCCAAGAGCGGTGCCCGCGTCGAACTCCCTGCCAGCGACTGCTACGCCATCGGGTTTACGAAGTACCGCAAGCAGCAGTATAAGGCCGCTGTCGATTACCTGTCGAAAGCGACGAAGGAGAACGATGCTGTGGCCCAGAGCGCCTACTACATCATCGGCGACTGTCAGATCAAGACGGGGCAGTTGCGCCTCGCCGCCCAGAGCTTCCTCGAAGCTTCGAAGATGGACTTCAGCGCCGACATCCAAGAGGATGCCTACTACAACTACGCCAAACTTCAGTACGAGACGGCCAGCGCGCCGTTCAACAACGCCATCTCCGCCCTTGAGGATTATGTGAAACGCTATCCCCACTCCACCCGCAGCGAAGAGGCAACCACCTATTTGGCAAAAATTTACGCCTCCTCCAAGAATTATCCTGAAGCCATCAAATCCATTGAACGGCTCGACAGCAAAAGCCCCGAAATCATGCGCTCGTACCAGCGTTGCACGCACTTCCATGCCCTCCAGCTCATCAACAATAAGGAGTACAAGAACGCAGGCAAGATGCTGGAGAAGTCGCTGAAGTACCCGATGGACGCGAAACTACACCTTTCCAACCTCTACTGGAAAGCTGAGGCGCTCTATCGTGCCGAAGATTATCCGAAGGCCTACAATGCCTTCCAGATTTATCATAAGAGCACCGGCGCCACCAGCGACGCGAACTACACGCCGTCCCTCTACTCCTATGGTTACGCCGCTATGAAAACTGAGTCGTACAAAGAGGCACAGCAGGCTTTTGAAAAGTACCTCGCCACCGACATCGAGCAGGACGAATACCGCGCCGACGCGCTCGCCCGCCTCGGCGACTGCTACTTCATGCAGCGCAAACTCCAGAACGCCGTCACCAACTACGAAAAGTGCGAGAAACTGAAATCCCTCAACGCCGACTACGCCCTGTACCAACTCGGACGTTGCTACGGTTATCTCAACAACACGACCAAAAAGGTGCAGATTCTGGAAAAATTCACCCAGCTGTACGGAAAGTCCAGCTATATTGACAAGGTGGAATACGAGCTGGCCAACACCTATCATTCACAAAACCAGTACAGTAAGGCCATTAACGCCTATCAGGAGTTCATCCGCAAATACCCGAAGAGCGCCTACGTACGCGAAGCCCACAACAAGCTGGCGCAGGCCTATCTGAACTCGCAGGAGACCGACAAGTCCATCGCCACCTTCAAGAAGGTCATCGAGCAGTACCCCGGCTCACAGGAGGCGAAGGACGCTTTGGCGAACCTCGAGAGCATCTATACCGAACAGGGCCGGACGGGCGAATTCTTCGACTACATCAAGTCGAGGGGCAACATCAGCATCTCACCGGAACGTCAGGATTCCATCACCTACCGTGCAGCGGAGTCGAAGTACATCAAGGGCAACTGCGAGATGGCGACCAACGGCTTCAACGACTACATCAAGAATTTCCCGGAAGGTTACTTCATCGCCGACGCACTCTTCTATCGCGCTGAATGTGCTTACGGGCGCAACAGTTTCGACGAAGCCCTCCGCGACTACGAGAACCTGCTCCAGAACTACCGCACGGCGCACAACGAGACCGCCCTCCGGAAAGCGGCCTCCATCCTGTTCAACAAGAACGAATACAAACGCGCCCTCACCTACTTCAACGAGCTGCGTGACTGTTCCACCAACGAGAACAACAGTTCCTACGCCTACAACGGCATCATGCGCTGCGCCTTCGAGCTCGGCAACTATCAAGAGGCGTTCGACGGGGCCAAAGGCTATATCGCCTCCCCCAGCGCCGACCCCGAATACAAGGAGGATGCCCAGCTGATAGCGGGCGAGGCCGCCTACCACCTCCGCAACTATACCGCTGTCAAGAAGTACCTGGCACCGTTGGCCAAGAAGAGCACCAGCGACATCTCTGCTGAAGCCGCCTACTACTGCGCCCTTTCCGAATTCACACAGGGTAACCTTGACGAATGTGAGAAAGAGATCGGTGACATTCTTGAAGCCGGCTACACCTCCGGCTACTGGCTCGCCTCCACCTTCATCCTCTACGGTGACTTCTACTTTGCCAAGGAGAATTACTTCCAGGCACGCGCCACCTACCAGAGCATCGTCGATAACTACGACGGCGAGGATCTCCGTCAGGTGGCCCGCGAGCGTATTGCCAAAATCGACGCCATCGAAAATCCGGCGCCGCCCGCCAACGACACCCCGAAGAAGGGATACGACAACAATAACGACGGAAATGATGGCAACAGCCTCCGTCCCGTTGATGAAGATTAACCTTTAAAACTATTTGAAAATGAAAAGATACATTTCCGTCATAATCATTCTGTTAGCCGCCTGTTCGCTCAACGCACAGCCCGTTGACACGGCACGCTTCCGTCTGGAATACACGCCCCGTCTGATGAGCTTCAGCAAGCTCAACCAGCAGCCCGACATGACCGACTCGACCACCGAGAAGGTGAAGTTCGACTACTACATCACGCCGCAGCGTATGGACGCCACCTTCCAACCCGGCACCATCTCCTACAGCAAGGTCTCTCCCGATGCATTGGAGAAGATGTATCGCAACTTCATCAAGGTGGGCTTCGGCTACCCGCTGACCCCGCTCGCCGAGCTGTCGTTCCATAATCTCCAGAACACCAAGTACTCTCTTGGTGCAAATGTGCACCACTACTCCTATTGGGCACCGCAGATTGGCAAGGAGATGAAACAGTACCCCAACGGCCCGATGTCGGACACCCGTGTGCACCTCAACTTCAAAAAGTTCTTCCGTAACCAGACCCTCTACACCGCCGCCGGCTACAACCACGAATACGCCAATTACTACGGCTATCGCTACAGCGAATGGCCAGGCGAATATTTAACCGCTGAGGAATACCAACATTTTCTATCGGAAAATCCAGAGATTGTAGATCCTAATCGCCTGAAGACCCATTTCCACCACGCCAAAGCGATGGTTGGCCTTGCTTCCAACTACGTTCTGGAGGACAAAAAATTGAAACAGGATGTGCGCGTCTCGTACGACTTCCTGCACCGCGGCCAGTGGAAGGACATGGAGCATCACCTCGGTCTCAACTCCTTCATTGCCTACGACTCCCGCTGGGCCAAAATTTCGGGAAGCCAGTGCTACCGTCTGGACCTCGATCTGGATTATTTCAACGAAAAGCTGTTCCAGCAGAAAGGCATGAACTCCGTGCTGTTCGTACCGGAGGCCACGGCGCACTTCACCATCAAGGAGTACCATATCATTGCCGGTATCGGCGGCGTGGTGGATTACAACTACGGAAAAACAAAAGGGACGGTCTATCCCATCGTCGAATTGCAGCTCGGCATCGTGCCGTCCATCCTCGATGTTTATGCAGGTGTGAACGGAAACGCGCACCACAATTCCCTCAAAGAGATGCTCTATGAGAACCCCTTCCTCAAGCCGCAACTCGACACGTTCAAAACCACCATCAACTACATTAATATATATGGTGGCATCAAGGGCAACTTGGTGAAAAAGCTGAACTATAACCTGTCCGTGCATTACAGCTACGCCCGCAACCTGGCCTTCTACCGTATCGACACCACGGCATACTGTCGCAACCAATTCGAGGTGGAGTACCACAACGGCAATGTGCTGAACCTGTGCCTGAACATCAACTACGAGGTCATCAAGAACCTGCATTTGAACTTCGAGGCCAACTACTGGCTGTACGCCCTCACCAAGACCGAGGCGGCCCCGTATCACAAGCCGCAACTGGAACTCACCTTCAACGGCAAGTACATTTTGAAAGAACGCTTCGTCTTCGACCTCAACTTCGACCTCGCCTTTGGCAGCAAGACATTGGCCTACGATAACTTCTTCGGGAAATACACCGTCCAGAACATGAAGCCCATCCTCGACTTCGGCATCGGCTTCGAGTACCTCATCAACGACCATTTCGCGGCCTTTGCCAACATCAACAACATCGCGCACCAGCACTACGCCCGCTTCTACGACTACAAAGCATTCGGTATCAACGCGATGGTCGGCATCACCTACTCCTTCGGACACGAATCGCTGAACGCTCCGAAGAAGACGAAAAAACAGCAGATGTAAGTGGATTTGAAAATTCCTCAATTATATTGTATCTTTGCACCTCAATTTTTTGAAGATGAGCATTTTTGAGAAGAAAAAAATCCAACAAGTTGTTGATATATTGAAAGATGTGCGTAAAATCGCCATCGTTTCGCACTTCAACCCCGACGGTGATGCCGTGGGCTCTGAGCTAGCTCTTTTCCACTATTTTAAAAATGCTGGTTACGATGTGACCGCCATCCTGCCGAATCCTTTCCCCGGCTTCCTTGCGTGGATGCCCCTCAGTAACGAGATTGTGGTGGCTGAACGCGCCCGCAAGAAAGCCCGTGAAGCACTGAAAGCCGCAGAACTCATTATGGTGGTCGATATGAATGCGCCCCACCGCTGCGGCAATATCCTTGAGGACGTACTTGCCAAGTCGTCTGCCCATAAGATACTGATTGATCATCATATAATGCCCGATTTGGACTGTGATGTGATGTTCTCCACTCCCAAAACCACCTCCACCTGTGAGCTGGTTTACCAGTTTTTGGCCAAAATTTCGGGAAAAGAGGATTGCATCACACAGGAAATAGCCTCCTGCATCTACGTCGGGATGATTACCGACACCGGGTCCCTCAGCTACGCTTGCAACTATCCGATCACCTATACCATTATCAGCAAGTTGATGAAGAAAGGCATCGACGGCGAGCAGATTCACCGCAACGTTTACGACAATTATGAAGAGAGCCGTTTCAAACTCTTAGGACTTTGCCTCAACCAGCGGCTTACCCTGATGCGGGAACTTTCCACCTCGTATATGTTCCTCACTTTGAAAGATTTGAAGAAAAATGACTACAAGGTAGGCGATACGGAAGGCTTCGTCAACTATGGGCTTTCGTTGAAAGGTATCCAATTTACGGCGCTTTTCACCGAACGGGAGGACCGCATCCGCGTCTCGTTCCGCTCCAAAGGCAACTTCGATGTGAGCCACTTTGCTCGTACCCATTTCAATGGTGGCGGTCATAAAAACGCCTCTGCCGCCTTCTTCTACGGAACTATCGAGGAGGCCATCGAACATTTTAAAAAGTCGGTGCTCGATTATGCCGATATTTTAAATCCTGAAAATTTCAAGTAATTGAAAAATAGTATTTTAACGATATTTTTTGCTTCTTTGCTGCTCTGTTTTTCCTGTGAGAAAAAGCAGTCGGGCATTGTGCACGTGCAGCAGTCGGACAAGCCCGCGAAGGAGGATCCATATGTGAAGTGGAACCAGGCCAGCGTGGGACGTGAGGATGAGGATATAGACTTTTTCCTGTGGCGTTATGGTTGGGAGATGCAGAAGACCGGCACCGGCCTCCGTTATCAGTGTGTGAAGGAAGGGCAGGGGAGCCGTCCATTGCCTGAACAGACTGTAACGGTCAAATATACAACGGTTTTGCTTACGGGCGATACCGTTTATTCGTCGGATAGGGACGGGCTGAAGCGGTTCAAGGTTGACAAGTCGGACGAGATGGCTGGTCTGAACGAGGCGGTGAAGATGATGCGGAAAGGGGAACGGGCGCGCCTCGTGATTCCGTCGTTTTTGGCGTACGGCGTGGCTGGCGACGGTGATCGTATCCGTGGTAAAATGACCCTTGCGATGTATGTTGAACTTATTGATATTCAATAGTGTAATATGAAAATTGGCAGATATTTCGCGATGTTTGTAGTGGCTGCCCTGACAGCCTCATTTTTTGTCAGTTGTGATAGCCCCGAGTACGCCAGTCCGAAGCCCAAGGGCTATTTCCGCATCGACCTGCCCGAACACAGCTATCGGAAATTAGATACCGCCCGCCTTCCGTTCACATGTGATTATGCAACCATTGCCGAATACTCCGCCAAGGATACGGCCGGCAGCATCTGGATTCACATCACCTATCCGCAGCAGCACGCCGCTCTGGAAATGACCTATCTGCCTGTCCGTGATAACCTTCGCCAGCTGATGCTCAACGACGAGAAGTTCGTGGAGTTCCATTTCCAGAAGGCCGATGACGTGGAGGATTCCTATATATATGATAAGGATGCGGAATTGTACGGCAAGATTTTCGACATCAAGGGCAAGGAGGTCGCCTGTCCGCTCCAGTTCTGGCTTACCGACAGCACCGAACATTACCTTCGCGCTTCCCTCTACTTCAACTTCGCTCCGAACAACGACTCCCTCCAGCCCGTCATTGATTACATCCGAGAGGATGTGATGCGGATGATCGAAACCTTTGAATGGAAAAACAAGCATCGCAAAAATGATACTATCCAAGAAATCGAAAATACTGATATTTAGTGCGGTAGCTGTTGTTATTGCAGCAAATGCGCTTTTCTTTGTGCTCCGTCATCATCACCGGAGTGACGATGGTAATTCCCGCAAAACGGAGGTGGAGGATGACCGTCAGGTGCGCAAGGAGGTGAATGCCATTGCCGACACGCTGGAGGTGAAAGTCTTACGTTACGACCAGGACCTTTTTGCGATGGACCGTAAGCAGATTCCGTCGGAACTGAAACGCCTCACGGCGAAATACCCCCGCTTTATAGACTCCACGGCTTGGAAAAATGAAATGTACGTCCGTCAAATAACGGATTTCCTGAATGATCCGTATATCCAGGAGATTCATAAGGATGTGGACAAGGCGTTCCCTACACTGGATTCAGTGGAGGAGCAGCTGAAGAAAGCCCTCAGTATTTACAAGTACTATTTCCCCGATGCGCAACTTCCTGTCTTTTATGGCGTTGTTGCCGGTATCGACCCTTCTGCTCCATTTGTGCTTTATGTCGATAATGAGATTATTATCAATTTGGATTGGTATCTTGGGAGGGATTACAAATACTATAGAGATTATCGTATTCCGCAGTATATCAGGGCGGAATGCGACCGCAAGTATATCCCGCTGGATTGTTTCCGTCGCGCATTGGCGTATCGCCATCTGCCACCGAAAACGCCTGTCACCCTTCTCGATTATATGATTGAGGAAGGCAAAATCGTCTATTTTACGGAGTTGATGTTCCCGGAAACGCCCGTTGCCGATGTGATTGGCTATAGCGATGAACATTTTGCGTGGGCACAAAAGTATCAGGCGGATGTTTGGAATTATCTAATTGAAAATGATTTGTTATTTTCTAAGGATGAAGATCCTATCCGTCGGCTGGTGCAGGAGGCCCCATTCTCCAATCCGTTCAAGAATTCGCCGGGCCGTATCGGTGCGTTCATCGGTTGGCGCATCATTGTGCAATATATGGAGAAACATCCTGAAATCTCCCTAAATCAGCTGATGCAGGAGACCAACAGCCGGACGATTTTGGACAAATCCGGTTATAAACCCCTGAAATAGAGAAAGAAAAAAAGTTATCAACAACCCTTGAAATTTGCATATCAATTATAGTATCTTTGTGCCATAGTCTTTATATAAAATTTAACCAATTAAAAATCCAAAGTTATGTCTGGAATTAACAAAGTAATCCTTATCGGGAACATGGGTAAAAATCCCGAAACGAAGACGTTTGAGAATGGCTCAAAGAAGGTTGGCTTCACATTGGCGACGACCGAAGTTTACAAGGACAAGGACGGCACCCGCAAGGAGCTGACCGAGTGGCACAATGTGGTGTGCTGGCGGGCGTTGGCCGATTTTGCGGAAAAGTACCTCGCCAAGGGTCGTAAAATCTATGTGGAGGGCAAACTGCACACCCGCACCTGGGACGATGACAAAGGAAAACACTACATGACAGAGGTTTACGCCAATACAATAACCCTGTTGGACAAAGTGGAGAACAAGCCTACGGAGCAGAAAGTGGAGTCGGCAGCACAAGAACCTTACGCGGAAACCGCCGTGGATGACGGACCCTTCCCCTTCTAAGCAAGGTTGTGGCGCAATGCCATCTCCATATCCCGTAATGTGTCACGGAGGATGGCCAGCGTGGCTGTGCTTAGCGATGTGATGTCGTCAGCAGCCTGAATTTCTGGCAGTGCCTTTTCGAGGCCGTTGCCGGCTTCTTCGGCACATCTCACATCCGTTAAAAATAACATCAGATTTTCACGCAGGGACTGAATGTCGGGAATCGGTTCCGCCTTCTGTTTCTGCTTTAGGAATTGAAGAATCCGAAGTCCGTCGGCCTTCTCGTGGAAGGCCCTGCGGAACTGGTTCGAGTCCTTCACGTTGTTACGGATTGTGCTCCATAGGTCGCTCTGGTTGAACTGTTGCTGCAGGAAATCCAAGAACTCGGAGTGGAGGTCGTGGTGGTATAGCTCGTCCGTCAGGCCGTATGTCGCCGCCACCTTCGCAAAAAGCGAATGGTGGTAGATGGGGTAGCTGCTGAGGTCGCCTGAGGCTGCTTTGCTCATTGCGGGGCCTGTGCCGAAGAAGACACGGTCGGAGAAACGCGCCGCCGGATAGACACTTTCGGGATTCCAGCTGCCGACGGGGCCCATCTTCGTGAGCTTCTGCACGAGGTAGAAGTCCTCACCGCTCTTGACTGGCGTGATGCCGCCGATTTTGCGGAGCGCTTCCGCTCGCATCACGATGGCACTGCCGATGGCGGTGAAGGAGTACGGGCTGCCGATACGCAGCATGTTGATGGCGTAGTTGCGCATGTAGATCTCGTAGTGTAGGATGGCGCGGTCGGTGCCGTCATCGCCGGTGAGCCGGTGGTAGTAGGGTGCCGACAACGCCACCCACTCGGGGTGTGCGGCGAAGCTGTCAGTCAGGCTTTGCAGGTAGTGCGACCCAAACTGCGTGTCGGCGTCCATGCTGACGATGAGGTCGTCGGGCGCGGCGACGGAAAGGATGTGGTCAAACAGCACCTTCCTCGCCCAGCCGACACCGAAGTTCTTGCCCGTCCAGCCGCACCCTTGGGAGGAACGGTCGATAACAACCAAGGGGTGGACGGGACGGCACGCTTCCAAAACGCGCAGCAATGCGGCGTTACTCTCACAGATTCTACGGTGTCCCGCCGTATCGTCCCACCAATCGTCGGGCTGGTTGACACAGACGTAAACCGTGGCTGACCGCCCGGACGAACTCTTGCCGGAAAAAACAGAGGCTTCTATGGACTGTAGGGTTTGTGGAAGGTACTCCAGTTCGTCCATCGCGGGGATGGCAATGTGCAAGTGCGGCTGCGGGGCATTCATCTATTTTCCGGAACGTTTGAGTACAATGAGAACCGTGTAAATCAGGATTTTGATGTCCATCTGGATAGACATGTTCTCAATGTACAGGATATCCCACTTGAGCCGTTCCACCATCTGATCCACATTCTCGGCGTAGCCGTATTTGACCTGTCCCCACGAAGTGATGCCGGGACGGATGCGGAACAAAAGACGGTAGTGCGGTGCTTTCTTCACAATCTGGTCGATATAGTACTGGCGTTCCGGACGCGGGCCCACAAGCGACATGTCACCCAAGAGGACATTGAAGAACTGTGGGGTCTCGTCGAGGCGGGTCTTGCGGAGGAATTTACCAAAGCGGGTGATGCGGGGGTCGTCGGCACTTGACAGCTGCGGACAACCGTTCTCCGCATCCTGCACCATTGAGCGGAACTTGATGATCTGGAAAGGTTTTCCTTTGTAGCCGATCCGCTCTTGTGTGTAGAAGACAGGACCTTTTGAGGATGCTTTTACCCCGATGGCAAGGAAAAGATAGACGGGGAGCAGGAGGATGATGGCGATGAACGAGAAGAAAATGTCACAGAACCGTTTCAGGTGCTTCTGCCAGTCGGGTAGGGCATCGGGGGAGATGGATATCAGCGGCTCGTTGAGAATGGAAGAAACCCGCACATTCCCCATCAGGTAGTCCTGCATCTGCGGAATGATTTTGAGACTGATCTCCATATCCATAATCGTGGTGATGATAGTCTCGACATACTTCCGGCTGCCGTTCTGCAAGGCGATGATCAGTTCGGAGACCTCGTTTGTCTTGACGACTGACAGCAGATTGTCTATCGTGCCTAAGCAGGGTAGGCCGCCACCGAGGAAGTCGTCGTCATCTTCCTTCATTTTGATATAGCCGATGATGAGGTTGCCCGTAGTCGGGGTGTGGGAGACGAGTGTGCTATAGGTGTCCCGGGCAAGCTCTCCGCAACCGATGATCAGGGTGTTGAAGCCAATCTCGCCCTTGCGGATTCGGTTGATGGTGGAGGTGGTGATGCACACCTTCGGCAGGTAGGTCAACATGAATTGTAGCACGAACAGTACCGCATAGTACAGCAGGTAGTCGTTGTAGTCGTTGATGACATCATCAAGGATGAAGGCGAAGAAGAAAATCAAGGTGCCCAAGAATGTGATAAGCAACGTGGTACCTAGTTCTTTCAGCCGCGACTTGTGGTAAACTTTGTTGTAGGCACCGGACACCGCGTGTAGGAATACCCAGTAAAGAGGGCTGGCTACGATGCCGATGTAGAACTTGTAGTCGTTGAAGACTGTCCCTTGCAGATTCCCGAACACGTTGTGATCGACATTGTACTTGCGGAAGACAAAGAAACAGCACCATGTGATGATGGCGGCGATGACATCAAAGGTTATGTATAGTGCGCTGATTCTCTTCTTGTTTCTCATTAGGACTATCGATAAACAACCTTGATATTGTCAAAGTAGTAGTGGATGGGGGTGCTGTCGCTACGTCCGCCGGAGAGATATACCCTGTAGCTTACGGCTTCGCTGATGTGGTTTCGCAATACCGCTTGTGTGAGGTTGATGTATATCTTTTTCCATTTTGGGGAGGCATTTACTACGACCAACGGCTCGTCGGTTGCAACAACCGTTGTGGGTTTTGTGATGAGTACCCCTGCATAAATCTGCGCGTTCTCCACGTCACAGCGGTAGTCCATTTCCAAAAAGACATATTGGACATCACTATTGAACCTTAGCGCCGAGGTGAGTACATTGAAGTCCATCACACTATCCTCCAGTGAGATCATACCGATGCGGTTCGTGGGGTTATCCATGTCGTAGATGTGCTCGAAGTTCACCCCATTGGAATCCTCCGCCGCAAAATAGCCGTTATAGTCGCGCTCGAAATTCTCCACTACCTTGAAAGCGGTGGTGGAGTAATACTTGACAGGAATGGATGAAATCTTGGTTATTTCGCTGGGCTTGAGGTTGATGGTTTGCTTGTTGGCATCCGTGAAAGGGTAGCGCGGACGGCTGGTGGAGACCCCGTTCAGCTTCACTCCGGGGAAAATCTGCACGGTGGCGTTCTCTTTCGCCAGCACGGGAATCTTGCAGGGCAACTCCCATGTGCCGAGATCCTTGCCGTTCACCATCACCCAAGCATCTGGAAAATTTTGTGATGCAATGCACTCCAGCTCCCCTTGGTCGTACCCAGTGGAAAATTCGTCGTTGAAGCCGGTCATATCAATAGAGAATGAGGAGGCATCAATATATATGTAAGAAGCGGTGAGGTCGGTTTTCTTGCAGCTGCTGAACAGAATGATGATAAGAAGAACCGAAAAGACAGTGATTGATTTTCTCATGTCAAACTAACGTTTAATTTGCAACTTTATTTTGTGAAAAAACAATACTGTCAAGGGCAATCGTATCGGTGGCCATTGTCGTTGTGTCGGGCTGGGTCCGGAAAATGAGTGTGATGGGCTTACTGTCTGTCTTATAAGTTTTTATGACATCATCGGTGAGTGCCCATTTCTGCTTCAGTTCTTGCGGGGTTATGTCGTCAATGTAGGAGAGGTAGTAGTCCCAGTGGCGGTTGGTATCCGTGAGCAGAGCCTCCACAATCTCTATCCGCCCCGTGTCGTTGCGGAAGAAAAAACGGGTGGCCTCGACATCCATTGTGGCCACTTGCAGCTTCGGAAGCGTGTCGGCATGGTAGCGGTCATCGTTTTTGTGGATGTACGACAGCAGCCATTTTGAGGCTTTTTTGTTGAAATTATGGCCTTCGTCAATAGGGTATTTGCCAGCCGTATTGTGCAAGCCACCAGCAAGTTCGTTGTAGTAAATGCCGATTCCGGGTTGGTTCAGTATCACGTGTCGTAACGGGAGTAGCGACAAGAGTAGCATGCCGCCCACAATGACGGCATTGGTGTAGCGGTCGTCCACACGGCGCAGGAATCCGTCGTAACCGGCAGCGGAAAACATCACCATCAACGGATAGAGCATCATATAGTAAAACCAGCCGTCGCCCACGCTTGCCCCTGCACGGTGCAATGACCATAACGGGAAAAACATCGTGAAGTACAGCAGCAACGATGGCAGAATGTGCGCCTCCCGCACAATCGTCCGAACAAACAGCAGGTGCACCAGCCCCCCGATGATGATGACCAAAGGAATCGTCACCTGCAACTTCATCAGCAGGAACCGGACTCCGAGGGAGGTGGACACGACGTTTCTTCCATGCCATAGGAACTCCGTAACAGGAAGATTGTCAGTGGATTTTACAACAGCATTGGACAACCCCGCATTCGAGAACTGCAGAAAATGCAAAGGATTCAGCAAATCGGCCAAATAGACGACGGCCACCGTGCCTGACACGATGAGCGCAAGTTTCAGGAAGTTACGACCGTATGCACGGGTGAACAGTTTGCGGATGGGATTTTCCACAAAGAAAATGAGAAAAGCCGACAGGACAAAATAGTGCAGCAGAACAAAACCGGCACAGCTGACATAAACGGCCGCTATCGTGGTAAAGGCAATGAACGACAGCCGCTTCCATTTGACCACCGGAAATTCAGAGAGGAAGAGGTATATCTCGTAAATTCCTAACAAATAGAAAAATGCAAAGGATATGCTGGCGAGATTCCCAGCAGATTGCGCCAGAAAATGGGGAGAGATGAGCAGCAGAAAACTCCCGAAAAAAGCCGCGTGCCAGGTGAACAGCTTCATCAGAAAACATCCTGTAAGCAGGATGACGCCCCATGCGAACAAGGCACCGAAAATATGTCGTAGTTGGTATATTTCGCTGATGCCAAACCACTTGCCAAAACAGCAGCAGAGGAAATCCACAAACTGAGGCTGTGGTTGTCCGTATGCGTTTCCGTCCGTTGGAGTGCCCGCATCTGAAAGATGGTTGTATAATAGTTCCGCTTGTTGCTGGTCACGGATTTCTGCTTGCGACACCCCGACCTCAGGCGCGAGAATCGGAAGTGCGACCAAAAGCACCAGTATCAGGATGTAGAAAAGGTACTTGAACAGGTCGTCTTTTGTCTTGATGGCGAACGAGAAAAAGTCCTTTCGGAACTTTTTGAGCACGTGAGTGTGGATGCGTTCCTCCGACATCCGGATGTCAAGAACCTCCCGCTCAAATACATTTTTGGAGTATTTGATTTTGAAAATCAGATTGTTATATTGCTCCTTGAAGTACTTTGACAGGCTCACGGCAAAATCTGTTTTTGAAATAAAAAGCCGCAACCTATGGGAGTTGCGGCTTTTTATGGGTTCGTTTGTGGCTTATTCCGCAGTTTGGGCAGCGGCTTCGGCGCGCTCCTTGTCCTCCTTGACCAACTGTTCGTCAATGAAGATACGGCCGCATGCCTCGCAGACGATGATTTTCTTGTGCAAACGGATGTCCAATTGGCGCTGTGGCGGGATGGTGCTGAAGCAACCACCGCAGGCGTCACGGCTTATCTGCACGATAGCCAAACCGTTACGGGCATTTTTACGGATTCTTTCGAAAGCAGTGAGCAGACGCGGCTCCACTTTCTCCTTGAACGTTTCGGCTTTCGCCACCAGCTCTTTTTCCTTCTCCTCGTGTTCGGCAATCAGTCCGTCCAACTCTCCTTTCTTCTGTGACAGAATCTCGCCCTTCTCCTTCAATTCGGTTTCCAAAACTTTGATTTCTTCCGTTTTGGCTTCAAGGTTAATCTGGACTTTTGAGATTTTCTTCTCGGAATTTTGAATCTCAACACCTTGGTATTCAATTTCCTTGTCTAAAGATTCGTATTCACGGTTGTTGCGCACATTGTTCTGCTGCTCTTCATAACGGGAAATCAGCGCCTGTGCCTCCTGAATTTTGTTCTTTTCCGTGGAAATCTTTTCGTTCATCTCCTTGATTTCCTCATGGAACTTGCTGATACGGGTCTTCTTACCTTCAATATCGTCTTCCAGATTCCGGACTTCGTTCGGCAGTTCGCCACGCTCAATGCGGATGCGGTCGATTTCAGAATAGATGCACTGAAGGTGATAGAGGGACAGCAGTTTGTAGGCGATGCTGTTCTCTTCCGGAGCGGGTGCCAAATTTGTAGTGGCAGTCTCGGCCGTCACGGCTTGATTTTCGGAAACAACAGCTTCTTCTTTTACTTTTTTCTTTGCCATATTGTTTTTTATAAAATCTTGATTTTAAATATTATATGATGCTTATTTGCAACTTTTCCACTTGTGATAACGAAACGGCAAAAGTATTAAAATTTTCCTTTAGTTCGTTAAAAATAATTTCTTTTATAAAATGCTCGCTTTCAAAGTGCCCGATGTCAGCGATAATCATCTTGCGTTCTGCGGAGTGGAAGTCGTGGTATTTGACATCTCCGGTGACATAAATGTCGGCGCCCGCCGCCAGCGCCTGCCCGATGAAGGAGCTGCCGCCCCCGCCCAATACCGCCACGCGCCGGACAAAGCCGTCAATATTTCCGTAATACCGAACCATCTGTAAACCAAGTGCTTCCTTTAACCGAAGGAGGAAGACTTTGGCGGGAATCGCTTCCGGCAGGTCGCCGATACGGCCCAAACCTACGTTGGTTTCCCCTTCGATGGGGGAGAGTACCGTCACGTTCTCCAAGCCGAGCTTGTCGGCAAATGTGTCGTTCACCCCACCCACGGCACTGTCCAAATTGGTGTGCATGGAATAGAGCACCATCTTGTTTTCCAATGCTTTACAGATGACTTTTCCCACGCGGCCGACGGGCTCGATTTTGAAAATGCCCTTCCGTAAGATGAGCGGATGGTGCGAAATGACCAAGTTGGCGTTGAGCCGGATGGCTTCATCAATCGTCTCCTCCGACATCTCGAAGCAGACCAGCACGCCCGTGATTTCGCGCTCCTTGTCGCCGCATTGGATGCCGCAGTTGTCGAAATCCTCCTGATAGGAGAGGGGGTATTTTTTTTCTAAAAAAGATAATACTTCGCTGATTTTCATAATGTTAAAGATATTTTTCCAAATGGAAAACGGTTAGTGGAGGCAGCCGTAAGTGATGGCGAAAATACCGATGATGGCGCAATAGACGGCGAACCACACCAGCTTGCCTTTCTTCACGATGTTGATCATCCAACGGCAGGCGAGGCAGCCGGTGACGAAGGCGGCGATGAAGCCCAAGCCGAGGGCGAGGGGCGAAATGCCGTTCATCGCGGTGGCAAAACCGACTTCCGCGATGTCTTTGATGTCCAACAGTGCTTCGCCGAGAATCGGCGGGATGACCATCAGGAACGAGAATTGAGCCAGCTTTTCCTTTTGGTTGCCGAGCAATAGTCCTGTGGCGATGGTGGTTCCCGAGCGGGAAAGTCCCGGAAGCACAGCGATGGCCTGTCCGATGCCGATAATGAAGGCATGCCAGCCGCTGATCTCCTCCCGCTGGCGCGGTTTCGCAAAGTAGGAGAAGGTGAGCAGTGAGGCGGTCACCAGCAGCATGATGCCCACGATGAGCATCCCCGAACCAAAAATCGCCTCCACCGTGTCTTTGAAGAAGAAGCCGACGATGGCGACGGGAATCATCGAAATCAGGATGTTGATGGCAAAGTGCGTGCCGTCGTTCAAGCCGCTGTACGACTTCCACGACTGCTTGGCAAACATGTCTTTAAAGATCCAGACGACCTCTTTCCAGAGGATGACGAGCGTGCTGCACACGGTGGCGATATGGACCACCACGGTGAAGGTCAGATTTTCTTCGCCCGAAAGCCCGAAAAGGGTGGACGCGATGGTGAGATGGCCGCTGCTGCTGACGGGCAGGAACTCGGTCAGCCCTTGCAGGATGCCCAAGATGATAGCCTGAAACCACTCCATGGCTTATTCCGCTTTCGTTTCGGGGGTGGCTTCGGCGGCCTCCTTGTTGCGCGGATGCCACATGATGGCGACAATCTCGGTGACGAGGCCGAGGAGGATCAGGATGGGCGCGACGACGAGACGGCGGGTGTCGAAGATGGCTTCGCTGAATTTCGCAGGGTCGTCA
This sequence comes from uncultured Bacteroidales bacterium, assembly GCA_947169105.1. Classification (GTDB taxonomy): domain Bacteria; phylum Bacteroidota; class Bacteroidia; order Bacteroidales; family WCHB1-69; genus UBA1756. The sequence continues at coordinate 15,828 of CAMVOL010000021.1, read as the reverse complement.
GAGGCACCACCGGAAAGGGCGATGTAGCCGATAAAGAGGATGACCGCACCGACACCCATCAGGATATAGTTGAACTTACGGAAGAGCGGGGGGCGTTTCGGAGCAGCCGGCTTTCTGCCGTATTGGGTCGTTTTGTTTTCAGTTTTAGTAGAAATTACTTGTGCCATAATTATTTACAGATATAAACGATCGGAATTGATTTTGATGTATTTGTTCACGAAAAGGAATGCGGCCAGCATGGTGAACAGGATGCTGAAAAGGAAGAGGCCGCCGAGGATGATGCTGATTTCGCGGGTGTAGGAGAGGTCGAAGATCTCCGGAAGTGCGACGTAGCCGCCCCACAAGGCCGCGGCCACCATAATCACGGCGATGAAACCTGCCCAAGCGCCTTGTGCCAAACCTTTCAGAATGAAGGGCTTGCGGACGAACCGACGGGTGGCACCAATCAGCAGCATGCTGCGGATATTGAAACGTTGGGCATAAATGTTCAGTCGCAACGAATTGGCAATCAGCAGTAACGAAATGAACATAAAGACGGCGCAGAAGCCGAGAGTGATCCACTGTATCTTATTGAAATTGCCTTGGATGAGGTCCACGATGTATTCGGGATATTCCACGTCCTGTACGATTTTGTTCTCCTTGATGGCCTTAACCACACTGTTTAGCGAATCGGGGTTCTGGGTGTATTCCTCCTTGAGTGTCAGGATGATGGAGGCGTTGATGGGGTTCGGGATCACCTCTTCGTAGTTGTTGCCGATGACCCGTTTGGCTTCGGCCACATTGTCGGCCTGCGACGACACGCGGGAGGTGGCGACGTAGGGTTGGAGTTTGAGGGTCTGCTCGAAAGCGATGATGTCCGCCTCCTTCACGCCCGACTCCTGCGAATAGAAGAGGACTTCCATCTCCATTTTGCTGGAGAGGTTGCGGATGAACTTGGTGGAGAAGAAGGCGAGGAAAACGAGGACGCCGACGAAAAACATCGTGAGGGCGATGCTCAGCACCGACCCGACAGCGGAGGCGGCGAGCCGTGCCCGTGTGATTTTGTCAATGGATTCAGGATACCTGCTCATTTACAATACGTTTAGTTTACAAAAATCAGGGTGCAAAGGTACAAATAAATTGAGAATTGAAAATTGAAAAATGAAAATTATTTGGATTTGTTAGAATACAATAAATAACAGCTATTTTAATAGATTTTGTATTTTTGCAGCTTGAATAATTAAGTATGGACAGATAACTTTTCTGTGCATAAAAGTCAAGTTGATGAAACAAGTGGATTTTGATGAATATGTCCGGCAGGTAGAGCCTTCGGCACGGCAAAGCGCCGCCGACTGGCAGACAGCCATTGGCCTTCAACAGGTCGATGGCCTAAAACCTTCGCAATATCTGCTGGATGTGGCACAACGCAACATCGAGGGGGATATTACCATTGATGAAGTCCGCCAGATGCTGGATTCCTATTACCAAAGCAAATCCAAACGTGTGGCAGGCAATGATGAAACCGCCGAGTGTGACAAAGCATCGGCAAATATCAAGAAAATTCTGTCCACCAATACGTTCGCTTTCAACACCAATGGTCTAGTGTCAACCCACCGCCGCATTTTTGAAGGGGTTTTCAAACACGCTGGCGAGCTTAGGAAATACGATATCACCAAAAAAGAAGGGGTGCTCAGAGACGATACGGTCCACTACTTGAACTGGGAGGACCTGGGTCGCGCCATTGACTATGATATTCAGCAGGAACGGGAATTCAGTTATAGGAATTGTACCGATGATGAAAAAGTGAGTCATATTTGCCGCTTTGTTTCTGGATTGTGGCAGATTCATCCATTCTGCGAAGGGAACACGCGGGCAACGGCGGTTTTCACCATACAATATCTGCGTTCTATGGGCTATGACGTGACTAATGACTTGTTCAAAGACCATTCGTGGTATTTCCGCAATGCATTGGTGCGTGCTAACTACAAGAATGTCCGCATCGGCATCGACTACGATATCAGCTTCCTTGAGCGCTTCTTCCGTAATCTGCTGCTGGATGAAAAGAATGAGCTAAAGAATCGTTCCATGCTCATCAATGCGCGCGATGGGTGGAATGCAACCGACGATAAACCGACGATAAATGACAAGCAGCCGATGATAACCGACGATAAACCGACGATAATTCTGGCTTATCTCAAAGAAAAAGACAGTTGTAAGACGGCGGAATTGTCGGCCCTGCTCGGACTGAAACCTACGCAAACCAAGGCCTATCTTTACCAATTACTGCAAGAAGGGAAGATAGTGGCGCATGGGGCGAACAAAAATAGAACCTATTCTTTGGCATAGGCCGTCATGCCTTTCAGCCCTGAAATTGCCGGCTTTAAAAAATTCACTTTCACGTGTTCATATTTGAAAAAAATGTTGTATTTTTGCCCGCTTTTTTGTAATAAAGTAAAATAGTAATAATCAAATAATTAAACAAACAATGAAAGTTTATCAGACGCAAGACATCAGAAACATTGCCCTCATCGGCGGTAACCGCACCGGCAAAACCACTTTGGCCGAGACGATGGCATTCCACGGCGGCGTGATCAGCAGACGCGGCTCCGTGGAGGACAAAAACACCCTCTCCGACTATCGCGAGGTGGAACTGGAAAGACAACAGTCCATCCAGTCCTCCGTCATCTACAGCGAGTTCGAAAACACCAAGATCAACATGATCGACTGCCCCGGCTTCGACGATTTCGTCGGCGAGGTGATTGGTGCCCTGAGAGTGGCCGATACCGCTGTCATGGTCATCAACGCCCAGAACGGCGTGGATGTCGGCGCTGAAACCCAGTGGCGCTGGACCAAGAAGATGCACACCCCCGTCGTCTTCGCCGTCAACCAGCTTGACCACGAAAAAGCCAACTTCGACGAGACCCTCCGCGAACTGAAGCACAACTTCGGCGGCAGCGTTCTCCCGTTGCAGTACCCCGTCAACGCCGGCGTCGGCTTCGACTCCGTCATTGACCTCCTCCAAAAGAAACTCCTCAAGTTCCCCGCCGGTGGCGGAAAGATGATCGTGGAAGAGATTCCCGCCTCCGAAGCCGACAAGGCCGAAGAGATGCACGCCGCCCTCATCGAGGCCGCCGCTGAAAACGACGAGACCCTCATGGACAAGTACTTCGAGGAAGGCACCCTCTCCGAAGAGGAGATGATGCGCGGCCTCAAGCTCGGTGTCATCAACCGCGGCACCTTCCCGGTTGTGTGCATCGCCGCCAAGACCGACCAGGGCGTTGACCGCCTCATGCAGATCATCAAGGGCAACTGCCCCACTCCCGCTGAAGTCGCCCCTGTCAAGGCTACCAACGGCGAGGAAATCAAGTGCGACCCCGCCGGCAATACCGTCGCCTACGTCTGGAAGACCGCCGTCGAGCAGCACCTCGGCGATGTGGCTTATATGAAGATCTACTCCGGTGAAATCACCGAAGCCATGGACCTCCTCAACACCAACACCAACACGAAAGAACGCGTCTCCCAGCTGATCTGCTTCGCCGGTCAGAAACGTGAGAACGTGGAGAAGGCCGTCGCCGGTGACATCATCGCCACCATCAAGCTGAAAGGCACGGGCGCTGCCCAGACCCTCGTCAAGAGCGGTGACCTCCAGGTTGAAAAGACCGCCTATCCGGATCCGAAGTTCCGTACCGCTGTCCGCGCCAAGAACAGCTCCGACGAAGAGAAGCTCGGCGCTATCCTCAACACGCTCCGTCGTACCGACCTCACCTTCCTCATGGAACAGTCGAAGGAACTCAAGCAGACCATCATCTCCGGTCAGGGCGAGCAGCACCTCAACATCATCAAATGGATGATCGAGAAGCTGAATAAGATTGAAATCGAGTACTATGCTCCCAAGATCCCGTATCGTGAAACCATCACCAAGTCGGCAGAGGCCATGTACCGTCACAAGAAACAGTCCGGCGGTTCCGGCCAGTTCGGTGAAGTCCACATGCTCATTGAGCCCTACTACGACGGCATGCCCACCCAGCAGAAGTATCCCATCCGTGCCACGGAAAGCTACGACCTCCCGTGGGGCGGTAAGCTCATCTATAACAACTGTATCGTCGGTGGTGCCATCGACGCCCGCTTCATGCCCGCCATCCTCAAGGGTATCATGGAGAAGATGGAAGAAGGCCCGCTGACCGGTTCTTACGCCCGCGACATCGTGGTCAACATCTACGACGGTAAAATGCACCCCGTTGATTCCAACGAGTTGGCATTCAAACTGGCCGGTCGTAACGCTTTCAAGGATGCCTTCAAGAAGGCCAATCCGAAGATACTCGAACCCATCTACGATGTGGAAGTTTTCGTTCCCTCCGACAGAATGGGTGATGTGATGACCGACCTCCAGGGCCGCCGTGGTGTGGTGATGGGTATGGACAGCGAAGGCGAATTCCAGAACATCCGCGCCAAAGTTCCGTTGGCTGAGATGAACAAGTATTCCACCACCCTCAGCTCCATCACTTCCGGACGTGCCTCCTACGAGATGCACTTCGCCGAATACCAGCAAGTTCCTGCTGATGTCCAGGCTGCTGTCATCCAGAAGTACGAAGAAGAAAACAAGGACGAAGAGTAGTCCTATACATATTTATTTATTCATCAAAACAATTTAAAAAATGAAATCAGTATCTATTAGCGGTTCTCTCAGAGAGAACGTAGGGAAAAGAGACTCGAAGGCCCAGCGCGCTGCCGGCATGGTTCCGTGCGTGCTGTACGGCGGTGAAAAGCAGTACCAGTTTGTGGTCGCCAAGAACGAATTCAGAAATCTCATATATACCCCTGAAGTGCGCTATGCCGTCATCAACCTCGACGGTAAGGAGATCCCTGCTATCCTGCAGGCTTCCCAGTACCATCCGATTACGGATGAGCTGCTTCACGTGGATTTCTTGGAAATCGTTGATGGCAAGCCGATTACCATCGGTCTTCCTATCAAAATCATGGGTACTTCCCCCGGTGTGCTCCGTGGCGGTAAGCTCGTGAAGAAAGTCCGCAAGCTGAAAGTTCGCGGTCTGTTGAAGGATGTTCCGGAAGAAATTCCCGTGGACATCTCCGGCCTGAACATCGACAACTCCATTAAGGTGAACGAGTTGCATATTGACAACATCACGTTCGTCGAGAATCCGAACTCCATCGTGGCTGCCGTTCTTTCCACCCGTAACGTGGAAGCCGAACAGCCCGCTGAAGAGGCCTAATCGGAAACAAACTTTCATTGAAAAAAACAGGGAACCATTTGGTCCCCTGTTCTTTTTACCCCACGTTTACACGTGGGGTAATATTCTCTTGCCCTTTCAGGGCGGCTCAATGAATTTCTTTTTATTTGATGACTTCGACCTCCATGCCGTCGGACAATTTGGTGTAGCCGGCGGTGACGACGAGGTCGCCGTCTTGGACGCCGGAGATGACCTCATAGCGGTTGCCCATACGGCGGCCCAGCTCGATTTTGTTGTAGCTGACTTTGCCGTCTTTATAAACATAGACGTAGCGGTCGCCGGAGCCCTGCTGCTTCACGATGGCGTTGTCGGGCACCACCACGTTCTTGTTCACGCCGTAGTTCATGGTGACGCGGGCGTACATGCCGGGGCGGACCTTGCCGTTGGTGTTGGGCAGGCTCACCTCCACGGGGAAGGTGTGGGTTTGGGCATTGATGGTGGGATAGACGAGCGTGACGTTGCCAGTGAACTCCTCTTCGCCGTAAACGTCGAGTTTCACCTTGGCTTTCATCCCTTTTTTCACGATGGGGAAGTGCGCTTCCGAAACATTGATGAGCATTTTCACGGGAGAAATTTGCTGAATCTGAAGGATGGGGTTGCCGGCGTAGATGTCGCCGCTGTCGTAGTTGCGCAGGGTGACGATGCCGTTCAGCGGGCTGGTCAGCTGCGTATTGGTGAGAAGGTTCTGGTAGGAGGTGCGTGTCACGTCCAGCTGGGTTTTCTGGGCGTCCCAGTCGGATTTGGAGACGCCGCCTGACTTGTACAGGGCGTCAATGCGTTTGAAGGTCAGCTCGAGGTTGTCGAGCTGGGCTTTTGTCTGCTCCAAATTGGAGGCGTCCATCTGCACCAGTTTCTGTCCCTTGGTTACGCGGTCGCCCACTTCCACGTAGATGGCCTCGATACGGCCGGCGATGGTCGGTGCGATGTTGTTGACTGCCTCTGCCTGCACGATGGCGGTGTAGTCGTACAGCTGCTCCACCTCTTCGGCATAGACACTTTCCACGCGCACCTGCTGCTTCTTGGCGACCTCGGTAACCGTTGTATTGTCATTTTTCTTGTTGCAAGAACCCAATACCGCCACACATGCGGCAAACATCAAAACGATTTTTCCAATTTTATTCATTATATGATATGTGTTGTTTTTGTTTTCGTTTTTTTTTATATCCCCCCCGTTTACACGTGGGGCTAATATCTCTTGCCCCTTCGGGGCGGCTCAATGTAGTATTATTTTTAATTATTAATTTTCAATTTTCAATTTTCAATTCTCAATTATTTTTCCGTGCCGGTGACGGCTTCGAGTTCGGATTTTGCGGTGAGGAAATTATAAATGGACTGATGGTATAAAAGGCGGGATTGGGTGAGGGAGAGTTCGGCGGAATTGAGGTCGAGCCAAGTGGCCATGCCGACGTCAAACTGCTTTTGCACAATGTTATAGGCGGCTTCGGCCTGTAGCATCGTCTCTTTGTTGGAGGTCATGTCCTCGATGGCGTTGCGCATGTTCGTGAGGCTGTTATTGACACTCACGCGGAGGTTGTTCTCGACATATTTTTTCTGATCCTCCAAGTTGGCAATGGAGATTTTACTTTGCTTAATTTTATAAGATATTCCGGCCCAAGAGAGGATGGGGACGTTAAGGGAAAGTCCGACCACGGCGTAGGGGAACCATGTGAAGTTGAAGTCGTTGCTCATGGCCGAATACTGGGCGTTGCCGCTGAAGGCGAGGGTGGGGCAGGCCGATGCTTTGACGAGCTTCAGGCTGGTGTTGAGCTGTTCCTGCGAGAGTTCGAGTTGGCGCAGATCGCTGTTGGCGGCGAGGGAGACGGACTGGGCGTCGGCGATGACGTAATTTTTCATTTCTTCCTCGAAATCAGAAAGTTGTCCGTCGAAAATGAGAGGCTCGTTGACATCCACGCCGATGAGCACTTTCAGCATCATGGAGGCGAGGGCGATGGAGTTTTCGGCGGCGGTGAGCTGCGGCTTTTGGTTCTTCACTTGCACGTCGGCGCGGAGCTTGTCGAAGTCGGAGGCAAGCCCCTGTTCGTACTTGTCGTTGATGTTCTTGGCGGTAAATTCTGCATTGGCGTAAGTGACTTTCAGCACGCGGTAGGAATCTTGCGCGAACAGCAGTCCGTAGTAGGCTTTTTTGACTTCGTTGACGAGGGAGATACGGGAGGAGCGGGCGCTTTCGACGGCGGCGTTCACGTCGAGCTGCGATAGTTTGAGGTTGTACCAGGTGGGGGCGGCCACGAGCGGGAGGCTCAGGTTGAGGCCGGCGGAGACGTTGTTGCTGGTGCCCACCTCTATTTCGGTGGCTTGTCCGCCCATCGACATCACCATCGTCTGCTTCTTGACGGTGCGCTGGTAGCTGGCCGTGCCGGTAAGGGAGGGGAAGAGGGCGGCAATCTGCTCACTCTTGTAGTACCTTTTGGCCTCGATGGTGCGGTCGGCAATTTTCACTGTCGGATTCTCGGAGAGGGCAATCTCGATGGCTTTCTGGAGGGTCACGTGGACGGAGTCTTGTGCGGAAGCAGGGCGGATGGAAAGTATTGCACCCAAAAGCATCAGCGAGACAAGGCGTATCGTTTTTTTCATAATGTCTTAGTTCTAAATAGTTTGTGTCTTTTTTTCCTGTTCGGGAAAGAGAACAGTCATCCACAACAGACGGTTTCCTTAACGAATGAGAATCCATTTTGTTTTATTACGGAAATATTTTTTTGCTGAAACATTTTTTTATTTTGCTGAAAGATTTTCTCAAGTAGTGCGGATGACATTTTTTTTAGAAGATAATCCAGTAGGGGCGGGCAACAAGTTTGCACCAAAATTGTAAGAAATAATGTTGCAAAAGAGGGAACTATTCCGTATTTTTGCCGCTTGTTTTTGCTGCGGTCGGAAAAGTGAGAGGGGAGGAGTTACGTGTTACAAAGCAATCGTTTAAATATGCCGCTTTCTATCAAGAAATATATAGCATTTTTTGTTGCCTATCTTCTTATAGCTCAGTTTGGTCTTGCTCAAAGTACGAATAATCTTTGTTTGAACGCCAACCCGTTCTGTACGGAGGACAACCCGTATGGTGTCACCTTTCCGGCAGGTACGAGCAACACGGCTACTCCCGACCTTCCGGATGCGCAGCGCGGATGTCTTTACTACACGCCCGCTCCTGCATGGTACGTGATGCAGATTGACCAACCGGGCGATATGCTGATATACATAGAGCACAGCAACAATCAGGATATTGACTTTGCTTGTTGGGGGCCGTTTGAGGGCAACACCTATGGGGAGGTGCTTCAAAATGTCTGTGTCTCCCAGCTTCAGGGAACCGGAAGTAACCACCGCCCCCGGAATGGTTATCATAATCCAAATGATCCGCGCACATGGGGCGGCTATCCGAACCAGACCCTTATTGACTGTAGTTACAGTGTTTATGGCACCGAGTGGTGCTACATTCCCAATGCCCAGCGAGGACAATGGTATATATTCTTGATTTGCAACTACTCGCGCAGGCCTGGTGACATTCATTTTGAAGTGCAGAACGACCCGCACGCCACCACTAACTGCGAAATTTTAGCCACCACCAGCAACAACGGCCCGCTCTGCGAAGGGAGTACCCTGCAGCTCACCTGTAGCGCGTACAGCTCCAACGGTTATGAGTGGACCAACCCGTTGGGGGAAGTGTTCTCTCATGACCAGAACCCCGTGATCACCCCTGTCACACGGGAAGACGCCGGCACCTACACGGTGTGGTATGATGGGCATCACTCCAGCACCACAGTGGAAATATACAACCGTCCCACCGTATCCATCACCGCAACGCCGGAAAATGCCATCACCTGTAATGGACAGCCCGTCACCTTGACGATGGAGACCGATTGCGATACCTGCAGCTTCCAGTGGAGCACGGGCGCCACGACTCCTTCCATCAATGTGATGCCGAGCGTGTCCACCACCTATAGTGTCACAGTCACCACAGGACAGTGTCAGGCGGTCGCCACACAGATCGTCACGGTCGGTATGCTGCCGCATGTGGCCGTCACTCCCGCCGTCATCACCTTGTGCGAGGCCATCGGTTCGGTGGATCTTGAAGCCATCTCCTCACGCTGTGGCTACGGCTGCGACTATCTTTGGAGCGACGGGACTACGGGAGCGGTGCTCACTGCGACGACAGCCGGCACCTACACCGTTACCGTGACCAACAGCTATGGCTGCACGGCGGAGGCCTCCTCTGTGGTGCGCTTGGAGGAAAGCTCCACCCTATCCGACTGCAATATCTTTTATGTGGCCGTAGATGGCGACCCCCTTTCTCAGGGACTTACTCCCACAGCCCCCACTACTATCTGGCATGCCATTGAACTGGCCTCCTGTACCAACGCCATCATCCGCATGGAAAGGGGGACGTATGATATCGACAAGCCTATAGAGATGGCAAGCCATCTGACCATAGAGGGCGGCTTTTTTAATGACTTCCAGCAGAAGACCTCCGAGGTGGGGGCCACCACTATCCACCGTACGGCCAACTATCCCGAAGGCACCACCCTCGCCCCGCGACTGGTGGCCATCGAAGCAAACAGTCTCAACGACTTCCGCCTTCAGGATCTGACGGTTACCACCGATGATGCCACGGAACTGCCGCCTCTCAGCATTCCTCCTAAAACCTATGATGACCTTGACTGCCCGAACCGTGTGGAACCCGGCGAGTTGTGGCTTACGTGTGGCACAGAGTCGAGCCAGACAGGTCCCACTGATCCTGACCCCATTCCGGGTAAGTGGGAGTACTACCGTTATGCCGCCATCTATCTGTCTAGTGAGATGGGGGGGAGTGCGCACCTCACGGGTATAGGTTATCATATCCGTTCTGTATCCATGGAGGCGGGTGCAAGGAGTGAGCGGTGGATGAGGATTTATATGAAAAATCAAAACAATTCGACCTTCAACACCTCTTCGAGTAGGGCTTGGAATACGATTACCGGTGGAGCTACCGTGGTTTACGAGGGCCCCATTTGTGTGGGGGAAGAAGATGTGGACCAAGTGTTGACCATACCGATCAATTTCGATTACGATGGATCTAAACACTTGATGATTATGATTGAGTCCAGAGGGTGTGATATCAACGACCAAGATCATCCGGAGAATGGCGGCTGCCCTGTGACAACGTCGTACACCCAAATGTCAGACAATTTGGTCGCTCATGCTTATTATAGTGGAGTGGGTACTCCTGACTTTCCTGCCTCAATATCATCAAGATCCAAAAGAAGAGCCAACACCTATTTCTACACTTGTCCTTCTCTTTCGGTGGAAGGGAGTGAGATAGGGCCTATCGGTTTTGGTGCAGCGCAGGAGTCGTTCCCGTTGCCGGGTGAATATACCCATCATCGGACGGCCGCCCTCTATACGGGAGCAGAGCTGAATGTCGGACAAAGGATGTTGACGGGTCTTGCCTTTGATGTGGCGTCCGCTACTGGTGTCCCGACAGGGGGGCATTCTCCGTCAGTCAAGATCTATTTGAAGAACACCACCGCCACCTCATTCACCGCTGGGCAGGTGTGGAACAACTACCTTTCGGGGGCCTCCCTCGTTTATTCGGGGATTCTGTGTGTGGATAATTCCGGCTGGACCTCCATCCCCATTTCTCCTTTCGCATACGAGGGCAACAATCTGGTGGTGATTGTGGAGGGGGAAGGCTGCGGCACGGTCGGCGGCTGCCCGCTTCCGGTGTTCTGCCATCCAGCGACGGATATGTGCGCTTCGGTCGTTACAAATGAAGACATCTATTATTCTGTCAATACGTTGGATTTGAAGCCAAACCGTCCGAATATCAAATTCTATTCTGAAACAGAGGAGGACGGGCACTATTATGTGCGGGAGTCCAATTATGGCGTTTCAACGTATGGTTTGCATCTGTCCAATTGCCAGCGATACAACATCGTGCGTTGCAGTTTCCTCCCCGGCAAAGCCTCCAAGGGTAAGGACGGAACCAAGGGAAGGGACGGTGGTGCTGGCGGAAAAGGCAGTATGGGCATTCAAGCGCCGTCAATAAGCACCTATGGCAGGATGAATGGGGACCCCACTACGGCAGTACTTGAGAACTGGGATAATGCGAACCATCCTGGCGGCGCGGGCGGCCTTGGCGGTAAGGCGGGCTATTCGGCGGGTACAGCGTCGCCGGCCACGCAGGGCGGAAACGGCGGTGCCGGAGGCTATTACAATCCAGATTCAGAGGCAACGAACGGCGGTTCCCCCGGACAGGCCGGTTTCGGGAGTAATGGTGGTGCAGAAGCGGTGGGATACAGCGTTACTTCAAGCAGCGTAGTGGTGAGCAGTGCGGCCGGCCCTACTGTCGCCTATGGCGCCAACACGCTACAGAATGGTGTCGGGAACAATGGACTTGACGGTGTGCGGGGCAATAATGGACAATCCTCTGCCGTATCGTATTCCGATTATTTTGTTCCGGCTCCGCAGGTGAACGGTGGGGATGGTAGTGGCGGTGGTGGCGGTAGTGGCGGTGGTGGCGGTAGTGCCGCTTATGCAAGGAACGACTATACGAACGGCAGTGGGAATAGCGGTGGTTTGCGTAAGGCTTTTGTCTCGGGCAGCGGTGGCGGCGGTGGCGGCGGCGGTGGCGGCGGCGGTCAGGGCGGTGGTGGCGGCTACGGTGGCGGCGGATCTTTCGCCATTTATTGTTATGGAAATGATACCTACTATAACGACGGCTTCTTGAACTGCTGGGCCGAAGTCCAGTCAGGTGCTGCCGGTGCGGGCGGTGCGCCTGCCGACGGTGGTGAAGGAGGCGAAGGCGGTGAGGGTGGCATCACCTTCGAAAATCCTAGTACGGCAGTAGCTCGAACTACTTATGACCCTGTATTTAAGGCTATGGCGTATTCGGGATATGGTGCCAAAGGCGGCAAGGGCGGACATGGCGGTGCCGGCGGACGTGGCGCTGATGGTGTGCCTGGTTCCGCGTACCATGTTGTGTCAGTTAATGATTTGGGTGTCCCCAGCCAGATTACGAGCAGCGGGGTAAGGTGGAGCTACCTGAATGCTCTCCCTGAAATTGTTGCAGGATCCTCGAATCATCCCTATACCAGCTGTACGAATGTGGATATGGATATGTGCGGAGGACCGACTTACTCGGACTTTGGCACAGGTTCCTCCCCCTCGTCCGGCTCTTCGTGTACGACCACTCATTATGTGAACATGGATTCAGATCTGCCCGGCCAGGTTACAGGTATGGGACGAAAAACCCCGCAGGTCAATGGACAGCCCTATTCCGGCTTCAACCTCATCCTATACACCCCCGAAGAGTTGCCCTATCCCACTGGCAACAGCGAAGTTTGCCCGGGCGAAGAGGATTACTGCATCGCATACACCACCGGCTATTTTTACAGATGGGAAATCATTGAAGGTCAGGAGTATGCCAGATTCATTGGCGATACCACCAACCCTTGTGTCACAGTTGAGTTTACGAACCACACCTATGAGACCCAGCAGGTGGTCCTCAGGGTGCATGTCAGCCCCCCGTGCTGTCCTTCCTACGGCTATAGGGATGTGTATGTGGATGTGCTCCCCAATGTGGAAATCACGAGACAGAGCCCTGACGTCGAATTGTGTGAGGGACAAAATCTCGGACTTTATGTGCAGGCCTCCATGCCTTATCCGGATGCCACGTACCAATGGATGTTGAACGGGAACGCCATCAACGGAAATCCGATGGCTGACTGGCAGACCACCTCGTATTATGGGGTTCCATCGGTCGGTGTGGTGGACACAGGCACATACGTGGTACTGGTGTCCAGCTACTGTAATGTGGATACGACCACCATCCACGTGTCCATGAATCCTAAGCCAATCGTTACTATCTCTTTGGATGATGAGGTGTTGTGTGCTGGCAGAGATATCCCGATTATCCTGACCTCCAATATGGATGATGTGGATGTGACCATTGTCTTCCATGATGGTGAGAATGTCTCAACGCACACCTATCATTTGCATGAAGGTGACAATGGGTATGATGAATTATACCCCACGTATGGCTCGTTGGTTGCCCATGAGAACGGGTACATAACGGTGACTCTGGCTACGGCCACGGCCACTAACTGCCAGAATACCCAGCAGCAATCCATCCTCATCGCCATTGCCAATAGTGAAGATGCAGCGTATGCCGGTTCCGACCGTGTATATTGTTCACAGACGTTCACGCTGGATGCCATGTGCCCGGAAGGCGTGAATACCGGGCATTGGAGTATCATCCCGGATGACCCTTCCGTACATATTTATAATTCGTCCGACTGTCAGACTTCGGTTACAGTGGATGGCCCTGGCGAATATACCTTTGAATGGCTGCTGAATATGTACAGCCCTTGCCGTTCCACCCTCCGCGACACGGTCGTCATCAGTGTGAATGATTCGATAGAGATACATTTTAATCCGATGCCCACCTCATGTTACGGCGAACTGGCGGAAACGGACGTGACCGTCACGGGCGGCGAACAAGCCTACCATCTGTATCTGGTGCGGGAGGACGAGATCTATTCTATCGTTGATAGTGTGCTCGTCGCAGACGGCATCCATCTCGCCGGTTTGCAGCTGGGCGTGGAATATCAGGTGATTGTGGATGACATCAATGAGTGCTCGACCACCCATCCTTTCACCGTCCAGCAGTATCCTGCCCCGACGATTGGGATACGTGCGGTGGATACGTTGTGTCCCAACGTTGCGGGTGTACAACTCATCGTTGATATAACAGAAGGGGAGATCCCATTTGTGGCCACCTACACCTACGCAGGCGGCACATATCCGTCGGGAGAAATTTCAGAGCAAACTTATACGACCACGCTTCCTCTCAACCATCGTGTGTGCAATGGGAAGGATACGGTCTATCTTTCCCTCACGGATGCCAACAACTGTACGGCCCGTGATACGGCAGTTTTCGTCATTGCCGATCTGCGGGGCCCCGTCATCACAGGCACACTTCCGGATATCACCATCGCTTGCCGCAGCGAGTTGCCGGCGGCGATGACCACCGTTGCGCAGCTGCGGGATTCATTGGTGGGTGCGGGTGCAGGCATCACCGACAACTGCTATGATGACATTGACAAACTGCAGCTTTCCTCCGTTACCGACGACATCACGGCACTATGTCATACCACCTACCATCGTACCTATACCGTCACCGACAGCTGCGGCAACTATGCCTCCATTGTCCAGAACATTGTCTTTAATGACACTGTTCGTCCTGTTGTTACGGGTACCCTCGCCAATGACACCATCTATGCCGATGCCAGCTGCCACTATTCGGTGACGAATCCTTTCACTACGATTTCACAGCTGAATGCACATGGGGTGAACGTTACGGACTGCAATCTGAAAGATACTATATCGTTTGCTGATAGCGATTCCGACCCGATCAATTCTTGTTCCAAAGAAATCACCCGTACCTATACGGTTTACGACAGTTGCGGCAATTCGACTCGTATAGAGCAGACCATTGTGGTGATGGATACGGTGGCTCCGTCGGTCGCGATGGTTCTTGACACAGCTTATACATATTATTATTATAACAATGGCCATTGTGAATATGCACAAGTGCCAGCACACCCGCAGTCGTTTTTTGATGCGGACATCACCGACTGCAACGACGTGACGATGGAAGTCTCCTATCGCGACACCATCAACGGTGGAGAGGGGTGCAGATGGAGCTACATACGTGTCTATTCGTTTGTGGATGTGTGCGGGAACGGACCCACTGAGGTGCGACAACCCATCGTTGTGCGCGACACCACCCGTCCGGTTGTGACCACGGCTCTTAATGATACAATATTATATTATAGTGGTAACAGTTGTACTCCGGCCACCCTCCCCGAACTTGCGTTGGGTGATTTTGCTTTCGAGGATTGCAATGAAGTGACCACGATGGAGGTTTCGTATCGTGACACGATCAACGGCGGTACCGGCTGCGAATGGAGCTATGTCCGTGTCTTTTCGTTCAAGGATGCTTGCGGCAACGGCCCGACTGAAGTGTCGCAGACTATCACCGTGCGTGACACCACTCGCCCCGCCATCAGCGGGACATTGGAATCCATTACGATTTATAAGCTGGCGGATTGTAACTACATTCTCCCTGACACATTGGATATGAACAGTTTGGATGCAGCCGGCCTCGACTTCTCTGATTGCAACCTGCGGATGGACACCGTCGCGGTGACCCACTCTCCATTCGTTACGATTGATAATTGTAGCGGACAGCTGATACGTACCTACGAAGTCTTTGACCGATGTGGCAACTCCAATACCGTTTCGCAAACCATCATTGTGCGCGATACCACCCGTCCCGTGGTGACGACCATTCTTCCCGACACCCTCCGGGTTTACTATACGGATGAGCATTGCAGTTATTCGGCACCAGAAACGCTTCAACTTACTGATTTTGAAGTTCTGGATTGCAGCACCGACATCCAGTTTGAAGTGACGCACCGAGACACCGTTGGCACGGGTTGCGAGTGGAGCTACGTGCGAGTCTATACTTTCAATGATGGCTGCGGGAATGCGCCCGTCTCCCTCACACAGACCATCGTGGTGAAGGATACGATGCGGCCTTCCATTTCGGGCG
>CAMVOL010000020.1 GCA_947169105.1 uncultured Bacteroidales bacterium | reverse complement strand
CTTTTAAATCTTCAAATCTCTCAAATCTTTTAAATCTTCAAATCTCTCAAATCTTTTAAATCTTCAAATCTCTCAAATCTTAAACAACTTATTATGAAACAATTATTATCATACACAAAAATAATGACCTTCGTCATCGCCGGTCTGTTACTACTGAACGGCTGCCATAAGGACGAACCCGAGCCGGACGAGCCGCTGGCTTGGATTGAAGAAGAAACTTATGCAGGCGGAAAGTTGGGAACGACTTTCAACGCTTCGTCGTCCGCCTACGAAGACCCTGCGCCTGCAGTGACCGACATTGCCGCCTTCAAGTACGGCGAGTACCTGTTCGAGCGTGATTTCACCCAGAACACGCCGCCGTTCAACGGACTGGGACCGTTATATATCCGCAGTTCTTGTATCGCCTGCCACCCGGGTTACGGGCACGGCAAGCGGATGGACCGTTACGCCGCCGGCGACTGGGGCAACGGCTACCTTCTGGTGGTAACCGACCAGAACGACAACTACATCTCCTCGCTGACGGGTATGCCGCAGACGAAGGCTGTGCCGCCGTTCAAGGCTCCCATCGACGAGTCGCAAATCCAGATTACGTGGCTCCCGTACACCGACGAATGGGGCAACCGTTTCCCTGACGGCGAAAGCTACAGTCTGATTTATCCGGAGGTGCATATTCCTGCTTCCGCCTACTACGTACCGTTGGAGTCGGGCGGTAGCACAATTCCCTACGGCAGCGAAATCGTGCGGCTGGAATCCACCATCGGCATCTACGGCACCGGCCTGTTGGACGCCATTCCGGACGACTCTCTGAGAGAGCAGTACCGCAAGGAGTACGAAGCCGGCGCGAACCTCAACCCCGCGATGTGGGCCGGCAACGACTGGGCTCCGACGGGACTTTACGGCAGCACCAACCATCCCAAACGGTTCACTTACGCCTGCTCCCGCGGTCCGCTGCAGGACGGCCCCGGTGCCAACGCCATCTGGAACATCACCAACGTGACCCGCGGTGACCGCCGTTACCACTACATGACCAACACTTACGCCCGCACTGCCTCACAAGACCCGCAGGTGCAGTCCGAATTCTACAACTACTTCCCCGAATACAACATGACGGGCAATCCCGAAACCGACATCTACAACTATCTGACATCAAGAGAATTGCCTGCGGAAATGTCGAACGACGACTATGTAAACCTGATGGTGTGGCACCGTGGTTTGGCCGTACCCGCCGCCCGTAACCTCGACAATGCCAAGGTGCAGCGCGGACGCGAACTGTTCCGCCAGATCGGCTGCGCCAGCTGCCACCGTCCCAGCTGGACGACCGGCAACGACCGCTTCACCGATCCCAACGGCTTCTTCACCACCGCCGACCAGCGCCTGCCGCGCTACCCGAAACAGAAAATCTGGCCCTATACCGATATGATCCAGCACAAGCTGCACATGCAGAATGACATCCGTACCGGCTGGTGCCGCACCACCCCGCTGTGGGGACGCGGCCTCTCCGCCATCTGCACCGGCGCCTCCGACCGTCTGCACGACTGCCGCGCCCGCAACGTCATCGAGGCTATCATGTGGCACGGCTCCGCCCAAAGCGACGCCCGCTGGACCGTCGAGAAATTCCGTAACCTCAGCAAAGAGGACCGCGACGCCATCGTGCAATTCATCAATGCCATTTAAATTTTTCTATGCCATACAAGATGTTTTTATTTTAGGTTGTTTTTTTGTAGGGATGTCATAATATGGCATCCCTATATTCGTTTAATCAAAATCTTATCCAATGAAAATTTTCCGCCACATTTTATCCGCCCTGATGGCCGTCCTGATTGTTGTGATGGCCGCAGGCACCGTCGTGGAAAAGTTCCACGGTTCCGAATACGCATTGTCCCATGTCTATGGCGCATGGTGGTTCATCGCTTTGTGGGGAGTTGCCGCCATCGGAATGACGATTCTGCTTTTTGTAAAAAAAACATGGGAAGAACCCGTGCGGTGTCTCATGTATCTGTCCACCCTGCTCATTTCGCTCGGCGCCCTGCTTACCATGCTCACGGGGCAACATGGTGAGATAACCCTTCACCCGGGTGAAGCCAACAACGTTTTCCTGATTGAAAGCAACGGCGATACTTGCGAGAGGGCGCTTCCCTTCTCCCTCACGCTCGACCGCTTCGAGGTGGTACGCTATCCCGGTTCACGCTCCCCCATGGATTTCGTGAGCCACCTTCGCATCAATGATGAAGGGCATAGTACGGCTGCCACCATTTCCATGAATAACATATTGAAACACAAGAGTTACCGTTTTTACCAGAGCGACTATGACGAGGAAGGCAACTCCGTTCTTGCCGTCGCCCATGACCCGTGGGGGATCGGCGTGACCTACGCGGGCTATATCCTGCTTCTGGTCTCCTTAGTGGCGATGTTCATCGTGCCCAACGGGCGTTTCCGGCAGCTGCTGAAAAAAACGTCTGCCAAAGCCGCCGTCATCCTCGTCCTGCTGACGGCAGGTTGCTGCATGCCAGTTCTTTCGGCCAATGCGCCCCGCACACTTCCGAAAGAAAGTGCCGACAAATTAGGGCAGCTTTATGTGCAGTACAAAGGGCGCGTCTGCCCGCTGCAGACGTTGGCCAAGGATTTCACGACCAAACTATATGGAAAGGCCGGTTACCATAGCCTCTCATCCGAGCAGGTCTTCAGCGGCTGGCTGTTTTACTTCGACGACTGGAAAAACGAGCCGATGTTCAAGATCAAGGGCAGCTATGCGCGGGAAGTGCTCGGCATTGACGGAAAATATGCCCGCCTTACCGATTTCTGTAACCTCTATGGGGACAACAAGCTTGACGAGGCCGTTACGGGGCTGTCTATGGGAGACCCCAAACGGAAAAGCTGCCGTACCGCCAACGAAAAATACAATCTCGCCCAGATGCTCCTCGGTGGGGAATTACTGAAAATGTTCCCCCACACCGACAGTCTCGGAGAGGTGACATGGTACTCGCAAAATGACGTGCTGCCTTTGGACGTTTCCGACGGAGAGTACCTTTTCATACGCAAGCAGCTGAGCCTCTGCAAGGAATATGTGGTGGCTGGCGATTTCAAAAGTTTGGACGAAGTGCTTGATAAGACCAAAATCTATCAGGAGAAATACTCGCAGGGGCTGACGCAGCCGAAGGCGCAATATCGTGCCGAACGGATCTACAACCGGCTCACCACCGGGCGTTGGCTAGCCTTCGCCAACATCTTGCTCGGACTGGTCTTTTTCGCGATATCGCTCCTCTGCATCGGGAAAGGACGGAAGCCCCATAAACTCCTCCGCTGGTTTGCCTTCGTGTGGATGGCGCTGTTGGGGGCGTTTTTGGCACTGCTGTTCATCCTGCGGTGGGTCGCGGGCGGACACGTGCCGATGGCCGGCAGCTTCGACTCGATGAACCTCTTAGCATTAAGTATCTGTATCATCACGCTCATCCTGTCACGCAGGCACGAGATGGCGCTGCCGGCCGGACTGCTGATGACCGGCTTCGTGCTGCTGGTGCAGATGATGGGCGGCTCCAACCCGCCAGTAGCCTACCTGATGCCGGTGCTCGCCTCTCCTCTGCTGAGTCTGCATGTCACCGTAATTATGATGGCCTACGCCCTGCTGTTCTTTATCATGCTGAACGGCATCACGGCGGTATTCGTCAGGTTCTCCAAGTCCAGCAGCCCCGACTACACGGGACGGCTGCGCGACATCAGTATGTTGCTGCTCTACCCCGCGGTGGCACTGCTCACCATTGGCATCTTCATCGGCGCGGTGTGGGCCAACGTGTCGTGGGGCAATTACTGGTCGTGGGATCCGAAAGAGGTGTGGGCGCTCATCACGTTGCTGGTCTATCTCATCCCACTCCATTCGGCCTTTTTCACAGAAGAAAACCGCCCGATGCGCTTCCATCTGTACGCCATTTTCGCCTTCTTGTCCGTCCTTATGACCTATTTCGGCGTGAATTTCCTGTTAGGTGGGATGCACAGTTATGCGTAACTATCTATAAATTTTATATTTGCAACAAAAGAGAGGTTCATTTTAGCGGAAAAACGGATTTCCTTTAGATAAATATTTTTCCCTATTTTTGCCGCCCATTTTGAAAGGGCGAAAAAAGGACCAATCATGCTGCAAAAAGGAATCAAGGTGTCGTACTTTGTAGTGAGGACAGGTAAAAGGTGTATCCTTCTGTTCCTCCTTTTGGTGGCTGTGCTTTCAGGAAATGCACAAACGGTCTATACCTTGGACAGTTGCAAGGCAATGTCCGCCCGCGACAACCTCACGGTACAGAACAAGCGGTTGGCGGTGGAGGCGGCAAAGCAGCAGCAGAAGGAGGTCTTCACCAAGTTCTTCCCGACGGTCTCGGCGATGGGCGCGGGCTTCTGGCTCACCAACCCGATGATTGACATGGACTACGATTTGGGGAAACTGCAAATTCCCATCTTTTCACCCGTAATGATTTCCGTTGACCTTCCGTCGATACCGATGCAGATGATCAATGGCGGAATTATGGGTGGCATAACGGCGGTGCAGCCGCTGTTCGCCGGCCTCCGCATCGTGCGGGGCAACCAGTTGGCCAAGTTGGGCTATGAGGCGGCGGAGCTACAGCTGAAACTGTCGGAGGATGAAGTGGCGACGCAGGTGGAAACCTACTTCTGGAAAATCGTCATGCTGAAGGAGAAACAGAAAATGCTGGATGCTTTGGACCGGCAGCTTTCGCACATAGCCCATGATGCCGACGCGGCCGTCGCCGCCGGAGTCATCAAACCCAGCGACAAACTGCAGGTGGAGCTGAAACGGCAGGAACTGGAGAGCGGCCGCATCAAGGTGGCGAACGGCATCCGTGTCTGCAAGATGATGCTGCGCCAGTACGCCCGCATCCCTGAACGGGACTTCGACATCGAGTACGACACGCTCCTGCTGCCCGACAGCCCCGAAAGCTACTACATGGAATCCTCAGCGGCGGTCGGGCTCCGCACGGAGTCACAACTGCTGGATATGCAGGTGAAGGCCGCCGAGCTCCAGACACAGATGGAAATCGGCAAGCACCTTCCGCAAGTTGCGGTCGGCGCGGGCTACTCTGCCTATCTGATGGATGTAAACGACTACAACACCTCTTCCAACCACTTCGGGATGGTGTTCGGCACCGTCACCGTACCCATCACCGACTGGTGGGGCGGCGGACACGCCATCAAGAGATGCCGCATCAACGAGCAGATAGCCCGCAACGAGCGTGAACAGAACCTGCAACTTCTTGAAATCCAAACCGAACAGACATGGAACGAACTCTACGAAGCCTACCAGCAGCTGCTGATTGCCCAGCAGTCCGTCGCCTTGGCTAAGGAGAACCTGCGGCTACAAAGCGACTACTATGAGGCCGGCACCTCCACCCTTTCCGACCTGCTCAACGCCCAGTCGCAGCTGCAACAGAGCACCGACAGCTTCACCGAAGCCTACACCGACTACCAACTGAAAAAGAATCTCTATCTCAAACGGTCGGGCCGGTAATCTTTAATAAATGTTAAAACTTTGCAAATCCAATAAACTTTAAGAACGTTGCAAACTCAATGGGGCGCAATCAAAAAAAATGTGTATTTTTGCAGCTCGTTTTGAAATCAACAAAATTTTATACGATTATGAAAAGAATAACCTTGATTTTTGTGGCAGTCCTGACAATGGGACTCACCAGCGTTTTTGCGCAAAAGGCACCCGCCTCCTTCACCGGTACCATCACATCCAAAACAAGTTGCACCGGCACTACCGACCCCAACATCATTGCCCAGATAGATGGTGAGATGACGCAAATGGTCTGCGGCAACCGTATGAAAATGGTTCAGGTTCAAGAAGGTGGCCTTGGTATTATCCAGATTGTGAATGGCGATGCGAAGATGGCATACGTGGTTTTGGATATTCCGGGAATGGGCAAGTACTACATTGAAACCTCTGGAGACAGCATTGCCGAAGGTTTCAAAAACATTAAAACGGACTATAACTATACAGGTGAAAAGAAAACTATCGCTGGTTATGAATGCGAAAAAGTCATTGCAACGATGGTCAATCTTGAAACCGATGAGGAAACTTCCACAACACTCTATGTTTCAAAAGACATTAATCCTGGCAGCGACATCAATTTTGCCTCTCATCCCGGTCTCGTCGGTTATCCGCTCTGCACGGAGCAGCACCGAGACATCAATGGTGAAGACGTGACCATCATCAACGAAGCCGTCACCATCACCCCCAGCAAGAAAATCAAACCCGTCGAATTCCTCCTTCCCACCGATGCGAAAGACATCAAGAGCAATCCTGAGCTGATGAAGATGCTCGGTATGGGCGGCGGCGATGACGACGATGACGAATAAAGAACCTTAAATCCTTACCATAATAGCGAGAACGTAATTCAGTTTACGTTCTCTTTTTTTACAATAGGTTTATGAACGTTGATAAATATCAGGAAATTCTGCGGGAAATTCCCCAAAATGTGCAGCTGATTGCCGTCTCGAAACTGCACCCCGCTTCAGAGGTGGAAGCCGCCTACGCCCTCGGCCAACGCGACTTCGGCGAAAACTGGGCACAGGAGATGCGAGAAAAGCACGAAATCCTTCCGCAGGACATCCGCTGGCACTTCATCGGGCACCTCCAGACCAACAAGATCAAGTACATCATCCCGTATGTCTATCGGATTCACAGCATCGACAGTTTCAAGCTACTACAGGAAGTGAACCGTCAGGCGGAGAAGCATAACCGTGTGGTCGGGTGCCTGCTGCAGTTCCATATCGCCTCCGAAGAGACCAAGTTCGGCTTCTCCATGGACGAATGTGAGCAGATGCTAAAGTCACCAGAATTTTCTTCTCTGAAAAATGTTGATATAAAAGGTGTTATGGGGATGGCGAGCTTCACAGATGATACCGCGCAGGTGAGGCGCGAGTTCCAAACCCTTCACGGCTTTTTCACCAAACTAAAAGAGGAGTATTTTTCTGGAAAAACTGATTTTACAGAAATTTCAATGGGAATGACGGGCGACTACCCGATTGCCATTGAAGAAGGAAGCACGGTGATTCGTGTAGGTAGCGCCATTTTCGGAGCACGCGACTACTCCAAGCATTAATCTTCCTTTTTGCGACTAAACTCCCTCGTTCAAAGCTCCCCACAGCATATCCTTCAGCTCCGTGAGGTTCTTGTGCGCGTGAGAGGAAATGAAGATGGTGGGGGCCGGCAGTTTCAGCTTCTTTTTCAGCTTTGCGATTTCCTCCTCGGTGGTGAGGTCGCACTTGGTGATGGCGATGATCTGCTTCTTGTCCATCAGTTCCGGATTGTACGCCCGTAGCTCATTCAGCAGTATTTTGTACTCTTTCACAATGTCTTCGGAGATGCAGGGGATGAGGAACAGCAGGATGGAGTTCCGTTCGATGTGGCGCAGGAAGCGCAACCCGATGCCTTTTCCTTCGGACGCACCCTCAATGATGCCCGGAATGTCGGCGATGACGAACGACTTGAAGTCGCGGTAGGAGACCATCGCAAGGTTCGGGACGAGCGTGGTGAAGGGGTAGTCGGCAATTTTCGGCTTCGCATTCGACAACACCGATATGAGAGTGGACTTCCCGGCATTGGGGAAGCCGACCAGACCGACATCGGCCAACACTTTGAGTTCCAGTGTCACCCATCCTTCCACACCCTCTTCGCCGGGCTGTGCGAACCGCGGTGTCTGGCGGGTGGCGCTCTTGAAATGGACGTTTCCTTGGCCGCCGCGGCCGCCGCGCATCACAATCACCTCCTGCCCGTCTTCGAGCACTTCGCCGATCTGTTCTCCGCTTTCCATATCGCGCACGACCGTACCGAGCGGAACCTCAATGACGGCGTTCTTGCCGTTCTTGCCGAAACAGAGGTTGGCGCTTCCGTTGCCGCCATCCTCCGCAAAGATGTGCTTGGTATAACGCAGGTGCAGGAGCGTCCAAAGGTTGCGGTTTCCCTTGAGCAGTACGTTGCCGCCCTTGCCGCCGTCGCCACCGTCAGGTCCGGCCTTCGGATCCTGCGCCGTACGCGCCAGATGCGCCGACCCCGCGCCGCCCTTGCCCGAACGGCAGAATATATTCACACAGTCGATAAAGTTCTCGTTGGCCATACTTCAGTTTATAAGGTTCGTAAAGTTTGAAGGTTTATAAAGTTTAGGGTTAGGGAGTTGAGTTAAGGAGTTAAGGAGTTAAGAAGTTTGGAGTAGTTAGTTTCTTAGTTTCTTAACTTCTTCGTTTTCAATTTTCAGTTTTCCATTTTCAGTTTTCCATTTTCCATTTTCAGTTTCTCCGTTTTCCGTTTCCGTCGGGATAGTAGAGCGTGTTTACGGTGGAGGCGAAGGCGGTCCAATTGCCGATGACGTTCTCGCCGCTGATGTTGCACGGCACAGGCGCGGGACTCATGAACGGGTTCTGGCCCACCGCCAGTTCGTACGTCATCGCCGACCAGTACTGGAATCCGTCGTAATCCATCAGGGAGGTTTTGAGATAGACCGTGTCTCCTTTGCGATAGGTGATGCGGTAGTATTCCTCTTTTTCCTCGTCCGACATCTCGGCCATAAACAGGGAGGACGGATTGGCCCGCAGGATCTCGTAGTTGACGGTCTGCCCGTTGAAGGTGGCGTCGTCGAAAGCGACGGGCATGCTGGTCACCCAAAGGCGGTCGTGCAGTTTCTTGCCGTGCACCTTGATGCGGAACATATAGTAGTCGTGGGTGCTCGCGCGGTCGGTGAGCTGGATACGCGAGGTCGGCATCGTGTCGTTCGCGTCAAGGAAGGCAAGCCACGCCGAGTCGAGACGGACAGGTTCCTGCATCGTGCTGGTGGCCGTGTATTCGGTGTCTTTGTAACGGACAGTCAGTGTGTAGCTTTTCCCCGGCTCTCCCAGCAACATCCGTCCCGTGTAAGCCATATAAATCGGCGATTCCGGATTCAGCGTGAAAGTCAGCTGCTCCGTCTGTCCCGTGGAGGAGGTGACGGTCACTTCCGCATCGGTGATGAAAACATCGTTCATCAGCTTGTCAATATCCAAAGTGGAGAAATAGGGCACACTGCGGCTCACAATCACCATCGCGGGCTGCCCATTCTCGATGCTGCCCTCAATGACGATCTTCCGCTCATAGTCGGGCAAATCGACCTCAATCTCCTTCTGGCATTGGGAGAACAACATTCCGATGAGGACAAACAACAGTGAGAGGCGTATATAATGTTTCATTTTAACTGCTTTCATAATTAGAATTTGAAATTCCATGTGATGGAGGGCAGGATGGGGAAGAGACTCATCTGGTAGGCCTTGGTGGTCATATCAAATGACTGGCCTTCCACATAATTCGTTTGCGTTTCAAAGAAGATAAAGAAAGGATTCTTTCTATTATAAACATTGTAAACCGAGAAGTTGAGCCCTGTCTCGAACCGTTTTTTCTTCACGATGGTCCAGTTGAGGGAGAGGTCGAGACGGTGGTACGGCTTGAGACGGTAGGCGTTGCGGTCGCTGTACTCGGTGGCGAGGGAGCCGCAGATGAAGTAGTAGCCGATGGGGATGGTCATCGTGTTGCCAGTGGCGAAGACCCACACCGCCGACACGTTCAGTTTGTGCGGGATGATTTCGTAACTGAGGTTGATGGAGACATCGTGGCGACGGTCGTACTTGGCATAGAAGGGCTTGCCTCCGTTCAGGTCGTCGAACTTCCGCTGGGTGAACGACAGCGTGTATCCGATGAAGCCGGTGAAACGCCCGATGGCCTTCTTCACGAAGAACTCCGCGCCGTACGACCAACCTTTTCCGAAAACGTACATCTGGTCGGCATTCTGGTTGATGTCGTTGATGTTGATGCCGTCTTTGTATTCCACCAGATTGTTCATGTGCTTGTAATAGAGGTCGATATAGGTTTCGAACATATTTTGGCGGAAGTTCTGATAGACCCCGAGGGAGACCTGATGGCCGATTTGCGGCTTCACGATTTCAGTGGAGGGCATCCATACGTCGGTGGGGAGGGAGATAGTGGCCAAGGCAACTTGGTGAAGATACTGGTAATTAAGGGTATAGGACGCTTTAATGGAGGTGTATTCCGCCACTTTGAAACGCATGGAAAGGCGCGGCTCCAAACCGTTGTACTGCTTGATGATTTGTCCGGGCTTGTATAGAATGGAGTCGGTGAGGATGCCGTAATCGTCGAAGACAAACCGCTTGAAAGGACCGATGAACTCGAAGTGGGAGTAGCGCAGTCCGGCGTTGATTTTCCACCACGGGAAGAGGTCGAACTCGTCGTTGGCGTAGATGGCGAGTTCATGGGCGTAATAGGGATCCACGTTGGGGAGGGAAAGGTCGCTGATGCCGGCATCCACGGCCATCTTGTTCGGGAAAAAGGTGTGGAAGATGTAGTGTACACCGAACTTGAACTCGTGGGGGAAGGCGGGCGTATAGGTAAGCTCCGACTTCAGGGAGATGTCGCGAACGCCTGAGGTCATCTCCATCGTATAGATGTCGAGCCCCATGGTGGTGCCGAAGTCGTAGTTGGTGAAGGCGAAGGTGGTGTTAAGGAACAGCTGCGGTGTGATGATGTAGTTCCAGCGGAGCGAGGCGGCGGCGTTGCCCCAGCGGAACTGCGCCCGCGTCTGCCCGGTGGTCGATTTGAAGCCGTAAACATCGTTGCCGTAGTAGCCGCCGATGAACAGCCGGTGCTTGTTGTTGATGATAACGTTCAGCTTGGCGTTCAGGTCGTAAAAATAGAACTTGGTGCCTTTGAGCGGCGAGGTTTTTTTGAGGAATGGCTGGACAAGCACGTCAATATAGGTTCTGCGGGCGGAGACGATGAACGAGCAGACATCCTTTTTGATAGGGCCTTGCACAGTGAGGCGGGAGAAGATGATTCCGAGGCCGCCATCGACTTCGAACTTCTTCATGTTACCCTCCTTCTGGGCCACGTCGAGCACGGAGGCAAGGCGGCCGCCGTAGTAGGCCGGCATCCCCGATTTGGTGATCTCCACGTTCTTGACGGCATCGGCGTTGAAGACGGAGAAGAAGCCGAACAGGTGGCCCGCGTTGTAAATCGTGCACTCGTCCAGAAGCACGAGGTTCTGGTCGGAGCCGCCGCCGCGCACGTAAAAGCCGGTGTTGCCCTCACCGCCCGACTGGATGCCGGGCAGCAGCTGGATGGACTTCAGCACATCAACCTCCCCGAACAGAGCCGGCAGTGCCTTGATGGTCTCGATTTTCATCTCCATCTTACCCACCTGCGCACTGGTGACATTGTGGTCGGCAGCCTTTTCACTCACCACCACCTCATCGGTCATCACAGCCTCGGGCACGAGTTCGTAATTGAGGATCGTATTTTGCTGTAAATCAACAGTATCGTTGATGGTTTTATAACCCATATAGAGGATTTGCAGGATGTACTGCCCTTTCGGGGCCGTCACGGAATAGAATCCCGACTGGTTCGAAAAGTTGGTGATGGATTGGGTCTGGTTCTCCACGGGAATCAGCGCCACGAGGATGTTCTTCATCGTCTCGCCGTTGGAGCCGTCCTTCAGGATTCCGGACACGGTATATCGCTGCCCCATCGCCGTGGCGACGAAAGCGATTAGTAATAGGATTAATATGAAACGTTTGGTATTCATCGTTATATACGGGCGTTTCACACCCGTTTATAATCTCTCACCCCTATGGGGTTCAACGAGGTATAGTTTTCAGTTTTCAATTCTCAATTTTCAATTCTCAATTTTCAAATGCTCCGGATGGGAATATAGGCCCCTTTGGTGACGGTTTTGCCAACGCGGATGTGGGGGCGGAGTTTGATGGCGAAGTCAGTGTCGTTGTCGCCGAGCTTTTTCACTTCACCGAGGAAATGGAGGGTATTTTCGACGGCCTTCATCGACTTGAAGTTGATGACGTCGGTGATGTCGATGGAGAAGTTCATCGGGATGATGGTGCTGCCGTGGGCGGGCACGACGATGTCCTCCTTGTTGATGCTGACGCCGGAGGCGATTTCTTTGTTCTGGTAGAGAATCACGTAGTCAAAGCCGGCGATGGAGGCCACGCGTTTGTCGGGGTTCTTTACCTCAAGGGTGATGCCGATGGTGGTGGTGTAGTCCTTGTTGGCAATGGCTTTGGCGCACTTTGCCAACGTGCCGGCACCCAGTTTCGACTGGTCGGTGCTGGTGGTGCCGAAGTTGATGCCCGCCCACGAAAGGCCGGTGATGCCGTGGAAGGAGTAGTCGCAGTTGGTCATCTGCACCGCCCGAGAGAGCGAACAGGCGGAAAATACCGACAATAAGCTGATTATTAGAATGATGAGAAAGTATTTCTGCTTCATTTTATCTGTCAAAAAAGAGCGGCAAAGATACAACATAGTTTATAAAGTTCATAAAGTTTATCAAGTTTATAAAGTTATGAAATCTTTTACTTGACAAACTTGCAACTTGATAAACTTGCAACCTAATAAACTTGCAACTTTTTTTGTACCTTTGCCGCCCCGATTGGGAAATTCTAATTATCTAATTTAAAATATCCAACCATGAATTTAATTGACCAAATCAAAGAAAACGCCCGCAAGTACAACCGGCGTATCGTCTTGGCTGAAGGCGAGGAAGACAGAACCCTCAAGGCCGCCGACCGCATCATCGGAGAGAAAATCGCACAGATTGTCCTTTTGGGCAACCCCGAAGTGATTAACGGCAAAGCCGCCGAATTCGGACTGAAGAACATCGGCAGCGCCACCATCATCGACCCGAAGAACAACCCGAAACAGCAGTTCTATGCCGAGATGCTTTGCGAAATCCGTAAGAGCAAGGGCATGCAGATGGACGAAGCGATGAAGCTGGTGCAGGATCCGCTGTACCTGGCTACCCTTCTTATCAAGAATAAGGAAGTGGACGGCGAAGTGGCTGGTGCCCAGAACTCCACGGGCAACGTCCTCCGTCCCGCCTTCCAGATTGTGAAGACCCTCCCCGGCGTTTCCGTCGTCTCCGGTGCTTTCATCATGATCTTCCAGGACAAGAAGTGGGGACAGGACGGCGTGATGGTCTTCGCCGACTGCGCCGCCGACCCGAACACCGACGAGAACAAGTTGGCTCAGATTGCCGTCATCACGGCACAGACCGCCAAGAACATCGCCTGCATCGAAGAGCCCCGTGTGGCTATGCTGAGCTTCTCCACGAAGGGTTCGGCCAAACACGAGCTGGTGGACCGCGTGGTGAACGCCACCCGCATCGCCAAGGAAATGGATCCGAACCTTCTCATCGACGGTGAGTTGCAGGCCGATGCCGCCATCATCCCGTCGGTAGGTGCCAGCAAAGCCCCCGGTAGCCCCGTCGCGGGCCGCGCCAACGTGCTGGTGTTCCCGTCGCTCGAGACCGGCAACATCGCTTACAAGCTGGTGCAGCGTTTCGCCGGTGCCGAAGCGGTAGGCCCCGTCATGCAGGGTATGGCCGCCCCGATCAACGACCTCTCCCGCGGCTGCTCCGTGGAGGACATCGTCAGCACTGTGGCTGTCACCGCCTGCCAGGCCGAAGCCGCAGCCAGAAAGTAACAAACGGGGGGGTTCCACCCCAAACGTCGCCCCCTTTGGAAGAACATTCGTCCGAAGGGGGCGATTTTTTTGCTACTATGCTACACCATTCCGTTGCTGCGCTACGCTCGCAACGGAACCTCCTTTCCACCAAATTTTCAATTTTCCATTTTCCATTTTCAATTTATTCGTACCTTTGCCGCGCAAAACATAAACGACAATTTATATAAATAAACATTTATATATGAAGTTCTACGACAGGGAAATTGAGATGGACTTGCTGCAACAGAACGAGCGGCAGGCAGAGCAAACAGGAGTTTTCACCGTATTGACGGGCAGACGGCGAGTGGGAAAAACATCGCTGATTCTCAACGCATTGAAGGGAAATACAATGGCTTATCTCTTCGTCTCTAAAGACAGTGAGGCGGTGTTATGCCAAAAATTCCAGCAGGTGCTTGAAGAGCAGTTGGGCATCCCAATTTTTGGCCAAGCCACGCACTTCCGAGATCTGTTTGAAATGATTATGAAGGCTTCATTGCAGCGTCATTTCACCGTATTTATTGACGAATTTCAGAATTTGTACAAAGTGAATCCCTCCATTTTCAGCGAAATACAGGATTTATGGGACCGCTATCACCGAAATTCACAACTGCATCTGGTGGTATCAGGAAGCATCCGATCGCTGATGAAACGGATTTTTGAGGACGAGAACGAGCCGTTGTATGGCCGTCCCACCTCGAAGCTCACCTTGCTTCCGTTCAGAATCGAGGTGCTGAAACAGATTCTGCGCGACCACAAGCCGGATTATGGCAACGAAGACCTGCTGTGTCTCTATATGATTACGGGCGGGGTGGCCAAGTATGTGGAATTGTTGATGGATGCACGCTGTTTTACCAAAGAAAAGATGCTCAACTATGTGTGCCGCCCCGACTCCTATTTTCTCTCGGAAGGCCGAGACCTGCTGAATCAGGAGTTTGGCGACGAGGGCAACACTTATTTCTCCATCTTGCAGTTGATTGCGGGCGGGTTGACCAAACGGAGTGAGATTGACGGTGCTATGCAGAAGGATATGGGGACGTTTCTGCAAAACTTGGAGGCCAACTTCCATCTTGTGGTGAGAAGAAAACCCTTGCTGGCCAAACCCAACAGCAAAACGACCTCCTACGAGATTTCCGACCAGTTCCTGCGGTTTTGGTTCCGCTTTATATGGCCGCACCAGTCACTGATTGAGCGGCAATTGATGGCGGCCTTGCGCCAAAATATGGGCGAGCATTACGAACAATTCACAGGCAGGACGTTGGAACAATATTTCCAGGCCAAGGCCATGGAGTCAGGCGCATTCACCGTAGTGGGGAACTGGTGGAATCGCAAAGGAGAGAGCGAAATTGACATGTTGGCGCTGAATGAGTTTGAGGGCACCGGCATTGCGGCTGAAATCAAACGCAATCCCAAAAAGATTAGTTTTTCAGAACTTGAGAAAAAAGTGAACTCATTGCCATCCAGCGACTTCGGGAAATACAACCTGACGCTACAAGCATACTCTCTTGAGGATATGTAGAAAGTTTTTGCATCCGCTGCGCCGCGCTTGCGTCGGCGACTTCCGGGTGGAGAAGGCGATACGGCCGAAAATCACCGACGAATAATCATCATCATTTCGTCTCTACTATATATAGGCATCCGTCCCCCCTTGTTTGCGTAACCCTGTATTTTTCACTGAAAAAATATTGTATTTTTGCACCCTTGAATTTGTTCTTATAACAATGGGGTTTCCTCGTTGTTGAAAGAGAATAAATAGTATTGTATGTCACTAATTTAGACAAAATATTGTTATGGAGAAACCGACCGAAGAGGCTCCGGAAGCAGGGAAGGAACAGGAAAAAGCACCTGAAAAAGAGAAAAAAAAGGAAAGCTTGTCTCTCAGAATTCAAAATTCCAAGGTGGTGATATGGATTGGTATCATCAGTGCGGTATTGGGAATTGTGGGGTTCGTGCAGGCAATCGTTACGGACAGCAACAAACCGGAGTTGTCGGTCTCGCTCAACTATCACAACCGTGAACTACAGGTTGGGCAGGCGGACACGCTGCTGCCCACCGTGAAACCCGAAGAGGGCGTTTACGAATACATCTGGAAATCGGACAACGAGACGGCGGCAATGGTCTCCTCTACGGGCGTTGTCCGGCTTCTTGCGGAAGGCTCCGCCACCATCACCCTCGTGGTCAAAGACAAGAAAGGGGAAACGGTGCAGGCCAGCTGCCTCTATCTTATAAAACCTTGTGGTACAGATAATAAAGCCACACCACAGCCAGTTACGGCGCAGCCAACGCCCACACCGCAGGAAAGCAGCCCCATAGTGACAACAGGAACAAAAAAGCCAGCGGTGACACAGGAAAACAGCTCCTTTTCCAATGTGCTGGATTTGGGATTCGCCACTTACGAAGGCGGAATGCGCAACGGACAGCCACACGGCAACGGAACTATGACGTTCCGTATGCGCCACCTGATCCCCGGCACGGTGGACTGTGAGGCCGCATCTGGCGAAAAGGTGATCGGCTCCTTCCGTGAAGGGAAAATCAACATGGGGACGTGGTATCGCAACGACGGCTCTCAAGCCATGGTGAAACTGGGACAAAAATACGGAGGATAGCCCTTATGAAACTGAAAATCAGGATTCTCGTTCTGCTGTCTGTTGTGATGATGTCATTTGCACCGGTGTTTGCCGCCAACGGATGCACGACGGAACGACTGTCCACCATTCTCGGCCATTTCCCTGCTATTGACCTCTCCTCTCTTTCTGCGAAAAGCATCTTTCTTTTTGATAATCAAGGAAATAAAATCACCATTCGGACAAATGAATGGAACGAGGTGGAACATGCCGGTCTGAAGATTCTTCCCGACGAATTCCGCAAGAACAATTATCTCCCCGTCTGCGACTTTGTGGAACGCTACCTGCTGGAGCTTTCATTGCTTTCTCCGGAGCAAAGGGGAACCCGTATGAAGAACGACGATGTCGTCCTTGAAGGCGGAAAGCTGGAGGAGTTTTTTGCCCTTAGCGACAACAACGCGGTGTCGTTCCATTCGTTGGACTTCCGTGCGTATCGTGCTGAATGGCTGTGTAATGGAAAAACGTTGGGGATGGTTTTTCCGATGGACTACCAGCTGATTGCCGGTTGCGACATCATTGAATTGGAAAAGAACTACCTCCGGGACCTCTCCCGATACAAGGGCAATGAAAAAGAGTATCCGCGCCCATCCGTGCCCAATGGTTATGACAAGGAGTATTTCTTGCAGGATGGGGGCTCGTACCTTTCGCCGTCCGTCCGGCACGACCTCTATTTCCAGAAAAAGGACGGAGTGTGGCGGCTGTTGTGCGATGTGCGGAAACCGGAATGGAGTCTCGGCAATTTGGCACTTTCCCCCGTGGCGGTAGGCGAAAAGCCCGGGAATTTCATATTAGAAATGAAGCTTGACCGGTACGGCTATCAGTCAACATCGGTGCGACTGCCGATGGAACGGTGGGTGGCTTTCAATGAAGAGGCCGGCGGGACCCCCTATTTCATTGTCAAAGAAACGGATTCATCGGCAGTCAAAGGGCTGGTGCTCTTTCCTGACGAACGTGGCGGCTACTGCCATGTGCTGAGCATCGAAATGCAGCTGTCCGCCCTCGAACACGGAGGCGGGGTCATTACCGGAAGGATGTTTGCCTACATACCCCTCCACAATGTGGCGGACGAATTTTTTAACTGATTTTATATGAAGAAAATACAGATACACCTAGTGCTGCTGCTATTGTTTCTCCCCTTCGTGTCGTGGGCACAGTTGGATAGTGCCGGACGTGCACAGATACGGGAGGTGCAACAGAACTACGGGCTGTATTTTCGTGGGGATGCAACGGCCTCCACCGCCGCCAAAGCGATGGAACGGGCGGAACGTGCCCTTTGGCAGGAGGTGGAGCAATATGCGGACACGGCGAAGGCCACCGTAGTCAATACTTCTGCTGTCACCGATAAGATGCAAAAGGTGACGGTGGCGCGCGGCGACCAGTTCCGCGCCTTCGCCTACGTGCGGCGCAGCGATGTCATTGCGTCCTCCACTGACAAGCTGGAAAAGACCTATACGCCTCCGCAAGTACAGACATCCCCGAAACTGACAGCAGGAACACCCTCGTCCGCAGAAGGTCTCATCGGGCAACTGAAGCGTATCGGAACTCTTTCGGAACTCCAGGCTTTTCTCGTGAAGAAAAAGGAGGAAGGGGCCGTGCTCAACTACAACCGCTACACGGCACTGGAGGACGCATCCGCTTATTATCTCGTCGTTTACGCACTTGACCGGAAAATCATGGCCGTGCTTTCCCCCGGACGGGAGGAACGCCTCAACATAGGGACGGGTCGTCCCGACAGTATGGAAAATTACAAAGGGTGCGGCGCCATTGCCGTGCTTCTTTCCAAAAGCATTCGTGATATCAAATGAAGGTGATGAAACATATAAAACTGCTATTTTTGTATGCCCTACTGCTGTGCGGCACCGCCATTGTGGGACGAGCGCAAGGCATCCGAGTGTCGCTTTTGCCCGATATGGCGCAGAAGGACGCCCCCGTCATCCGGACGATGGAGCAGAACCTTTCCAACCTGCTTACGGAAATCAACCGAGCCGCCGACCGGAAGGCCACGCTGGATCTGCGTTCCCAAACGATGAGCCAGTTCGCCAAGGACGGACTTCTGATGCTGTGGGCAAATGCTTCCTTCTATTGCGACGAGCCTTTTGTCGTGGAGCGGGTCTGGAATTTCGGAGACTCCTATATGGTGCGTCATGTGCCGATGCTGCTGACCCCGAGGGAGACGGACGCCAGCGCGGAAAAATATCAGGAGGTGGTTGTGGAGTTCTCCCCTGACGGCACCATCTCCGATTTCATGTTCTCCTCCGACTTGGAAATAGGGGAAAGCATGGAACACGGCGGCGACGCGGTGGATTTGGAGCGCAAGATGATCATCCTTTCCTATTGCGACCGTTTCCGCACCGCATACAACACAAAGGATCTGGATTTTATCCGCAAGGTGTTCAGTGAGGACGCCCTCATCATCACTGGCTCGGTGGTCTCCACCAAGTTGTATGACGGAAAGCCGCTGACGAGCGTCAAGTACCGGAAGCAGAACAAGGAGCAGTATATCGCCAATCTTGAACGTTGTTTCAAGGCCAACCAGTGGATCAACGTGAAGTTTTACGAAATTGGTGCGGGGGGCGAAAAAGGCGGGATGCCGAGCGTGACCCGCTCCACGGAGAACCCCAACTTTTACGGCGTGCGCCTCCGTCAGGAATGGAAGTCCGCCAACTACAGCGACAACGGCTACATCTTCCTCCTGTGGGATTTCACCGACGAGGAGGCACCGGTGATTCATGTGCGCACATGGCAGCCCGCCATCGTCGGAGGAGAACCTCTCCCTGGTGAGGAGATTTTCTCCTTGTCAGATTTTGAAAATCGCTGATCGATTCTATAAATCATTATTGTATGAAAATGGCAAAGCGTCTGTTTCTGTCCCTCATCCTGCTGATGGCCCTCTCATGGTCATCAGCACAAGAGTTCCTTTCCCTGCATGAGCTGACAGAAAAGCACGAAGTCGATGAGATGCCCGTCCATTCGGCGGAAGCCATCTTCATAGCTGCCACCAATGACATTTCCATCACCACGTCCAACAAGAGTGTGGATCTGGTGGCGGCGCCGGTCAGGAAAAAGGACGGCACTTACGAGTACGTGGTCATATTGGATCTCAGCGGAGGGCATACCGACCGCCATTTCACCGTGGAGAAACGGGGGACAACCTTCCGTGCCACCACCAAGCGCAAAACCCTTTTCGCCACTGGCGACCGCCGCTACTTCTTCGTGGAGGAGCCCACCTTGAAAGTGATGCTGACACAGCCGGTGGAGAAGCCCTATATGGTGAAAAATGAAGCCTGTGTGGAATTCATCTCCCCCTATCCCAACCTGCGAATAGACACTTCGGCCCTGCTGGGTGCAAGAATCGTAAATTCGCTATCCGAAGGGAAAGCCTTCGTCACCTCCGTTATGGTCAATACGTCAAAATTGGACAACCTCAGGGAACTGTATGGGGACGCGCTTCCTGAATTGTGGGAAGAGCTGACCACGCTCACCGTCCGGTTTGACAGCAGCAACGCCAATTCGGTGAGTGTGGCGGGACTAGAGCAGCGGGTCAAGCTACAATACAATATCGTACCTGTCAGCGGAGGCGGAAAAGGGATGGAGAACCCCAACCTCCTCAACTTTTCGTTCTCTCCCAGTGAAGCTGTCATCCGCATTGACGGCGAATTAATTCCCTCCGTGCAAGGAAAAGCTTCCGCATACGTATCGGCCGGACGGCACCAGTACGACATAGAATGCCCCTATTATCATACCGTTTCCGATACGGTAAACATTGTATCCGGCCAGCGTGACCTTGAGATTGCATTGAAACCGGCTTTCGGCTACTTGAAAGTGTCGGGCGACAGGGCCCGCGGTGCTACCGTCCTCATTAATGGGAAAGAGGTGGGTACAGCCCCCTACACCTCCGACAGACTGACGAGCGGCAATTACACCGTTGAGCTTGTAAAAGACCTCCATCTTCCCTATAAAGAAAATGTTACAATATCTGATGGCGAGACATACGAGCTTATGGCATCCCTCGTGGTGGATTATGCCCATGTCACATTCGCCGTCAATAATGATGCAGACATCTACATCAATGGCGAAAAGATGGCACAGGGACATTATATCTCCGACTTTCGCACCGGCACCTACGTGGTGGAGGCGCGGAAAAGCGGGCACACCTCAACCTTGGACACCTTCAATATCATCCCGGCTATGATGGATCAGGTCATTGTGCTCAAGTCCCCCACCCCGCTGTACGGACTACTCGCCATACGCACCAAGCCGGCAAAAGCCCTCGTCAGCAATGCAGACTCCCTCTTCTGTACCACTCCCCGGGTGGTGCGCACACTGGTCGGTGACTACGACCTGACCATTTACAAAAGCAAGCGAGACACCATCTATGTCAAAGCAAATCTGGAGGCAAGAAAGTGCCTTGAAGTAAAAGTACAACTTCCGAAATCGGGGAAGAAAGCGGGAAATGAGGACAGCAACTTCGTGAAAATGAAGTATGTGCGCGTCCCCGTCGCCTACGTGCGGGGGACGTTGTTCTCTGTGAACACCAGCTACACCCATCCCTATAATCTGTGGTCGTATGGGCTGACTGTCGGACGGCTCCGTCGCTTCGGGTGGTCGCTGGCGCTCAACACCAACTTCCATTTTCAGGGTCTTAACTCGAAGACACCGCCTGCCCATGCCGTAGCCACCGACAGCAATATCACCTATTTCGGGGCCACCCTCGGTCTAGTGATGCGAACCTGCAACCCGCTTTCCGTACGCGTAGGTGCAGGTGTAGGGTACTATGCGGCGAATTTCAAGGTGGGCGATGGAAAATGGTATGCCCCAAAAACTTCAAAAGTGTTCGGACTACAGACCGACATCGGCCTCATCTTCCATGCCCACCCGCTGATACTGACCATCGACTACTCGACGGTGATGCTGCGGTTCCATAATTTCCGCGTAGGATTGGGCTTCTATATCCAGAAGAGTCCCCATGCCATCACAAAGACTAAAAAAGACCATCCCAAGAAGACAAAAGCGCCCTGAAAACACCCTATTTGAAATATTTTTCAAAAATTTTCAGGAAGCCTTTTTCGTATTAAAAAAAGTTGTACTTTTGCAGCCTTGAATTTAAACGATACAAAATAATGAAAAAAGACATTCATCCAAAGGATTACAGAGCGGTTGTTTTTAAAGATATGTCGAATGAAACCGCATTTTTGACCAAATCTACTGTTCAGACGAAAGACACTATCGTGTGGGAAGACGGAAAAGAGTACCCGTTGGTCAAGTTGGAAATCTCCAATACCTCCCATCCCTTCTTCACCGGTAAGATGAAGCTGGTTGACACCGCCGGTCGTGTGGATAAATTCCGCAACAAAT
The DNA here is from genome assembly GCA_947169105.1 of uncultured Bacteroidales bacterium. Lineage (GTDB taxonomy): Bacteria > Bacteroidota > Bacteroidia > Bacteroidales > WCHB1-69 > UBA1756. The sequence continues at coordinate 21,987 of CAMVOL010000020.1, read as the reverse complement.
ACGCCAAACATCCGGCCAAGAAAGCTGAATAACCGAAATTTGTTATATCTTTGCAGCGGCTTTTTTCTAACAAAAAGCCGCATTTTTTTTGTCATAAAACCAACCCGTATGAACCTGATACTGTTCGACAACTGGTGCCGCCCGCACCTGCTCCCGCTTACTTATACACGTCCCGCCGCCGACCTGCGCGTGGGCATCACCACCATCCGCGAGAAATGGGAGCGCGTGCTGGGTACGCCCACTTCCACCCTCACGGAAAGCTACCTTCAGGAGAAGTTCCCGCTCCGCACCTCCGGCGACAACCTGCTCGTCGCGGGCGCCCTGCTGCCCAACCCAGAGCTGCTGGATGCTATCCGCGCCCTCCAGACTGGCGACGCCCTCTACGATGAGAACACGCTCCTCGCTTTCCGCACCGGCGACGCCCTCGACCTGCGCAACTTCTTCGAGAGCTACCTCCAGAACACCAACGGCGCACTTCCGTTGCGAATGATCGAATACACAGGTTCTTACGATTTCGTCAGCCGCCCGTACCACCTTTTCCTGCTGAACGGGCAGGAGATCGGACACGACTTTGCCGACCTCACTGCCGGCCGCTCCTCGCAGTCCCTCAGTCCTACCAACACCGTCATCGGCGACCCGTCCCGCATCTTTGTCGAAGAGGGCGCGGTGGTCGAAGCTTCTGTGCTCAACACCACCAGCGGCCCCATCTACATCGGGCGCGGTGCCGAAGTGATGGAGGGGTGCCGCCTCCGCGGACCCGTCGCCCTCTGTGAACACGCCGTCACCAAGATGGACGCCAAGATATACGGCGGCACCACCATCGGCCCCTACAGCAAGGTGGGCGGCGAACTGGGCGAGACCGTCGTCCTCGGATACTCCAACAAGGCTCACGACGGCTTCATCGGCAATGCCGTGATTGGAGAATGGTGCAACCTCGGCGCCGATACCAACTGCTCCAACCTCAAGAACAACTACTCCAACGTACGCCTCTGGGACTACGCCACCCGCCGTATGGAGGAGACGGGCGAACAGTTCTGCGGCCTCGTTATGGGCGACCATTCCAAGTGCGGCATCAACTCGATGTTCAACACCGGCACGGTCGTGGGCGTGGGCGCGGGTCTTTTCGGCACCGGCTTCCATCCCAAGTTCGTGCCGTCGTTCTCGTTCGGCAGTCCGGGCAACCTGTACGAGACGCACGATTTCAACAAGTTCCTCGCTACAGCACAGACTGTTATGGCACGGCGACATAAAATTTTGGATACGATTGAACAAAATCTCTTGAAAAAGGTTTATGATATTGCACTACATTGTGAAAATTAATCTATGGAACATAGCAACGAACTCATATTAAGCGATTTGCTTAACAACGACAATAATTTCATCCCGCTTTTTTCTGCCGAAGACGAGGACCGTATCCGGCGCGACAAGATTCCGACCGAGATGGCGCTGTTGCCATTGCGCAACACCGTTCTCTATCCCGGCACTGTGCTTCCGATTACGGTGGGAAGAGCCAAGTCCATCAAACTGGCGCAGGATTTTTCCCACGGTGAATATCCGATAGGTATTGTAACCCAGCGCGATACAGAGGTGGAAGAGCCGACCCTCTCCGACCTTTACAACGTGGGGACAATGGCCCGCATCCTGAAGTACATCACCATGCCTGACGGCAGCGTTACTCTCATCGTGCAGGGAATCAAGCAGTTTGAGATTGTCTCCATCATTAGCTACGATCCGTATATCCGTGCGGAGGTGACGACTTATACGACCAACGATTTCGACCGCAACCTGCGTAACCGCAAGATGTTCAAGGCGTTGGTGGCCTCCGTGCGCGACACCGCCTCCCAGATGGTGAAGCTGTCGTCGCAGCTCCCGAAGGAAATTCTGTTCGCCATCCGGAACATCGACAGCCCGCTGTTCCTGATCAACTTTTTGGCCACCTTCCTCAGCTTGAAAGTGGCTGAAAAACAGCGTCTTCTCGAAATTACCGACATTACCGAGCGTGCTGACGCCGTCCTTAAATATATGAATAAGGAGATTCAGATTCTGGAAATCAAGGCCGACATTCAGGACAAGTCGAAGCAGGAAATTGACCGTCAGCAGAAGGAATATATTCTGAATGAGCAGATTAAGGCCATTCAGAAAGAATTGGGCGATTCTCCCGTTGACCGCGCCTGCGCCGAACTGAAGGAGAAGGCGGCGAAAAAGAAGTGGTCGAAGGAGGTGGAGGAGGTCTTCAATCGTGAAATCGAAAAATTGGAACGCTCCAGCCACATGTCGCCCGAATTTTCCATGCAGGTCAACTACTTGGAACTGCTGGTTGATTTGCCGTGGGACGAATATTCGGAGGATGATTTCGACCTGACGCACGCCCGCAAGGTGCTTGATCGCGACCATTATGGCCTCGAAAAGGTGAAGGAGCGCATCATTGAGTACATTGCCGTCCTGAAGCTGAAACAGGACATGAAGGCCCCGATTCTCTGCCTGGTCGGCCCTCCCGGCGTCGGCAAGACCTCGTTGGGGCACTCCATCGCCGATGCGTTGCAGCGCAAGTACATCCGAGTGTCCCTCGGCGGCCTCCGCGACGAGTCCGAGATTCGCGGGCACCGCAAAACCTACATCGGTGCCATGCCCGGCCGTATCATCCAAAGTCTGAAAAAAGCGGGCACTTCCAATCCCGTTTTTGTCTTGGATGAAATTGATAAAGTGCTGGGAATGAACGTGCAGGGAGACCCTTCTGCCGCCCTTTTGGAAGTGCTTGACCCCGAACAGAACTTTGCCTTTTACGACAACTATCTTGAAATCGGATATGACCTTTCCAAAGTGCTGTTCATCGCTACGGCCAACAGCCTGAGCACCATTCCGCCCGCGCTTATCGACCGTATGGAGGTCATCGACATTTCCGGCTATTACTTGGAAGAAAAGGTGAATATTGCAAAGAAGCATCTGGTTCCCAAACAGTTGAAAGAAAATGGCCTGGAGAAGGGTGCGTTGCAGTTCACCGATAAGATCATCGAAAGCATCATTGGCGACTACACCCGTGAAGCAGGCGTCCGTACGTTGGAGCGCACTATCGCCAAAGTGATCCGTCACCGTGCGGCAGAGTTCGTGAAGACGGGCACGTTGCAGAAGAAAATCACGAAAGAGGACCTCATCACCATTTTGCACGCGCCGTTTTTCCAGAAGGAGAATTCGTTGGACGAAGGCACCTGCGGCGTGGCGACGGGACTTGCGTGGACATCCGTCGGTGGAGAAATCCTTTTCATTGAGGCGGTTACGTCACCCGGCAAAGGCATCCTGACGATGACAGGCAACTTGGGCGATGTGATGAAGGAGTCGGCGACGATTGCCTACGAGTACATCAAGTCGCACGCCGACGATTTCGGCATCAAGCCGGAAATGCTGCAGGAGCGGAACATCCACATACACGTGCCGGAAGGTGCTACGCCGAAAGACGGCCCCTCCGCCGGCATCACGATGCTGTCGGCGATGGTCTCCACCTTCACGGGACGGAAAGTCCGCGCCAAGATCGCCATGTCGGGCGAAATCACCCTACGGGGCAAGCTGCTCCCGGTGGGTGGTCTGAACGAGAAGGTGCTGGCTGCCAAGCGTTCTGGCATCTATGACATCGTCCTTTCGTCCGCCAACCAAAAGGACATTGAGGAGATTGAGAAAACCTACATCCCCGATATGCGGTTCCACTACTTCTCCTCCATGATTGAGGCGGTGAATTTCATCTTGGAAAAATAACACGAAAATGTTTGTCAAAAACAAGATTTATTTGGCCTCCAAGTCGCCCCGCCGCAACGAGTTGTTGCGGGGGATGGGCTTCGACTTCGAGGTAATGCCGACGAATGTCAAGGAGGCGTACCCAGTGGAATTGTCCCCGGCGGAAGTGGCGGAGTACTTGTCGGCGCTGAAACTGACCACCATTGATTTCCAGCAGTTTCCAGAAGGGAGTCTCTTCATCGCCTGCGACACGATTGTGGTGGTGGGCGACGAAATTCTGGGAAAACCGAAAGATGCGGATGACGCCTACCGGATGTTACGGTTGCTTTCGGGGCGTGAACACGAGGTCATCAGCGGGCTGACCGTGATGACGGAGACGAAGAAGCTGACAAGACACCGCACGACCAAAGTAAAATTCCGTGAGCTTTCGGACGAGGAAATCCATTATTACATAAAGAATTACAAACCTTTTGACAAAGCCGGTGCCTACGGTGTGCAGGAGTGGATCGGTTATGTCGGAATCGAATATATCGACGGCTCGTATTACAATGTGATGGGGCTGCCGACGCAGCTGCTGTGGCAGATGCTGTCGGAAGTCGGGAATTGAGACTTCAGAAAATATTTCGGTACAAAATAAAAATGCCACAAATCATTGAAATTCAACAATTTGTGGCATTTGTGGAGAAGACGGGATTCGAACCCGCGACCCCTTGATTGCGAACCAAGTGCTCTACCAGCTGAGCTACATCCCCTCGCTTTTTCGGGCGGCAAAAATACTACAATTTTTAGAATTGGAGACGGCTCCGTGCAAAAAAATCACTCCGTTACTTCCCTTTGATTTTTTCCAAGCGTTCTCCGACCCATTGCACTTCCTTGTTCTCGGGATAGAGCTGCTTCCATTGCCCGTATAATTCCTGCAATAGTTCGACATTTTCCTTTTCAGGGAGGAAAATGCACTGGTTGTAGCGTTGGTAGAAGGCGGCGAGGCAGCTGAGGGATTCGGAGTTTTGGGCGATGAAATTCCGCAAAAATGCAGTGTGGTTGGCCTTGATTTGCAGATAGGCCCATTCGATGGCTTCGCGCAGGGAATCGTCATCCGTCTGCTGGTTGTAGAGCACCATCAGGTAGTCGGTGGAGTCGGCGAAGAGGGCGAGCTGGTGGTCAAGCTGGCCCATCCGTTCTGCGTCGGGGCTGCCAGTGGCGCGGTAGCTGCGCACTAACGACACCTCGTCCGCCTCAATGGTGACGGTTTCGCCCTTGCTGGCGAGGGTGGTGAAGGCGTTGTTGTTGCAGATACTGATGCGGTAAAAGGCAGGACCGTCGTCTCCGACCGGAAGGGTCAGCCGGAAATGCCCGTCCCGAATTTGGACGGAGTCAGTGAGGACCGTCTCCCCAGCGCAGGTTCGGGTTACGGTCAGATAGCGGCCGTCGGCACCAGTGATAGTGCCGTTAAACGTGACGCCGTTGTGACGGGTGCATCCGGCAAAAAAGCAAACCGAACAGAGGAGAAGAAGGAGGAACGAGGCTATTTTGTCCCGCAGATGATTATGGATTGTAGTGCTCATAAAAGAAGGTGTCATTAGGGCTGCAAAGGTAGCATTTTTTTCTAATGGTAGAAAATCACCCCGAAGTAGAAGCGGGGGCCCGTCGGTGCGAGCACTTTGCGTCCGGAAATCGTGGTCATCCAGTCGGCTTTGAGTGTAAGGTGCAGGAACTTGGTAGCAATGAAGTCGCAGCCGATGAAGGGGGTGAGGGCGAAAAAGCCCTGTTTGTGGAAAACGGCGTCGTCTTCCGCCCTCCAGTCGCTGCTGGTGCCGTCAAACATCAGAAAGGTGGTCTGTCTTCCGCCGCCCACCGTCAGCCCGACGTAGGGCATCACGTGGCGAAAGGCCCAATAGAATTCGCCCAAGACACCGCCCCAACCGTACTTGATGTAGCTGCCGTTGTGCATTTGCCGCAGGGTGGAAACGTACCCTTCGCCACCAATCATCCAGTGCTGACCTAATTGCAGCCGGATGGTGCCGCCCAGTCCGAACGGTGCGCCCTTCGCCTTATAGCCGATTTCTGGAATCGTGCCATATAGGTAGCCAGTGTGCAACATCATTCCACCGTTAAAGCCCGTCAGAACTTTGGTCTTCAGAGATACTGTATCTTGTTGTGAAAAAACAGAAACGTGAATCAGAAATATTACAAAAAGGAGAAGAAGCTTGCCTAATATCTTCATAGTAAAGGAATTGTCATCATTGCAAATCAAGCTGCAAATAAATTTTGAGACGGCAAAGGTACAATTTTTCTGGATTCTATTTTTCCTGATTTCCCCTCCATTTAACCAACATTCAGGTGTTTAATTCTTTTTCTTGGTGGAAAAGAAATTCTTAGAAGAAAGGAATACCTTTGCAAACTTGTATCTGAATGTGAATTAAAGTCTTGCATTATGAGAAGAATGAAAGCCGCCTTTATGGGTCTTGTCGCGGGAATCAGTTGCCTGACTGCCGCCGCGCAATATACTGAAGCCGACATTTACGCTTATATCGAGCGTTATCAGGAGCCAGCCATCAACAAGATGTACGAGTACAAAATCCCCGCCAGCATCACCATCGCGCAGGGGATTTTTGAAAGCGCCTGCGGAATGAGCCACCTCGCCACGGACGGAAACAACCACTTCGGCATCAAGTGCCACAAGGAATGGACCGGCGACACCATCCTCATTGACGACGACGAACTGCAGGAGTGCTTCCGCAAGTACGCCACCGTGGAGGAGTCGTTCAACGATCATTCGCTTTTTTTGAAAACCCGTCCACGCTACAGCGCCCTCTTCGACCTTGACGTGATGGACTACGCCGGCTGGGCCAACGGTCTGAAAGCCGCCGGGTACGCCACGAACCCCGAATACGCCACCCGCCTCATCCGCCTCATCGAGACCTACCACATCGCCCGCCTCGACACCATCTATCAAGAGCGGCTCGCTAACGGCTACTTTAAAAACTATCCCAACGTCCAACCTCCAGTAACGGCAAAAGAGCCCGCAAAACCTGCTGCGCAATCCGCCCCGACCAACGACGATTCCCGCATCACGCCCGAACCGGCCAAGCCGCACAAACCGCACAAGCCGGCGAAACAGAACCCGCAGGACACCCCGCCCGCCCCCACCAAACCGAATCCCGCCACCCCGAACGGCTCTGCCAAAACCACAGAACCCGCCCCTACCCCATCGCAAACGACAACTCCCGCCCCAAAACCCGAGGAGAATGCCGCCGATGAAGTGGCTGCCCGCGACGAGAAACCGACCGCCCTCACCGTCTTTTCCGCCCTCGATGGCGAATACCCCCGCGCCGACTACCCTTTCACCGACCGTGCGGTCTATGCCAATAACCGCACCCTCTTCGTCATCGCCCAAAAAGGTGACACCTACGCCAAAATCGCACGCGACGTGCAGGATAAGGAAGCCCGCCTCAAAAAATACAATGACGCCACCGGCAACGCCAAACTGAAAGTGGGACAGGTGGTTTATATTGAAAAGAAGAACAATTCGGGAAAAGAGCCCTATTATAAAGTAATAAATTCAGAATCACTGCTTTACATCTCGCAAAAGACCGCCATCTCCCTCAAGAAACTCTGCAAGTACAACAACATCCCCGCCACGGAAAAGCTGAAAAAGGACCGGATGCTCAAACTGAAAAAATAACCGCCGATGAAGCTGCAGACCTTCTATTACTTCAATCCGGAAACGCTGACTTTCGAGAAGAAACAGTTCTCCGTCAAGGACATCGCCAAACGGGTGGCATGGTTCCTTGCCACGGCACTCGCCTTCTCGGTCATCATCATCTGGATTTCGTTCTACCTCATCGACTCCCCAAAGGAGCTGATGCTACGGCAGGAGAACGAGGAGCTGAAGGACCAGCTGAAAGTCCTTGACCAGCGTGTGGACCAGCTGACCACCGTGGCAAAGGACATACAGGAACGCGACGACAAGATCTATCGCTCCATCTTCGAGAGTGAACCGGTGCCGTTGAGCGAGCGCTACCCCTTCCTCGCCGACAACGTCCCCGTAGAGAACATCAAATCTCCGGATGTCATTAAAATGCTGAACGATGTGAATCACAAGGCCGACCGGCTTTGTGTGGAACTGTCGGTGCAGTCCTACTCTTTCGACACCATTGCCGGCATGGTCAGCAAGAAAAGCGACATGCTCCGTTGCATCCCCGCCATCCGCCCGCTGCCGAACATCTATGAGATTCAATCGGGTTTCGGATACCGTTACCACCCCATCCTGAAGGTGTTGCGTCCGCACACAGGAGTAGATATCACCGCCAAGAAGGGCACGCCGGTGTATGCCACCGCCGACGGCGTGGTGTCGCGCGAAAAGACGGGTAGCGGCTACGGCATCGCGGTGCTCATCAACCACGGCTATTCGTACCAGACACTCTACGCCCACCTCTCCAAAAAGGCCGTCAAGCCCGGCGAGAAGGTGGTGCGCGGACAAATCATCGGCTACGTCGGCAGCACCGGCATTTCAACGGGTTCACACCTCCATTACGAGGTCATCAAAGGTGGCAAAAAGGTGAATCCCGTCCACTATTTCTTCAATGACATCACCCCTGAAGAGTACGATGCCATCCTGAAAAGCTCGCAGAAAGTCAATCAGGCCTTGTCGTAAAATCCGCTGTGTCCGCTTCCCTACTTTGGAACAGCCACAGGAATTTTCTCCAAATTCAAAATTCCCAATTTTCCTTCCCAAACCGCATATTGGAAAAGGGTCGGCTCGAAATTCATCACACGGAAGAAACTGCTGTCGGGAATCTCCTTTTTTACAAAAGGATGATAAGATATTTTGTGATATTCAAGTTCTTTTGACGGAAGGTCATGAATGTCAGCGGCATTTTCTGACAACGGGACGTAGTCAATGTCGCAATCAAATTTTATCGTAGAATAGCCCGCCGCCGAAACCTCGAAGTGGTTGCAGCGGTCGTTGCAGTAAAGTTCGAAATTCCCGTCCCCGTCACTGTATGTGTTCATCCCCACCGACCAGTTGTCGTTCCAGCCGCGGATGACAGCCCCTTCAATGCCCTTACCTGTCAGCGTGTCCAGAATCAGGCCTCTGATACGGATATTTCTGTAGCCCACCATATTATAATAATTGACAGGTCGGATGTATGTTCTTGGGCTGTAATCCTGTACGAGGCCGGCAATAACGTGGGCCACGGGTTTCAAAGTACCCTTGATGGTATATTTGCCGTTGCGGATTTCGCCGCCGTGCCGCAGCAGCCCCGTGTAGCTCGCCTCGTACGTATTGCCTGGGCTGTCATAATCCTGAAATTCCCACAATCCGAAGCCGCAGCCACCCGCATCACGGGTAAGCTGGTACGCCTCCCGCACGAACTGCGCCTGCTCTTCGTAAGTGATGGAATCGTTGTCGGCGGGAAGTCCCGTTTCCCCAATCATCCACGGTTTCCCGCAATATTGTGAATACCAGTAGATCTCGTTTGGAACCCGCAGCGGATGGTAGGTATGGAATTCCACGAAATCCACCGGAAGAAGGGAGCAGTCCCACTCAAACACCTCAATAGGTTCTGCGAAACCGATGGTGAACAGCTGGTTCGGCGCGCATTCTGTCATCATTTTCTTCCATTGGCCCACAATAGCCACAGCCGCCGTCTTCTTCCGGTCCTCACAAGGGTCGAAATAAAGCGGCTCGTTCATAAAATCATAGGCAAAAATAGTGGGATTGTTTTTGAAATATCCCAAAAGTTCTTTTGTAAATTGTTGTAAATCATCATTTTCTGAAAAAGGAGGCCTAATTAGCAGCATCACCCGCAACCCTTGTTTGTCTGCGATGGAGACCAAACGCCCAAGACCACGAAGGATAGCTCTCCTGTCCTTTTTCTGGTCAAGATAAAATTTCCGGTCCGCCTGATAGTAGTACCGTCCGTCCTCGTCCTGCACCGCACGGTCAAAACAGATACGCACGGTGTTGAAACCCAAATCTTTAACCAGGCTAAAATGCCCAAGCAGCTGCCTCTTTACCGCCCGTTTCCCGACGGCATCGGCATAACCGAGGGAGTCATACGTGACGGATGGCGCCACGATAAACTGGTTTCCCTGACTCTGGAAGGAGACGATATAGTTGAGCATCAGCGGGAAGAATGTGTCCTGCGCGGTCTCAAAATGGTCGCCTTCCATACGCACGAAATCCGAATTCCCTCTATGAATACAAGAAAAAAGAATAAGGGAAATTCCAACGAAAAGGAAAAATATCTTATTGATTTTCATTAATTTCACAATTAAATTCATTCTCCTTTTCATCGGAGATGCTCCGTTTTGCCTGAACAATGCTGATGTTAAGGTCGAAACCGATGAGGATGAACAGGGCATTCCAATAGAGCCAAAGGAGGATGGCGAGGATGGCACCAAGAGAGCCATATAAAACGTTGTAGTTGCTGAAATTAGCGAAATAGTAGTTCAGCACCCCCAAGACAAGAACCATAGCAAGACTGGCGAAGGTGGAACCGGCGGAGAAAAAACGGTACTCTTTCCTATTGGCTGGCGCAAGGTAGTACAAGGAGGAGATAAAGACATAGACAAGGGCGAACAGCAGCAGCCACTTGACAAGAGAAAGAGTGGAAGACATCAGCCGCGGCGACTGAAAGAGGTGGTTGTCAAGGTAGTTGAAACCGAGGGAGGCCCCGAGGAAAACCGCCACTGCCAACAGAATGATGACGAACCAGAGGGCAAGGATGAACAGCACGACCCGCAGCTGCTTCAGGAATGGCCGGCGGCGGTTACAGCTGTAATACGTCGTGTTCATGATATTGATGAGCGCATTGACACAGATGATAGCAAAAATCAGGCCGAAACCGAACGAAGACCATAAAAGGGTACCGTTCTGTTTCATGACCACCTCTGTGATCATGTCGGAGATAGCCGGCCACACGTACGCCGGAACAATGGATTCCATGAAATTCAGAATCGTTAGCCGCACATCCTCACCGAGGAAGGAGATGCCGGCAAACAGCGCCATCAGCAACGGGATGAGCGCGATGAAGACACGATAGGTCATAGCGGCGGCGCGGTGGAAGAGGATTCCTTTGGAGAGTGACTCCACAAAGAAGTTCATCACCGTACCCACCGGCACACCCTGAAATCCAGGAATGATGAGCCGGTTGAAAAAAGCGATGGCGGCCTTGTACCCCTGATGTTCTTTTAACTTATTCATGGAGGAAGGGACATTTTTCCACCTGTAATACCTCTTTCGTGGTTGCGTTCGTCAGGATGGCCACTACACTACAATGAGCTGGCACCCAGTCCTTTCCTGCACAAACCAGCTGGTAAGATTTGGTATAGCTGCTGTCTGACATAACCGTCCCGTTGTCGGAAATGAACGTGCCGTAGGTGCCGTTGAGTGAGCCGCGCATCACGTGGTTGTGCACATAGTTGGCGGTGGTGTCAATACCGTCAATCTGGGGACTGACAATGCTGTCCTCCAGTACATAAAGGGCCAGCTTGACCGGTTCATCATAGTCGGTGAGGAAGGTGGTTTTGGTGTGGGCGGTGAGGGTGCCGCCGGAAAATTCGTTGATCATTTGGATGGCAGCGATGGGAGTCCCCTGCTTGAAATGCTCCACCGCCTGTGCCCAATTGGACATGGACACAGCGTATCCGCCATTGAACTGGCTCTGGTTGAAGACGGCGCGGGGGGTGGCTCCAACGGAAAATCCCTCGTAAAGTTCCGTACCCTCAGTTGTGGTGAAATCGTATGGGAAAGCGGAAGTGCGACGTGCCAGTGTACCCGCATGGATGCACACACACACCAAAGTGTCCCCCATATTGCCCGCCAATGAAGCCAGCAGACGATGTCCCTCAGGGCAATTGGAACAACGGTGTCCGGTAAATTCTTCCACCAGTACCTTTTTATATAAGGTGTTCTTATCCAACTCGGGGAACTCCACTGTGGTTTCCACACTCTCATCGTATTGCAGGTACGGTCCCTCAATCTTGTCACACGACACAGCAATGATGACTGTGGCAATGAAAGTCAGTATGAACGTAATTTTTTTCATATTTTCAATACATTGAATATCAAATAGTTAAAATGAAGTGGTAACAGATAAGCCAAGCCCGTATGAAGCGGGTACGCTGCGACAAACGCCTCCGATACAGAGGATGCCCTCTTTCGTCTTGCCGAAATTGAGGGCAATGCGGGTGGTCTTGATGACGAATGCAGCTGCAATATTGTAATAATGAATGCGTTGGTTCTTCACCTCATTGCCGTAGTTCCATTGGTCACTGATGGAAATGAACCAGTGCGGGGCGATGGAGTATTCCAAGATGCCGTACAGCCAACTGCCGTCGTCCTCTTTGGCGTAAAGGTGGTCCATCTCGAACTTCAGGGCATGTTTGGTGTTAATCTTGTAGGTGACACGTCCCATCACGTTGTGCCCACGGAACAGCGGACTGGGATGGCCTTGCAGGATTTCAAGGTTATAGGTGATGAAATTGTAGGCGAGGTCTAGCTTCCACTTTTTGTTATTGAACCGGTGGCTGATTTCGAGGCCAAGATCCTGATAAAGCACCTCCGGCCCGAACTTGAAGAAGGAGGAGCTATAGCCGTCGGTGCCGCAAACCGTGCCGTGCTCCACTGCCTCCGGAACCAGCTTCTGTTCCACATTGTGGAAACGGGCGTAGTTCAGGGCGAGGTCAATGCCGTACTTGCCGCCAAGTTTCGAATTTTTCGGAATTTTGTAGTTGATTTGCGCCTGCACCCCAATTTGTCCGTTGGGCTGGCTGGCGTAGCTGTAATTGCCGAGGAGCGCGTATGAATACTGCCGGCAAACCGACGGGATATAGTTGATGGCCAACAGCGGCGTGCTGGCGGAGATGTCGCGCTGGCTGCGGAAGTCCATATTGTCGGAGCGAAGGAAGGATGCCTCCACACCGAACCCTTTCATAGAATAGGAAGCACTGATTAACAGAGAATTGCCCGTTTTGTAAATATAGCCGTTGGTGTTGTTGGGGTCATTGCTTTTGTGGGCGAACTCACCTTCAAGACGGAAGCCCTTGTAGCCAAAGTTGAGACGGGCGGCCCAAGTGGCGACGTTCTGCGGAATCTTGTCGGCAGGAATGATGCCGCTTTCAACGTCACCGATAGGAAAATTGACATAGATGTCATTTTCCGATTTTTCAAACTTGCTGACAAAACTCCCGCCGATGGATGCCGTAAAACCTTTTTCGGAAATCTTCGGAATCATGTCGCTGAAGGAGATTTCCGCATCAAGACCGCGGACATAATCCTTGCGTTTGAGGTATTCAAAATCGAAATTCTTGCGTTCGAGCCCCCACACCCCTTTCAACAGGACTCCTTTGTAGGGCGTGACACGGATGCGGGCACCCAGCAAGCTGTTGTCGATGCCGAGCTGCCGGTCCTCGTAAGCACGAAGAGCGAACCCGTTGCCGAACTGCTCATAAAAAGTTCCGGCAGTTACTTGGATGAAATCATTCTTGTAATCAAGGAAATAGTTGGTCAGCCCTTGGCCCTTGTACCCGATGTCCTCAAAATCAATCAGCGGATAGCTGTAGAACTCGTAGCGGACCCCGGCGGTGAACCCGCCATTGGTATAATTGACATTCAGCCACGTATTAGCCCGCACCTTCTCCTTCACCTCTTTTGCATTCATCAGAGAATCAGGAATATAGAACATACCATTGAAGCCAAAGTCGCCACTGATATGCCCCCATTTTGATTGTGCCGACAAAGTAAAAATCCCCGCCAAGAAGACGGAGAAGAGCAAAATTCTTGCTAAATGTTTCATATTCAGGAATTATTCGCTTTTGATAAGGCTTTTCAGCACTTCGTAAACCTCTTCCTCACCGCCAGTGGCGTAGGAGGTATGCGACCACACCATCTCGCCATACTGGTTATAGATGCAGAGAAACGGAACATCCACCACATTCAGAGCTCGTTTCAAATCAGAATTAACATCCTGAAGGACAACATAATCCCATCCTTTGGCACGGACAAACGGCGCCACCTTGGAGGCGGAACGGCTGTCGTCAATGGAAACGGCGTACAACTTCACGCCAAGTTCCTCCACCCACTCCTCATAAACGAGGGAGATGGCCTCCAGCTCCTCAATGCACGGTTTGCACCACGTGGCCCACAAACTGACAATAAACGGACGGTCTCCATTGTAAAATTCCTTGGTGGTCATCACATCGCCCTGAAGGGTTTTCAGCTCCACCGAAGGGATGCGCGGCCCAGCGGCGGCAGGTTTGTCTTGGGAAAATGACGAAAGGCACGAAGCCAGACAAATCATCAGAATGAATAATTTTTTCATCAGTACGGTTTTTAAATAAGGCGGCAAAGATACAATTTTAGTTTGAAAGTTTATCAGGTTTGTAAAGTTTTAAAGTTTAAAAGTGTGAAAGTTGAAAAGTAAAAAAACAAGAGGATTGGAAGATGGAGTAATGTGATGTATTTTGCTGGAATATTGTATTATTGCACTTCTTTTTCTAACAACACAATACAATGAGAATCAGCATTCTAAATATCGGAGATGAACTCCTGATCGGACAGGTGGTGAACACCAATGCTTCCAAAATGTCACAGATGCTTACGCAGGCAGGGATGGCTGTCGGCAGCGTTTTCACCATCGGTGACAATGCCGAAGACATCCGAAACTATCTACACCATTGCCTAAATGTCAGCGATGCCGTCCTGATTACCGGCGGCCTCGGCCCGACGAAAGATGACATCACCAAAAAGACGTTGTGCGACTTTTTCGGAAGCGAACTATATGAGAATGAGGAGGCTTTGGAGAACGTGCGCCGCATCGTCGCGGCCCACGGGCGCGAACTGACCGACATCAACCGGCTACAAGCTTGGGTTCCCCGCTGCTGCACCATGATCAACAATGTGTTAGGCACAGCTCCCTGTATGTGGTTCGAGACCGATGACCACCCCTCGAAGGTGGTGGTCTCATTGCCCGGCGTTCCGTTCGAGATGATCAATTTGATGGAAACGGAGATTGTCCCACGTTTGAAAAAGCACTTTGAAGTCGGGGCCATCGTCAACAAAAACATCCTGCTACAGGGGATTGGCGAGTCATTCCTCAGCGATCTGATTGAGCCGTGGGAGCTGGCATTGCCGCAGAACATCCGGCTGGCCTACCTTCCGCAGCCCGGACTGATGAAACTGCGTCTCACCGCCCGCGGCAACGACTCCGCAAAACTGCAAAGCCAAATTAATGAAGCCGTAACGGGACTGTATCCGCTTGCTGGACAATATATTGCGGGCGAAGATGCGGAGTCGTTGCCCGAGTTGGTGGCGCGAACGATGGCCGCTTCAGGAAGGACTTTGGCCACGGCCGAAAGCTGTACGGGCGGCTCCATTGCTTCCAAATTGACGGCGTTGGCTGGCGCTTCCGAATATTTCCGGGGCGGGGTCGTCGCCTACAGCAACGAGGTGAAGGAGTGTGCTTTGGGAGTAAGCCATGAGACGCTGGTGCGGCACGGGGCTGTAAGCGAGGAAACCGTGCGGGAGATGGCAGCAGGTGTGCGCGTGCGCCTTGGTGCCGACTATGCCGTGGCCACCACGGGCGTGGCCGGACCAGGCGGCGGAACTCCCGAAAAGCCGGTGGGCACCGTCTGGATTGCCGTCGCATCGGCAGCGGGCGTGACGACTGAACTGCTGCACCTTACGGGGCGGCGGGCGCAGATTGTGGAGCGGACGTGCAATGCCGTGTTTGCGGCACTGCTCCGACTCGCAAATTCTGGAAAGTAACGATTACACTCTCTTCGACAATATCGGCACCATCCGGTTTTTCCACTCGGTGAAGGTGCCATCAATGATTTTCTGCCGCGCCATAGTGACGAGCTGCAGGTAGAAGTGGAGGTTATGGATGGTCCCAATCATCGGGCCGAGCATTTCGCCGGCGGTGTATAGGTGACGCAGGTAGGCGCGAGTGTAAATGCGGTCGGCGGTCAGGTCACTACTGGCATCCAAGGGGGTGAAGTCAGCTTTCCACTTCTCGTTTTTCATGTTCATGATTCCGTCCCAAGTGAAAAGCAGTCCGTGGCGGCCGTCGCGGGCGGGCATCACACAGTCGAACATATCCACGCCCAAAGCAATGTTTTCCAATATGTTGGCTGGCGTTCCGACCCCCATCAGGTAGCGTGGTTTGTCTTTCGGCAGGATCTGGCAGCAGTGGTCGGCCATCTCGTACATCAGGTCCGTGGGCTCACCGACGGCAATGCCCCCGATGGCGACACCTTCGCTGTCGAGCTTGACAATGTGCTCCACCGACTTGGTCCGTAGGTCTTTGTAGGTACTACCTTGCACGATGGGAAAGAGGGTCTGTGAATGCCCGTACTTTGGCTCGGTCTCGTGAAACCGCTTCCAGCAGCGGTCAAGCCAGCCGAGGGTGATGTCAAGTGACTTACGGGCGTATTCGTAGGTGCAGGGATAGGGCGGACACTCGTCGAAGGCCATCATAATGTCGGAACCGATAGTACGTTGTATGTCAATAACTTTCTCCGGTGAAAAAAGGTGGCGGGAGCCGTCAATGTGCGACTGGAACCAGACGCCCTCGTCGGGTTTGATCTTGCGGGTTTGGCTGAGGGAGAACACTTGGAAGCCGCCGCTGTCGGTGAGGATGGGACGGTCCCAGCCGTTGAATTGGTGCAGTCCGCCCGCCGCTGCAATCACCTCCATGCCGGGGCGCAGGTACAGGTGGTAGGTGTTACCAAGGATGATTTGTGCCTTCACTTCATCTTTCAGGTCGTACATGTGGATGGCTTTCACAGCGCCCAATGTCCCTACGGGCATGAAAATGGGAGTCTGTATCTTGCCGTGGTCGGTGGTGATGACACCGGCGCGTGCCGAGCTCTTTTCGTCGGATTTTTCAACAATGAACTGCATTCTGTTAGTATTTTGCGGCAAAAATACACCAAAATCCGAAACATTTGAAATACTTTTGCGCGTTAAATTCTAACAGGAGTATGTTGCTTTCCGTTCTCGTGAATATCCCCTTGATTTGTGTGATCTGCCTTGGCACCATCTCGCTACTGCTTCTGCTTTACTACTTCGCTTTGTACGGACGTTTCGTGTTCCGCAAAGAGAAAAAGCCGGTGCCGGTGGACGACCTGCCGCCCGTCTCGGTGGTGCTGACCGCCCGCGACGAGTCGCACCTGCTGATCAAGTCGCTGCCCGTGCTGCTTTCGCAGGACTATCCGAACTATGAAGTGGTGGTGGTGAACGACAACTCCATCGACGAAACGGCAGACCTCATCAACGAGTTCAAGAACAATTACCCGAACCTCCATTATGTCGATCTGACTTCGTCCATTTCCAATATCCGGGGCCGGAAATTTCCACTGGCTCTGGGCATCAAGGCGGCAAAAAACGAAATGGTGGTGCTTACCGACGCGTCAAGCATACCCGCGAGCCCTTACTGGCTCCAGCACCTTGCAGGGCGGTTCACCCGTAAGGTCCGCGTGGTCTTCGGCGGCGTGTCCGTAGTCCGCAAGCCCGGTTTCCTCAACGCCCTGATGCGCTATGACGCGGTTCGGAACCTTATCATTTCCTTTTCCTACACTTTGGCGGGAATGCCGGTGATGGCCAACGGACGCAACCTCGCCTACACAAGAACCATCTTTCTGAAGAACAAGGAGACATTCATGGCGCAACCCCGGATGCCTTACGGTGATGACGACATCTTTATGAACAAAGTCGCCACCTCCGTCGCCTGCGACGTGGAGCCGGATCCTGACGCGTTGATTTCGCAGACGGGGCTCACGCCGTCGCGCTGGTTCCAGCAGAAGAAAGCCGCCTTCGTCACCCGCTCGTGCTACACCACAGGTGGCCGCATCCTCCTGAAAATGTACAACTTTCTTTCGCTGCTGTTCTACGCAGCCCTTGCCTGCACTATCGTCTTCTGCCTCAAGGACTTCCTACTTCTGGGCATTGGCCTCGGCATCGCCGTTCTAAAAATCGCCTCCCAGCACTTCGTCTTCGGCAAAGCCGCCAAGAAAACCAACGAGAAAGGGCTCACCCCGTTCCTCCTCTTTTACGACATTGTATTCGCCCTCCTCAATCCCTGCATCAATTTCCTTTCCAAATTTGAAAAACGAAAATGGAGATAAAAGCCGCCAACAGTACCACCGACAAGGCCAAGCGTGACGCGCTCCTTGTGAACTCCGCCCTTGGGGGGAGCCAGCAGGCCTACACCGACCTGATGACCTTTTACCGCGACCCCATCTATTTCACGATGCTGAAAATGACGAAAAGCCCGTATGACGCGGAGGATCTTACCATTGAAGCTTTTGGAAAGGCATTCAAGAATCTGGACAAATACACAACCGACTACGCCTTCTCCACGTGGATATTCCGGATTGCCATCAACAACTGCATCGACTATATGCGGCGCAAAAACACCTCCCCGCAGTGCGTGGATGAGGACTTCGTGGTCTTCGAGAACGCCTGCGAGTCAAGCGAGGCAGGGCCGTCGCTCACTCAAGAAGAAACATATATGCGCAAAGAACGGGCCAAGATGATGCGTTGGGCCGTGGACCAGCTCCGTCCCAAATACCGCACACTCATCGAACTGCGCTACTTCCAGGAACTTTCCTACGAGGAGATCGCCCAGACGCTGAACATCAGCATGAGCAACGTTAAAATACAGCTATTCCGTGCCAAGTATATGCTGTCCGCTATCATGGAAAAGGTGAAATTTGCGATATAATCTGCACTTTTTCCAAAATTTTCGTATTTTTGCCGATTATTGTAAAAAGCGAAAATTATTATTAAATACTGTAAAACAATGAGTTACAAAACATTTCTTAAAATCGGTTCGCTTATGCTAATCGTTAGTTTTCTTTTTTCCGGCTGCCATAACGGGCAAAAGGAGGGAGATCCTGAAAAAGAGCTGGTGTCCGGCATCGTGATGGACAACCTCGACACCACGGCCAACCCCGCCGATGACTTTTACCAGTTCGCCTGCGGCGGCTGGGTCAAGAGCCACCCGCTTCCTGCCGAATATTCCCGCTACGGCTCCTTCGACCAGCTGGGCGAGAACACGGAAAAACAGCTCAACAAGCTGATTACCGATATCGCACAGCAGAGCAACGACAAGGGCAGCATCGCCCAGAAAATCGGTGACTTTTACAACTGCGGTATGGACACGCAGACCATCAACGAGCAGGGCGACCAGCCCATCCGCCCCATCCTCCAGAAAATCGCCGATGTAAAAAGCAACAAGGAACTCACCGACATCATCATTGAACTCCACTCCAACGGCTATTCCCCGTTCTTCGGCATTTTTGGTGAGGCCTCCCCGAACAACAGCACCCTCACCATCGCATGGCTGGCCCAAAGCGGCCTCGGCCTCGGCGAACGCGACTACTACCTGAAACCCGACGCCAAAATCAAAGACGGGTACCTGACAATGGTCGAAAAACTGATGGAGCTTTCAGAATACGGCGAAATGACGAACAACGCCGGCAAAGAGAAAGCCCTCGCCGCCAAAGTGTGGAACGTGGAAGCCGGCCTCGCCAAAATCTTCATTGACAAAAACGAACTCCGAGACCCCGTCAAGACCAACAACGTGATGACGATGGAAGACGCCGCCAAACTGATGACGGTCATCGACCTCAACAAATATGTCGAAACCATCGTTCCGAACAAGGTCGATGAGGTGAACGTGGTGCTTTCCTCCTATTTCACATCTTTGAACAAGTTCCTTGCCACACAGGATATTAACGCAGTCAAAGCCTATCTCGCATGGAACGTCATCAACGAAGCCGCCTCCTACCTCAGCGACGATTTCGTGGATGCCAGCTTTGAATTCTACGGCAAAATCCTCTCCGGCAAGGAAGAGAACCGCGAGCGTTGGAAACGGGTCATCAATACCGTCAGCGGACTGCTGGCAGAACCCGTCGGCCAACTCTATGTGGAACAGTACTTCCCGGCCGAAGCCAAGGAGCGTATGCTTACGATGATCGGCAACCTCAAGACCGCCCTCGGCGAACGCATCTCCAACGTCACATGGATGTCACAGGAGACCAAGCAGAAAGCCCTCGAAAAACTGGAAGCCATCATCGTGAAAGTCGGTTATCCCGACAAATGGCGCGACTACAGCGGGCTCACCATCGAAAACGACAGCTACTACGCCAACGTGATGCGTGCCAGCAAGTTCGAGAACGAATACCGCCTCTCCAAGATTGGCAAGCCAGTGGATCCGAGCGAATGGCTGATGTCGCCGCAAACGGTGAACGCTTACTACAACCCCACCACTAACGAAATCTGCTTCCCCGCTGCCATTCTTCAGCCCCCGTTCTTCGACATGAACGCGGACGATGCCGTCAATTACGGCGCCATCGGCGTGGTGATCGGCCACGAGATGACCCACGGCTTCGACGACCAAGGACGCCAGTACGACAAGACTGGCAACGTAAACGATTGGTGGACAGAAGAAGACAGCAAGAACTTCGTCAATCAGGCACAGGTGCTGGTGGACCACTTCAACGGCATTGAAGTCCTTCCCGGACTCCACGCCAACGGTCAGTTCACCCTCGGTGAAAATATCGCCGACAACGGCGGCCTGAACACCTCATTTGTGGCGTTACAGCACGCCAAAGAGCAGGGCACGGTGCAAGAAATGATGGACGGATTCACCGCCAACCAGCGTTTCTTCATCGCCTACGCCAACGTGTGGGCCAACAACATCCGCGACGAAGAAATCTCCCGCCGCACCATGACCGACCCGCACTCCCTCGGCATGTGGCGCGTGAACGGCACCCTGCCGCACATCGACGCCTTCATCGAGGCCTTCAACATCAAGCCCGGCGACAAGATGTACCTCGAACCCGAAAAGAGAGCGAAAATCTGGTAATCTGAAAATTGAGAATTGAGAATTGAGAATTGAGAAATAATCAAATTGTAAATGCGAACGAAGTGAGCTTCAAATCTGCAAATCAAATTATTAATCTTTAAAAATATTGTATTATGAAAAACATGGAAAACATCATTTTAAGAAGCCTTCTGCTGGTTGTGCTGCTCGGTGGCGCTATGACGCTGTCGGCACAGAAAGCCGGTGAGACGGTGAAGGATGCGGACGGCAACGAGTACAAGACCGTTGTCATCGGTTCGCAGACGTGGATGGCCGAGAACCTGAAAACCACGAAGTATGCCAACGGCAACAGCATCAAGAACGTGACTGGCAAACAGGAATGGGTGGACTGCAAATCGCCTGCCTACTGCTGGTACGACAACAACAGCGGCAACAAGAACGAGTACGGTGCCCTGTACAACTGGTACGCCATCAACGCCGGCAACATCTGCCCGAAGGGCTGGCACGTTGCCACCGATGCTGACTGGAACACCCTTGAAAACAAGGTGGGCGGCCGTGACAAAGCGGCGCAGGCCCTGCGTGAGGAAGGTACCAAGCACTGGAAGGACGCTCTCGACGGCGCGAATAACGACTACGGTTTCAACCTCATCGCCGGTGGTTTCCGCAACCCCTACGGTGACTTCACTTGGCAGACGGTGGATGCCGGCTATTGGACTGCAACAGGCAAGAACCAGTCCATCTCCTACGCTTGGAACCGCACTGCCTACTACTACGACGCTCATCTGAACCGTCACGAAGTGCAAAAGTGCATCGGCTATTCCGTGCGCTGCGTGAAAGACTAAGTTGACAATATGCAATGATAAAAAAGCGGAGGCGAATATGCTTCCGCTTTTTTTATTTCCCGAAAAAAATCGTACCTTTGCGCTTTCAAAACTATCAACATTATGTCAAAGAGAATCAACGTTTTATTCATCTTTCTGATGATGCTTGTCGCCAGTGTGCGCGCCGATGAGGGGATGTGGCTCCCCTACTCCATTAATGGACAGAACCTCGCCGACATGCAGCGTTTGGGCTGCAAACTGACGGCAGAACAAATTTTCAGCTTCAACCAGCCCAGCCTCAAAGATGCCATCGTGCAGTTCGGCGGCGGCTGCACCGGCGAACTGATCTCGCCCGAAGGCCTGCTGCTCACCAACCACCACTGCGGCCTCTCCTACGTGCAGAGCCACGCTTCCGTGGAACACGACTACCTTCAGGACGGCTTCTGGGCCAGAAGCAAAGACCAAGAACTCCCCAACGAGGGACTTACTGTTTCTTTTCTTACTTATATTGAAGATGTTACAGCCGAAATCCTGAAAGGGGTGGACAACAACACCTCCGAGGCCGACCGCGCCAAAATCATCCGAGAAAACGGCAAGAA
>CAMVOL010000019.1 GCA_947169105.1 uncultured Bacteroidales bacterium | reverse complement strand
ACGGTAATTCTACCACCAACCACGCCATCGACACGGTGGTGCTCAACAACGTCGGTAGCGCCATCGCGGACGGCAACTCCGATATCAACCATGCCATCGACACTATTGTGAACAACAACGTCGGCAGCGCCATCCACGACAGCCTGACGAACGCACTGAACGACTATGAGATCAAGAACTGCGACGACGTGAACAACTGCGTGAACACTGCCATCGCGGACGGCAACTCCGATATCAACCATGCCATCGACACTATTGTGAACAACAACGTCGGCAGCGCCATCCACGACAGCCTGACGAACGCACTGAACGACTATGAGATCAAGAACTGCGACGACGTGAACAACTGCGTGTCCACCGCTATCGCGGACGGTAACTCCGACATCAACCACGCCATCGACACTATTGTGAACAACATCGCCGGCAACGCCATCCACGACAGTCTGACGAATAACCACTTCGTGACGGAAACCGTCATGGGCAACGCCATCCACGACTCCATTTCAGACATCAACAGTGATCTGACGGAACTGACCAACCGAGTGAACACCTTCAACACACACATCTGTGACAGCGTGGAAAATTGCATTAAAGAGTACTTGAATGCTAACCACTATGTGACAGAAACCGTTATGGGCAACGCTATCCACGACAGCATTGCCAATATCTCGGGTATCAGCGACCTGACGGAACTGACCAACCGCGTGAACACCTTCAACACGCACGTCTGCGACAGCGTGAAGGACTGTGTGACGGGCTGGATCCACGACAGCATTGCCAATATCTCGGGCATCAGCGACCTGACGGAACTGACTAACCGCGTGAACACCTTCAACACGCATGTCTGCGACAGCGTGAAGGACTGTGTGACGGGATGGATTCACGACAGCATTGCCAACATCGCGGACAACATCGGCGAGCAAATCCATGACAGCATAAGCAACTATCTGACCAACGACCACTATGTGACGGAAAGCAGCCTTTGCACCACCATTGAGACCAACTGCAACAACGTGGCGCTGAGAAATGGCAACACTTTCACTGGAGATCAAGACTTTAGGTCAGCTAACTCCGTCACCGTACCCGATGCCATCAGCCCCGACCTCCCCACCGTCTTGGCCGCTCCTTGCACCCAAGAGGCCGTGAATTTGTGTGACCTTCTCGTCGTGTTCGACAGCCTGAGCCGCCGCATCAACAGCGTGTTCGACAGCCTTCAGCGTTTGAAGGACGAACTTACGGCCTTGAAGAGTGCCATCACGGCCAACGCCCCCACAGTGAGCAATGTTACTTCCACATCCATGAATGTGAAAGCCAATGCCACCTCTGTCGAACCCATCACTTCCTATGAGATCTGCATCTCCACCAATAGCGACATGAGCAGTGCCACCTGCCAGACCGTGCAGGCCTCCGATGCTGACAACTACACCTTCACCGGCCTCGCACCGAAGACTGACTACTACGTGCAGTACACCGCCACCAACGCTTATGGCAGCGCCACCTCGCCGATTGTACAACAGCGCACACTCACCCAAGCCCCTACAGCCGACGTTTCTAACCCCATCGCCGTTAACCCCACCGGATTCAGTGTGGCGGTGGATGATGTTGACGCGAAACAGTCGCCTGAAGCCACCGTTGAGGTGTGCTATGTGCAGAAAGGTGCAGGCGACTGCCCTGCGGAGGAGTCTTCTTCTTACAACACCTGCATCAATTCTGTGGTCGTAGCCACTGGTGGCGACACTGTCATTTCGCAATTCGGTCTTGTGGCAGAAACCGAATACTGCGTCATTGTGAAAGTGAGCAACGAAGACAGCACCACGATCTACGGCCCTTACACCGTGACCACCGGCGCTGAACCATCTATTTCCATCACCGGCGGCGGATCGATGTATCTCTGTAATGATACCGTAAAGCCTGTCTTCTACACCGCCACGATTAGCGACGACGATGCCAGCAACTACACCTTTGCATGGAGTGCCGGCGCCAGCACAACAGATAAGGACACGGTAAGCTACAATGCGGCGGGCACCTACCCCGTTACCGTCACTGCCACGCGCACCAACCCGAGCTACACGCTGACCGCTACGACCAGTGTAACGTTGAATGCCGGCGGCACGCCGGCCACGCTGGTACTTTGTGAGGATCCGGGCACTAACAAGGTGCTTGTGGTAGATAACAACTGCACCTCGCTTTCATGGAAAAACTCATCCGACGTGGAGGTGAGCACCGCTATGGACTCATTGGTAATGAGCAGTGCAATCCCTGCTGGAGTGTACACCGTGACCGGTATGAGTGTCGATGGCTGCTCTATCACAAGGCGGACTGTTCTCGGAAACTACAGCCCCAATCCTTGCATCGCCGGCAGCCACCCGGCACAGACGGGTGATGAGTACAAAAACAACGGTTACAACAATGCTGCAGACCATGGTTTGGAGACCACCGACACTGACGGCAACATTATCTCAGTGACGGACTACGACGGCAACGAATATGCAGTGGTACAGATCGGCAGCCAGTGCTGGTTGGCCGAGAACCTGCGGTGCACGCACTCGCCCAAGACGGGGACCAACATTGTGGTTGTGGCCACCGGGAATGCTAGCTATAGCAACAAGATGGCAGCATGGTACAATAACGACCAGGCTACGTATGACCCCAAACGTTACGGCCTTCTCTACAACTGGTGTGCGGCCATGGACACGGCCAACCCGTCTAACTATCAGGAGGTCATGACTAATAAAAACAACAATACATTCACCTTCACTCATGCGGATATCCATCAGGGTATCTGTCCGACGGGGTGGCATATTCCGAGCGATGCGGAGTGGAACGAGATGGCCATCGTCACAGGTGCCTCCACTGCAGGTGGTGCGGTAGCCCTTTCCTATGGTTGCGATTGGCCTGCTTCAATCCTCGATGACCCAAATAGAAACGCGTCAGGTTTTTCCGCCGTGCCTTCTGGCTGGTACCACAATGGAAGCTACGCCGATGCGGGCGTAGAAGCCACCTACTGGTCTTCTACGGATGACCCCGGTGAAAGCAAAAACAACCTTGTCTGGCACTATAGAACAGAAGATATGACTATGTACCAGGCTGCGTATCACAAGCACTCCGGATACTCCGTGCGTTGTGTCAGGGATGCCGTCATGCTGTCTATCACCCGGACTGGCGACGATACTGTTAAGTTGTGCGGTGCTCCCTCTATGGATGTGACCTTCACCGTCACACCGAGCAACTCCGACAGCTACACCTACAGCTGGAGCGGCACACCCACTTCCACGAGTGGCAACACCGCCACCTATTCCTTCACCTCTGCCGGCACGTACACCGTTACCGTCACTGCCACGAACACCACCGAGAGCTACACCATGGATGCCACGAAAAGTGTAACGCTGAGTAACAATCCCGTAGTTATCGGCCTGTGTGAAACAGATGGCATTGTGACGGTGAAGGACGTGAGCGGAAATCCCAACTATATTGACTGGGGTGACTCACAAACTGGCACTATCATAACACCTTCCACTACGCACGATTATACTTCCACCCTTACTGGCAATGGTCAACACAATGTCACCATCACCGCCTCCAGCGCTGATGGCTGCACCTTCAGCCGTACGATGACAGTAATCATCGCTTCCACGGCGGCCGACCGCACGGTGAATCCTTGCACTGTTGACCCCGCCAGCCACGCGGCACAGACAGGGGGTGCATACACGAATAATGGCTATAATAGTGCAAATCACGGTTTGGAAACCGTCAATGGCTCCGGCCAAGTCACCTCAGTGACGGACTACGACGGCAACGCGTATCCGGTGGTGCAGATCGGCAGCCAGTGCTGGATGGCCGAGAACCTGCGCTGCACGCACTCGCCCAAGACGGGAAGCTACATTGTGGTCAACGCAGTGAGTAACACTCTCAGCAAGATGGCAGCATGGTATAATAACGAGCAGAGCACGTATGAAGCCAAACGTTACGGTCTTCTCTACAACTGGTGTGCGGCCATGGACACGGCCAAATCGGGCAGTCCCGAAGTGGCCACAAGCAGCGCCAACAATGACTTCGACTTCCAGCCTGCTTCGTTCCCCCATCAGGGCGTATGTCCCGTTGGCTGGCATGTCCCGACCGATGCGGAGTGGAGCACGATGGAGTTTGAGGTGAACGGTACCAATGTATCGGGAACCACAGGCTATCGCGGCAGTCATGCGGGCAAGCTCTCCACAGGCTGTGACTGGACAAGCAGCAACACTGCCAATGCTGCTGGCAACTATGCCAATGCGGAGCGCAACAGCAGCGGTTTTTCCGCCCTGCCTGCTGGCAACTTCAGTGGTTCGTTCAGCGGCGAGGGTGACAACGCTTACTTCTGGTCTTCTACTAGGAACAATAAACAAAAAGCGGATTCCAGAGAACTGAACCAGGATAATTCAGGCGTGAACAGGGACAACGGTAACTACCTGAAGAGCAATGGGGCTTCTGTGCGTTGTGTGCGCGATTAGCGGGACAAAGGTATGGTGAATAGTAGGGATGCCATAATATGACATCCCTACAAACACCCCTTCCACACCACCACGATACGACACAATATAATACGATATAATTCCGGGATTCCGTCGTTATGGGCAATGCAGAGCCTCCTACCAGCGGGAAACCGGATTTTTTTGGTATAATAGACAAAAGTAGTTGGTGAAATAGGATGTAAGACTCTATACATCAACAAAATATAGTAACTTTGATGAAAACGTTTTCATCAAAGTTGTTTTTTATGTCAAAAAAGAGAAAAGAAAGATGTCCTTATTGCGGCTTTTTGGATGTGATAAAATGGGGTCGTCAGTCGGGCCATCAACGCTTCAAATGCAAGAACTGTGGGAGTGTATTCACTTTCCGTCGAAAAGATGTATCCCAAAACAATCGCTTTGTATGGTTTGAATGGTGGGTAATGGGCAAGCAGACATCTGAACACAGTGGATACAGTCCTCGCCAACTATCCAGATGGTTTGACGAATACCTTGAGGACTATCCGACTTGGATCATCCATATCCATGAGAAGGTGAACCTACGCATTGACGTGACATGGTTTCCTAACAAGCTCTGCTTAGTACTATATCGTAATGAGACAATAAAGAACACACTTTTCTACCGCCTTACAGATAATGAGTGGACGGAGGAAAGCGACAACGTTGTCTGGCGCATATAAAGAGAATGCCTGACAGGGCTCACACGCAACCCTCAAAGTGCGGCTGTAAAATCGCTTCGGGGAATAGCCTGTCTGATCAGCCAGATAAAGACACACAACGACATGCTGTATTGGAAACAGCTTCTGTCAGATTGGCACAATCAGCATGTGAGTTACATCAATACCCGAACGATAAAGGAATTGTCCCACAGAGAATGGTTCACACACAAAATGGTTCGTAAGGCATATGTCCATCTTCGAGGAGCGTTGCCTAATATGTTCGTTTTCATAGATCACCCCAACGTTCCCAAAACGACCAATGCTCTGGAATCTTTTTTCGGACACCTGAAGGGAAACATCTCCCTGCATAGAGGCCTTTCAAAAAAACACTATCAAAACTATGTGAAATGGTATCTCTTTTTTCGGCAAAAATCATCAAAAAAAGGATAGGGTGCTTGGGGCTATTGAGGGCCCCGTACCCTATCCTTTTTTGGGTCAGTCACCAACTATTTTTGGCAACATTACCATAAAAAAAGTAGAGACGCCTATGGACGTCTCTACTTTTTTATGGCAATCCGATAATCACCGGATTATTTGTCGCGGATGACGGTGATGGTGCCGTGGTAATCGACGGCCTTGGTGTAGCCTTCGTAATGGAAGGTGAAGTAGAAGACACCGTCGGAGAGCTTGTCGGCGCCGAAGCCTTCGCCGGCGTTCTCGATTTCAGTGGAGCCTTCGCGGACGAAGGTCTGGTAGTTCTGCTTCTCATAGACCTTCTTGCCCCAACGGTCATAGATGGAGAGGATGTTGGGCAGCTTCGGGTTCATGTTCTTGATGGCAAACACATCGTTCTTGCCGTCCCCGTTAGGTGTGATGATATTGGGGAATTCGAGGTCGGCCTCAATATAGACCACGTGGGTCACACTGCTTTGGCAACCTTGGTCGGTGGTAACGGAGAGGGTGACGGTGTATTCACCCCACTGGGTGTAGGTATGTTCGCCGTTGATGTCGTGGGTCTCCTCACTGCCATCGCCGTAGTTCCATGTCCAATGCTGAGTGTCATTGGGGGCGAAGACACTGACATCGGTAAGGTTGAGGAAGGCGATGTTGCCGCCTTCACCGAGGTTGGTGCGTTCGGGGTTGGACACGAAGTCGGAGATGGGTTGCGGATAGACGTGCAGGTAGTCGGGTTTGGTGGCGGAGTCGGCACAGCCGTTCTGTGTCTCCACATAGAGCGTGACGGTATAGATACCGGCATCCTGCAGGCTGAACGACGGGTTTTCTGTGTTGGAGGTGGCGGCGACATTGCCGTATTCATCAACGATGGTCCATGTGTAGGAAAGGTTCACGTCGTCGGTGTGGGGCTGCCCGTCGGTGAAGGTGATGTTGGGCGTGAGCTGGGTGTTGAGCGGGGCGCAGTTCTCGACATTGTTGGCGCTGAAATTGACGACGGGTTGCGGGTTGAAGATGACCTCTGCGGTGTCACACTTCGAGCAAGTGAGGCTGTGGTCGTTGTTGAAGGTATTGATACAGAGGCTGTAGGTGCCGTTTTGTCCGATGGTGAGCGTGGGCGCGGAACTGACGACCGTGTTGGTGGTGCTGTCGGTCCACACATATTCAATGAGGCCGGGGGTGCCGACATACTCGAACTGCGGGTCAAGGGTGGCGGCGTCGCCCTCGCAGATGTTCTGGCTGCTGAGCGTGAATTCGGGCTGCTGCACCACTTTCAGGGGCATGGGGTGCTCGTATTCGCAACCGTACTCATCAACAATGGTGAAGAGATAGGTGTAGTCACCGGGCTGGTCGGTCATGATGGAGGCAGTGGAGTCGGAGGTGGGGACGATGTGTCCGCCGGCCCAGTTGATCTCGGTGATATCCACGCTATAGGTCCAGTCCTGCGGCATGAGAGACGGGTCAAGGGAGAGCTCCCAGCTGAAGATGTAGCCATTGTCAATACCGTACTGGTCACAGATTTCAATTTGCCAAAGCCCGTTGAGGGGACAACCGGCAAGGTTGGCGAATGACTGGTTCGGACGATAGTAATTGGTACGGGCTGCCACATTGGAGGAGTCAACAGAATTGGAGAAGCTACCGCCAGCTAGGTGGTTGTAGCAGTAGCCAGTGGCTATCTGGGCATAGGAGGAGTTCTCACTCCAACAGTAGTTCCAGCCGGTGCCTGCGGGGTTGTGTGCAGCATCGCAGTGAACGGTCTCATCGGAACTTCCGTGATTATTGTAACCGTAGGGTTCGCCGAAATATTTTCCGTTGTTGGTGGGAACGGGTTGTTCCATAATCAGGACACTGTTGCTGTTGGGGCATTTTAAAGTGATGCTGATGTCACCAATGTAAGAGTGCTCTATATTGATACGTACCGCAAGAATATCGGATGCGGAAGTGACGACAGCGCCGGGAGGGAAGGATGTAAAATTGACGGCAGAGCTGAAGCACCGTTGTCCGTTAAGTGCATTGGTGCAGTTCGGTCCGTCGGGAATGAACACGGTGGAATCGACGGAAAGACTTGACTCCTGCGTGCTTCCCACAGGTTGCACCATGATATTGGCCGCACTGTCCATACTGATCAGGAGCGGTATTTCGGTACCTTCGCACACATCATTCAGCAGCGAAGCATGGACGAACGGGTCTCGGGAACCACGGACACGGATAGAAGCGGGGGCCTGCCCATAGCAGACGGCATCGCCGTTATGGTCATAAAGGGAGAGGGTGAGATCGTAGCCCTGACCTTGGTTGAACACATAGTAAATGTCGGTCTGTCCATAGCCGCTGTTTCCGAAACTCCAGTCGAAATAGGTGGTGGAGTGATCCTGATGGTAACTGTAGTCATTGTCGGGGTAGGTGGCGTATGCAGCGATGTGGATGGTGTCGCCCGGGCAGAAGTCCACATAGTAGTAACCGTCATTCTCCTCAGGGTCGAAGTGCGGGGTGGGGGTGGAGTTGGCGAAGTCGATGTTGGCGTAGAGTCGCTGGCACGGCTGGGCGCAACTGACAACGAGCTTGAAGCCTTCGCCGCAGGTGGAGCCGGCAGCAGACACGAAGTGGAGGGTGATGGCACCGGTGGAGTTCTGGATGGTAGCCGCTACCTGCATATCGCCCTGAATGAACTGGTTGCTGTTGTTAATCCAGTTGGTGGCTGCCGAACCGATCACAAAGGGGTAGGGGTCGTTGTTCGGGTCAGTGCCGTTGTAAATGTACAGGGTGTCGGTCTCGGCAATGTCCATCTCATCAAGGAGGATGGCCACTGCGCCGCTTCCGCTGACCGGGTGGATGGTCAGCCAGTCGCTACGTCCAGCAGTATAGTTGCCGTTCTCGCCGCCATTGTCATAAATGATGGCGTTGCAGGTGGTGATGTCGGTGGTGCTACCACCCATGTTCACCACCTCCTGTGCGAAAGCCGCCGTGCAGGCCACAATCATTAAAACTAGCAATAAAACTATCTTTTTCATATTTATATAATTTTCAATTTTCAATTCTCAATTTTCAGTTCTCAGTTTGTTAGAATCCGTACTCCTTCATTATCTTCTGGTATCCTTTGTGATATACATCCATAGGATAGACGATGACGTAGTAGCCGGTGGAACCGATGGCGTAGGCCGTATAGCGCACCTCATCGCGTTCTAATCTGTATTTGTCGTAATAAATCTGTTTGCTGCTAATCAATGCTTGGGCATCATCGCAAGTGTTGCCTTCGGAAACATAGTCGCAGAGGTCGCCCATGTTGCGTACAACTTCCGGAAGCTTGTTGTCAATGTAGCAGAAATGTGTTGCGGAATAGTACTCGTTCACCAGTTTGAAGGAGTGGTTTTGCAGAAGCAGGTTGTACTCGCTCTGCGTGATGAAAAGCGTAAGAGCACCTTCATACTTGATGGAGGAGAGATCCTTCTGAGCAAATGTGCTGAGGCACATAAGGATGCTCGCGGTTAAAATGGCAATTTTCTTCATAATTCTATGTTGTTTAAATGATTTCAAACAAATGCTATGACGCAGTTTCTATGGAAACGCTGCAAATTTTATGGATTTTCTTTCTTTTTTTCTTTGATTTTTTTGAAAATGTACATCGCAATGAAAGCCGTCACGCC
Source organism: uncultured Bacteroidales bacterium (assembly GCA_947169105.1). Lineage (GTDB taxonomy): Bacteria > Bacteroidota > Bacteroidia > Bacteroidales > WCHB1-69 > UBA1756. The sequence continues at coordinate 34,332 of CAMVOL010000019.1, read as the reverse complement.
GCCGCCGACCACACCATACAAGATATCACTCTTCCCCTCGAAGCCGGCCGGCTCCATGAAATAGACCACCGCGCATAATACCACGATGATGATCAGCAGGCGTAACAGGTCTTTCAGGATGTTCATTGGTTGATTTGTTTAAAAATGGGGGCTAACGCGCCCGTTTATGTTCTGTCACTCCTTCGGGGTTCTGCATAGGAATAATTTTTAATTTTCAATTTTCAGTTTTCAATTCTCAATTTATTGCAGTTCTGCGATTTTCTCTTTCAAAATCCGGATTTTCTCTTCCGCATCGGCCTTCTTTTTGCGTTCCACGGCCACGACTTGCTCGGGCGCGTTGTTGACGAACCGTTCGTTCGACAGCTTGCCCATCACCGATTTGAGAAACTTCTCAGCATAGTCGAGGTCGGCCTGCAGCTTCTTCAGTTCCTCTTCCGTATTGACGTTCTGTTCCATCGGGATGAGGTATTCGGTGTTGTTCTCGATGAACGAGCAGGCACCGCTGACTTTTTCCGTAACGTATTGGATGGAAGAGAGGTTGCACAGCTTCGTGATGATGGCATCCATCTCTGTGTCGGGCGTGTCCTTCTTCAATACCAGCAGGTCGAGCGCGTTCTTGGGGGCGATGTTCTTGTCGTTGCGGATGCGGCGCACGCCCTCCACCACTTTCTGCATCGCGATGAAGCGGCTGAGGATGGGGCTGGTGGCTTTGGTTTCGTCCCACTTCGGCATGTCGCTCACCATGATGGATTCGTTCTCGCCGCGCTCTTTCAGCCCATGCCACAACTCTTCGGTGATGAACGGCATGAACGGGTGCAGCATTTTCATTAGGTTCTCGAAAATGTTGAGGATGTCGTTGTAGCTCTTGCCATCCATAGGATGCTGGTAGGCGGGTTTCACAATCTCCAAGAAGTAGGAGCAGAAGTCGTCCCAGATGAGCTTGTAGGTGGCCATCAGCGCATCGGAGATGCGGAATTTTTCGAAATGGTCGTTGATTTCGCCTAAAACCTCGTGCAGACGGCAGTTGAACCACTCGATGGCGGCTTTGGTGTGCAACGGCTGTACCAGCTGTTCGTCCACCTGCCACCCCTTGATGAGGCGGAAAGCGTTCCATATCTTGTTGCTGAAGTTGCGTCCCTGTTCGCAGAGTGCCTCGTCGAACAGCAGGTCGTTGCCGGCGGGCGAGCAGAGCAGCATGCCCACGCGCACGCCATCGGAACCGTACTTCTCCATCAGCATGATGGGGTCGGGCGAGTTGCCGAGTGATTTCGACATCTTGCGGCCCAAGTTATCACGCACAATGCCGGTGAAATAGACATTGCGGAACGGGATGTCGCCGAGGTATTCCTCACCGGCCATGATCATACGGGCCACCCAGAAGAAGATGATGTCGGGACCCGTCACGAGGTCATTGGTCGGGTAATAGTAGCTGATTTCGGGATTGCCGGGGTTGTTGATGCCGTCGAACAGCGAGATAGGCCATAGCCACGACGAGAACCATGTGTCGAGGGCGTCGTCATCGTGACGAAGCTGCTCGGCGGTGATATTTTCGTAACCCTTGATTTTGCGGGCTTCTTCCAATGCCTCCTCAGCGGTGAGAGCCACCACGAACTTTTCCTCTTCGTCCTCTGCCGTCGGCAGGAAGTAGGCCGGAATGCGGTGCCCCCACCAGAGCTGGCGGCTGATGCACCAATCCTGGATGTTTTCGAGCCAGTTGCGGTAGGTGGTCACGTATTTGTTGGGATGGAACTGGATTTTGCCTTCGAGTACGGGCGGCAGGGCGATGTCGGCAAAGTGCTTCATGGAGAGGAACCACTGCTTGCAGAGGCGCGGCTCGACCGCCGTGTCCTGATTGCGTTCCGAGTAGCCCACCTTGTTGTCGTAATCCTCGATTTTTTCCATCAGGTCGGCGGCTTTCAGGTCGATGACGATCTGTTTGCGTACGTCCATACGGTCTTGGCCGACATAGAGGCCGGCGGCCTCCGACAGCGTGCCGTCGGGGTTGAAGATGTCGATGGTTTCCAGATGGTGCGTCTGTCCGAGGGCGTAGTCGTTGATGTCGTGGGCGGGGGTGACTTTCAGGCAGCCCGTGCCGAACTCGATGTCCACATAACGGTCCTCGATGACGGGGATGACGCGGCCGACGAGCGGCACAACTACCTTGTGGCCGCGGAGCCACTGGTTCTTCGGGTCCTTCGGGTTGATGCACATGGCGGTGTCGCCCATGATGGTTTCGGGGCGGGTGGTGGCCACTACAGCATAGTAGCCCTTGTCGTCCTTGTGCAGAATCTCACCCTCCATGCCGGTGGGTTTCACCGGGTTTTCGGCGGTGTCGGCCACATAGTAGCGCAGGTAGTAGAGTTTGCTCTTCTCCTGACGGTAGATGACCTCCTCGGTGCTCAATACGGTCTGCGCTTTCGGATCCCAGTTGACCATGCGCAAGCCACGGTATATCAAACCTTTGCGGTATAAATCAACAAACACTTTCAGCACCGACTGGCTGCGGATCTCGTCCATCGTGAAGGCGGTACGGTCCCAGTCGCACGAAGCGCCGAGTTTTTTCAGCTGTTCCAGAATCACGCCGCCGTGTTCCTCTTTCCATTCCCAAGCGTACTTAAGGAACTGTTCGCGGGTGAGGTCGGATTTCTTGATGCCCTCTTTGGCGAGTTTTGCCACCACTTTCGACTCGGTGGCGATGGAGGCGTGGTCGGTGCCGGGCACCCAGCAGGCGTTGAAGCCCGTCATACGGGCGCGGCGTACCAGAATATCTTGTATGGTGTTATTGAGCATGTGTCCCATGTGGAGCACGCCCGTTACATTCGGCGGGGGGATTACGACAGAATAAGCGGGTCTTCCATCCGGTTTGGACGCGAACAATTTGTGTTCCATCCAAAAGCTATACCATTTGTCTTCAATAAGTTGCGGTTCGTACTTTGTAGCTATTTCCATCTTTATATAATATTGTATAAAAAGCGGGCAAAGGTACGAAAAAAATGGATAGAATTGACGGTCAGATGTATATAAAAAATGTAGAGACGCGGTGCAGCACGTCTCTACAAATATGATTTTACAATAAATTGTCTGTCAGATACTTATCCTAAATATGCCTTCAGGTTCTTGCATTTGGCCTGATTCTTCAGGCGGCGGATGGCCTTCTCTTTGATTTGGCGGACGCGCTCGCGGGTGAGTTCGAACTTCTCGCCGATTTCCTCAAGGGTCATCGGGTGCTTGCTGTCCAATCCGAAATAGAGCTTGATGATGTCGGCCTCGCGCTGCGGGAGCGTGGAGATGGTGCGGTTAATCTCCTGTTTCAGAGATTCGTACAGAAGCCCTTTGTCGGGGGTAGGGGAGTCCTCCGATTTGAGGACGTCGTACATGTTGTTGTCCTTGTCCTGTGTGAGGGAGGCGTCCATGGAGAGGTGTCGGGAGGAGTTGCGCATCGAGTCCTTCACTTCCGACTCGGTGATGTCGAGCAGAGCGGCGATCTCGTCGGCGCGGGGCTCGCGTTCGTACTCCTGTTCGAGGTAGGCGTAGGCCTTGTTGATCTTGTTGATGGTGCCGATCTTGTTCAAGGGCAGACGCACGATACGTGACTGTTCGGCGAGGGCCTGAAGGATGGACTGGCGGATCCACCACACGGCGTAGGAGATGAACTTGAAGCCGCGGGTTTCGTCGAAACGCTGGGCTGCCTTGATAAGGCCGAGGTTGCCCTCATTGATGAGGTCGGGAAGGCTTAAACCTTGGTTCTGGTATTGCTTGGCAACAGAAACGACGAAGCGGAGGTTCGCTTTGGTGAGCTTCTCCAAGGCCGCTTGGTCGCCATCCTTGATTTTTCGCGCTAATTCCACCTCTTCTTCCGCGGTAATCAGCTCCACTTTGCCAATATCGTGCAGGTATTTGTCCAACGAGGCGGTCTCACGGTTCGTTACCTGTTTGGTAATGTTTAATTGTCTCATATTCAGTATGCTGTTTCTAAATATTGTTTGTTCGATTCTTGTTCAAACAGTCCATTTTACGGCGTATTTTCGCATTTTGTTACAAGAAAAATCACCCTTGCAAAAAAAGTTTGCAAAGGTACCACTATTTTTTCGGAAAGCGGATGCTTTTAAACAATAAAATGTTGAAAATTATTCATTCTCGCTGTCTCAACTCGTGTGCCTATCCGTCAAATATTTCCGTATTTTTTGATAAATCGGAGGAAAAAATTTCCGTATTTTTTTATATTTTATTGAAAAAAATTTGCGTAATCCAAATAAAACGAGTATTTTTGCACTCGAAATCAAATATATATCCAACGATGGGACGAATATTCAAGAGAAAACTGTATGACCGGCTTCTTGAGTGGAAGCGTGTGCAGAACGGAAAGACCGCAATTCTTGTGGAAGGCGCACGGCGTGTCGGCAAGTCAACACTTGTCGAAGAGTTTGCCAGGAATGAGTATGAGACTTACATACTGATTGACTTCAACGAGGCCGCAGATGAAGTGAAATCGCTGTTCAACAATCTGATGGACAAGGATTTCCTGTTCCTGCAACTGCAGTCCTTTTACAAAGTAGTGCTGAAGGAACGTAAATCCGTCATCATTTTTGATGAAGTGCAGAAGTGCCCGCTTGCGCGCCAGGCCATAAAGTATCTTGTCAAGGACGGCCGTTACGACTACATTGAGACGGGTTCGCTCATCAGTATCAAGAAGAACACGAAGGACATCACCATCCCGAGCGAAGAGGAACGGGTGACACTCCATCCGATGGACTATGAGGAATTCCGCTGGGCGTTGGGGGACGACGCTACCATTCCGCTGCTGCGAACGTACTATGGGAAAGGACTTCCTCTTGACAAGGCACACCGTGAAATGATGCGTGTTTTCAGGCTCTATATGCTGGTCGGCGGGATGCCTCAGGCGGTCAGCGCATATCTTGAGACGAACAATTTCAGTATGGTGGATCTCGCGAAACGCAACATCATCAACATCTATAAGGACGATTTTCAGAAACTAGACCCCACAGGGCGATTGGAGGAGCTATATATGAACATTCCCGCCCAGTTAAGCCAGCCGAGCAACCGGTACAAGCCCTACGCCGTGCTCGGGAATGTGGACGAGGACAAGCTACTGGAACTGATGAAAGACCTTGAGGAAAGCAAGACCACGCTGTTCTCATACCATTCCAACGACCCGAATGTGGGCATGTCGTTGACGAAGGACATTTCCAAGTACAAGATTTTTTGTGCGGATACTGGCCTGTTTGTGACGCTTGCCTTTTGGGACAAGGACCATACGGAGAATGTTATCTACCAGAAGCTGCTTAACGACAAGCTCAGCACCAATCTGGGCTACATATATGAAAATGTGATTGCCCAAGTGCTTGCCGCATCGGGGAACAAACTTTTCTACTACACATGGCCTAAGGACGCCACCCACAATTACGAGATTGACTTCCTGCTTTCGCGCGGTTCCAAGCTGCATCCCATCGAAGTGAAGTCATCGGGGTACAACACCCATGCGTCGCTGGACGATTTCTGTGACAAGTTCTCACATATCATTGACAAGCGGTATCTGATCTACACAAAGGATTTCAGGAAGGATAAGGAAACCATCCTGCTGCCGGTTTATCTGACACCCTTCTTGTAATGTGGGTATTCTCAATTTATTCGTAATTTTGCCGACTCAAACCAACCACAATGAGAAGTTTCGGAAGTGACAATAATTCAGGTGTTCATCCGCAGGTGATGGCCGCCATCCTCAACGCCAATGCCGACCACGCCCTCGCCTACGGTGACGACGAATGGACCCGGCGGGCCACGCTCCGCCTGAAGGAGCTCTTCGGTGATACTGCCGAACCCCTGCTCGTGTTCAACGGCACCGGCGCCAACACCATCGCCATGCAGGCGTGCTGCCGTCCCTACCACGCCATCATCGCTGCTGCGACCGCCCACATCGCCGTCGATGAATGCAACGCCCCCGGCAAGCTCACCGGCGCCGCCGTCAAGGAGGTAGCCGCCCCCGACGGCAAGCTGACGCCCGACCTTATCCGGCCCCTCCTCCACGGCTTCGGCTTCGAGCACCACTCCCAGCCCCGCGTCGTCTATATCTCTGAGTGCACCGAATTGGGCACCGTCTATACCCCCGATGAAATCCGTACCCTCGCCGACTTCGTCCACTCCTACGGGATGTACCTCCATCTGGACGGAGCCCGCATCGCCAACGCGGCCGTCGCCCTTGGCACTACCGTCCAGGCGCTGACCACTGACTGCGGGGTCGATATCGTCAGCTTCGGCGGCACCAAGAACGGCTGCATGATGGCCGAGGCGGTCGTCGCCCTCCGCCCCGAACTGGCCACGGAACTCCGCTACCTTCGCAAGCAGACCACCCAGCTGTTCTCAAAAATGCGGTACGCGGCGGCGCAGTTCATCGCCTACCTGGATGATGACCTGCTATACAAGAACGCCGCCCACGCCAATGCGATGGCACAGCTGCTGCGCCGCCGTATTGAGGAGACGGGCAACTTCGAATTTACGCAGCCCACGCAGGCCAACACGCTGCTGCTCAAGCTTGCACCCGACGTGACAGAAAAATTGCTCGAACGCCATTTCTTCTACGTGTGGGACGAGCTGACGAACGAAATCCGCTTGGTGACTTCGTGGGACACCACCGAAGAGGATATCGAATCGTTTGTTCTTGATTTGAAGAAAATTATTGAAAAACAGAGGCAATAACAAATCATCTTTTGCGTTAAATCAGATTCCCGTCCAGGCTATGGCTTTTTCATCAAAGACAATGTCCGCTGGCACCATTTCGACTGGAATGTGTGCATGGGAATACGGTACACGTTCTGAAGGGAATGGTGCTCTTCCGTGCCTCGCGGGCGGACGCAAGAGGGTATTCCCCTTCTTTCTAAGAAGGGGTGCGGGGTGGTTGTATAGAAATTGAAAAATACCCTTTTAGGTTTCGTTGCGAAACAATGAAAGATTCCGCCAGCCGAACAGCCAGCGGAATAGTGTTGATTCAGTTATGAGGATCCAGGAATGAAATTCTAATGTCAAGTGTACCATGATTATCCCAAGGATAATTAAGGTAAGTAGTTATACTGCACTTTTACAAGTATACTCAATTGTATAGTTATCATAAGTTTCCTTGTAGTTCTCATCAGAGCAACGTCTAATATTGTCGTCTTTTTCAAAAGTTTCTGTTTCTTCGTAAACGACAATCCCATTTTCTTTGTCCACTACTTTACATCTACAGTACTTTGTACAGGAAGCAAGTGTAGAAATTAAAACAATACAGCTAATGATTAAAATTAATTTTTTCATTTTCTTTTACCGTGTTATATCCCATCCGGCACATCGGTTTTAATAAGTGTTTTTGGTGTGCCGAGTGAAGGTAGAACGTACGCACAAAAAAAGCGTGGCACTTTTCGCTTTCATTGGAATCTCTGAGGTCTTCGACTACCTGACTTACCCAATCATAACTAACAAGCCCACGCCAATAGGCGAGAGTGTTGTTGCTTTTCACCGGGTAAGTACTTTTGAAGTTGTCGAAGTTTCAAAGATTCCTGTGTACAGCAATTTCGCTTTTCTTATTTTAATGTGCGTATTACAATTACGCGGTTTTTCCCATAGGCATAAATATTTGTTTTTACTATTTTGTTTGTTTTTGTCAAAATCGGGTGCAAACATACGGAAAAAAGTTGGACAATGGGCTATGTAGTAAAGACTTTTTGGAAGGAAGGATGGTTTTCGTGATTCTATTTTTTCCGCGGCATCACCTGCGGTATGCTTCCGTGCCTGTCGCCCGTGCCGCGGGCGGACGCACAGGGCCTCGCAATCCCCATACTGCGGCGTCACTTCATGCCGCCTTGTAAGGGGTTAATAAAATCTCACCTCTTCGAGGTGGTTTTTTTCTTCCGAGAGTGCCAGAAACACGGCACGATACCGTTTTCCCTCACAATGCGAGCATTAGCGAGCAAAATGCAGGCGACAGCCTGCCCAAATGTTCACGCCAGCGAACAAAAATTGAAAATGGTGAGCGTAAGCGAACCCAAATCAATGAATGCGAACGCAGTGAGCCCGAAAAGTTGTACCTTTGCCGCCCTAAACTGAGATTATGAATATTGTACGCATCACTGATTTGTCCGCGCCGGGCGTGGACGTTTTCTCCAAGCTGACGGAGACGCAGCTCCGCAACCGCCTTGACCCTGAGAAGGGTATTTTCATTGCGGAAAGTCCGAAGGTGATCAAGGTGGCGTTGGACGAAGGGTGCGAACCATTGGCGATGCTGATGGCCGAGCGTCACATCGAAGGTGACGCCCGCGAGCTGATTGCCCGTTGCGGCGATATTCCTATCTATACTGGCGAGGTTTCGTTGCTTTCGGAACTGGCGGGCTACCTGCTGACCCGTGGGGTGCTGTGCGCGATGCGCCGTCCGAAGCCGCGCAGTGTGGAGGAGGTGTGCGGAAACGCCCGCCGTGTCGTTGTGCTCGACAATGTGGTGGACAACACCAACGTCGGGGCTATCTTCCGCAGTGCCGCCGCCCTCGGCTTCGATGCGGTGCTGCTGACGCCCACTGCCTGCGACCCGCTGAACCGGCGTACGGTGCGAGTGAGCATGGGTACGGTTTTCCAGATTCCGTGGGCGTACATCGGGGCGGTGCATACCGATTGGCCCGACGCGGGGATGGAGCGGCTGCGGCGGCTCGGTTTCAAGACGGCGGCGATGGCATTGTCGGAAAAATCTGTTTCTATTGAAGACCCGGCGCTGGTGGCGGAAGAACGGCTGGCGGTGATTATGGGCACCGAAGGCGACGGCCTTTCGGTACGCACCATCAGCGGTTGCGACTATGTGGTGCGCATCCCGATGTTCCACAACGTCGATTCCCTCAATGTGGCGGCGGCCTCCGCGGTGGCGTTCTGGCAGCTGAGGCGGAGGTGATTTTTGTGTGACGTAATTGTAGAGACGCAAAATTTTGCGTCTCTACCAATAATACGACCATTGTTGTTATTTAAATGCGTCATTGTAGGGATGCCATAAATTGTAGGGATGCCATAATATGACATCCCTACAGGGAATTAACACATTCCTTTATTTCTGTCTGAAATAAATCTCAATCGGCACGCCGTGGAAGTCCCACTTTTCGCGGATGCGGTTCTCCAAGTACCGTTTGTAGGAGTCCTTCACATACTGCGGGAGGTTGCAGAAGAAGGCGAAAGACGGGGTTGCGGTCGGCAGCTGCGTCACGAACTTGATACGGATGACCTTGTCGCGGTTGATGGGAGGCGGCGTGGCCTGGATCAGCGGGAGCAGGTAGTCGTTGAGCTCGGAGGTCGGGATGCGGCGTTGACGGTTTTTGTGTACCTGAATGGCGGTATCCAACACCTTGTAAATCCGCTGCTTGTTGATGACGGAGGTGAAGATGATCGGCACGTCGTCGAAAGGTTCGATGCGCTGGCGTACCAGTGCTTCGTACTGGTCGTGGGTCTTGTTGTCCTTTTCGATGAGGTCCCACTTGTTCATCACCACGACGATACCTTTCTTGTTGCGGGCGCAGAGACTGAAGATGTTGAGGTCCTGTGCGTCGAAGCCGTTAGAGGCGTCGCACATCAAGATGCAGACGTCGCTGTTCTCGATGGCGCGGATGGCCCGCATCACCGAGTAGAACTCAAGGTTCTCTTCCACCTTTTTCTTCTTGCGGAGGCCCGCCGTATCCACGAGGTAGAAGTCGAAGCCGAAACCGGTGTAACGGGTGAAGATGCTGTCGCGGGTGGTGCCGGCGATGGGGGTGACGATGTGCCGGTCCTCGCCGAGGAAGGTGTTGATGATGGAGGACTTGCCCACATTGGGTTTGCCCACCACCGTAATTTTCGGCAGCTCGTCAATGATATGGTCCTCCTCTTTGGTGAAGTGTTTGACGACGGCGTCCAACAGGTCACCGGTGCCGCCGCCCGAGACGGCAGAAATCGGGAAGAGTTCATCCACGCCAAGCGAATAGAACTCGCTGTAATCGAAGAAGTTGGACGGGCTGTCTATCTTATTGACGGCGAGGTAGAACGGCTTTTTGGAACGGCGCAACACGCCGGCGATTTCTTCGTCCAAGGGAGAAAGTCCCTCGCGGCCGTCCACCACGAGCACGATGACGTCCGACTCGTCGATGGCGAGGGCGGCCTGCTTGCGGATTTCGGCCTCGAAGATGTCGGTGGAGCCGACCACGTAACCGCCGGTGTCAATGACGGAAAATTCGTAGCCGTTCCAGTCCGACTTGCCGTAGTTGCGGTCGCGGGTCACGCCGGCGATGGAGTCAACGATGGCCTCGCGGCTCTGTGTCAGCCGGTTAAAAAGTGTCGATTTACCGACATTCGGTCGTCCGACAAGGGATAATATGTTGCTCATAATAGGTTACAGGTTTCAGGTTACAGGTTTCAGGGATTTGTAGAGACGTGATGTATCGCGTCTCTACAAATTATCGTGTTGCTATTTTACAGCACGTTTGCTAATTGTTCCTTCAGTTTTTCGACCTCGTCTTTCATTTTGACGACAATCTGCTGGATGTTGAAGTCGCAGGCCTTAGAGCCGGTGGTGTTGACTTCGCGGCCCATCTCCTGCACGATGAAACCGAGTTTCTTGCCTTTCGACTCGGGTTCATTCATCGTTTCGAGGAAATAGTTGCAGTGTTTGCGCAAGCGCACCTTCTCTTCGGTGATGTCCAATTTTTCGATGTAGAAAATCATCTCCTGTTCGAGGCGGTTTGGGTCATATTGTCCTTTCTGGCGCAGGTCCTCCAGACCTTTCTCAAACTTTTCACGCTGTGCAACAATGCGTTGCTTCTCGAAGGGCGTGATTTCGTCAATGAGGGAGTTGATGAGGCGGACGCGTTTCTCGAAGTCGGCGGCGAGGGCGGCCCCTTCGCTGATGCGGAACCGGTCGAGTTTGTCGCACGCCTCCGAGATGGCGTTGAGCGCCGCTTCCCAAAGGTCGTCGGGAAGCTCCTCACGCGGTGTTGTCACCACATCGGGCATCCGCAGAATCTGCGTGAAGATGTCGCTCTCCACAGGGTTGTCCAACTCCTTCGACAGGATGTTCAGTTCCTGAAAGTAGGCGGCGGCCAGCTCCCTATTGATGCAGATGGAGGGTGCTTCATTCTTTTCGACATAGATGGAAAAATCCACTTTTCCCCGCTCAATGCGCTGGGCGAGGAGGCTGCGAATATCGTTTTCCTTATCTCGGAAGAGGGGGGCGATGCGGGTGTTCAAATCCAGCTGTTTGCTGTTTAACGATCTGATTTCCACCACAATATTTTTGGCATGGGAATTAAAATCCACCTTCCCAAAGCCTGTCATTGATTTGATCATAATAACTTCTTTTCTTGCAAAAAATTAGGGCTGCAAAGGTACAAAAAAGTCAAACAATTCATCCTCTCTGAACTGGAGGAGTTTCCCAAAATAGAAAACGGCTGTGATGAGATGGGTCGTGTTGATTTGCGGGGAGCACAGAATGCAGTTGCGGTTGCCAAGTGAGAGCTGGTTCTGTGTCTGTTGGGCAAGACGGAAGGGGATGGTATGGTCTTTTTTGGAATGCCCGAGCACCACTGGGGCCTTGGGATGCCAGCCTTGAACGCAGTCGTCCAAGGAGAATCCTGCTATCAGAATCTTATAAAGGTGATTGGCGGTATCTCTGGCTGCGGGACTGAAATAGTCAGCAGGATTGCGGCTTTTGCCCCGTCCGTGAAGTCGGTAGGCCAAGTCCCAAAGACCGTCATCATTAGATAAAAGGAGATCGTAGATGCCTGATTCACATGCTTTATCTGCCATAAAATCGCGCAAGGGATGACCCTCTAACTGATCTTGGTGGGCATACAGAAGACCACGCAAACTTTGAAGGAATACCGCCGGTGTGGTGCCCATATCCCCGTTTTGGACAACCGTCGCATAGAGGGTGCCGGGGGAGTAAACGCCTCCGTAACAAAGACTCCAACGCAGGTTGATGCGCCGTTGCAGACTGTCGGGCAATGCGTTTTCAATGTACTTGTGCGTGGCCAAGGCGTAACCGCCTCCCTGACTGTAGCCACTGTTCCAAGAATAGAAGCCCGTGTCCAATTCAATACCATTATCTTGTAAGATGTCCAGAGCGGCAAGAACGCACTCCGTGGCGCAACGCGCATGGTAGTTGAGCGTGACAAAGGGAAGCGGGTGGCCTTCTGTGGAGCCGCTTCCGAAGTAGTCAGGAAAAACACAGATGGTGTTGTCGGCAGTCAGCACCGACTCAATGGGGAGGCTGTTGGAGGGGGCTATGCTGTTGGTGGCACATGCCAGCCGATGATAAATGAACATCCGTGCGGGACGGTTGCCTGTCAGTATCGGTACAGTGACGAGGCCGGAGAGCATCACCGGTTCGCCTTGGGGCGAAATGGAGGGGTAGGTGAACGAAATCGCACGGAAAGCGGCCTTCCGACGCTCTGCTCTATTGAATGTGAAATGATGCCGTCCGATATGGCATTTTATGGCGAACCAGAACTCCTCGACGGGGATGGGCCACACTTCCAACTGGCGGACAAGGGTGTTGCCCCCTTCGTCTATAAGCTCATTGAAGGAGTAGTCACGGATGCCGGTCACACAATAGGTAGTGCGGGTGTCGCGGACGTTGGTGTCTTGCGGCAGCTGGGCGCGGGAGCTCATACTGACGAGTAGCAACAGAATGAGGCAGATTCCGTGTTTTTCTATGGTCAATAGCTGCACTGCCCGTTATATCATTATAAGATGAATTATCCTGCAATGGCCCCTAAACTATAGGCCAACGCCACACCGAGGTAGGTACCGATGGCATAGCCGATCAGTCCGATCACGATACCGCTGATGAGGACCTTCTTGTTTCCCATCGCGCCGACTACGGGCGGCACGAACGGCGGCGAGCAGAGCAACGCCACCAACGCCACACCGTAAAGGTCGCCGCTGACTTTGAAAATACGGCAGAAGAGCAGATGTAATAGTGTGGCTATCACAATGATATACAGCAAGAAAAGACCGATATTGAGCGAACCCGAGTCGAGGCTGTTGAGGTCGAACTGCGAAGCCACCACCACACTGAAAACGAGGATGAAGAACATGCCCAGCTCGAAAGTTTTGGGGATGTTTCTAATTTTTGGCGAGAAAGAGGCGATGATGGACAACGTGGTGATGGTGAGGATGATCACCAGCTCGTTGAGCTTGCCCGTGATGAGCAGTGAAAGACCTGCGCCAATCGCGAGGAAGCCGATGGAGATGGCCAAGCCCACGAGCGAGCGGAGGAACACGCGGCCACGCAGCAGGTCACCGTATTGTTCCACCCCGTGCTCCAGACTGCCAGTATCATCGGTATCCACCACCGAAGCCTCGTCCTTGAAAGGCAGCAGCTTGCGGAAAAGCCGGTAGCCGCCGCCCACAATGAACATAATCAGCGGGAAAGTGACAATCATCTCGAAAGCCAGCACCGTAGCAATCGTGGTGGAATCCACGTGCAGGGCCGCCCCGAGCGCGTTGAAGTTCATCGTGCCGCCGGTGTAGATGCCCGTCATCATCGCCGACACATTGGCAATGTCACTGATGCCGGAGTTACGGAACAGGAAGAAGCCGCTGACAATGGCGATGAGCACCGCCGCCAAGCCGCCGCCCAAGGCCGCGGCCGTCTTCGGCAGCGACTTGGTCCACAGCTTGAAGTTGCAATTGAAAAGCATCAGCGGGATGGCAATCGGCACCGCAATGTTCATTATGTTTTTCTGGATGCTGAGTCCGACACTCCCCTCATCAAAGTGGGTGAGTCCGAATAGTGCGGGAATGATGCCCACCGCGTAGGCAAGGATGACGGTGCCCGCCGCTTTCGCCCATTTGTAGCGGCTGAAAAGCATAATGATGATGAACGGGAAAATGATATATCCGGCTGTAACAAGCGCAACTTGCATATTCATATCAGAACGTTTTTTACAATATTATTAAAACATGTAGCCGATTTTCACATAGAGGTTGGCCATACTATTGTTGTCCTGCTTGCTGAACGGCACCGCCCAGTCCACCGAAAGCACGAAATTGTCGTTCATGGCCACTTTCAGCCCGAGGCCGGCGGACAGGTGCGGACGGTAAATCGCCTTTCTATCAAAGTTGAAGTAGTCGGACAAATCCTCATTGAAGTCGGGGTCGTTGGCGGCGATGGCTTCCCTCAGGGAATTTTCATTGATTTTGTAAGGTTGCAGCACCATACCGGCATCCAAGAAAGGATTCAGCCCGATGTAGAAGTTCTCCTTCTTGACGTGGAACTTGCAGACCTTGAAGCGGAATTCGATGTTGGCAAAGGCGAAGCCGTTGGAAAGGATACGGTTACGGAGCGGGCCACGCAGGGTATTGCTGCCGCCAAGTCCTTCATACAAAACACGTTGGATATAGAGCGTGTTCCAATAGCTGTTCATATAGAACGGGCTTTGTCCCGCCACGGTCAGCTGGGTGGCAAGACGATAGGCGAAGGATATATAATCCTGATAGATAGGTACATAATGACGGAAGGTGAAATTGAAGCGCAGGTTGTTGAACTCGCGCTGGTCGCCGAACTTCTGGGTGTTGAAGGCGGCGGTGTAGGTCAGGAAGGCGTCGGCGTAGATGCCGCGGGTGGGGTTGGTCTGACGGTCGCGGCTGTCGTAGGTGATGCCGCCGCGAAGGTAGGGATGCATCCCGCCATGCTGTTCGTTGGGCCGGATGAGCCCCCACAGCACGTATTTGTCGTAAAGTCCCGGAATATCAGGAAGTTTCTTCTCTTCCTTCTTCCCTTTGTTCAGCATTGCCACATCCACGGAATTGATCAGATAGCCGAGGAAGCCGATGCCGCCGTTCCAATACCAGTTTTTGCCGATAGGGCCTTGGATGTCGGCGGCAAAACGGAACAGGTCGCGCTTCATCTTATAGAAGGCGCGGCTGCGGTAGCCCTCCTCTGCCGTATAGTGCTTGGAGTCGCGCCACACGTTATTATACACCGATGTATAGCCGTTGTAGCCGTAGAAGTCGCACATTGCGTCGGGCATATAGACCATGTCCACGGTGAGGCGGTGGTGCGGGATGAGGTATTTGGAGTCATACGAAAGACGGAAAAGTCCGTAATTTCGGGTGGTGTAGGCGGCTTCCACATAAATAGAATGGAGATACTCAGGGTAAGTGCTGCCGTCACCAAAATAGTAGATGTTGGAAAGGGCGCCGTACTGGAAACCGAGGTCGGCATCGTAGGCCACGCTCGGCAGGATGCCGAACGTCCAGCCTGTGCGCTTTCTGTCAGGGTCTTTTTCCTTCTTCGGCTTCTTGCGGATGCTGTCCTTCTGGACTGAAAAAACGTTCAAACTATCGTTTTCTGAAGCGTATGTAATTGTATTGCAGCAAAAAACAAAAGCAATTACAAGAATCAAAATTTTTCTCATTCCACGAAAAATTGGTTTCAGACTTATAGTTTACGACCCTATTTCAGGCCGAAAGCTTTCTTGAGGGGTTCCACATAATCCAGTTTCTCCCAACCGAAGAAGGTGACTTTCTTGTAGGTTTTGCCGTCCTTCTTCTCGTAGGTATTGGCATCCTTGTAGAAAACCTCCACCTCTTTGGTTTCGCACTTGCGTCCGAAGTGGCCGTAAGAGGCCGTGGGACGGTAGATCGGGTTGGTGAGCTGGAACCGCTCGCAGATGGCGTACGGGGTCATGTCGAAAATCGTGCTGATTTTCTTGGCGATGTCACCGTCGCTCATCTTCACCTTGGACGTACCATAGGTATTGACATAGAAGCCGACTGGCTTGGCCACACCGATGGCGTAGGAAACCTGCACCAGCACCTTGTCGCACAGCTTGGCGGCGACCATGTTCTTGGCGATGTGGCGGGCGGCATACGCAGCCGAACGGTCCACCTTCGACGGGTCCTTGCCGGAGAAGGCGCCGCCGCCGTGTGCTCCGTGACCGCCGTAGGTGTCCACAATGATCTTGCGTCCCGTGAGGCCGGTGTCGCCGTGCGGGCCGCCGATGACGAACTTGCCCGTTGGGTTGACGAACAGGTCGTACTTGGAATCAAATAGTTTCTGGATGGAGGCGGGAAGTTTGGCAATCACGCGGGGCAGGAGGATGTTCTCCACATCCTTGCGGATGGCCGCCAGCATCTTCTTCTCGCTCTTGTCAAAATCGTCGTGCTGTGTGGAGATGACGATGGCGGAGATGCGCTCCGGCTTGCCGTCATCGCTGTATTGCAGTGTCACCTGCGACTTCGCATCGGGACGGAGGTAGGTCATCTCCTTGCCTTCGCGGCGGATGGCAGACAACTCCAGCAAAATGAGGTGGGCAAGGTCGATGGTGAGGGGCATGTAGTTTCTGGTCTCATTGCAGGCGTAGCCGAACATCATGCCTTGGTCGCCGGCACCCTGCTCCTCCGCCGTCTTGCGGTCCACCCCCTGATTGATGTCGGGTGACTGACGGTGGATGGCGGAAATGACGGCACACGACTTGGCGTCGAACTGGTAGTCGCTTTTTTTGTAACCGATTTCGTGAACAACATTTCTTGCGACATCGTCAATGGAGACATAGCCCTTTGTGCTGACTTCGCCGGCACAAACGACCAAACCTGTAGTAACTAATGTTTCGCAAGCCACTCTGGAATTGGGATCCTTCGCAAGGAACGCATCCAACAGAGCGTCTGAAATTTGGTCGCTGACTTTGTCAGGATGCCCTTCAGATACTGATTCTGACGTAAACAGATAGCTCATAATTAAAGTATTATAAGGTTAATAATTAGTTCTAACGAAAAAGGCGGGGGAAAACTCAATGGTTTAGCATTTTTTTATGTGGTTGCAATCATTACAAATCTCTCCACTTTTTCGCGCCGCAAAAGTACTACTTTATTTAGGAATAAAGTGTTTTATAAAAAAATATTTTTTTAACTGAAAATCAGTATTTTAATGCTTTTTCGCACTCTTCTACGGTCAAGGCGGCCATCAATTTGAGCTTGGTTTCTTTGAAATGTGGGATTCCCTTGAAGTAGCCGCTGTATTGTTTTCTCATTTCGAGCACGGCCGGACGTTCTCCTTTGATTTCGGCCGCGTCACGCAGGTGCTTCAGGCAAACCGCCACACGCTCCTCGTAGGTGACGGCCAGCACTTCCTCGCCTGCCAGCACACTTTTGATTTCCCTGAAGATGAAGGGGTTGCCTATCGCCGCACGCCCCACCATCACGCCGTCCACGCCGTAACGTTCGCGGTACGCAGCCACCTTCTCGCCCGAGTCGAGGTCGCCGTTGCCGACAATGGGAATCGTCATTCGCGGGTTCTTCTTGATCTCGCCGATGAGGGTCCAGTCGGCGGTGCCGCTGTACATCTGCGAGCGGGTGCGCCCGTGCACCGACAGCATCCGGACGCCCACATCCTGCAGCATCTCCGCCACCTCCACAATCGGCTTGTTGAACTCTTCCCAGCCGAGGCGGGTCTTGACCGTCACGGGCAGCGGCACCGCCTTCACCACGGCGGCGGTCAGGCGCACCATCTTGGGAATGTCCTTCAGGATGGCCGCGCCGGCCCCCTTCGACACCACCTTCTTCACGGGGCAGCCCCAGTTGATATCGACGAAATCGGGCCGTTGCTCCGCCGCAATTTCGGCGGCGCGGCGCAGCGACTCCTCGTCGTAACCGAAAATCTGGATTCCAAAAGGCCTCTCCGAGTCATTGAACGCCATCTTCTTGCGGCTCTTCTCCACATCACGGATCAGCGCCTCCGACGACACGAACTCCGAAATGACGACATCCGCGCCGTATGACTTGCAGATGCGGCGGAACGACGCATCTGTCACCTCCTCCATCGGCGCGAGGAAAACTGGAAAACCAGTCGTGGGGAACGGAAAAGTGGGCATAAAGGTTTGTCGCTTTTGGGCTGCAAAAATACAACAAACCTGACAAACTTTGTCGTAACTTTGCCGCCCGATATTAACAGGACAATTTGTATGAAAAAAATCCTCCTTCTTTTTTCCGCATTTCTGATGGCAGGTATTTCCTATGCCCAGAATGTCAACTGTTACCGCGTCTATCTGCACGACAAGACGAACACACCGTATAGCATTGACCAGCCAGAGCAGTTTCTATCACAGCGTTGCTTGGACAAGCGTGCCCGCTACAATATCCCCGTCACGGAAGAAGACCTGCCGGTGAATCCCGCCTACCTGCACGAGATCGGACAGGCCAGTCCGCAACTGCGGGTACTGTCAGTTTCTAAGTGGACCAACACCTGTACGGTTTGGTGTCCTGACACAGTCAGGATCGGGTATGTCCGCAACCTTCCGTTTGTGGACAGCGTGAAGGCGGTGGGGTACTATTCCTCAATGGATGAGCGCACGACTCCGATTCCGCCATGCGGCACACACATGCAAGGGGAGACTGACACCACCGGCTACGGTGCCAGCTTCGGACAAATTGCCCTGCACAACGGCCATCTGCTTCACGAAGCAGGTTTTCGTGGCGAAGGCATGCTGATCGCCATGCTGGACGCCGGCTGGACCGCCTTCGACCAAAGCCAATACTTCACGAATCTGTATGAAAACGGGCAGATTTGGGGGACTTTCAATTTCGTACCAGGCATGGACAATGTATATCTGGGACATTCGCACGGAACCTCCTGTGCCTCCATCATCCTGAGCAACATCTACAACATGGGCGGTCCGTGGGGCAGCGAGATGGACACGTTAGTGGGAACCGCACCAAAAGCCAACATGGTTTTCATCCGCACCGAAGACCCCGAACTTGAACAGCCGATCGAGGAGGACTTCTGGGCGGCCGGAGCTGAGATTGCCGACAGCATCGGTGCCGACGTCATCACTGCGTCGCTTGGCTACACCCGCTTCGACGACAGCACCTTCGTATTCGACTATAGCAGCTGCGACGGCCATACGAGCATCGCCTCCATTGCCGCCACCAAGGCAGCCCATAAGGCCATGATTGTATGCATTGCAGCGGGCAACGACGGCGCAAATGAATGGCACAAGCTGAGCCGGCCCTCCGATGCGGAGGATATCCTGTGCGTGGGAGCGGTCAATGTGGACAGCATTCCAGCCCCTTTCACCAGTTGCGGACCGAGCTACGACGGACGTGTGAAACCCGATGTCGCTTCTTGTGGGTGGGACACCTACGTTGTAAATATATGGGTAAATGACTGGGATGATCCAGCAAGCACCATCGATTACATAGACTCGGGAAATGGAACTTCCTACGCCACCCCGAACCTTGCAGGGCTGGCCACCTGCCTCTGGCAGGCGCTTCCGCAGCTCACCTCCTTGGAAATCATGCAGCTCATCCGTGAGGCGGGCCACCAGTACACTACGCCCGACACGACGATGGGCTACGGCATCCCCGACTTTTACCGCATCTTCCTTGAAAACTATGTCGCCGACACGACCGACACCACCGGCATTGCCGCAACCGTGAGTGCCCGCAACGAATTGAACGTCTATCCGTGCCCCGTCACCGACAGACTCACCATTGAGAACAAGGGGCTGCAAAGTCATACAATATATATATATAACCTCAGCGGGAAAATGGTTGGTAGCACCGAGGTGAATGGCGGTGCGACAAAGACCATTGACGTGACAGAATGGGCGTCAGGCATCTACTTTTTGCAGGCTGTTGGCGGGAATGGGCGGCATGAAACGGTCAAAATCATCCGCCATTGAACCATTATAACAGGATATGGGGTGAGAAATTAAGCGGAAATAAAATCATAATAAACTGTATATTAGGGAAATATGTGTTTTTCAAAAAAAAGTTCAAAAGAATGTTGTAATTAAAAAAATTAGTGTATTTTTGCGGTCTCAAAAGTGGATGGAATGCGACTTCCGCTGGAGAGACAAAAAGCTGTTGTAGCTCAGTGGTAGAGCACTTCCTTGGTAAGGAAGGGGTCGCGAGTTCAACTCTCGCCAATAGCTCTCTTTTTTTGTGTATAGCCAAAAAGGAAAATTATTAACGCATTAAAATTATAAAAAATGGCAAAAGAACATTACGAACGTACAAAACCCCACGTAAATGTGGGTACAATCGGTCACATCGACCACGGTAAAACTACCTTGACCGCTGCTATCACCAAAGTTTTGGCTGAAGCTGGTCTTTCCGAAGTGAGATCTTTTGATTCTATCGATAACGCTCCCGAGGAAAAGGAACGTGGTATCACCATCAACACCGCTCACGTTGAGTATCAGACGGAGAAACGTCACTATGCTCACGTTGACTGCCCCGGTCACGCTGACTATGTGAAGAACATGGTTACCGGTGCTGCTCAGATGGACGGTGCTATCCTCGTTGTGGCTGCCACCGACGGTGCTATGCCCCAGACCCGTGAGCACATCCTTCTTGCCAAGCAGGTCGGTGTTCCGAAAATGGTTGTTTTCATGAACAAGGTTGACATGGTGGACGATCCCGAACTGCTCGACCTCGTTGAAATGGACATCCGTGACCTTCTCAACTTCTACGGTTTCGACGGTGACAACACTCCCGTTATCCGTGGTTCCGCTCTTGGTGGACTGAACGGCGACCCGAAGTGGGTTCCCTCCATCATGGAACTGATGAACGCTGTTGACGAATGGATTCCGCTGCCGCAGCGCGACAAAGATAAGGACTTCCTCATGCCTATCGAAGACGTCTTCTCCATCACCGGTCGTGGTACCGTTGCTACTGGCCGTATCGAAACGGGTATCATCAACACGGGTGACCCGGTTGACATCATCGGTATGGGTGCTGAAAAACTGAAATCCACTGTTACGGGTGTTGAAATGTTCCGTAAGATCCTTGATACGGGTGAAGCTGGTGATAACGTTGGTCTTCTCCTCCGTGGTATCGACAAGGACGAAATCCGCCGTGGTATGGTTATCGCAAAACCCGGTTCCATCCACCCGCACAAACAGTTCAAGGCTGAGGTTTACATCCTGAAGAAAGAAGAAGGTGGCCGTCATACGCCTTTCAAAAACAACTACCGTCCCCAGTTCTACTTCCGTACTACTGACGTTACCGGTGAAATCCACCTCCCGGACGGCGTTGAAATGGTCATGCCTGGCGATAACGTCACCATCACCGTGAACCTGCTCTCTGAAATCGCTATCAACATGAACCTCCGCTTCGCTATCCGCGAAGGTGGTCGTACCGTTGGCGCAGGTCAGGTTACCGAAATTTTGGACTAATCATCTGATTTCCCAAATACAAGTGAACGGACAAGCTAACCACTTGTCCGTTCTTTTAGGGGAATAGTTTAAGGGCAGAATAGTGGTCTCCAAAACCATTGATGGGAGTTCGAATCTCTCTTCCCCTGCAAGAAAACGGATGCACTCGCATCCGTTTTTCTTTTTTCTCAACATTCCACGAAAAGTCGTACCTTTGCCGCCTCATTGCAACCGCTATGAATCGTTTGCGCCTTCTCGTCATTTTGCTGCTAATTCTGCCTCTGCTCGTTTCATGCCACAGAAGGGACGAGTATAAGCCTACGCCGTACAATCTGGTCGTACCGCGCTATTTCCCTACCGATCTCAACATCCCCGCCGACAATCCGCTGACGGAGGAAGGGGTGGCACTGGGTAAGGCGCTCTTTTCCGACCCGATTATCCGAGGCTATACAGGTACATCGCCTGATTCGATGTTCTCGTGTGCCACCTGCCACGTGCCTGCCGCCGGCTTCGACCTCGGTGCCGACAATCCACACTTGCGCGACGGGCGGCCAGTGGGCGTTCACGGCACCTCCCCGAAACACAACGCACTGCCGTTGGTGAACCTCGTTTTCAACCACGAGGGCTACTTGTGGAACGGGGCGGCCACCACCCTCGAATCCATTGTGGGTGCGGCCATCCGTGATCCTGATGAGCTGGCGGCGGATCCGGCGAGGGTGGTGGCCGCCCTCAGCGCCGACCCGACCTACCGCACGATGTTCGCCAAAGCCTTCGGCACCGAGGAGGTGACGTTCGACCGCATCCAGAAGGCAGTGGCGCAGTACCTCCGCACGCTCATTGCCGCCAACTCCAAGTTCGACCGCTACCTGCGGGGCGAGACACAGCTTTCACCGGAGGAACTGCGGGGGTACGTACTCTTCTCCACTGAGGAGGGGGCTGACTGCTACCACTGCCACGGCGGCGCAGGCACACCGCTTTTTACGACCAACCTCTTTTACAACAATGCGTTGGACGCGAACCCCGACCTGACAGCTGACCGTTCCTCCGTGACCGGTAATGCCAGTGACCGCGGGGCATACCGCGCACCCACCCTCCGCAACATCGAAAAATCAGCTCCTTATATGCACGACGGTCGTTTCACCACCCTCGATGCGGTTCTGGAATTCTACAATACCGGCCTGCAAAACTCGCCTTATGTACATCCCTACATGCACCGTATCAACGACGGCGGTGCCTGCCTTACTCCATCGCAACTAGCTGATTTGAAATCGTTTCTGATGACATTAACCGATGAAACGGTGTATAAATGAAAATGTGTAAAGACAATGCATGCATTGTCTCTACTTTATAAACTTTATGAACTTGTAACTTTATAAACTAAATATTATGACGAAAATTTATACGAAGACGGGCGATGCTGGAAAGACGTCCCTTGTTGGCGGAAAACGCGTGGAGAAAACTTGTGCGCAACTGGAGGCCTACGGCACGGTGGATGAACTCAATTCGGTGCTGGGTACGGCGATTGAGGAGCTGCGGACGGCGGCAGTGGATGACAACCGTACAGCGCAGCGCGACGACCTACTGAAGCAACTGGCGGCCATCCAGAACCGGCTGTTCACCATCGGGGGTATATTGGCCACCGAGCCGGAGAACTGCGACAAGTACTGGAAGGATAGTCCAGTGGTGGCGTGGACGGAGGTGCTGGAAGCCAAAATGGACGAATACACGGAGTCGCTGCCGAAGGTACACAACTTCATTCTGCCGAGAGGGTCGAAGTGTGCGGCGCAGCTGCATGTGGCCCGTACGGTGGCCCGTCGTGCCGAACGCAGCATCTGCCGGATGGGGGAGGAGACAGCCCGCGAAGATGAGTTCTTCTGCAATGTGAAGAAATTTGCAAATCGGCTTTCCGATTTTTTCTTTATTGCTGCCCGTTACACGCTGTTTATTGAAAAAAAAGATGAAACTTATTGGGAATTAGAGAAATAAAATTTTCTCATAAAAGGTTTGTTTTATTAAAAAAAGTGTACTTTTGCCGCCTCAAAAAAATAGGTGTTAATAAAGCGAAAAGATATGTATTGGACATTGGAATTGGCCTCAAAATTGGAAGATGCACCGTGGCCGGCGACAAAGGATGAACTGATTGATTTTGCCACCCGTTCGGGTGCTCCGATGGAGGTGATTGAGAACCTTCGTGAGCTTGAGGATGAAGGCGATATCTACGATTCCATCGAAGATCTGTGGCCCGATTATCCTACCACAGAAGACTTCTTTTTCCACGAGGACGAGTATTAATTTACCTTATAACAGCAGACTTCCAATCTGGAAGAACAGCGTTGCCACCAGCCACGCCAAACCGATGGTGTAGAGCATGGTGAAGAGCGCCCACTTCCATTTGCCGCTTTCGCTCTTGATAGCCACAATGGAGGACACACATGGCATATAGAGCAGAATGAACAGCAACATCGACATTGCCGAAAGCGGGGTCATGTTGTTGCGTATCAGCTCGCTGATGCGAATTTCGCCTTCCTCGCTTTCAAAATCCTCTTCCAAAAGTTCGGCTTCGTCGTTGCTGGTGGCATAGACCACGGCCATCGTGCTGGCCACCACCTCTTTGGCTCCGATACCGGCCAGCAGGGAAACGCTCTGCCGCCAGTCGAAACCGCACGGGCGCATCACCGGCTCGATGGTCTTGCCGATTTTGGCCATATAGGAGTTCTCCGCTTGCGTGATGCGGTTGTCATTCTGAGGATAATAGCTCAATGCCCACACCACGATGGAGGCCCCAAGGATGATGGTGCCCATCTTTTTCAGATACTCCTTGCCTTTTTCCCAAGTGTGCCGCAATACGGCCTTTGCCGTAGGCATGCGGTAGGGGGGAAGCTCCATCACAAACGGCAGACTTTCGCCCTTGACCAAAAAACGGCTGAATAGCTTGGCCATTAGCACCGCCATTATCATGCCGAGCAGGTATAGTCCCATCAGCACGAAGGCAGCGTAGCGGCTGAAAAACGCGCTCACAAGTATCACATATACAGGGATTCGCGCCGAACAGCTCATCATCGGAATGACCAGCATGGTGAGCAGACGGCTCTTGCGGTCCTCGATGGTGCGGGTGGCCATGATGGCGGGTACGTTGCAGCCGAAGCCCATGATCATCGGGATGAAGCTCTTGCCGTGCAGCCCCATCCGGTGCATCAGTTTGTCCATAATGAACGCTGTCCGGGCCATATAGCCGCTGTCTTCCATGATGGAGATGAACAGGTACAATATTAATATATTGGGCAAAAAGACGATGACGGAGCCGATACCGGTGATGATACCATCGACCAAGAGGCTGCGCAGCGGGCCTTCGGGCATGGCGCCGCCGATGAGGTCGCCAAACCAGGCGAAGAGGGCGTCAATCCAGTCCATAGGGTACTGGCCGATGGCGAAGGTGCAGAAGAAGGTGATGAACATCATCACAAGGAAGATGGGGTAGCCGAGCCAGCGGTGGGTGACGACGGCGTCGATTTTGTCGGTGAGCCGGTGCAGCGTGGTCTTCTCGTTCTTGACGTAACATTCGGCGAGGGCGCCGCGCACAAAGGCATACTTCGCGTCGGTGATGGCGCTTTCGATGTCCTGCCGCTCGTCGTCGGAACCTTGCTGCGACGATGCTCTCCGGCCGTTGCGATGTAGGAACTCTTCGGCAATGCGGTCACGCATCGTCAGGACGCTGCCGTCGGGGTCGCGCTCAGTGGTGTATTGTTCCAGCTGTTTGTCGTTCTCCAACAGTTTGATGGCGAGGAAACGGGTGGACAGCGTATCGCTGAAGCCGTGTTCGTAAAGTTCGGTGCGGAGGGTTCTGATGCACTCTTCCAGTTCGGTGCCGTGGTTCACGTGCAGGTGCCGCGTCTTGGTGTCGCGGCCTTCAAAAACCTCGATGATCTTGTCGAAAAGTCGGTCGATGCCGTCGCCGCTGCGTCCGGTAGTCGGCACAATCGGCATCCCAAGGAGGGTGCTGAGCTGGTCGATGTCGAGCTGGTCCCCGCTTTTCTGGAGTTCGTCGTACATGTTGAGGGCCATCACCATCGTGATGTCCATGTCGATAAGCTGCGTGGTGAGGTAGAGGTTGCGTTCGAGGTTGCTGCCGTCCACCACATTAAGGATGATGTCGGGGTTCTTCTCGATGATATGCTTGCGGACGTACAGTTCTTCGGGCGAGTAGGCGCTGAGGGAGTACGTGCCGGGGAGGTCGGTGAGGTTGAACGTGTAACCGCCGTGCTCGAAGGTGCCGACCTTCTCATCGACGGTGACGCCGCTGTAGTTGCCGACGCGCTCGTGGGCGTGGGCGGCGATGTTGAAAATGCTGGTCTTTCCGCAGTTGGGGTTGCCGACCAACGCCACATTGATGGTCTTGGCGCGGTGTTCAGCGATATGGCTCAGGGCGCAGTCGGTGGCCTCGATACCCTTGAAGTCGTTGTGGTTGACAATCTCTTTTTCGGCTTCTTCTGTAGTGACGATTTCGATTTTGCTGGCGTCGGAGCGGCGCAGCGACACCTCGAAGTTCATGATGCGGTACTTGATGGGGTCTTTAAGCGGGGCGTTGAGGACGGCAGACACCTTCATACCTTTGATGAAGCCCATCTCAATGATGCGCTTGCGGAAGGCACCGTGGCCCGCCACACGCACCACCACGCCTTCTTCACCTGTCTGTAAATCAGAGAGTAACATGGTTCTTCAGCAGATTAAAACAATCTGCAAAAGTAGAACCTTTCACAATAGGGCGTTATCCCTAAAAATGGGGATTTTGTACTACATCCGCACCCACCGCCAGATTTCCTTCCACGTCACCTTCTTGCCGTACATCAGAAGGCCGGTGCGGTAAATCTTGGCCGACAGCCACACGCACAAAACGAACGTTCCGACCAACAGGACGATGGAGAGGATGAGCTCCCACAACGGCACACCCGAAGGAATTCGGTACAGCATGGCGATAGGGGAGGTGAACGGTATGATGGACAGCCACTTGACTAACGCGCTTTGCGCCGAAGCTTCCATCGAGATAATCATAATGGTGAGGATCAGCGGCAGGCTGACGGGCAGTACGAACTGGTTGGAGTCGGTTTCGCTGTCGGTGGCTGAGCCCAAGCCCGCAAACAGGGAGGCGTAGATCAGATAACCGAACAGGAAATAGACGAAGAAGCAGATAATCAGGGTGGTGAAGGGGAAGCTGTAGAAGGTGGAAATGTCGCTGAAGAGACTGCCGCTCTGAATCTGCATGGATTCTGCGGCCGCGGTGGACGAAGCCACGTCCGGCCCGGCGACGCTCGTCTCGCTGAAGATGGCGGGCAGCAGGAACTGTACGCCGAACAGCAGCACCACCGCCAGCACAATCTGCATCGCGAACTGTAGGATGCCGACCAGCGCCACACCGATGATCTTGCCCATCATGAACTCGAACGGCTTTACCGATGAGATGATAATCTCCACGATACGGTTGGCTTTCTCCTCGATGGAACTACGCATCACCTGGTTGGCATACATGAAAACGAACATATAGATCAGCACGCCGCAAATCAGGCCGACAATGCGGTTGAGGAACATCATGCTGGCCCGCTCCTGCCCGTCGGCATCAATCTGCACCGCAGCCACCGAGCTTTGCGAGGTCTGCTTGATGATTTCGTACTTCTGGAGGTCAATGTGGAAGGTGTCCATCAGCGTGCGGTCGAAAAGGATTTTATCCATCTGTTCCGTCACGCGCCCTTTCAATGACAACGGAGGTTCCTTGTGGTAATAGAGGTTCGCCTGGTTCGACTGCGAGCCCGACAGGATGTGGAGCACCGCGTCGCACTCCCCGTCAATGCACCGTTGTTTCAGCGACTCAAGCTCCCCCCCAGGATAGGCAAAATGCACCTTCTCCGTGTCAGTGAATTTGTTGATGAAGTAGTCGTTCTCGTCTAGCACATACACCAGACAGTCCTTGTCCGACTTTTGGACGATATAAACGGGAATCACAATCAATGCGATGAGCATCAAGGGCATCAATAATGTGGTGATAATGAAGGATTTCTTCTTCACCCTTGAAAAAAACTCACGCTCTATAATAATCGGTATTTTGGACATTTCAATATGTTTGAAGATTTCTACTACCCCGCCCTACGGGCACCCCTTCTACGTAGAAGGGGAATTAATTCTCAATTCTCAGTTTTCAATTTTTCAATTTTCAGTTGACACCGCTTTGATGAACACTTCGTTCATGGATGGCAGGATTTCGTTGAATGCGGTGACGGTATATTGCTGTTCGATAAGGTATTGCAGCAGTTGGTTAGAGGATGTGCCATTCAGAATTTGGATATTAAGGGAAGTTCCGTTACCGACGGATTGCTTTTTTACTATCTGGAAATCAGATGGGAAAGCAGCTGTATCGATGTTGCCTTCAAGGCTGACATGGAAAAGGCTCTGTTTGTAGCGGCGGCGCACCTCGTTGATTTCGCCGTTAAGCACCAGTCGGCCGTGGTTGACGAGGGCGATCTCGTCGCAGATTTCCTCTACGGAGGCCATGTTGTGGGTGGAGAGGATGACGGTGGCGCCTTGTGCCTTCAGGTTCAGGATCTCCTGTTTGAGGGTTTCGGCATTCACGGGGTCGAAGCCGGAGAAAGGCTCGTCGAAAATCAGGAAGTCGGGCTGGTGCACCACAGTAGCGATGAACTGGATTTTCTGCTGCATCCCCTTGGAAAGTTCTTCCACGCGGCGGTTCCACCACGAGTCGATGCCGAACTTGACGAACCACTCCTTGAGGCGGCGGGTGGCTTCCTGCTTCGACAGTCCGCGCAGCCGCGCCAGATAGACGACCTGTTCGGATACTTTCATTTTTTTGTAAAGTCCCCGCTCCTCGGGAAGATAACCGATATTCTCCACATCTGCGGCTTCGAGCATATGTCCGTGGAACAGCACCTGTCCGCTGTCGGGCATGGTGATGTGGGTGAGGATGCGGATGAGGGTGGTCTTGCCGGCGCCGTTAGGGCCGAGCAGTCCGAAAATGCGGCCTTCGGGAATGTCCAACGTCAGCCCGTCCAACGCTAATTGGTTGGAGAATCGCTTGGTGACGTCTTTTATTTCAATGATGTTCATACGGTCGGTTCTGAAGAGGTTTTTTTCTTTTTCTTCTTTTTCTTTTTCTTCTTGGTGGAATTGTTCACGATGCTGCCTTTGGCCATCAGTTCCTGACTGGGGGTGAAGACAAAATCTTTCGGAAGAACGATTTGTGAATCCGACATTTCCATCAGTTGCTGGGCGATGAGTGCGTCATCCACCGTATCACGGTTCCATGTGAGGTACAGTTTTTTCATCAGGTTGGCGATGTCGCGTATGAGGCGTTCTTTTTGGGGACTGTCGGGATAGCCCGAAACCTCCTTGATGATTTTTTCGAGGTACCGTCCGTAGGAGCGGATGTGGATACCGCCGCGTTTGTACTCCTCGTGCTGTGTCACTTTTTCGCGTTCCGACACTGGCTCCGGTTTAGGGAACGGCGCGTCCACGTCGAGCTGGTAGCCCGAAATGATGAACAGATGATCCCACAGTTTGTGCCAGTAGTCCGCCGACTCCTGCTTCAGGGGCTTGTTGTCGGACGTATTGTTGCCAGTGGTGGCACCCGCAGGGTTGACCTGCGACATCGTCTTCACAATGGCACGCGCCACCTCATTGCGGCGTTTGCGGTCCTCAATCTTCACCGCATCTTCAATCATCTTCTGGATATTCCGCCCGTATTCTCTGATTATCAAATGATTGCGAGCAGTATTGTATTCAAGCATAGTCAAAATTTTAGTCGGCAAAGATACATATTTTTCCATATTCTGCAATTTGTTGTATCTTTGCACGTTTTTTCTACAGCATGAAAAAGAGACGTGTCGTTTTTGTGATTTTGGGGATGGTCGCGCTTGTTGCAACCGTTATCACATTGTCAGTCAATGTGTATCATCTCTATGTGGAAGCAGAAAAGGCACAAAAGACAGCCTTCACCGGCAACATTCTCACCGTGGGGCGTGAGATCGTGCAGCACATTAATGCCGATTTGAGCCGCAATATGGACCGGCAGCAGCCCCCCTCCAACGATTCCGCACACACCCAGAACAAGCAGACCTTCCTTTTCGACAAGCAGCCCGTAGCCCTCATCAACGAGACCACCATCGACTACAACGGCAACACTATCGTCCTCCACAAAGACACCACTTTCCTTAGTGACGGGCGTGACACGCTTTCGTCCGACAATCTGCTCTCCATCCCCGTCCTTTCCGCCTCCGACAGCGCAGAACTGCAGGCGTTTTCCGACCTCATTCTCAACAATATTGATCAGGACTCTTTGCGAAGTTTTATTCATAACATTATGTTTATGAATAAATTACCGATAGATTTTGACTTCTGTATCTACAATCTGCCTGAAAACCGCTTCGTTATCCCGCCCCATGTCAATTACCGCGAACTGCTCAATAAAGGGTACGTTTTCGCCCTTACGCAGGACAACAAACGCTCGACGACGCACTTTTTCGTCCTCTTCTTCCCTTCCGAACGTGCGTATTTCATACGCAACATGAAGTCCATCCTCTTCCCGATTATCGTGATTTTGCTACTCATTACTTTCCTGATTGCGTTGCTTATCCTTTCGCTGAGCCAGCAGAAAATCAACGAGGATGTGAAGAACGACTTCATCAACAACATCACGCACGAGTTCAAGACGCCGATTTCCACCATTTCATTGGCCTGCTCGGCGATGGAAGACCCCGTCATCCGCGAAAACGTCCCGATGATGATGGACTACGTTTCCATTGTGCAGACCGAGAACAACCGTCTTAAAAAAATGGTTGACAACATTTTGCAGCTCGCCCGTCTGAAACGGGGGCAACTGCAGTTCCGGCTTGAAAAAATTGATGTCCATGAGCTGCTCCGCTCCATCGTCGCCAATATCTCCCTTCAGGTTTCCAACAAGAATGGGAGCATCACCACCAACTTTGGCGCTGAAGTCGCCACTATTATTGGCGACCCCACCCACATCGAGTCCGTCTTCGTAAACTTGATTGAGAATGCGCTGAAATATTCCCCCGAAAAGCCCACTATCGTTATTTCCACCCAAAACACGAAGAAGTTTCTAGTGGTCTCTATTAAGGACAACGGCATCGGAATCCCCAAAAAGAGCCTGCGCCATATCTTCGACGAGTTTTACCGTGTGCCGAAAGGAAATATCCATGACGTAAAGGGCTATGGGATTGGGCTTCATTATGTTAAGAAAATCATTCAGAAACATAGCGGAATGATTAAAGTGGAAAGTGAATTGAATCACGGAAGTACATTTTTTGTGTATCTTCCTTTTAAATAAGTAGTTATGGAAAACAAGTATCGTATTTTACTCGCTGAAGATGATGTCAATCTGGGGAAAGTGCTTTGCACGTACCTGAATGCCAAGAATTTTGACGTTTCGCACGCCACCAACGGGGAAGCCGCCTACGAGCTGTTCTGCTCCGCCAGCAATTTCGACATCTGCCTGATTGACGTGATGATGCCCATTCAGGACGGTTTCACATTGGCCAAAAGCATCCGCAAGGTGGATACCAATATCCCGATCATCTTTCTGACCGCCAAGAGCCAGTCCGACGATATCGTGGAGGGACTCAGCATCGGCGACGACTACATCACCAAGCCGTTCGACTGGGACGTGCTGCTGGCCCGTATTCAGGCGGCACTCCGTCGCGCCGGCAAGAGCGAGGAGAACGTAACGGTCTATCAGATAGGTAGTATTACCTTCGATGCCACCCGTCAGGTGCTGGTGCACAACGGCGAGGAAGTCAAGATTTCCACCCGTGAGACGGAGGTGCTGACGATGCTGGTGCAGAAGAAGAATGAGGTGCTGGAACGCGGTTTCGCCCTCAAGAAAATCTGGGGTGACGATAGTTTCTACAACGCCCGCACGATGGATGTCTATATTACGAAGCTGCGCAAATACTTCAAGGACGAGCCCGGTGTGAAAATCATCAATGTTCACGGTGTGGGTTTCAAACTTTTGATGTAAACCGTTGATTGATAGGTAATCAGGATGCTTCGCTTTGTTCTGAAGAGAATCGGGTACGGTTTTTTGCTGATGATTGGCGTGATCACGCTGGTCTTCTTCCTGTTCACCATCCTGCCGAGCGACCCCGCCCGCATGATGATGGGCCAGCGCAGCGACCTCGACACCGAAGCGGCCATCCGAAAAGAGATGGGCCTTGACCTGCCCGTCGGCATCCAGTACTTGGCCTATCTCAATGACCTCTCGCCCGTTTCATGGCACAAGACGGCGGACAAGGAGTCGTTTTTCTTTCTCAACGATGAGAATTATCATTACAAGAAGATTATCTCTTTCAAAGAGTCGGCACTGGTGCTGAAAGCACCGTACATGCGGCGGTCGTACCAGAGTAAACGTCCTGTTGCAGAGATAATTGCGGAGGCGTTTCCGAAAACAGCGCTGTTAGCGGTCGTCTCCATCCTGTTTGCCATCGTGGTCGGCATCTTCATCGGCATCTTGTGCGCCATCTATAAGGGCACGTGGTTCGACAAGTCGGCGCTACTGGTTTCGGTTTTAGGGATGTCGGTGCCGTCGTTTTTCGCCGCCATCCTCTTCGCATGGATTTTTGCCTTCCTTCTGGCCGACTACACAGGGCTGAGCATGTTCGGCAGTCTCTATTCGGTGGATGATTACGGCTGCGGTCAATATCTGGATTTGAAGAACATTATCCTTCCTGCCATCACTTTGGGCATTCGTCCGTTGGCTATCGTCATTGAGCTGACGAAGAACTCGGTTTTGGACGTGATGGCGCAGGATTACATTCGTACGGCGCGGGCGAAGGGTGTGCCACCGGCGCAGATCATCTGGAAGCATGCCCTGAAAAACGCCCTGAATCCCGTAGTGACGGCCATTTCCGGATGGCTCGCCTCGCTGCTTGCGGGTGCGGTCTTCGTGGAGTACATCTTCGACTGGAAGGGGATGGGGGTGGTGATTGTGGATGCCCTCGACAAATACGATTTCCCCGTCGTGATGGGCTCTCTGCTTTATGTATCTGTAATTCTGGTGATTATCAACATTGTCGTGGACATCATCTACGGCTGGCTTGACCCTCGAGTGAAGACGGCGGCGTAAGATTTACGCATCTCCTTTCCCCGTGGTAAAATAGGATATGAAAATGGGTGAAATAAAAACGCGAGGGCGACTATAATCTCGGTTTAGTCACCCTCGCGCTGTTTTGTGGTTAGTTTCTATTAATATTTGTAGAAACCTTCGCCGGTTTTTCTGCCGAGCAAGCCGGCGCGGACCATCTTCCGCAGCAGCGGGTGAGGACGGTATTTCGGATCACCGAACTCTTTGTAGAGAACTTCCATAATGGCGAGGTTCACATCGTTGCCGATGAGGTCGGCCAGTGCGAGCGGACCCATCGGGTGGTTGGCGCCCAGCATCATGCACTTGTCAATGTCCTCAGCGGAGGCGATACCGTCGGCGAGGATGCCAACAGCTTCGTTAATCATCGGGATGAGGATGCGGTTGACGACGAAACCGGGGGCCTCGTTCACCAGCACGGGCGTTTTGCCGATGGAGGTGGCGAGCTCCACAATCTGGTTGCACACCGCTTCGGAGGTCACCTGACCCTTGATCACTTCCACCAATGCCATACGGTCGGCGGGGTTGAAGAAGTGCATGCCGATGAACTGCGCCGGACGGGTGGTGGCAGCAGCGATTTCGGTGATGGAGAGGGAGGAGGAGTTGGTGGCGAAGATGGTTTCGGGCTTGCAGATTTTGTCGAGTTCTGCGAAGACCTCTTTCTTCAGCTGCATGTCCTCCACGGCGGCCTCAATCACGAGGTCAGCATCGGCGAACGTGGCATAGTCGGTGGTGGTGGTGATGTTGGCCATGATGGCGTCAACACCCTCCTGGGTCATCTTGCCCTTTTCCACTAATTTGCCATAACCTTTTGCAAAAGAAGCCAATGCTTTGTCCAAGCTGGCTTGGGTTCTACTTTTCATAACCACGGGCATCTTGGCAGCGAAAGCCTTCACGATACCTTTGGCCATGGTTCCTGTTCCAATAACACAAATTTTCATAGTTCGTTATTTTTAATTGGTTGATTTTAAAATTATTCGTTTTTGAAGACGGGTTTTGCCTTGGTGAGGAAGGCCGTCA
The DNA here is from genome assembly GCA_947169105.1 of uncultured Bacteroidales bacterium. Taxonomy (GTDB): domain Bacteria; phylum Bacteroidota; class Bacteroidia; order Bacteroidales; family WCHB1-69; genus UBA1756. The sequence goes on along the minus strand of CAMVOL010000019.1, from coordinate 999 downwards.
TCCCCTCCTTCTGGTCCTTGGTGGCGAAACACTTGCCGAACATCTTGTTCTCGTACGCAATGGCGGCGTCGGCATCGAGGTCGTACTCGGCGTTGATGCACTGCTTGGCGTAGCGCACGGCAATCGGGGCCATGGCGCAGATCTTGGCGGCCATCGCCATCGCCTGCTCCATCAGTTCCGCCTGCGGATAGATGGCGTTGACCAGACCGATACGGAGTGCCTCGTCGGCACGGATGGCCTTGCCGGTGTAGATCATCTCCTTGGCGTAGCCCATCCCCACCAGTTTGGCGAGACGGTAGGTGCCGGAAAAGCCGGGGATGATGCCCAGGCCGACTTCGGGCTGGCCGAACTTGGCGTTGTCGGAGCAGATGCGGATGTCGCAGGCCATCGCCAGCTCGCAGCCGCCGCCAAGGGCGAACCCATTGACTGCGGCAATCACCGGAATGTCAAGGATTTCAATCTTGCGGAACACTTCTGCGCCGAGGCGGCCGAATGTCTCGCCTTCCGCAGCGTTCAGGTTCTGCATCTCCGAGATGTCGGCGCCCGCCACGAACGATTTCTCGCCATCGCCCGTCACAATCAGCACCCGCACATCCTTGCCGAGGTTGGTGATGAAATCATCCAGTTCCTTTAAGATGGCAGAATTCAGCGCATTCAGCGACTTCGGTGCCGAAATCGTCAGCACGCAAATGCCGGATTCGGTATTTATTTTTAAATAATTGTAATTCACAGGTTTACAGATTTGAAGATTTAATAGATTTGAAGATTTAATGTTCGCTGCGCTCACATTTGAAGATTCAAACTATCAATTAATAATTTTCAATTTTCCGTTTTCAATTTTCACCTTACAGTTGCATCGGTTTGAGGTCGGGGCTGATGATGAGGTCGGCTTCGGTAGCGGCCTTCACGTCGTCAACCGTGAATTCGGGATGGATTTCCTTGAGGACGATGCCTTCGGGGGTGATTTCCATGACGCCCATCTCGGTGATGATGAGGTTT
>CAMVOL010000018.1 GCA_947169105.1 uncultured Bacteroidales bacterium | reverse complement strand
GGCCCACGGAATCCGCATCCTCACCGCCCAGCTGCAGGATTCGTCCTGGTATTATCCTTGCCCTTCTTGGTGGTCACATAGATATAGCAGCCCTTCACCTCTTTTTTGTCCTGAGGGCAGAAAGTATAATAGAGTGCGGTTGCCTTGTGGTTCGGGCAAGCCTCACCTTCGTTCACACCCGTATTGATGACCTCATTGTCATCGTATGTGGCAACAGGAGACCACTCACCGGGCCATTCCGTATTACGGCTCTTGGGAAGTTCGGAAATATATATGTCGGAAAAAGACTGTCCTGTCCACTGGTCAGTACCCCTGCCCCGAGAACCGTCACGGTTGGAGGTGAAAATCATTTGGGTGCGGCGGTCGGGGTTACCCCAACGCGGTGCCCATTCGTCGTAGCGGGTATTAACCTTCTTCAAAGGATATACTTCATAGCGGGTCGGAGTCTCCTTCCACGCCTTGGCTTTAGCGCAGGAAGCGATCATCACGTCGGCGCGGCTGTCCTCCGGGGCACGCTTCTTGAATTCCTGATAATATTTCAAGGCACCGTCATAGTCGCCCTCGTTAATCAAAATATTTCCCAAATGATAAAGAATCAGCGGATTGTCCTTCTGGTAGTTCTTCTTGTACAAGGTCTCGTACTGCTTCTTGGCATGCTTCACATCGCCCATGATGCGGTAACATTCACCAATCTGGTACGCGACACGGCGCGACTCGACCTTGTTCTTCTTGATTTTGCCTGTGACTTTCTTATATTCCGCTAAAGCCTTCTCATATTTGCAAGTTCTGAAAGCGTTGTCCGCATCCTTCACCACTTGTGCCTTCAGCGAATAACCCATTAAAAATAAAGAACTTAAAAGAAAAATGACAACTTTTTTAACGTTCATTTTGGCTGTAATTTACATTATACAAATCAAGCCGCTAAAATAGAAAAAATTTCCAAATTAGCGGCTTAATTTTAAAATTATTTTTTACGAATTTTACTTCGTAATTTTCTGTCTGGCAACCTTGACGTTTTTGGCCTTCAAAAGGTCGTATGCAAGCGGGGTGGCGATGTAGATACCGGAGTAGGTACCAATGAGGATACCGGCGCCCATTGCAAAGACAAATCCGCGGATGACCTCTCCACCGAAGATGAAGATGATCAACAGAACGAGGATGGTGGTTCCGCAAGTGTTGACGGTACGTCCCAAGGTGCTGTTGACCGCGTTGTTGAACAACACATAGTGGTCGCCCTTCGGAGAGTTGGTGAAGTTCTCACGGACACGGTCGTAGATGATCACGACGTTGTTGATGGAGTAACCGATCACCGTCAGGATAGCGGCGATGAACGAAAGGTCAATCTCCATGGAGAACGGGGAAATCATATAGAACAAGGAGAACAGACCGATGGTGAGCGTGGTGTCGTGTACAAGGGTGAGCACGCCGCCGAGACCGAACTGCCAGTTCTTGAACCGGATAGCAATGTAGATGAAGATGGCGATAAGGGATACCAAGACAGCCCAGATGGCATCACGGAGCAATTCTGCCGCAATAGTGGCCTGCACCTTCTGGTAACTCTGGATACCAATGGCACCTGCATCAGGTTCGGTGAAATCGTTGTAGGCGATGTCGCTCTTGAAGAAAGGCTTCAAGGACTTGTACAACATATCGTAGCATTCCTTTTCAGCTTCAGAGGAGTTGTCATCCACCTTGTAGTTGACCGTGACACGGATCTGGTCGTCGTTACCGAAGGTCTTGACCTGCGGGTTGCCGCCGAACACTTCCGTAACCGCCTCACGGACCGCCGTGGCGTTCACATCCTGGTCGAAGCGGACCACATAGTTACGACCACCGGTGAAGTCGATGCCCGGGTTCAAACCGAGGGTGCAGAAGGAGATGATCATCACCACAATCAGGGCGCCGGAAAGCGGGTAGAACACCTTCTTCATTCTCAGGAAGTCGAAGTTGGCGTTGGAGAAAGCATTCATAGTGGCCTTGTTACCGAAGCTGAGCTCCTTACCTTTCGCCATACGGGTGTCAAACACCATACGGGAAACGAAGATGGCGGTGAACATGGAGGACAAGATACCGATGATCAACGTGGTGGCGAAACCCTGGACAGGACCGATACCAGTGATGAGGGTGGTGACGTTACCGTCGATGATGGCGGAGTAGGCGTTCTTGTAACCATCTTCCACCGCAAGACGCTGTCCCTTGCCGGCACGGACCTCTTCACGGATACGCTCGTAGATAAGCACGTTGGCATCAACGGCCATACCGAGGGTCAACACCAAACCGGCGATACCGGGCAGGGTGAGGACGGCGCCGAGGGAGGCCAGCACACCGATGATGAAGAACACGTTGCAGAGGAGCGCGAGGTCAGCGACGAGACCGGCGCGGTCGTAATAGAGCAACATGTAGATGAGAACGAGAACGAAGGCGATCAGGAAGGAGATCAAACCCTTGTTGATGGATTCTTTACCGAGGGTAGGTCCGACGACTTCGGAAGCGACGATGTTCACGCCGACTTCAAGGTTACCGGAGTTAAGGACGGTGGCAAGGTCCTTGGCTTCGTCAATGGTGAAGTTACCGGAAATCTGGGAACGGCCGTTGGCGATTTCGCTCTGGATGGTCGGGTAGGAATAGACCGTTTCGTCAAGCACGATAGCAATATTGGTATTGCCCTTGGTGGAACGGTTGTCAATAGCGTTCTTGGTGATGCGCTGCCACTCTTTGGCGGCGTCGCTTTCCATAGCCATTTCAACGATGACGCGGTTGTGCTCGTCCACGTTCTGGCGGGCATTCCGCACGATACGGGCGCCATTGATGGTCTTGCTGCTGAGGCAGGGGCCCCATTCGGAAACCTTCTTCAAAGGAACGAGCGGATAGGTGTTGTCGTAATTTCTTTCAGCGACACCCCAGTAGTAAACCACGTCTTCAACACCCATCTTTTCGGCGATACGGGGGAGATAGGTGCCCACGAGTCCGGTATCCGCCTCTGCGAAGAAGCCGAGGACGAGGCCGTCGCTGCCCTTCACCTTGCTGCGGATGCTCATGATGGCTGCGGAATCCTTGGCGGTTTCGGCATCCTTGGCGGCCGCTTCAATGGCCTGATCGAACAGGTAGCCGATGGTGGCGCCATTGTTGATGTCCTTATAGACTTCCCAGAACTCGAGCTGGGCGGTACTCTTCAAGAGGTCTTCCACACGTTCCTTCTCCTTCACGCCGGGGAGTTCGACGAGGATACGGCCACCCTGCACCTTTTCGAGGTTGGGCTGAGCCACACCGAATTTGTCGATACGGGTACGGAGGATAAGGAAGGTCTGGTCAAGGATTTCGTCACGGTTATTCTTGATGAACTCAATGACTTTGTCGTCGGAGGCGTTCTTGGTGTCCATCTTGTCGCCGAAGTAGTTGGCGAGGGTGGCGTTGTTGAGGCCTCTGGAAGCTTTGGTCTTGTTGAAGTTGGAGGCGAAGATATCGACGAAGTCGTTACCGTTGCGGCCGTTGTCATATTCCTTGACGGCGGCGGCAAAGCTCTCGTTGAAGAGGGAGTCCTTGATGCTGGCGAGACTGCTGAGCACGTCAGGGGTGGAGATTTCGAGGGTGACGTTCATACCGCCCTTGAGGTCCAGACCGAGGTTCAGCTCACGGTACTTGCACTCCTTGTAAGTGAAGCCCAGATAGACGGAGGTGTCCTTCATGCTGGCGAGGTAGTTGCGCTCCCTTCTGGAGATGAGGGAGTCGGTGAGGCGCTTCTTCAGCAGCTCGTTGTCGCCGGCTTTCTGAACGACTTCACTGATTGCGGCAGGGTCGTTGGCATAGCTCCGTGCATCCTTCTCTACTTTCCACGTCACGAAGGAGAATGACAAACAATACAGGCAGACTACGGCAACCAGTATCGTGAAAAATAAGATTAAACCTTTGTTTCGCATACGCTAATTAGTTGTTTTTTAATTATTTATAATTATTTTAGCCTATAAATTTTGCGGGTGCAAATATACAAATTATTTTAAACCAAAATACACAACAATTATTATTAAAAATATCGTATTTTTGCCGCCTTGTTTGACAATATTTTTATTTATTCATTATTTATAACTTAAACCAAAAACTATGACTGAAAAATTGCAAACTTTGCGCGACAACGCGGCCTTCCGATGGATTGCGTTGCTGCTGCTGGCCTTGGCCATGTTCTGTTCGTACATCTTTATGGACATCCTCTCCCCCATCAAGGACCTGATGCAGTCCACCCGCGGATGGGACTCCACCGCTTTCGGTACGATGCAGGGCGCGGAGACGTTCCTCAACGTGTTCGTCTTCTTCCTGATTTTCGCCGGTATCATCCTCGACAAGATGGGTGTGCGTTTCACCGCTATCCTTTCTGGCGCCGTGATGCTCATCGGTGGTCTGATCAAGTACTACGCTGTTACTGAGGCTTTCCGTGGCAGCGGCGTGGAGACCTGGTTCACCAACCATCTGAACTACATTCCCGGTTTCCAAGAGTTGGGCGTGGCTCCATTCTATGAAGGGATGCCCGCTTCCGCCAAGGTCGCCGCTGTGGGTTTCATGATCTTCGGCTGCGGCGTGGAGATGGCCGGTATCACCGTTTCCCGCGGTATCGTGAAATGGTTCAAAGGCCGTGAGACAGCCCTGGCCATGGGTTCCGAAATGGCCCTCGCCCGCCTCGGTGTCGCCACCTGCATGATCTTCTCCCCCTTCTTCGCCAAATTAGGCGGCAACTTTGATGTGTCCCGTTCCGTCGCCTTCGGCGTGGTGCTCCTCTGCATCGCCCTTATGATGTTCATCGTCTATTTCTTCATGGACAAAAAACTGCATGCCCAGCCCGGCGAAGCCGAAGAGCAGGACGATCCATTCAAGATCAGCGATATCGGCAAGATTCTCTCCTCCGGTGGTTTCTGGCTGGTGGCTCTCCTTTGCGTGCTTTACTACAGCGCCATCTTCCCGTTCCAGAAATATGCCGTGAACATGCTCCAGTGCAACCTTACCCTCCACGAGGCAAGCATCGACACCTTCTGGGGTGGCAGTTCCGTGACCATCATCCAGTACCTCATTATGTTGGTAGTAGCCGTCTGCTCCTTCACCAGCAACTTCTCCAAGAACAAGGGCGCAAAGATCGGTCTGATGGCCGCTGCCGTCGTCGCTCTCGTGGTTTACTGCTACATGGGCTTCATGCGCGGCACCGCCGAAACCATCTTCGCCGTGTTCCCGCTGCTGGCCGTCGCTATCACTCCTATCCTTGGCAACTATGTGGACCACAAAGGTAAAGCCGCTTCCATGCTGATGATCGGCTCCCTGCTGCTCATCCTCTGCCACCTCACCTTCGCTTTCATCCTGCCTCTGTTCAAGGGCAGTGAAGTCGGTGGCGTTGTGGTCGCTTACATCACCATCCTTGTGTTGGGTGCCTCCTTCTCCTTGGTGCCCGCCGCCCTCTGGCCGAGCGTTCCGAAGCTCGTTGACGAGAAAATCATCGGTTCCGCCTACGCCCTCATCTTCTGGATCCAGAATATCGGCTTGTGGCTCTTCCCGCTGCTCATCGGTAAGGTTTTGGACAAGACCAATCCCGAAATAATTGCCCAGATGAATGAAGGTATCATCGATGCTGAAACGGCCGCCACCTCCTACAACTACACGTGGCCGCTGGTGATGCTGGCATGCCTCGGCGTGGCCGCCCTCATCCTCGGCATCATTCTGAAAGGTGTGGACAAGAAGAAAGGCCTCGGCCTCGAACAGCCCAACATCAAAGCTGAATAAAACCGTTGCGTAATGCAGGAATACATCCCGATATCCACGCTCGGAAACGGAATCCGCGTCATCCACGAAGAGGTCTCGTCGCCCATCTCGCACTTTGGCGTCATCGTCAATGCCGGGACGCGCGACGAGCCGGATGACCTGCCCGGTCTGGCCCATTTCGCCGAACACACCTTCTTCAAAGGCACCAGAAAGCGAAACAACTACCAGATAACCAAGCGGATGGAGAATGCGGGAGGCGACCTGAACGCATACACCGCCAAAGAGGAGACGTATTTTCACGCCTCCTTTTTGTCATCCGACTACGAACGGGCCGCCGAACTCCTCGCCGACATCCTTTTCAACGCCACCTTCCCCGAAAAGGAACTGGAAAAAGAGAAGGATGTCGTGCTCGAGGAAATCAACTATTACAAGGACTCCCCCGCCGAACTCATCTACGACGAGATTGAGGAGGTGGCGTTCAGCGGCCATCCGCTCGGACGCAACATCCTCGGAACCAAGAAGTCGCTGAAAAGCATCCACCGTGACAACCTGCTCAGCTACATCCACACGAACTACACCGCCGACCATATCGTGCTCGCCTCCGTCGGCAACATCTCGACCGACAACCTACTGAAACTCTGCAACAAGCACTTCAACCAGCCGCTTGCCGCAACCGGAAGCCGCGTCCGCACACCCTTTACCGGATACCGCTCCACGCAAATCCACAAGCGGAAAAACAGTTCCCAGACGCACCTGATGCTGTGCAACCAGGCCTTCTCCAACAAGGAGGACCTGCGTGTGCCCTTCACCCTGCTTACCAACCTGATGGGCGGGCAGGCCCTGAGTGCACGGCTCAATATGACCCTGCGCGAAAAACTCGGTCTCGCCTATACCGTGGAGGCCTCCTACACCCCCTTTTCCGACACCGGACTGTTCACCATCTACGCCGGCTGCGAAAACGAGAACACTGACCGCTGCATCGAACTGATTTTCAAAGAACTGAAAAAAGTTCGGGACAACAAGCTCGGCACACTGCAGCTCCATATCGCCAAAAAACAGTTTTTGGGCCAGACGGCCATCACCAACGAATCCAAACTCAATGAGCTGCTGGCCATCGGACGCAGCGCCTTGATCACCGACAAAGTGGAGACACCCGAAGCTTTCGCCCAAGCCATCGAGGCCATCACCGCCGAGGAGATTCTGGAAAGCGCCAATCGCATCTTTATTCCAGAACAGTTCTCCTCGCTCATCTACAGCAAAAATTAGAAAACAAGTCATACAATATTATATATATGCAAAAACGCCGCCTCATAGCCGCCATAGTTTTCCTACTATCTATCTCTCTTTTAATGTCTTGCAAAAAAAAGCAAGAATCTGCTGCAAATGCCGACAGCACCCTGATTCTGAACGAACAGTTAGCCACGGAATTTGCCCAGAAGATTGAGATGTCTGTGCTGAACGAAGCCCCCGACTTTTTCAACGACGCCTTCGACAAGAAGCACATCCGCGAGGTGATTTCCGAAGCCAACAGCATCGTTGCCAGTGCCTTCGACACGAAATTCGGACGCGAGGCCTTTGACAACAACTTCCGTTACGGTACCTTCGCAGTTGCAGCGATACAGGACGGCGGTGACTTCCGCTACGTCAGCCACTACGAGAAAGAGGGTGAACACCACGTCATCTTCCGTATTTTCAGAGATTTTTATCCAGAAATCTACGACTGTATTCTCGGCATCAGCGACGACAATGAAATCAAAATCAAAGAAGCGTACATCTATAATCTGTCATCCACCTTGTCCAACCTTGTGCTTCAGGATGTGCTCTACTGCACGATGATGAACACGGAGCCGGACGAAGCGGCCCGCGTGGTCACAACGGCGGAGGAGCTTTATGATGCCGGAAAATTCCGTCCGTTACTACAGCATTTGCAGGACAACAAAGAACTCATCAAGGATTATCCCTACTACAGTTTCTTTTACATACAGTCAATCAATGAGTTATCATCCGACTTCATCGCTGACTTGGAAAAAATGAAGGAGGACGGCATTGACGAGCGGTGCATCTTGGTCCACAAGCTGATTTACTACACCAATACAGGAAAAACAGAGTCGGTAGAATCTGTGATTCAGCAACTTATCGACTACACGGGCGAAGACCCCATCTACTGGGTGTTTTACGGCAAGGCATTGGCCAACGGCGGTGACTACGCGGGCGCATTGAAGGCCTACAACAACGCCCAGCTCGCCATGCCCGCCATCTGGGACATCTGGCAGGGCCAGCTCGACTGCCACTACCACCTCCGCGACAAGGAGGCGTTCAACGAATGCCTGTCGCACGCGGAAGAGCTCTTCGGCATGAGCGAGGTGGAGGTGAAGGAGTTCGTGAAGAAGGAGTATCCGAAGTTTGAGTAACATTTCCCCTTCTATGTAGAAGGGGTGGCCGTAGGCCGGGGTAGTAGAATCAGTAAAGATTTTTCAATATGACTTTTTCAATATTTATACAACTACCCTGCACTGCGTGCACCCCTTCTTCAAAAAGAAGGGGAATATTCCCTGTGCGCCCGCCCGCGGCACGGGCTGTTGATATGAAAGAACGGGAATGGTGATACCGCGGCGGTGATTAGACTTCCCAACCTTATTCGGCATGCAAAACTAAAAGTGACCAATCTTCCTGAAATAGATCTTAGGAATTTGACGTTGCTCATTCTGTTGGGAAATCGGAGTTATGATAGCTGTGACAGAATCTCCTGAAGATTCCTCCCAACATGGCCATAACCAATTGCCGATATATTCATCACCATATTTTTCTATTAAACTTGGAAAGCGAATATCGCACAACTTTCCACTGCCTCTGATTACATACTGGCCTGTTGTATCTAACAAAAAAGGCACACTACGATTTACCTCAAAAGTCATATCCTTTTTGAAAACAATAGTCAAGTCTTTATAATTTTCCTTCTCTGCCTCGTATTCACCCCATTCGGTTCGTTCCATGTCAATGACATATTTGCCAAGTTGGTCTTTCCTCCTTTGCTCTAAAACAGAATCCCCGGAATAAATACAGGATTGGAATAAAAACAATCCAACAAAGCAGATTAACACTACTTGAAAATAAGACTTGACCATATTATTTAAATTAGAAGTCTGGCTTATAGGGGAAATGTCCTTGCATTTTCATCCGCCATCACCAGTATAAAGTAACGGGTTAATTTTGATGTTATTGCATCGTTTTTGTCAACACCATTTATCGGTAGAGACGCGATTAATCGCGTCTCTACAATACAGAACGAACAACCAAACGAAATGGTCTTATTTCTGACCAACCTGTAGAGACGCAAAATTTTGCGTCTCTACACAACCATGAGCAATCGTCCATTCGCCCCTACACGCAGCTATTGCTTATTTTGTCGGGACCTGCCAAAAATAGTCGGCATCATGGGTGATAACAGCCCAGTCGCTGGATTTCTCGTAGGTTGCCGGTGTCTCGTAGGTTGATGGTGTTAAAACCACGTGTTTATTCTCCACATTTCTGTATCTGCTTTCGGGATTGAAGCAATAATTTGTTACACAATCAAACCAATATAGGTTTTTGGCCATGTAGCTTTCCAGATAATACTCTTTTGTCTGCTTGTTTTCATAATTCCAGTTGGCATCCTCATTCAGAAAAAGTGGCCGTCCTTCAATCAGTCTATCCCGCACTTCCGAAATGCTCAAGAAATTACCATTCTCGTCTTTCACGTAGGCTTCGAAGGTGGGGTCTATCCAAATCCATTTCTGATATTGTGACGACCAAACCGAATTTATGACGTGGCAATCCTGATCTCTCGAGTCGTATGGCATACATGTCACATATCGCGAAGGTATGCCCATCGAAAGATACATCTCATTCAAAGCAATAGCCAGATGACGGCAATTGACACCTTTTCCCGTTGATTTGTGATAATTGTAGATGTCAATAGCGTCAAATTCGCACAGCGCAAAATTACCCCCATCGTGCCGGATGGTTTTATGAACGAAATGCATGATATTCAGAATCTTGGAAATCTCATCACCGTCACCAGCAACAGAGTCCAGATCAAAAAAATTCCTGACACTTATTAAACGATAGTCTCCAGTATCTTGATAAAAAAATTGCGGCATCGTATCGTTGTCTTCCTTGACATAAGCAGATGATTTTTGCAAAATCACCAAACGGTCATATTGCTTAATTTCTTCAAGTAAGGATTTGAATTTCTTTTCTTCTCGGATGTTTTCAAAATCCTTGTCGTTAAGCATATTACGATAATCCTTATAACCCATTCGTACCGATTTCTCCAGTGTTTCCAATGCAAGTTTCTTTTGGGCTGTCAATGCGTAACAACAAGCAAGATTATAATATATATTTGCTGTCAACTCTTCCTTGTACACCATAACCTCCTCCCACTGAATGTCAAAAGTGGTTGTGTCAAAGAATGTTACAAGTTCTTTTAGAGGTTTGATCGCCAAATCAAACTGTTTGTTTTTGTAAAAATCATGATATACGTTGTAAATCTCATCATGTTTTTCAAAAAACGAGACAATATCCTGCTGCGTCTTCAAGACGTGCCTGGTTGAATGCTGGGACATACAAACGTGACCACACAACAGTAAAAGTATAAGAAAAATGGTTGTCAGTCGTATATTTTTCATATTCATATAAATTCATATAAATAACGTGGAAACGGGAAAAAGTGCCAATTTTTTTTGAAAAATTCCTCTTCATTTTAGCAGAAAACAGGCAAGTATTCCTCTTCATTTTTACGAAAAATAACTAATTATTCCTCTTTATTTTTACCAGGACCTCCACCCTATCATCTCTCTATCACTAATTTATCAGGAACTTTATACTGTTTTCTAAGCCGCTGAAAACTATCATAATCCATAGGCCCGAGTGTTTTATGTTCCTTTTTGATTATCAGCCAATAACAAACTGGAATAGTATCTACTCTATTCTCATGTTCTTCTCCTGTCTCATAACCGTATTGAAACGGCATGGGCTTTTGTTTTGCAATAATAAAATTTCTGTCATAATCAAAAGACATGACATTGGGCGTTATTTCTCCTCCTTCTGATGGTAAGCCGTGAAATATATAGTTCCAATTTTCACCCTCGTGTACAAATGTATAGCCATCACCTAAATTTGTAGAGTAGTCGCTACAAGAATTGAAAACAAAACATGATAAGAGAAATAAGAAAGTGAAGCAGTTGTTTTTTATTTTGCACATAACTGTAATGGAATTTTGCTTTGTTTTATTGAAATATATTTTAACGAGACGGCCACTATTTTCACACTCTCCACTGTCCGACCCTTCATTACCAACATTAATAACGGGTTAATTTTAATGTTATTGCATCGTTTTTGTCACCACCATTTATCTGTATAGAGACGCAAAATTTTGCGTCTCTACAACAGCCTGAATAATCTATTTGCCACCATTCCGCCGGCCGTAAGGACAGCGGGACCTCCTCGGTGCTACAAATGAGGAATGCAGGAGATTCCGCCGCTCACAGCGCTCACGGCGGAATGGTGGGCAACTGATCTGTAAATGGGGGTTATTTTTTTGCAAAAGACCCGAAACGAGGAAATATAATGCGTTTGACTAAACAATATAGTGCAAACAAATATAATCCGAAACCGAAACTGTAGGTAACATTCCAAACAATTACCCTTAAATCATCGCTCGCTATTTTATCAATCAAGAAAGACAACAGGTAGATTGGCTTTGAAAAAACAGAAACAACGGTAAATACAAATTCAGGGCCATATCCACTCCCATCAAGGCAAACAATCAACAAGAAAAGTATAGCGAGGATCAGCGATGGTATCAATCCCTTTAAATACTTGCTAAAGAAGAAACATTGAAAAAAAGAAAAGAGCAACACGAACAGCGACGAGAGCAGAAAACTTTCCCCGCTCAATTCGTAAGACATATAATCTTTTATGAAATACAGGCCAAAGAGGTGGGAAACAATATTCAATAAAAGAAGAACTACCGCAAGTTCAAGTGAAAGAATCAGGTTTGGTTTCATTTCATACCTCCTGTTTACAAAAAGCATCTGACGATGGGTTATTGCTTTTTTAAATCTTCAGGTTCAACAATTGAAGTTTCATATATTTTCTTTTGTCTTTCCATTATCCGAATAATTTTATTGGCTTGTTCGTATGTGACATTTTCCCCGAAGTAAAAATGAGATAACTATCTCACCCTCACCACTCATCCCTTTTGTCGGAATACAAACTACCATCGAGATGGAATGTGTCCGTTCGGGACGTACATTCCGAATGATGATACTGAAATAGCACAAGGTCGTCATCCTCGTATACGACAAGGTCTTCTATGTAAGCATTGTAATAACGGTCAAGCCAGCAAACAGGCCGCTCGAGAACCCCATCCCTATGGTAGAGGTAAACCAGATCAAAGGAGTCATCATCTTTTCCCCTCGCCACATAATTGGGATCATTGGAACAGACCTTATATTCGAAATGACTGTCAAATGGTGCTGTGTGCGTAACCATAACGTCAGCCAAAAAAACGACCAACAACCATATTAATGTAACGGGAATATAGAGGAACCATAATAGCAGTTTGAGCAAAAAATGTTTGCCTTTCATCCATACCGCAATCCAAAACGCGACGGACAAAGAGACCAGCAACGTCGCGACAACCAAAAGTAACCCCTCAAACCGGTAGGCAAGGAAGACATCCTCGCCCAAGAAGAGGCGCAACAGGACAAAGAGCAACCAACAGACGGCGGCCGCAATGGAAACAATGGTGGCGACTTTTTTCATAAAGCTATATTTCGACAATTAAATCAATTAAAAAAACGTTGAAAGACACTGAAAGCACAACGCCAATTCGGACCGCAAAAATATAAAAAAAGTTGTACTTTTGCACTCCCGAAAACGCATGCTTATGGACATCCAGCAACTCACCACCCTCGCCGCCCGATGCACCGGAAAAAACGTGGAACGCACGCAGCCGATTGCACAGTCCGGCTCGCACCGCGTGTATGTGCGGCTCTTCCTCAATGACGGCACTACGCTGATGGGCGCGTTCAACGACGACATCAAGGAGAACGAGGCCTTCTTTGCCTTCACCGACTTTTTCGGAAAGGAGCATCTCAATGTGCCGAAAGTGCTGGCCATCAGCGACGACCGGATGCACTACGTGCAAAACGACCTCGGCAACGAGACCCTGTTTTCGTACCTCACCCACCGCAAGGAGGAGACCGGCACGCTTCCGGACGATGTGCTGGAATACTTCCGCAAGGCGCTACGCCAACTCCCTCTTTTCCAGCTGTGTGGAAAGAAAGACTTTGACTTTTCCGTCTGCTACCCCTCCCCTGCCTTCGACCGCCAGTCGATGCAGTGGGACCTCAACTATTTCAAGTACTATTTCCTGAAATTGGCCTACATCCCGTTTGACGAACAGGCTTTGGAAAACGATTTCAAAAAGTTGGAAGACAACCTTTTGGAAGCTGGACAGGACTTTTTCCTTTACCGCGATTTCCAGTCCCGGAACATCATGCTGAAGGGCGGGGATGTTTATTTTATTGATTATCAAGGCGGACGAAAGGGGGCACTACAATATGACCTCGCTTCGCTGCTGTACCAGGCGAAGGCGGGCCTCCCCGACACGCTCCGGGAAGAGTTGCTGGACTTCTACCTCGACGAGCTTACAAAGCACCTCACCATCGACCGCGGGCTGTTCCGCAAGCACTACTATTTATATGTATTGATCCGGCAGCTGCAAGTGCTGGGGGCTTACGGATACCGCGGGTATTACGAGAAGAAGTCGCACTTCCTCCAAAGCATCCCGCCCGCCGTGGAGAACATCCGCACCCTGTTGGACAAAGGGCTGATTTCCGTGGAGCTGCCCGAACTCACGTCGGTGCTCCGCGCCATCACCGCCATTGACTGGGCGGCGCGGACGCAACCGCCCGCTGCCAAGGAGGGCAAACTCACGGTGGAGGTACGTAGTTTCTCTTTCAAGAAAGGGATTCCCGAGGACCTGTCGGGCAACGGCGGCGGCTTTGTCTTCGACTGCCGCGCCCTGCCGAACCCGGGCCGGGAACCGCAGTACCGCTCGATGACCGGCCTGGACCGCCCCGTCATCGAGTACCTTGAGAAGTACCCCGAGGTGGATGCGTTCAAGCAGCACCTTTTCGCCATCGCCGACATGAGCGTGGACAACTACCTCGAGCGCAAGTTCACCCACCTCAGCATCAGCTGCGGCTGCACGGGCGGCCAGCACCGCTCCGTCTATTTCGCCCAAAGCGTCGCCGACCACCTGCGGGCCAAATACCCGGACGTCAACGTAGTGCTGGTGCATCGGGAACAGTGTTCAGGGGACAGGGTTTAGGGTATAGGGATTAGTAGAGACGCGGTGTACCGCGTCTCACGATGAACCGGCGCAAACGCATTGTTTCGTTTTTCCGCCACCTCCAGCGTGATGCCTTTAATCGCGGAGACAACGGACAGAGCATCCTTTGAGCTTATAGGAACCGCACCTCACCACATCGGCACTGCTATGGTTGATTTGGCGAATCCATGCCATTTCATCATTAAAGAGTTCGGTGATACTCCAAAAGAAGGCGTATAAGCCGAGACCGATGTAATCGTAAGTATCGCTGCAGTAGCCAGCAGGAATGATCGAAAAGCCAGTGGCGTTGTTGTTGGAGGGCGTGTTACTCACAGCGCAGGTATTAGTGCTGCTATAAAGCCAACCTGTGGTGCTGGACAATGCTTTGGAAATGTACAGCGGATCGTCTCCGCACACGTACTCACTCCGGCTACCCACATATTCCGTAAGCTGTGTCCATTCCGCATCGCTCGGCATATGCCATCCTGTGGGGCATATACCCTGCACACCACTCGGGTTGGCATCGGAAGAGACCGCTCCGTGCATCACCGCAGCCCAGTTGTACAGGTATCCATAAGTGGGGACGTTGCTTTCATTGTCGTCGGGAGCATAACGATAGGGTTCTGTAAGGCTTGTCATGCTGCCTGCGGGAATCCCCGTGTTGTCTGCATAGCGTGTGGTGCGCAGATTATTCTTCATCCAGCACTGACTGCCAAGCCACACCGTGTTGTAAACGTTGCCGTCAATGTCGGTGACGGTGGAAGTACCGAGGCAAGGTTGCCCGTCTGTAGGTCCTTGTGCCACATTGAATTGCAACACAAACGTCTGCGAGGAGCCCTGCTGCTGTGTGATGCGATTGCTTTCCGCCTCCGTACCGTTGATTGTGGCATATCCCACATATTCCATTTGGTCGCCGAATGTGAACGGGTTGGTGGTGTTGCCGCGGGTGCCGGATTTGGGCTGTAGAGACGATGTGCACATCGTCTCTACGATGCCCACGTATTCAATGCCATCGCCATTCCCGCCACCATTGTTCACCATTTTGACGGATGACGTTTTCCCGTTTTGGCGGGCGGTCATCAAATAGGTGCCAGCGGCGGACAGGGTGATACGGAATGTATTGATACCCGCCTGTAGAGACGCAAAATTTTGCGTCTCTACAATGCGTCCGTTCACATCCATTATTTCTAATGTTACCGACCCCGCGTCCGCCACCGTCAGGTTGATATCGGTGGTACCGTTGAACGGGTTCGGATTGTTCTGCATCAGGCCAATACCGCCGTTGTTGGCATAATCGTCAATGCCCGTGCCGTTCTGCATAGTCAGCGTAGTATCGGGCCAATAAATGGTTTCCTGCCACCCCTTGGTCAGGTTGGTGATGACCACGCGGTTGAGCTGTACACGATGGTTATTGGCATCCCTGCCCGTGAAAATGAGCGTGACAGATTGGGAAAACACACTGGCACACAATACCAACAGGAAGGAAAAGGATAGAATCTTTTTCATACTTTTTTAATTACAAACACTTTTCACTAAATTTTCAGGCTGCAAAAATACACTTTTCAAATAAAGTACAAACACTTTTGCAAAAAAAACAAATGTTCGCGTCAGCGAACCCAAATGCGAGCGCAGTGAGCAAAATCAAAAAAATGCGAACGCAGTGAACAAAATCAGAGAATGTGAGCGCAGCGAGCAAGAAATTTTGTACCTTTGCCGCATTGTTTTTGAATTATTAAATCATTAAAACATACCATTATGAAATCCATCAACGAGGCCCAAATGAAGGGCAAAAGAGTCTTAGTAAGAGTGGACTACAATGTTCCGCTGAATGAGCAATTTGAAGTGACCGACGCCACCCGCATCATCCGCACCATCGACACGGTGAAAAAGATCACCGGCGAGGGCGGCATCGCCATCCTGATGTCGCATCTGGGCCGTCCGAAGGGCGTGGCCAGCGACAAATTCTCCCTGAAACACATTGTGGGCAAGGCGTCGGAAGTGCTCGGCACGCCCGTCACCTTCCTCGGCGACGTGCTGGACACAGAGACTGAAAAGCGCGTGGCCGCCCTGAAACCGGGCGACGTGGCTCTCTTGGAGAACCTCCGTTTCCACAACGAGGAGGAGGGCGGCGACGAGAATTTCGCCAAAGCTATCTCACGTTTGGGTGACCTGTACGTCAACGACGCTTTCGGCACGGCGCACCGCGCACACGCCTCCACCGCCACCATCACAAAATTCTTCCCGGGAAAATGCTACGCCGGCTACCTGCTGTACGAGGAAGCTTCCAACCTCGACCTCGTGCTCAACAACGCCGCCCATCCCTTCACCGCCATCATCGGCGGCAGCAAGATTTCCACCAAGCTGAACATCATCACCTTCCTTTTGGAAAAGGTTGACAATCTGATTATTGCAGGTGGAATGAGTTACACCTTCCTCCACGCGATGGGCGTCAAAATCGGCAACTCCCTCCTCGAAGAGGATATGATTCCCGTGGCCAAGGAGATCATCAACAAGGCCCACCTGAAGGGCGTGGACATCTACTTCCCCATCGACAACATCTGCGCCGACAAGTTCGACAACAACGCCAACCAGTACATCACCACGCACAATGACATCCCCGAAGGCTGGGAAGGCATGGACATCGGTCCCCGCACCATCCAGAAGTTCGCTTCCATCATCAAGACCGCCAAGACGATCCTGTGGAACGGCCCCGTCGGCGTCTATGAGTTCCCGAACTTCGAAAACGGCACCCACTCCGTGGCCCTCTGCGTGTCGGTAGCCACCATCTCCGGCGCGTTCTCCCTCATCGGCGGCGCCGACTACGTCTCCTACATCAGCACCGGCGGCGGCGCCATGCTGGAATACCTCGAAGGCAAGGAACTCCCCGGCATCAAGGCTTTAAATGAGGATAAATAACCGTAGAAAGTAGAAGGTAAAAAGTAAAAGGTAAAAGGTTTCATTTCTTTCAAAAATTAATGAACCTGATAAACTTTCAAACTTGATAAACTTGATGAACCAAGTAGAATATTTTGCACACGAAACCGCAATTATTGACGAGGGATGCCAGATTGGCGCAGGCACGAAAATCTGGCATTTCTCGCACATCATGTCCCACTGCGTGATTGGCGAGCGGTGCAACATCGGGCAGAACGTGGTGATTTCGCCGGAGGTGGTGCTGGGCAACAACGTGAAAATCCAGAACAACGTGTCGGTCTATACCGGCGTGACGTGCGAGGATGACGTGTTCCTCGGGCCATCGATGGTGTTCACCAACGTCACCAACCCGCGGAGTGCGGTGAACCGGCGCAACCAGTACGCCAAGACGCACGTCGGCAAGGGTGCGACCATCGGGGCCAACGCGACGGTGGTGTGCGGGCACGACATCGGCGCCTTCGCCTTCATCGGGGCGGGCGCCGTGGTGACGAAGACCATCCCGCCGTACGCCCTCGTCGTGGGCAACCCCTCCCGCCAGATCGGCTGGATGAGCGAGTACGGACACCGGCTCCAGTTCGACAAGGACGGTTTTGCCACCTGTCCCGAAAGCGGCGAACGCTACCAGCTGAAGGACGGGAAAGTCACCAAAATTGAGTAAGATGCAGCACGAAAACGGAAACATCTGCGCGATGGTGTTCGCCGCGGGCCTCGGCACGCGCCTCTACCCGTTGACGAAGGACCGGCCGAAGGCGCTGGTGGAAATCCACGGCAAAACACTGTTGGAAACCGTCATCCAGCGGATTATCGACAGCGGCATCCGCCACATTGTCGTCAATGTCCACCATTTCAGCGACCTGATGAAGGAGTATCTCGCCACGCACCCGTTCGATGCCGACATCCGGATTTCGGACGAGACGGACTTTCTGTTGGACACGGGCGGCGGACTCAAGTTCGCAGAACCGCTGTTCGGCAGTGCCGACCATATCCTGCTACACAACGTGGACATTTTGTCCGACATCAACCTCAACCAGCTGATTGAACAGCATATAACGAACAACGCCATCGCCACCTTGGCGGTGCGCGAGCGTGTGACGTCGCGTTACCTCATCTTCGAGCGTGCGACGATGCGGCTGTGCGGATGGGAGAATGTCAAGACAGGCGAAAAAAGGATGGAAGTACCTTGTACTGACGGGGTTCCGTTAGGATTCAGCGGCATCCACGTGGTGCGGCGCGACATCCTCAACCACATCCCGTCGGGACAGAAGCTCTCGATGACCCCGCTCTATCTCGACCTCGCGTCGGAATATCCCATTTACGGATACCTGCATCAGGATGACCAATGGATGGATGTGGGGAAATACGAGGATGTGGTCCGCCTTCAAAATCAAGACAAATACTTATAAAAAGCTATCGCTGCAAATATCTGAGCAACCAAAATCAACGGCACGCCGACGGTAAACTTGGCGAGCTTTGTCTTGTGACGGAAAACGAGCATGGCAAGAAACGCGCCCACGCTCCCACCGATGGCAGCAAAGCCTATCAGTACGGATTCGGGAATACGCCACGCCTTCCGTACTGCACGACGTTTGTCAATTCCGTAAAGAAAAAATGTTATCAGATTGACTACGAGAAGATAAACCACAAAATATTTTACCATTGGACTTTCAAATTACAAGCTGCAAAAATAGCGGAAATATGTTGTATTTTTGCAGCCCCGTTGAGAAAATGCGCTCTGTGGTATAATAGGGAATATTGATGTCAAAAAAATGCAGAAATTTCTTGGGATTCCTCCTTCTGTCCGTTTTTTTAGGGCAGTTTTTTGGCAGTAGTCTCTTCCCGCACACGCATACTATGAGCGGAGTGGTGATTGTCCATTCCCACCCCTACAATTTTTTAGACAAGCACAAACACCAGCATTCGGAAGAGGAGATTGTCATCCTGCATTGCATCTCCCATGCGGTATTCACGGCACCCCTTGCGCTTACACCAACCGTTCCGGAAGTTAAGGAACTTGTTCTTCCTGTTGTAAAAAAGCTGGCGGTTCCCCTTGTTACAACCATTTTTCATTTTTCGCTTCGTGCTCCCCCTTTTGTTGATTTCAACTAATTAAAAATCAACAAATTTCTTTCAATCATTTTAAGCACGAAACATGAAACAATTCGTATTGTCAGCATTGCTGCTGGCTATGTCTTTGTGCGTATGCGCACAGGAGCACGACCACCAGCATCCGCATAGTCACAACCATTCAGACGCCCACATATTCGGGCATGTAATCAACAAACAGACAGAGGAGCATATCGCCTACATGAATGTGGCGGTCAAAGGGACAACCGTGGCCACAGTCACCGATGCCAGCGGCCACTATTTTCTGAACAACCTTCCGGCGGGAACCTATACGGTGGTCGTTCATATGGTAGGATATCTTTCTCAAGAGAAACAAGTTACAGTAGAAACAGGCAAAAGCATCGAGCTGAATTTCGAGGTGGAGGAGGATGCCATCATGCTGAACGATGTGGTGATTTCCGCCAACAAGAACGAGACGAGCCGGAAGGAGGCGCCCGTGATGGTCGGGGTGATTTCGCCGAAAACGTTCAACAACACCAATTCCGTCTGTCTGGCGGAAGGGCTCAACTTCCAGCCGGGCCTTCGCTTGGAGAGCAACTGCCAGAACTGCGGTTTCCAGCAGGTACGGATCAACGGCTTGGAGGGCGCCTACTCGCAGATCCTTATCGACGGGCGCGCCGTCAGCAGTGCCCTGTCGCAGGTTTACGGGCTGGAGCAGATTCCCGTCAACATGATCGAAAAAGTGGAGGTGATCCGTGGAGGCAGTTCCGCCATTTTCGGTTCCAATGCGGTGGCGGGAACCATCAACATCCTCACCAAAGAGCCGAAGGTGAACAGCGTTTCCATCGGCACCAACCTCACGCTGACAGGCATGCGGCGACTTGATGCCAACACGGTGATGAACGCCTCCCTTGTCACCCGCAACAACACGGCCGGCATCACCCTGTTTGCCAGCGCCCGCCAGCGGTCACCCTACGACAGCGACGGGGACGGTTTCACGGAAATCGGGAAGCTGAACACCAAAAACATCGGCTTCCGGGGTTTTGTCAAACTGGGCGTTCACTCCAAGCTTTCCCTTGAATACCACACGCTCAACGAGTTCCGGCGCGGCGGCAACAAGCTCTCGCAGCCCGCGCACGAAGCCGACATCACCGAGCAGACCGAGCACCACATCCACTGCGCCGGACTGAAGTACGACTTCTTCACGAAGGATTCGAAACATTGGCTGCAGGTGTACTCGTCTCTGCAGTCCATTCACCGCAGCAGCTACTACGGGGCGGGGCAGGATCCCAACGCTTACGGGAACACCAAGGATTTGGCCGTGGTGGCGGGCGCCCAATATGTCTTTTACATGAAAAAATTCCTTTTCATGCCCGCCACGCTCACGACAGGTGTGGAGTACAACTACAACTCGCTCTACGACGAGGCATTGGGGTATCATCGTGTCATTGACCAAAAGGTGCACATCTACAGCGTCTTCCTCCAGAACGAGTGGAAAAACGAGAAGGTGTCGCTGTTGGTGGGTGCCCGCCTCGACAAGCACAACATGATCAAGCCGCCCATTTTCAGTCCCCGCGCCAACATCCGCTATGCCCCGTTGGAGTGGCTTACCTTACGGGCGGGATATGCGAAAGGGTTCCGTGCGCCTCAAGCGTTCGACGAAGACCTGCACATCACCGCAGTGGGCGGCGAGGTCTCCATCATCCGCATCTCGCCGGACCTGAAGCCGGAACATTCGCACTCCGTGAACTTGTCGGTTGACTTCGCCAAGCAGTGGCACAATGCCGCCGTGGATATACTTCTGGAGGGCTTCTTCACCGCGCTCAACGATGTGTTCGTGCTGACCGATGCAGGGCACGATGAGGACGGCAACCTTCTCTTGGTCAGACAGAACGGTTCCGGCGCACGGGTGGCCGGATTGAATGTGGAGGTGAAATACATCCCCATCCGCAACCTTGAGTTCCAGGCCGGGTTCACCTACCAGCAGAGCCGCTACCGCAAGCCGGAAAAGTGGAGCGAGACGGTGGAGGCGCAGACCAAGATGTTCCGTTCGCCCGACACCTACGGATTCCTGATGCTCTACTATTCACCGGTGAAACGCCTCGACCTGTCGCTAACGGGAACCTACACGGGAAGGATGCTCATCCAGCATTTCGCCGGATATATCGAGAACGACCGCGAAGAGGTATCGAAGCCGTTCTTCGACCTGAATTTCAAAATCGCATACGGGATCAAGCTGAAAGACAACATGATTCTGGAGGTCAGCTTGGGAATGAAAAACATCTTCAACAGCTATCAGAAGGACTTTGACAAAGGCGAGTTGCGCGATGCCGGCTACATCTACGGGCCAGTGTTGCCCCGCAGCCTTTTCGCCGGTATCAAGTTCTCGATATAAGGACGATGTTTTTTCATCATAATTTTATATTTTTGCAACCGGATTCGGGTTCTCACCGATTAATAGGGAATCCTGTGTAAATCAGGAGCTATGCCCGTAGCTGTGAGTTCCTAAAAGCGCTTCCGACACGTATGTCACTGATATTTTTATCGGGAAGGCGTCGGAGGTGGAACAAGCCAGAAGACCTGCCCGTTTCCGTATTCGCAGCTTTCGGGAACAAAAGCTCGGGAATTGTTGGAAGCGCATACACGCTTGCCATTCTCATTTTGTTTTCTGCTGCTGTTTTTTTTTGAAAATAACAAATCGAAAAACGATGAAGAAACAGTATCAGGCAGTTACAGCGGCGGAAGCCGTCAAAGTCATCAAATCGGGCGACCACGTCCACATCAGTTCCGTCTCCAATGTTCCACAATGCCTTGTGAAAGCCCTCTGCGACAGGGGGCGTGCAGGGGAACTGAAGAATGTCTATATCCATCATCTGCATACTGAAGGCGCAGCCCCTTATGTAAATCCTGAATTTGAAGGGATTTTCCAACATAACGCCTTTTTTGTGGGTGCCAACGTACGAGAAAGCGTGCAAAAAGGACTCGCTGACTACATCCCCGTGTTCCTCGGTGAGACCTCCAAACTGTACCGCGAGCGGTACATCCGCTGCAATGTGGCTATGATACAGGTTAGTCCGCCCGACAAGTTCGGCTATGTGTCGTTGGGTTCCTCCGTGGATGCCACACTCGCCGCTATGGAGTGTGCCGAATTCACCATCGCCGTCATCAACCGTCACGTCCCGCGCTCTCTTGGAGACTCGCAGGTACCCCTCAGCCGTATCAACTATGTGGTGGAGGACGACACGCCGCTGCTCACCGTGGAAGCACCCGTGCCGACCGAAGTGGAGAAGACCATCGGCCGCTACTGTGCCGAACTCATCGAGGACGGCGCCTGCCTGCAAATGGGTATCGGCTCCATCCCCAATGCCATCCTTTCGTGCCTCGGCAACCACAAGGACATCGGCATTCACACCGAGATGTTCTCCGATGGCATCCTGCCATTGGTACGGAAAGGGGTCATCAACGGCAGTCGCAAGAAACTTGACCGCGGGAAAATCGTCTCCACCTTCGTGATGGGTTCGCAGAAAATCTACAATTTCATCGACGGGAACCCGCTGGTGCTGATGAAGGACGTGGAGTACACCAACGACCCCTTCATCATTGCGCAGCAGCCCAAGATGACCTCCATCAATTCGGCCATTCAGGTGGATTTGTCGGGGCAGGTGTGTGCCGACTCGTTGGGCGACAAGATATACTCCGGCGTGGGCGGACAGATTGACTTCGTCTATGGGGCATCCCGCGCCAAAGGGGGCAAGGCCATCATTGCGATGCCCTCCACCACACGGCACGGCATCAACAAGATTGTGCCGGCGTTGGACCTTGGGTCGGGGGCGGTCACTACGCGCAACCACATCCACTGGTTCGTGACGGAGTACGGCGCGGTGAACCTGTACGGACGGTCGCTACAGGAGCGGGCCAAGCTGATCATCTCGGTGGCGCACCCGCAATTCCAGGAGGAACTCGAAAAAGCCGCCTTCCAACGTTTCGGTTCGCATTATCATTATGTATGTAAAAACAATATCTTTTAAAAAAATAGAATTATGTCAGATTTCAGCATTTGGGAAGTACTCTTTCTGCTCTGTTTCGCAGTCAGCTGGCCCGTTTCCATCGCCAAATCGTTGCGGACGAAGGTGGTGATAGGCAAAAGTCCGCTGTTCATGTCCCTGATTATCTTGGGTTACATTTTCGGAATTATCCATAAATCATTGTACAGCAATGACATCGTTATCTGGCTGTACGTCTTCAACGCCGCATTGGTGTCCTTCGACCTGTTCCTCTATTTCCTGTACATCGGACGGAACCGCCGTGAGTTGATGAACCAAAATCCGCAGAAATGACCATGTTTCACCAGATCAACTTTATTGAGATTTTCAGTTCCTTTATCGTGATGTTCGCCATCATTGATATTTTGGGGTCTATCCCTATTTTCATGAGCATCAAAGAGAAGAACCAAGACATCAAGGCGGCGCAGGCATGCCTCACGGCTTTGGGGCTGTTCCTGCTCTTCTTCTTTGCTGGCGATGCGCTTTTCCGGCTTTTTGGCATTGACGCCGCCTCGTTCGCCGTGGCGGGTGCCTTCGTGCTGTTCATCCTTGCGGTGGAGATGGTGCTGGGACGCGACATCATCAAGAACGAGCCGAACAGTGGCGGTGCAAGCATAGTCCCCGTGGCTTTTCCTCTCATTGCCGGCCCCGGTGCCATCACCGCCCTTCTCTCCCTCCGCGCCGACTATGCCGTGGTCAACATTCTGCTGGGGCTACTTCTGAACATCATCCTTGACTACATTGTCATCCGCTATTTGGACAGGATACAGAAACTGCTGGGATCCAACCTCATCTTCATCATCCGGAAATTTTTCGGTGTCATCCTGCTTGCGATGGCCATCAATATGTTCGTCAACAACATTTTAGTCATTATCCACCCCGTGCCGTAAAATCATCCTCTAAAAAGAGTCCTATCCTTTTGAACTTTTTTCAACCAACACAATAATCTAAAATTAATCTATTATGCGTAAAATTCTTCTTTTCTTTCTGCCGCTTCTTTGGGCGGTAAGCGCAAACGCGCAATTATCAGGTGTTTACACCATCAGTGCCAACAGTGCTGACAATCCTGATTACACAACATTCAGCGAGGCGGCATCGGCTCTGTCGGCGGGCGTCTCCGGCGAAGTGATTTTCCAAGTGGCTCCGGGTACCTACGAGGAGTATGTGACAATCAATGCCATCAATGGGGCTGATGCCTCCAACCGTGTCATTTTCAGGGGAATGGGAGAGGATAACCAACAGGTCGTCATCACCAGCAATGCCGGCTACACCGAGAACAGCACCCTCAAGTTCAACAGCGCCGACTTCGTGACCTTTGAGAACATGACCCTCACCACCACATCCACCGGTAGCACCGCAGTCCTGCTCAAACTCACCGGCGACGTGGACAACGACCGTTTCGAAAATGTCCGTTTCGTGGGCGTGGAAGTGGCCACAAATTCAGGCGACAACAACAAAAACCTCGTCCACATGGACAGCGGCAGCGACCGGAACGACAACGCGTTTGTGGGCTGCCAGTTCATCAACGGCTGTATCGCACTCTATTTGCAGGGGAACAACATGACCGCATTCAACACTGGCGTTTTGGTGGAAGACTGCTATTTCACTAACCAACAGTTCAAATCCATCTATCTTACTTTTTATAATGACGCAGTGGTCCGCGGCAACACCATTATCAATGCCAACGACTATAAAACGGACTATAACGCCATTGATGCCTTCCAGTGCTTCAACGCCTGCGTTTTTGAAAACAATGTGATGAATGTCACACGCACAACCAGCTACACCACTGTGTTCAAGTTGCGCCCGTGCGTCGGCAATGAAGAAAATCACATTATTGTCCGCAACAATATTATCAATCTGAACTCCAACGCAAGCAGCTACAGCTACTGCTTAAACATTTCCAACAACAACAGTGCCTACATAGATGTCGCCCACAATACATTCAAATGTTCAGGGACGGGGTCGAATGGCAATATTTTCTTGCAAAACAACGGTCAATATCTATCTTTTTACAACAATCTGTTAGTCAACGAAACAAACGGGTATGTTTTCCGCTATGCGACCACTTCGCTCACCGAGCGGTACAGCGACTACAACCGGAATTCCTATACGGGAGACAACTTCGCCTATCGGAGTGGTGACATCGCTACGATGCAGGACTGGACGGAAGCCACTGGTTTGGATGCGAATTCCGCCCTCTGCTCTCCGCAGTTCGTGGGTGCGCAAGACCTTCATCTGACAGAATCGGAAGGACTTGCCATAGCGAATCCTCTTACTTACGTCACCACGGACATTGACGGCGAAGTCCGCTCCGAGACGCCCTGTGCCGGCGCCGACGAATTGGTGGCGGGGCAGAACCTTCCGCCCGTGGTCGCCAACCCCATCGCCAATGTTACTTTCGAGGAATTTCCTGCCGACCAAGACATTGACATTTCGCAGGTGTTCGACGACCCCGACGATGACAACGAAAACATCATAGTCACCTTGGTATCCAACAGCAACCCCGACCTGGTAAGTGCAGTGCTGCAGAACGACACAGTTTCTTTAGTGCGGCTCCTCTCCACAGGCGGAACGGCCGTCATTACCCTGAAGGCCTTGAGCGCCGGTGATTCCGTTGAGACCTCCTTCTCCGTGACTTGCGTGGCAGAAGACCTGCCGCCGGTAGTGGTGAATCCGCTTGACCCTGTCATCTTCACCACGTTCCCGCAAACCCTCTCATTCGACCTTGAAGGCGTTTTCGACGACCCCGACAACAACAACCTGTTCATCGGGTACGAAGCGGAAGCCGTCGGAGAGGCCGTGAACGCCTATGTGAATGACGAAGACATGCTGGTGATTGTCCGCAGAACGGCAAATGCCTTCGCCGACACGGTAATCGTTACTGCCACAAGCCACAACAAAACCGTGGATATGGCTGTGCCCGTGTCCGGATCCGAAGTAACTTTTGAAATCGGCATTGCCGACTTCGAGGATGTGGAGCTCTCCTCTCAGGGATATTGGATTCCGGAAGAAGCGGATGATTACACCCAGATGTTGAGTCACGGATGGATGTTCAATAGCTTTTACTCTGAATATTATTGGGGCGGATTCACGGCCTCCAACCAAAGCGACACCACCCAGGACGGCATGGATGCCCAATACACCGCCGTTACAGGCGCCGGTCACAATACCTCCTCCAACTATGCAGTGGCTTACACTATGGGAATGCCCACGACCGTCACCGCTGCCGACGGCCTCGCCCACACGGTCACGGGATGCTATGTCACCAACAACCTTTGGGCATACAAAAGCATGCGCGACGGCGACAGCTACAGCGCGCCGTTTGGTGGTTCCGATGGAACAACACCAGACTATTTTGTCCTTCATGCAATTGGTAAAGATATGGACAACAATACGATAGATACGCTTGACTTCTATTTGGCAGACTATCGTTTTGATAATCCAGAAGAGGACTATATCGTGGATACTTGGGAATGGTTCGACCTCAGTTCACTTGGAGAGGTCGCCTCCATCTCATTCACATTAGAGTCATCCGCGAACAACAGTTGGGGGATGGTCACACCCGCCTACTTCTGCATGGATGATTTCAACGGCATTGCTCCGTCCACTCCCCATGAAGACCTGCCGCCCTATATCGCCAATCCTGTTGCCGACTGGGTTTCCAGCGTCTTCCCCGACTCTGTAACAGTGAATCTGACAGGCGTGGCTGCCGATGACGACAGTCCGGCTGATTCCATCGTCTATTCTCTGCTCACCAACAGCAATGAGACGGCGGTTTTGGCACAGGTCGCTGACAACATACTGACCATCACCCGATTGACCGAAATTGAAGACACTGCCACACTAACCTTGCGTGCAACCAGCGGCGAGCTCTCTGTGGACTTCACGGTCAACGTGGTGCTGAATCCCGTGACGGGCGTGTGCGACTATGAAATGACGATGTTCCTCTATCCGAACCCAACCAATGGAATAGTGACCATCAGCATCCCGCAGGCTTCCAGATTCGAATACAATGTGCTGAACATAATGGGACAGGAAGTGTTGCACGGTCTCAGCAGCAGTGAAAACCAACAACTGAACCTTACAGGCTATGCCAAAGGCATTTATCTCATCAGAGTCAATATTGATGGCAACCTTATTGTTCGTAAAGTAATCGTCAAATAAATTTCTGAAGGAAATATCATCAAACAGGAAAAAAATAATGTAGGGACATCATAATATGGCGTCCCTACGTTATATTCCGGAACTGTGTCGGCGACATGCCCGTGCCGCGTTTAAAATAACGGCAGAAGGAAGCCTGGTCATGGAAGCCGAGACGGTCGGCTATGTCCTGAATGGGGGCATCGTACTCGTATGCAAGCATCTGCTTGGCACGGAGGACGACGAAATGCCGGATCCAATGACCGGCATTATACCCCGTCTGCTGCTGAATGACCTTGCTGAAATGTTTCGACGAGAGATGAAAGAGGCGGGCATAATAGCACACATCTCGGTGCAGGTGGCAGTTCTCGATGATGGCGTTGTAAAAGCGGTTGCTCAAGCTCTTCGTGGCATCGCCCGTGGTGGCGAGGGTGGTATCATGGAAGAAATCAATGAGCTGCGACAAAAGATACAGACATCCTCTCAAGATGTCCTCCCTCCCCTTGATGCCGAGGCGAATAACACGACAGATGGCTTCTAAAAACGCCATCATATCATCGAATTGATTATCAGAAAGGTGAAAATGGGGAATACGCTCATACACGGATCGCTTATCACTAAAAAAAAGTTTTCCAAACTTAGTATATAATTCTGACGACACAGCAATCAGTGTGGCATGGTAATCGGAGGATACCCGATGAACGACAAGCGTGTGCATCGGATAGACGATGGCAAGGTCGTGCGGATGGAACTGAACATTGACGGAGTCGTATTCCGCCTCAAGGCAGCCGCTGTGGCACATCGAAATGACATAGTGAGAGGAAGTATACGGTATCTTTTGCACCGGCGTATCTGTCACATCAAAAATAGACACACCCATTTCGACAATTTTTTCATCATCCAATAAAAGATTCCTACCTATTTCTCCCATAAGATTATCAAAGATTTTGAAAATGCAAAAATAAAAAATATTTCAGCTCTAAACAAAAAAAAACGACTTTTTGACAAATATTCCACACTTACTGATAGTATAGACTTGCCATAATATATTGTATTTTTGCCTGCTTTAAAATTGACGTACTATCAAACAATCTTCCAATATGAAAAAAATCATCTTTGCACTCGGGCTGATTTTTTCAAGCCTATTGTGGATGAATAGCGCATTCGCGCAGACCATCCACACGACCAACCTCACCGTGGTCTATTCCAACAACCAGCCGGACAGCTTTTTCGAGAATGTCACCCAGTTCTCCTTTTCGGGCGACAATCTGCTGATCAATCAAGGCGGGACAGTCACCCCGATTTCCCGCTCCGTCATCCGCAAGCTCACTTTGGAGGATGTATCAACCTCTTCCATTGAGACTTACGATGAAAACGCCAAAATTTTCATCTACCCGAACCCCACCAGCGACAAACTGAATATGTCGTCTGAAACCGAACAACAGGTTTTGGTGAGCATCTTCTCGCTAAATGGCCAAAAGCTGATGCAGCAGCAGATGAGCACCTCCGAAAGCATTGATGTAAGTTCTTTGGCTAAAGGCATTTACATCATTAAGATTAATGAAACTTCCTATAAATTCAGCAAACTCTAAGCGCTATGAAAAAAATCATCATCCTTCTTTTCGCTACTATTCTGGCCATCGGAACCCTTTCCGCACAAGAACGTGTCATTTTCTACAGCGGGAGTGTTCCCGTGCACAGCCAAAACATAACCGATGTGGACAGCGTGAATTTCGTCAACGGCATCACCATCGTCCACAACAACATCGGTGAAACCAATTTCCAATTCCCCGTAGTCGGTATCGACAGCATCGTCTTCTCTTCCGAAGAGACACCGGTTGACACGGGCGAGATCATCTACATCACCTACGCGGGCAGCACCGTTTCGGTCATCAACCCGTGGGCAAACCGAGGCGTGACCGTGACCACCGACGGTGCAGACGTGACTGTGACCGCGGCTTCGGGCCAGCAGGACATCGTCTATTACCTGTCGGGCACGACCACTGACGGCTCCCTCACCATCAACAGCGACCACCGTTTCAAGATGACGCTGGACGGCGTGAGCATCACCAACCCGACAGGTGCCGCCATCAAGTCGCTGGATGATGAGAAAATCAACCTCACGCTCAAGAACACCAGCACTTTGGCCGATGGCGCCACCAGCACCGACAAGGCACCCTTCGACAGCAGAGGTCAGGTCATCATCTCCGGCAACGGCACGCTGAATCTCAACGGCACCGTGAAGCACGGCCTCTTCAGCGCCGACTACATCCGCATGCTCAGCGGCACCGTCAATGTGACGGGCGCGGCCAACGATGGCCTCCACTCCAACGACTACGTCGAGATTTTCGGCGGCACCATCACCATCAACAACGCCAAGTCGGGCATTGACGGGGGCAGACGCTATCTCAACATCTCGGGCGGCAGCATCACCGTAAACAGCTCCGTGGCCGACGGAAAAGGTCTCAAGAGTGACAGCCTCGTCACCATCACCGGCGGCACCATCAACCTGACGATGAGCGGCGACTACGCCAAGGGCATCAAGGCGGGCACGGACATTGACATTCAGGGCGGCAGCGTCACCATCAACGGCAGCGGCGCCACCGTGGTGACCGCCGGCGACCCGTCGCACTGCGCTGGCTTGAAAAGCAACGGCAACACCATCATCAGCAGCCTTACGGGAAGCACCAATATCCACGTCACGATGGCAAGCGGCGCAGCTGGCGGCAAGGCCATCAACGCCGACGGCGACGTGGTCATCAACGGCGGCACCATCGAGCTGAGCGTGGCAGGCGCGGGCGGCAACTACACCGACACCAACAATATGGCCAACACCTACTCCTCCCATTGCGTGAAAGCCAACGGCGGCATCACCATCAATGGCGGCGACCTCACCCTCACCGCTGCCGGCAAGGACAGCAAGTGTCTGGCCGCCGACCAGACCATCTCTGTCAAAGGCGGCAACATCGGCATGACCGTCTCCGGGCAAGCCAGCAAGGGCATCAAATCCGACATCTCTGTCATTATTGAAGATGGCGACATTACCGCCAACGTGAGCGGCGCCACCGTGGTGGCCAACCAGGAGGCCTCCAACAGCATCGCCATCAAGTCGGACGGCACGATGGAAATCAACGGCGGCACCATCAACGCCACCTGCACCTCCGCTTCGGGCGGTGCGAAGTGCCTCTCTTCCGACGGTAATATGACATTCAACGGCGGCACGCTCACCCTCTCGACGGCGGGCACGGGCGCCACGTTGGTCGGCAGCGGCACCAGCTGCACCGACGGCTATGCACCCTGCTGCATCAAGAGTGACGGCAGCATCGTCATCAACGGCGGTGATTTCAACTGCCAGAGCACGGGCAAGGGTGGCCGCGGCATTGCCTGCGACGGCACGTTGACCATCGGCACGGCCAATGCAAGCGACGACCTCATCAACCTATACATCATGACCTCCGGCGCACCTGTGAATGCGAGCAGCGGCGGCGGCCCTGGCGGCGGCGGCCCTGGCGGCGGCGGCAGCAGTTCCGACTATTGGAAAGGTCTCCCGAAAGGGATTAAAGTGCAAGGCAAACTCACTGTCAACAGCGGACATGTGCAGTCCTATTGCGCCCAGACCAGCGGAGATACCAACGGCGAGGCCATCGAAACCAAGGACAGCCTTTTCATCAACGGCGGCTATGTAGAAGCCAACGCCTACGATGACGGCATCAACTCGGCCAAGTACATTGAAATCAACAACGGCCACGTTTGGTCCTATTCCCGTGGCAATGACGGAATTGACTGCAATGGTACACGCATTATGGTAAACGGCGGCGTGGTCATCTGCTACAGTGCTACGGAAGCCGCCATTGACGACAACGACGACAACAACCAAGGCGGGCACTTGCGCATCAGTAATGCCACGGTCATCGCCATCGGCGGCAGCATGGGAGCCATCGAGGGCACGCCCGCACTTACGGGACAAAAATACATCCTCCTCGGCAGCAGTGGCGGCGGTGGCTGGAATCCCGGCGGTGGCGGCAGCAGCGCATTGACTTTAGCACAAAACGGGGTATGTGTAAAAGACAACAGCAACAACGAAATCGTCACGTTCAAAATGGCCGCTGTAGGCAACAATACAAGTGGTTTTGAGACCATAACCCGCCGTGTATCAGGGCTCTTCATCACCACCCCTGACATTCAATCCGGCACCTACCGGTACTATACCTCCCCCACCATCAGCGGCGGCACCAGCTGGCACGGACTGTACAGCGGCGCGACCGTCACCACCTCCGGCAACGGGACATCCGTAACCGCACAATAAAAGGCCATCATCCCCTCCTTGTATGGGAGGGGCTTTTTTTACAATATAAGACATGAAAAAAACAATTTCCATCCTTGCGGTCCTTTGCGCCGCCGTCCTGTTCCTCACTGCCTGCAGCAAGGGCGAGGGCGAAGGCGGCACCGGCACCATCGAGGGCAAGATCATGCGGGTGCTGCACGACAACGACAACTACAACCTCACCACCGACACCGTCGTCGGCAACAAGGTGGATGTCTTCATCGTTTACGGCGACGACACCTTTTACGGCGACGATGCCGAGACGGGCGAGGACGGCACCTACCGGTTCCAATACCTGAAAAAAGGGACGTACACCCTGTACGCCTACTCCACCCTTGCCACCGGCGAGCGGGTTGCGGTATCGGAAACGGTGAAGCTGGCGGGCGGCGAGACCGTCACCGTGCCGACGATTTACACCCACGAAGGCAAGGCTTACGGCACGTCGATGGTGCGCGGGCAGGTGTGGGCCAGCTACATCCACAACGGCAGCGACCGCGGCAGCGGGTGGGCTTACGAGCACCCCGTCTATATCCGGCGCGTGGGCGAACCCTACCACTTCGACGACGTGCGCGTGGGCCTCGACGGCTACTACTACTTCCAACAGCTCCTTCCCGGAACCTACGAGGTCTTCACCTTCACCGAAAACACCAACGAAGTCCCCTCCCCCGTCTCCAAAACCATCACCGTCACCGAAGCGGGACAAATCTATGACCTTGAACTCTTCACTGTAACCATAAACGTTTGAAAATTGAAAATTGAAAACTGAAAACTGAAAACTGAAAACTAAGAGTTAAGAAGTTAAGAAATTAAGAAACTAATCACTATACCCTATACCCTATACCCTATACCCTATACCCTGAAACCTGAACAGAATGAAGAAGTGGCTAACATTGAGCCTGTTGTTGTACATCTTTTCATTGCCATTGCTTGTTAGTGGGCAACGCGGCTTTGAAAACAATCTGATTTTCTATTCCGACAGTATCGGAAAGGTGTACTTGGACATGCCCTTGGTGGACCTCCCTTCCCAAATTTATGCCTATAAGACGACAGGGGGCTTTTTCAAATCCTACATGAATCCCGGAATGGAGGCTTCGCTCGCCTACTCCACGGATTTTTATACCGCAGTGCATTTCGGCTTTAAAAATATTCGTATCAAAA
This sequence comes from uncultured Bacteroidales bacterium, assembly GCA_947169105.1. Lineage (GTDB taxonomy): Bacteria > Bacteroidota > Bacteroidia > Bacteroidales > WCHB1-69 > UBA1756. The sequence continues at coordinate 15,126 of CAMVOL010000018.1, read as the reverse complement.
AGAGCAAAGGTGCCCAGATTTTCCTGCAACGTATGTTCATCAGCGGGTTCGATGTGCTGAGCCAGTGGCTGCCATTGGGGGTGCCGTGGCTTCACGAGGAATATCACCGTGCAGTGATGACCCAATACGGCATCAATAGTTTCAATGAGGTGCTGACCTTCCCCTTCGGCAAAAGTTCCATAGCTGTAAACCGGGTGAAAGACGAAGACCTCGAAAGGCTATGCGACTATCACCACGCCGACTTCGTGCGCCTGATGAGTGCCGGTCATGAGGCGGAAGTGCAAATTGTCCGCAACCTCCAATCCAATGAGTTCTTTTACCACCAGAACCTTGACAATGAAGTCCTGTACATCATGTATTCCATCCAAAATATCATCTACATCAACAGTTGTGCACGGGGTTTGGGCGACAAAGGGACTATGGAACGCAATGCTGTGGAAAACACCATTGCATCACGGGATTTTACAGGTATGGATATGAATGCATGGATTGACGCGCTCTGTTTTCCCGACAAGCCCTACGCCGCACGGGGCATCCATCCGAGTGGAGTAGGAATCAACCGCTACATCATGTACGACGACATTACGGAGGAAGGACGTAAATACCTGAAACGCCAGGTCGGCTTGGATGTCTTTAACTTCATATCGCCCATGATGATAGGATTTTCACGCATCCGTCTGGCCAATACAGAAGAAGGCATCTATTACGGTAACTTCGCCTTCCGCCACTACCTGACCTCCTTCGGCGATGACGTTTCTCTGGATTTATACTTGCAAGCACCGAAGTTCAACCTTTACGCCTCGTTGCACAGCTATAACAACCTTCACCACCACTTTGGCGGCATTGAAGCAGGCCTCATCGACTTTCCTTTACTTGGCAATCGGATGCAAATAGGAGCCACTGCCATGCTTTGGGTGCAGCCCAAGGAGATGTCTTTCTATACCGCAAAAGGATTTGCAGGAGGCTTGCTCAAAGCACGCGTGTCCTATCACAGCCGCTTTATCGACCCCTATCTTGAAATGGGATGGAAAAGCAAAGGATGGGTGGCGGGAAATATCTGCCTGAATTCCACATTCTTTATGCGGGCAGGTGTCCGATGGCAGATATGCCGATGAAATTCTCTGATGAATACATTCTGATTTTTAATTTCAACAAATTCTGAATAATTAAAAGTAAAAATGAAAAAAATACTCTTGATACTTTCGATCGCCCTCGTTTCAATGTCCTTCTTGATGGGGCAAACGACAAGTGAGAAGCGTGAGAAGCGGAAGAACCTGACGGTGAAGGAGTGGAACACGAATGCGGCGACCAAGACCCGCTACCTCGACCACATCACCAAATACAATGCCGACGGCTATAAGATTGAGGAAATCGAGTACGCCAACTACGGACAAAAGTCGCGGGTGACGTACGAGTACAACGAAAACGGGAAGTGCATCAAGGAGACAGAATACGACAGCCGGAACAAGCCGGTGCGTATCCGCAAGTTCGAGTACTACCCCGACGGCAGCAAGAAAAAGCAGTACAACTACAGCCCTTCGGGCAAGTTGGAGACTACCAAGGAGTTCGAATACATTTTTGACAAATAACCCCTTCGATGAATTCCGTCCCCGATATCTTGGCGAACTTCTCCCCCATCACCTTGGAGGAAATGAGTGCGGTGAAACTGATGAACCGCATTGACACCAAGTACCTTGTCTGCACCAGACGGTTGCCCGACATCTTGGGGCTGCTGCAGTCGGACTATTTCGTGCAGGAGAATGCGGGGCGGCGCATCGCGCACTACAACACCCTTTACTACGACACGCCCGACGCCAAGATGTACGTCGCGCACCACGACCGCAAGCTCACCCGCCAGAAGCTGCGCGCCCGCATCTATTGCGACACCGGCACCGCCTTCTGCGAAATCAAGAACAAGAACAACAAGAGACGGACGAAAAAAAAGCGCATCCCCATCGAAGTGGGGCAGTTCGGCGACATGCTGGCTTCCGACGCCACCCGCAACTTCGTGACGGAAAAACTCCATTACGAAGTGAATACGCTCATCCCGCAGGTGGAGAACGAGTTCGACCGCATCACGCTGGTCAACAAGGGGCGGACGGAGCGGCTCACCATCGACAGCAACATCCGCTTCGTGAACCGACACACCGGCCAGAAGGCCGAAGTCCCCGACCTCGTCATCATCGAGCTGAAACAGGACGGCAACGTCCCCTCCTATTTCAAGGAAGTGCTTTTAGGGCTCCGGATAAAGCCCAAACGCATCAGCAAGTACTGCCTCGGCACCGCACTGACCAACCCGACGGTAAAAGCCAACCGTTTCAAAATAAAATTACGATATATCAATAAGTTATCACAAAATATTTAACCGATGATTCAAGAAGAATTCGATCCCGAAATCGCACGCGAATTTGCGGAAGACCTGCAAGCCATCGCCTCCCCCAACGACCTGTTGGGAATGCCCATCTTCCAAAAGGAAAGCCTGATCACCTTTGCCGTCCTTTTCCTGCTCAACATCCTCACCTGCTGGATAATGGTCCACTTTTTCTACTACCGGAAAGCCAAACGGAAGGACTACTACTACACCTTCATGTTGTTCAGCGTGACGGTGTTCGTGCTGATGTTCCTGCTCAACAACGTCAACCTCGGGATGGGCTTTGCACTCGGCCTGTTCGCCATTTTCGGCATGATCCGCTACCGCACCGAAATGGTGCCGATACGGGAGATGACCTATCTGTTCGTCACCATCGGCGTCTCCGTCGTGAACGGACTGGCGATGTCACATGGACTTGTCAATCTTCTTTTGATCAACGTCTTGATAATCGCCATTGTTGGCATCATCGACGGCATTTTCGGGTCGAAACAGCAACCGGCCAAAATCATCCTTTACGACAAGATCGACCTCGTGAAGCACGGGCGCGAAGACGAGCTGAAGGCCGATTTGGAAGAACGCACCGGTCTTACCATCCACAAGATAGAGGTCGGGCACATCGACTTCCTGCGGGATGTGGCCTACCTGAAGGTACATTACGACCCCATTGACGAAGAACCCAACACCATCGACACGATGGTGAAGCACAAGGATTTCATGAAATAACCAAAAAGAACTCCCTTGAAGAACATCCTTAACATACTGGTTCTCTTCATCTTGTGCTTCCCTTTTGTAACGAAGGGGCAGACGCACGAGGTCGGTGCCATCATCGGGGCGGAGTACGAGAAGAAGGTGGCGAAGGGTCTGCATTTCGGCGTGGACGGGCAGCTGCGGTTCAACCAGAACTTCACGAACTTCGACCGGCTGCGGTTAGGTGCTGGGCTTGACTACACGTTCTGGAAGAAACGGCTGAAGGTCGGCGCGGCGGGGGTCTACCTGCTAGGCGACGAAGGGAGCTATTATGAGCACCGCGGGCGCGTCCAAGCCACCGTGGCCTACACCGAGCGGATCCGGCAATTCCGTATCGGGGTGCGGGCGCGGGCACAAAGCACTTTCTATGATGAACGGCGCGGCGAGCACAAGTTCAACCCCAAGACCTACTTCCGCGGACGTCTACAGCTCGAATACGAATTTTTCAGCAAGCCCGTCAAGCTGTTCGCCTCCACGGAATTCTTCCTTCGTCTTTACAAAAAAAACAACTATTTCATTGACGACTTCCGCACGATGGTCGGCTGCACCTACAAGCTGACACAGGGCAGTTCGCTCACCTTTTCTTTCCGATGTGAAAATGAAATTCAGGTGAAAAATCCCGAAAATATTTACTACTTTTGCATCGTCTATAATTTCAAGCATTGATGCCGAAGCACAACCGTTTACGTCCGCACCAAATCGCCTATCTGCTTGATGCGGCGATTATCCTTTTGATTACGCTTCTTGCGCTGTTGGAGCGGGATTACGTAAGCAACAAGCTCTATTTCGACTGGCTGAACCTCATTCACTATATTCCCTTCTACTTGATTTATGGTGTATTTGTGGCGTTCTATCGCGACTACAAGAAGCACCGCGTCCTTTCCCGCTACCTTGCGGGATCGATGGTTTGCTGCGTGGCGGTTGCGGTCGTCTGGACCCTTTTCTTCTACGAAGCCTTGCCCGTCACCAAAAGTGCGGAAGCCTACGAGCAGTTCAAGCAGAACCAAATCATCCTCACCGACAATTCCGCAAAAAAGATTGCCCATTGGGTGGATGAGGAGCATCTTTCATCGGCACAACTGATTGACTCCTGCAAAACGTACCATGCGGAACGGCGCGCCATCATCCAAAGCAATCGGAAGACCACACAACCCTATTGGCTCATCCTCCTGTTCCTGATTTCCAACCTGATCATCTTCGCCACCGTGACAGCCGTCCATTTCACCTTCCAGATGATCGAGACGGAGAATGAACGACGAGAGGCGGAAAAACTGAAAATCGAAGCGGAGCACAAGCTGCTCAAATACCAGCTCAATCCGCACTTCCTGATGAACACGCTGAACAATATCCACGCACAGATCGATATCGACAGCGAAGCGGCACAGGAAAGCGTGCGGCTACTGTCAAAAATGATGCGCTACATGCTCTACGAGGCCAACCACGACCGCGTTCCGCTCGCCAAGGAGGTGGACTTTCTTTCCAACTATTTTGAGATGATGCGCAAACGATACATCGACACCGTTTCCATCGAACTTATTGTCCCAGAGGAAATTCCGAATATCAACATCCCCCCTGTGCTCTTCATCAATCTGGCAGAAAACGCCTTTAAGCATGGCATTACATACGATTCCAACTCTTTTCTACGTTTTGAACTCAAAGTGGAAAAGGACAAAATCATCTGCCATTCGGTCAATAGCAAAATCAAGAACAAAGCCGACATACAGGAGTCGTTCGGCTTCGGCATTGACAGCCTGCGCAAACGTCTGGATCTCCTGTATCCCAACAACTATACCTACGATATTGAAGAAACCACCGATACCTATTCCGTCAATTTAATCATCCCCATTGCATGATCACCTGTATAACCATAGATGACGAGCCGCTTGCCCTGAAACAGTTGGACAGTTATGTGAAGAAAACGCCGTTCCTTCAGCTGGCGGGCTCGTTCCATTCCGCCACGGAGGCGAAAGCCTTCCTATCTGACAACAGCGTGGATGTGGTTTTCACCGACATCAACATGCCCGACTGCAGCGGAATGCAGTTCGTAAAGGAGCTGTCCGACCCGCCCCTTATCGTCTTCTCCACCGCCTACGAGGAATACGCCGTGGAGAGCTTCCGTGTGGATGCCATCGACTACTTGCTGAAGCCCTACAGCTATCAAGACTTCCTGAAAGCGGCACTCAAAGTGAAGCAGTACCACGAATGGAAGTCGGCGAAAAACGAACGTACCGACGAGGCGCCTACCGACGAGTACTTCTTCGTGCGTGCCGACAACCAGAGCGTCAAGATTTTCACACAATCCATCCTCTACGTGGAAGCCATGAGCGAGTACATCCGCCTCCACTTCAAGGACGGGAAGTCGCTGATGACATTCATGAGCATCAAGTTGATGATGGAAACCCTTCCCAACGACCGCTTCATGCGGATTCACCGTTCCTACATCATCGCCCTTGACAGCATCAAGTCGTTCCGTCGCAACGAACTAGAACTCAATGACAGCACCGTGCTACCCGTGAGCGCCACCTACAAGGAAGATCTTCAAAAATACATTGAAAACAAAACCGTTGGAAGAAAATAGACCGTTATGAAAAAAACATTTTTGTTCACCTTCGCACTGATTGCCGCCATCGGCCTCACCTCCTGCCACAAGGACTGCGTGTGCAAATATTACCGCAAGGGAAAGCTCTATGACATAAAGACTTGGAAAGACCGGCACGTGACGGAGGAGGATTGTGCGGGTATGAATGACTCCTACACGTTGAACGTGCCTATCGGCGACAATGACGACGTGGAGCTGGTGGACTACGAAGTGGTGTGTGAACAATAATACAATATCAACCGATTGATCTTAAATAAAATAACTATGAAAAAACTATTCTTACTGGCTGCCATATCCGTCGCAATGCTGGCCGCAGCCTGCGAACACAGCGACTGCGTATGCCGCTACTATGACCAGAATGGCACAGCTGTTGCCCAAGAGGACTGGGACGGAAGCCAAGTTTCCGCCTCACAATGCCAAGCAATGGAAAATAACAACGTCGTGGAAGTGGACAACCAGACCATTGTCGCCTCCAATGTAAGCTGCTCCACAGAATGGTAACCGAAGATTTTGAAACCGCCCTTCACGAACGCGAAGGCATCGAACAGCCGGCGCAGGTGAACCCGTATCTGCAAAAACGCAAGCGCCGCGAGCTCACCACCGACGACTATCTCGACGGCATCCTGAAAGGGGATCGTGTTATCCTGAGCCGCGCCATCACCCTTGCGGAGAGCTTGAACCCTGAGCACCAGCGGATGGCGCAGGAGGTCATCGAGCGGTGCCTGCCGCACGCCGGAAACTCGCTGCGCATCGGCATCACCGGTGTGCCGGGCGTGGGAAAAAGCACCTTCATCGAGGCGTTCGGCAAGCACCTCACCTCCATCGGGAAACGCATCGCCGTCCTCGCCATCGACCCGAGCAGCGAACGCTCCAAAGGCAGCATCCTCGGCGACAAGACCCGTATGGAACTGCTCTCCACCGATCCCAACGCCTTTATCCGCCCCTCCCCCTCCGGCCTTACGCTCGGCGGCGTGGCCCGCAAGACCCGCGAAACCATCGTGCTGTGCGAGGCCGCCGGCTTCGACATCATCATCGTCGAAACCGTCGGCGTGGGACAATCCGAAACCGTCGTCAAGTCGATGGTCGATTTCTTCCTGCTGCTGATGCTCGCCGGTGCCGGCGACGAACTGCAGGGCATCAAACGCGGCATCATGGAGATGGCCGACGCCCTCGTCATCAACAAGGCCGACGGCGACAACGTCCACGCCGCCGAAGTGGCCCGCACCCGCTACCAGTCGGCCCTGCACCTCTTCCCGCTCAACGAGAACGGCTGGGTCGTGCCCGTCGCCACCTGCTCCTCCATCGAACACACCTCCATCGACAAAGTGTGGCAGATCATGTGCGACTTCGAACAACACACCAAAGCCAACGGCTTCTTCGACAAGAACCGCAACGAACAGAATGTCAGGATTTTCTACGACTGGATAGATTTCACCATCAAAAATAACTTCTTCAACAATCCGACCGTCCAGCACAAAATTGACGAACTGCTGCCCAAGGTTCTGGAAGGACGCATCACCCCCTATCAGGCGGGCAACGCCGTCACGATGACCCGCGACTAACCGATGAAGAGACTTCTCCTTGTCTTATTCCTGTTTCTTTTTGCAATTTCTGGATATTCCCAAGAATTGCGAGGCAAGATATTGGAGATCAACGAAAAGGGAGATACAACACCTGTCGCTTCCGCTTCCATCCAATGGCTCCACACTGCCGTCGGCACCCTTTCCGGCACGGACGGCACTTTTGCCCTCTCCCGCACCCGCACCGACACCCTGCTGATTTCGTTTCCCACTTACGAAACCGACACGCTGCAAATCACCGATTCGCAGAATGACATCACCGTCTTCCTATCAAAATCGCACACCTTAGCGGAAGTGCGGGTCGTTTCGCAAGACGGTTCATATATATCTGTGCAACCGATACTTACCACGGTCATCACCACACAGGGGCTGCGACGGGCGGCCTGCTGCAACCTTGCGGAAAGCTTCGAAAGCACCGTGGCGGTGGATATGGAGTACTCCGACGCGGTGACGGGGGCCAAGCAGATCGCCATGCTCGGATTGTCCGGCATTTACAGCCAGATACTGCTGGAAAACGTGCCGTACATCCGCATCCTCACCCAGCAGTTCGGACTGGGATTTGTACCCGGCTCGTGGATGGAGTCCATTAGCATATCCAAAGGTGTGTCGTCCGTAACCAATGGTTATGAGGCGATTACGGGACAAATCAACGTGGATTTCAAAAAGCCTGAGACGAGCCAGGAAAGGTTGTTTTTTAATGTCTATGGGAATACGATGGGACGGGGCGAGATGAGCCTCAACACCCGCTTTAACGTCGGTAAGAAGCAGCAGGCCAGCACGATGCTGCTGCTCAGCGCCGCCGACCAGTTCGCCAAGATGGACATGAACAAGGACGGCTTTCTCGATGTGCCCCGCAACCAGCAGGTCAACGTGATGAACCGCTGGGACTATATGGTGCCGGAGAAACTGAACGGGCGCACGATGGTGGGCTTCGTCTGGGACAACCGCGTCGGCGGACAGAACAAGTACAACTGGAAGCGCGACTACCTCTCTCCCGACATTTATGGTATCCACTTGGATAACAAACGGTTGGACATCATCACCAAGAACGGGATTCTGCTGAAGGGAGCGGACGAAAGCGTCGGTACCATCGTCTCCTATACGGGTACGTGGCTCAAGGGCGTTTTCGGCCAGCGCCCCGTAGAAGCACAGCAACACAGTGCTTATCTCAACATTTTGTATTCCAACAAATTCGGCAAACAAAAACGGCACAAGCTCACGGCGGGAGGAAGTGCACAGTACGACTATTACACCTGCCTGTTCGGCGGTTGGGCAATGAATGGAACAGAACGCTACACGAGCGGTAAAATTCACGAAGCCGTTCCGGGAATTTACGGCGAGTACAGCTACATCATCGACAAGAAACTGGTGGTGATGACGGGAATGCGCCTCGACTACAATTTCTACTACCAGCAGCTTTTCTGGACGCCCCGCTTCCACATCAAGTGGCAGGCCACTGACAATCTGGCCATTCGTGCCTCCGTAGGCAAAGGGTACCGCAGCGCCTTCCCCGAAGTGGAGAATCTGGCACTGCTCACCTCCAACCGCCAGTTCGTCCTGTACAGCAGCGAACAAAAGCGCCCAGAGGAGGCTTACAACGCCGGCATCAGCATGGTGCAGACCTTCCGGATGCCCGGCGGAACCGCCTCTGTGTCGGTGGATTATTTTTACACCCACTTCGTCAACCAGACCCTCATCGACCTTGACCGCGACGTACACAGCATTTACGTCTATAACCTCAACGGAACTTTCAACGGGCACGGCAACGTCTCCCGTTCGCACTCCGCGCAGGTGGAGATAACCCTCTGGCCGATAGCCCGTTTCGAGATCCTCCTCGCCTACCGTTTCAACGACGTCCGCTACCAGGCAAACGGCCAATGGCGCAAGAAGGCACTGATGAGTCCGCACAAGGCACTGGTGAACCTCAACTACAGCACCCGTTACGACAAGTGGAAATTCAACCTCACATTGCAGGTCAACGGGCCGCAGCGGCTTCCCGACATGAGCGGCAACCCCGCCAGCACGCTGCCCGAGTACGCCCCCACTTACTGCATCCTTAACGGACAGATCACCAAGAAGTTCCGCAGGTGGGAAATCTACGTTGGGGCGGAAAACATGCTCAACTACAAGCAGAAGAACCCGATTGTGGACGCGGCCAACCCCTTCGGCGAGAACTTCGACGCCACCGTCGTTTACGCCCCCATCACCGGCATCATGGGGTACGCGGGGGTGCGGGTGATACTGAAGTAACGGAAAACGCATAGCTTTGCCAACCTGATTGAAGAAATATGATTTTAAGCATTGACAAGGATAAAACCTACACATTCCATCTAAAGACACGACGGAAAATATTTGCAATATTTTGCATAGGGGCATGTGTGATTTCTGTCATTTTGGCTGCTTTTCTGATTCTTATTCAAGCCTATATTGCTCTTCTCATACCCTTCGCTTGGATAGGATGCTGTGTCACGATGCTGATATTGGTCAAAGAACACTCCAAAGAATACATTATCATTTCTCCCGATGGGATTACACTATTGGGGGTAAAAGAACGAAGTAAAAACATCTGGAATAACATTAATTCAGAGCAACACATACTATGGGAACAGATTCAAAATCTTGGCTTCAGTACTTTTGGATTGAACCCAGCATTTTTGTTCTTTGATCTGACCGACGGAAGATGTCTTAAGTTTCCCATTGGTTATTTCAACAATTCACTCCGAATCATTGATATTATACGAAAACACGTCAAATGCAGCAATTTGGGAAACAACTCCAGATATTTGCAAACGAGATTTCCTGACGATGGAAAAAAATAACGGGGCAAAAAGTTCCCCTTCTTGGAAAGAAGGGGTGCCCGAAGGGCGGGGTAGTTGTATAGAACATTAAAAACACCTTGTTAAAAATGACCATTATTAACGGCATCAAGATAAAGGACCACTACGTTTACAACCTTCCGGAAAACGAACAATTGTCCTTTTTTGCCCACAAGAACCGAAAAACCGGCAATCTCGCTGAGATCATTTTTTGGATGCAAGTGCATCAGAAAATGTTTTATGGACTGGATTTCGACCGACAGAAAATCATTGGGAACTATATCGTTGATTTTTATGTGAAACGGCTCGGACTTGTCGTTGAAATTGACGGTGGCTCGCACAACGAGAAAACGGAATATGATTCCCAAAGAGACCGGTATTTAGAAAGCCTCGGGCTGAAAGTGTTCCATACCACGGACTTTGATGTACTTCATCATGTTTCTTTGGTTTTGAATGATTTAACCAACTTCATCATTGATAATTATGAACATGAAAATTAGATATTATTTCACAAGGACTTTTTCTATTTTTCATATTACTACCCCGGCCTACGGCCACCCCTTCTAAAATAGAAGGGGAATTCTTTTCCCCAAGTTTTTTACCCCAATTTCCGTTCTTAAAAGAAAATTCCAAACGATGAAACTTCGTCTCTTCATCCTTTGCCTCTTTGTGGCGGTGGCCGGTTCGACGACCGGGCAGCACCTTACCATGAAGAACTATCAAAAGAAAGCCCTGCCAAGCAGTTTGATCTTGATTGGAAAAGGGCTGTACTGCGACCACAAGCACATCAGCAACCAAGATTGGCGCGAGTACCTGTACTGGCTTGAACGCATCTACGGGAAAGAATCGGAGCAATACCGTGCCGCCCTGCCCGATGAGGCGGTCCTCAACCAACAGCTGCCCGGCAGCATCGCCCGGAGCTACCTGCGTAATCCGGCACACGGCCATTTAGCCGTTATGGGCGTGTCGCCAGAGCAAGCTCGGGCCTACTGCCAATGGCGCACCGACCGCGTGGCGGAAATGATTCTGGTGGGCATGAGAATTCGACAATGGGAATCCACGCCCCCCTTTTCCCTTGCCGACTACGACAATCCGAAGAATCTGCAATTCCTCTACTTTTTTCTTCCGCAGGAGGGTATGGAGACACGATACGGTTTTTTCTGCTTTGCGGAATGGAGATAGTCGATACCCGAAGGCGGTATAGTTGTATAAAACATTAAAAATACATTGTTAAAAATGGCCATCGTCAACGACATCAAAATAAAAGACCACTATGTTTACAACCTTCCGGAGAACGGGGAATTGTCATCTTTTGCCCGCAAGAACCGAAAGGCCGGCAATCTCGCTGAGGTCATTTTTTGGATGCAAGTACATCAGAAAATGTTCTATGGGCTAGATTTCGACAGACAGAAAATCATTGGAAACTATATCGTTGATTTTTATGTGAAACGGCTCGGACTTGTCGTTGAAATTGACGGAGGATCGCACAACGAGAAATCGGAATATGATACCCAAAGAGATCAGTATTTAGAAAGTCTCGGACTGAAAGTGTTCCATACCACGGACTTTGATGTTCTTCATCATGTTTCTTTGGTTTTGGATGAATTAACCAACTTCATTATTGACAATTATGAACATGAAGATTAGATATTATTTCATAAGGACTTTTTCTAATTTTCATATTACTACCCCGGCCTACGGCCACCCCTTCTAAAATAGAAGGGGAACTATCGCGCCGCAATTTCGTCAACTGGCTGGCAGAATACCCTATGCTATGCAAAAAAATACGTATCTTTGCCGAAAATTCCTTCCATGAAGAACCGCTTGTCTATCCTATTGCTCCTGTTCACTTTTTGCGCCGTGAATGCCTTGAGCGCGCAGGAGATAAAAGAGAAACGACACCAGCGGTATTCCTATGAACAAATGAGTGGAGAGTATTGCATGAATATTACGGACGACCCGTATCATGGCGTTTGGCACCACATTTTAACGCTTAATAAGGACAGAACTTTTACAATCTATCATTCTGGATTTGGAATGCTGGCAGAAAGCCGGAGAACTGGAGAGTACACAATTGTCGGTAACCAGTTGCGCTTGGATTTTAAGAACGAGAATCAGTATGTCAAACCAATTCATGACAGAGACTATACCATATTGCATTTTTATGACAAGTGGAGTCAAGACACTCTGCCCGTATTCATTCGTATCTTCCCCGAACAAAAAGAAGGCTATATAGGTGAACCAGTGTTATCTGGAATTGATACCATACAGGGTGAATTTGACAGCATCCTTTGTGTGTCTTTCGAAGAAAACTTTGTCATCCCCTCAAAATATATGGGATATGACATCACAATTTTCCTGTTTAATTATATCAAGCCTGAAAATATCATCTCATGCACAAAGCCTGTGTGGAGGATTCGTTCAAAAAAAACAATCATCAATCCGTATGAACCTTCCAGATACAGAATTTACAAGAGAAAAAATAGTCGTGAATAAAGAATTGTCTTATTACAGTCTTTTTTCTTTTAAAGAAATAATACTATTTTTGCACCGCCAAAATCGAACCGACAATAGGGATGAATCCCCAAAAAAGTCAGAGATGTATGTAATATCTTTAACCCCCATTCCCCTAACATTGAAATCAATCATTAATCATCCATAAATAATCGCATTATGAAAAAGCTACTCGTAACCCTGATCGCTGTCGTGCTGGTACTCGGCGCAGCGGCACAGACCAAAACCACATCCACCAACACGCAAAAGCAGACCACGACGGTCAGCAGCAAGCCCGCCACGGCAACGGCTGCGGACAGCAAGGCCAGCACCCTTACCACCATCACCATCCAGACCAACGCTTCGAAGAACTGCAAGAGCTGCGTCAACCGCTTCAAGGAGAACGTGCCGTTCTTCAAAGGGGTGAAAGACTACACCTTCGACACGGCAACGGCCAAACTGACAGTAACTTACGACAACAAGAAGACCACAGCCGACCAAATCCGCAAACAGATCAGCGACTTGGGCTACGATGCTGACAAGGTGAAAGCCAACGAGGCCGCCCGCGCCAAACTGCCCGCCTGCTGCCGCAAAGAGAGCTGCGGGAAGTAACGGAACCCTACTAATTTCTACACATATAACAAGAAAATTGCGGGCTGCTTATGCAGGTCTATTGGCTGCTTACGCCACTGCGCAATGGTCTTGGTCTGGATAAACTCCTCCTCCGTGGTGAGATTGGCCGCGACACACAACCTGAGCATCGGCGAGCAGGTCGTCAATATCGAATTGAAAATATGATTGTTACGATACGGCGTTTCAATAAAGATCTGTGTCTGTTTCCGTTTTAAAATGTCGTTTTCCAACTGATGCAGCTTACGTTCACGATCGGGCTGTTCGGCAGGAAGATAGCCATGGAAAGCAAAGTTCTGCCCGTTGAAACCGGAGGCCATCAACGCAAGAATGATAGAACATGGGCCTATCAGCGGAACCACCCGAATGCCCAATTTGTGCGCCTCCGACACCACCAGATTCCCAGGGTCAGCAATGCAAGGGACTCCCGCCTCCGACAGCAGCCCCACATTCTTCCCTTCCAAACAAGGTTTCAAAAATTCCTTGAAATCCAAGTTTTTCACATGCTTGTCCAAATGAAAGAAGGTCAGCTCATCAATCGGCTTCTGGATACCCAACTGCTTCAAGAAGCGACGCTCCGTGCGGACATCTTCCACAATATAATAGTCTATCTCATTAATTATCTGACTATTGAAAGACGGAAAAACATTCTCAAAACTGCTTTCGCCCAGCGGCGAGGGAATCAAATATAAAGCGGACATATTGTTACAGGTTTATCAGGTTTCAGGGTACAGGTTACAGGTTTCAGGTTTTTTGGGTGTAGAGCCGCAAGGTTTTGCGGCTAATCAGTTCTAAAAATTCATAATCATTCCGGCGAGGCCGACCAGCAGGCCGAAGACGATGTTGGCGGCTTTCAGCATCAGAAAGCTTTTGCGGGAGTAGGCCAGCAGCGGAAGCGCGCCGTGGCCGTCCTGCACGATGGAACTGGCCAGCAGGATGCTGAACGGTAGCACTCCGGCGGCATAGAGGTAAATCCAGATGAACTGCGGCTGCGATTCAGGAATGATGCCCAACGCCAGCGCAAGGAACAGCAGCATCCACGTCACCCACTGGTTGCTTTTTATAAACATCTCCAAATCAACAAAATAGTTCACAACCGCCAGCGCAACCAACACACCGAACGTCCATAACAGCACCGATATAAAATGGTGTTTGATAACGTGTTCCCACAAATGTTCCTGCAAGAAATGTTCGGAACAGAACGCCACCACCAACAGGGTAATCAGCGCCAATATCCCGAAAACGAGATTTTCGCCGTGCAAATGATGTTCATGATGTTCCTCCACTGCCGCCTCAGTATGATGATGATGGTCGTGTTCGCAGCAATGCTCGTGACAATCGGCTACAACAACTTCCTTGTTTTCAAGATTATCCATATCCGGCATGGAGCCGTGTTCGTGGGAGATAGCGCCCGTACCGAGAGCGGTGAGGTACAGCACCAGTCCGAAAATGAGGATGGCTCGGGAGAAGGACATCTTCCTGATATTCTGCCACGAAAGCTGTGCCTTTCCGTGACCGTGCTCATGCTGGTCGCCCTGATGCACCTCCAGCGTGTGGGGGTCGTCGCTATAAAAGGGGCGGTTTCGGAAGAGCAGGTGCGTCACCACGCCGGCGAAAAGGGCAATCACGAACAGGGAGCCCAGCAGCACCGGCGCCGTGCGGGGGCTCATCGCAAACAGCAGGAACGCCGAATCACCGAAGGTGCTGATCATGCCCGCCACCAATGCCCCGAAAGTGAGCAGCCGGTGGGTGTATAACGACACTATCGTAAAACCGCCGATGCAGCCAGGAATCAGTCCCAGCAAGGAGGCGACCATAACCTGCAGGTACGGCCGCTTCTGCAACTTCGACAGCAACCGTCCGGAGGAGCTGACATTCACGAACTCAATC
>CAMVOL010000017.1 GCA_947169105.1 uncultured Bacteroidales bacterium | reverse complement strand
CGACCACCGAGATCTACACTCTTTCCCTACACGACGCTCTTCCGATCTCCCCCGCTTCCGTCCGCAACTTTGCCGAAACCGTCGGCATCGCCAAGCGCGACAACATCATCGACGTGTCGCTGCTGGAGTTCTGCGCCCGCGAAGACCTCAACAAGGTGGCGACCCGCACCATGGCCGTCATCGACCCCGTGAAGCTCGTCATCGACAACTTCCCGGAGGATAAGGTGGAGATGCTCAACGCGGTCAACAACCCCGAAAATCCCGAAGCCGGCACCCGCGAAGTGCCGTTCACCAAGGAGCTTTGGATTGAGCGCGCCGACTTCCGCGAAGTGGCCGACAAAAAGTTCTACCGTCTCACCATCGGTGGCGAAGTGCGCCTCAAGTACGGCTACATCGTCAAGTGCAGCCACGTCGATAAGGACGCCGACGGCAACATCACTGCCATCCACGTCACCTACGACCCCGAAACCAAGAGCGGCATGCCCCTCAGCAACCGCAAGGTGAAGGCCACCATCCACTGGGTTTCCGTCGCCCACGCGAAGAAAGCCGAAATCCGCCTGTTCGAACGCCTCTTCACCGTCCCCGATCCTGACGACTGCGAAGAGGGAAAGACCTTCATCGACTACCTCAACCCCAACTCCCTCACCGTTCAGGACGGCTGGATCGAGGAGAACCTCACCCTCGCCAACCCCGAACGCCACTACCAGTTCGAGCGCATCGGCTATTTCTGCATCGACAAGGATTCCACCGACGACAAGATTGTGTTCAACAAGACGGTGAGCCTCAAGCAGTAATTGAAAATTGAAAACTGAAAATTGAAAATTATTGGAGATGTGGGGATAAGATGAAAGGAGGAAGGGAGGAAACTGCGTATCGCAGTTTGATGAAGGGATGAAAGAAATAATTCCCCTTCTATGTAGAAGGGGTGCCCGTAGGGCGGGGTAGTAGATGAAAAGATGAAAAAAGTTAAGAAACTAAGAAGTTAAGATATGGAGGATAGGATTATGCAATTAAGGGATTACCATTCGGAAAAAGTCGTGCCAGATGCACGCAACTTTGTTAGAGCGTGCCGGAGGTACGCGACTGTTTTCATCTTTGCGTTGCTGGTAGCAGTGGGAGGGAACAATGCCGCAGCCCAGACCGACAATACGTCCGCGAACAAGTCCGCCAAGACAAAAACCGAGAAGAAACAGGACAAGGAAAAACTGGAGATCATCACGCTCACGCAGGAGGAGTTCGTGAAGAAAATCTTCGACTACAACGACACCACCATGATCTATAAGGGCAAAAAGCCCGCCATCGTGGACTTCTACGCCGACTGGTGCGGTCCGTGCAAGCGTCTCTCTCCCATCCTCGACCAGCTGCTGAAAGAGTACGATGGCGCTTTCATCGTCTATAAGGTGAACGTCGATCACAACAAGGACTTGGCCCGCGCCCTTCAGGTATATAACATCCCCACGCTCCTCTACCTTGTGCCAAAACAAAAACCCAAACGCAGCATGGGACTCCTCACCAAAGAGCAACTGAAGGAAATCATCGACAAATACCTCGTGGGAACTGAAAAATGAAAATTGAAAATTGAAAACTGAAAATTACTAATCACTAATTGCTAATTGAAAAAATTGATATATAATGTTTGAAAGTTTAAGCGACAGATTAGAACGGGCGTTTAAGGTCCTGAAGGGACAAGGCCACATTACCGACATCAATGTGGCGGAAACGATGAAAGAGGTCCGCAAGGCCTTGTTGGACGCGGATGTCAGTTACAAGATTGCCAAGGAGTTTACCGATTCAGTGAAAGCGAAAGCGTTGGGTATGAACGTGCTGAAGGCCGTCTCGCCCAGCCAGATGATGGTCAAGATCACGTACGACGAACTGATCGCCCTGATGGGCAACAGTGCCACCGACGTGGCGCTGAAGGCCAATCCGGCCATCTTCCTGATGGCGGGTCTGCAAGGTTCGGGTAAGACCACCCACGCCGCGAAATTGGCGAACATGCTGCGCAACAAGCGCAACCGCCGCCCGCTCCTCGTGGCTGGCGACGTCTATCGTCCCGCCGCCATTGACCAGCTGAAGGTGCTGGGCGAGCAGATCAACGTGCCCGTCTATACGGAGGAGGGCTCGAAGGACCCTGTCCGTATCGCCAAGAACGGCGTGGCCTTCGCCAAGGAGCACGGCTACGACCTCGTCATCGTGGATACCGCCGGTCGTCTGGCCGTGGATGAGGAGATGATGGAAGAGATCGGCAACATCAAGGAAGCCGTGCAGCCGCACGAAATCCTGTTCGTGGTGGATGCCATGACCGGTCAGGATGCCGTCAATACGGCCAAGGCCTTCAACGACAAGCTCGACTTCGACGGGGTGATCCTCACCAAGATGGACGGTGACACCCGTGGCGGTGCCGCCCTCACCATCAAGGCCGTCGTCAACAAGCCCATCAAATTCATCGGCACGGGCGAAAAGATGGAGGCCATCGATGTCTTCCATCCCGACCGTATGGCAGAAAGAATCTTGGGTATGGGCGACATCCGCAGCTTCGTGGAGACGGCGCAGGCGCAGTTCGATGCCGAAGAGGCCGCCAAACTCCAGAAAAAGTTAGCCAAAAACGAGTTCGACTTCAACGACTTCCTGAACCAGATACAGCAGATCAAGAAGATGGGCAACGTGAAGGAGCTGATGGGCATGATTCCCGGCATGGGCAAGGCCATCCGTGACCTCGACATTGACGACACCGCCTTCAAAGGCGTGGAGGCCATCATCCTCTCCATGACCCCCGAGGAACGCGCCAACCCTGATATCATCAACGGAAGCCGCAAGAAACGCATCGCCCTCGGCAGCGGTAACGACATCCAAGAGGTGAACCGCCTCATCAAGCAGTTCTTCGACACCCGCAAGATGATGAAGATGGTGAACAACGGAAAAGCCAAGAACCTGATGCAGGCCCTCAGCACCAGAGGCAGAAGATAGGGTTAGTTCGCCCGCCGCAACGTCAGCACGCAAATTTCCGGCCACGCCCCGAACCGGAAGGGGATTCCTCCTCCGACACCGGTCGAGACAAACAGCTGCTGTCCGTTTTCCTCATACAGACCGCCCCATTCGGGATAACGGAACATCACAGGGGTGATGCGGCCGATGCGGAATTGCATAGCGTGCGTGTGCCCCGATAACATCAATGGAATATCCGTATCTGGCAGCACCTCCATCCGCCAATGGGAGGGGTCGTGCGACAATAGGATGATGAACGTGCTGTCGGGCAGCCCTTCCGTCGCAACGGCAAGATCACCCTCATCCGGAAACGGCGGCCTGCCCACATTTTCCACCCCGACAACGGCAATGCCGGCACTATCGCGCCAGATGACACGGTGTTCGTTCAACAGCAACTGCCAGCCCAAATTGCGCTCTTTTTCCTTCAGAGCCTCCTGATTCCTCCGTATCACCTCCATTTGGTGGTGATGGCTGTAATAGCAGTAATCGTGGTTGCCGAATATAGACAGTACCCCATCCGATGCGGAAAGGGAGGAGAGAACTGGTACGAACGGATCCACCTCATCGGCATCAGAATTGACAAGGTCGCCCGTATAGACAATGAGGTCGGGCTTTTGCGCCCTTACCTCGTTCACCACCTGTGCGACAAAAGCAGTGTCATTCCCGTATGTACCTATATGAAAATCAGATAATTGTATAATTCTATAGCCATCAAACTCTTCTGGGAGGTTGGAGAAATACAGGGTCTGTTCCTTTACCACCAACTTTTTCTGGCCGACCGTGCAGCCGTAAATCATCACAATGAGTGCGGCGAAAGTGCAAACAAGGGAAACTGGGACTTCCACCTTTTTCGCCCCTTTCCAAAAGATACGGAATATTCTGAAAAGAATAGAAACCATCATAAAGACAAGTTTGGGCAGGGCGATACATATTAATATATAAAAGAAGGCTTTTGACAAAGGCAGTGCTGGAATATTCGTGCCCCAAAAGATGAGAGCGCAAAGAATGGCCACGACCGACGGCAGCCAGTTCAACAGGCGCCACGGCCACTTTTTCTTGCGCAAGAAAACGAAACGGACATAGATGTCCGGTAATAACAGTATTGAGAAAAAGATAACAGCAAATAGTCTCATCGCTAAAAATTGGGCTGCAAAAATACGGGAAATTCCGAAAATCTGAGAAAAAAGGATTCCCATTTGCCCTGAAACAGCAGTGCAACAATGTCATTGTTCATAACTTTGCCGCATAGCAATTAACAATTTTTGGACCAGAAAAAACGAACAAAAATGAATATCCTTTTCAAAACCAGAGAACAAATACAGCGCTTATTTTACATAAATTCTTATTTTAACTAATTTTTAAGAAGTTTTCAACAAATCTTGAAATTGATACATTGCCTTTTGTATTTTTGTAGCATTAAAATTAACTATCAAAAAAATAAAGCTATGTTGATTCGGACACACAGTTGTGCGCTGATGGGGGTTGCGGCGGTACCCATCACGGTTGAAGTAAACATCGAGATAGGGGTGGGCTATTTTTTGGTGGGGCTTCCCGACAGTGCCATCAAGGAGAGCCAGCATCGGATTGACACGGCACTGCGAAACTACAACCATAAAATCCCGGGGAAAAAGATCATCATCAATATGGCACCGGCGGACATACGGAAGGAGGGCGCGGCCTTTGACCTCACGCTGGCGGTAGGCATCCTCATTGCCTCGGGACAAATTAACGGCAGCGAAAAAGTGGAAGACTACTATATAATGGGGGAACTCTCGTTGGACGGGACTTTACAACCGGTGAAAGGGGCGCTGCCGATTGCCATCGAAGCCAAGCGACGAGGGAAGAAGGGGGTGATTCTTCCTGCGGCGAATGCCCGTGAAGCTGCGATTGTGGATGGCATCGACATTCTTGGGGCAGAAAATATCAAACAGGTGATTGACTTTTTCCACGAAGGAGTGCCCATTGTGCCTACCCGAATCAACATCCGTGAAGAGTTCCAAAAAAGTCTGAACAACTACGAATTTGACTTTTCCGATGTCAAAGGACAGGAGAATATCAAGCGGGCATTGGAGATTGCCGCTGCAGGTGGGCACAATGTCATTCTGATCGGGCCGCCCGGTTCGGGTAAGACGATGTTGGCCAAGCGGCTACCTTCCATCCTGCCCCCGCTCACACTGGATGAGGCTCTGGAAACCACCAAAATTCATTCAGTTGCCGGCAAGATGAGCCGGTACGCCTCCCTGATTTGTGTCAGGCCCTTCCGTGCGCCGCATCATACTATCAGTGATGTGGCGCTGGTCGGGGGCGGACAGCACCCGCAGCCCGGTGAAATCTCCCTCGCCCACAATGGCGTGCTGTTTCTGGACGAACTGACGGAGATGAACCGCGCCACTCTTGAGGTGCTGCGCCAGCCGCTCGAAGACCGCTGTATCACCATCTCACGCTCCAAATACACGGTGGATTTTCCCGCCTCCTTTATGCTGATTGCCGCCATGAATCCGTGCCCGTGCGGAAACTACAATAACCCGAAAATTCCGTGCACTTGTGCCCCCGGCGTGGTGCAGAAGTACCTCAGCCGTATCTCCGGCCCCTTGCTCGACCGCATCGACCTGCACGTGGAGGTCAAGCCCCTGAGCAACGATGAGCTGCTGACCAAGGCCAAAGGGGAGTGCAGTGCTGCCGTGCGGGAACGGGTGGTCCGCGCCCGCAACATCCAAGCCGAACGCTACCGGAACTGCCCCGACATTCATTGCAACGCACAGGTCAATACGAAACTGTTCCACCAATACTGCGCTATCGACGAAGGGTGCAAGGCGCTGATGAAGCAGGCGATGGACCGTCTGGGGCTCTCCGCACGCGCCTACGACCGTATCCTCAAGGTGGCACGCACCATCGCCGACCTCACTGGCAGTCCCTCCATCACGGCCGAACATCTGAGCGAAGCCATCAACTTCCGCAGTCTCGACCGCGACAGCTGGGGGAGGTGATAATGCATAAGTCACAAATCCGCAACCCAAACTTAGCCTAAGTTGCGGATAGTTTATAGCTGTTTCACGGGGAAAGTAAAGTAAGTATCTGGGAAGGGTTCGTCCTTCAGCGTGAAGTGCCACCATTCGCTGTCGATGCCTTTGAAACCATGTCTGAACATCGCATCCCAAAGAATATGACGGTTGGCGATTTGCTCTTCTGTCAAATCCATGTAGTCGGGATGGCTTTCGCTGCCGAACCAATCGAACGGACTGCCCATGTCGAGATCCTTGCCTGTCTGCTCATCCACCAAAGTGAGATCGACGGTGGAACCGCGTGAATGGCCTGAGCGGGCCATGATATATTGCTGCTCGAAGAGCAAGCTCTTGTCCACCATGGGGTAGAAAATGTGCTTCATGGTGGTGTCCTGTAAATCTTCTGCCCACCTGATGAAATGATTCACGGCAGTCTGGGGACGATAGGAATCCCAGATTTTGAGGCGGTAGCCCTGTTTTCGCAGTTCGTCGCTCACCACCTTGAGTGAGTCGGCGGCCTGCTTGGTCATCAATGCAATCGGCTGCTCGTAGCCATCAACACGAGCACCCACAAAGTTATAAGTGCTATAATAGCGGATTTCGAGGATGGCATCGGGCACCACATCGGTGATGTTGACAAATTGGCTTGAGTCTTCAGTGGGGAGCACTGCCACTGGACTTGTTTCTTGATTTCGCTTGCATCCCGTGAGGGCAAAGACGAAGA
Organism: uncultured Bacteroidales bacterium; assembly: GCA_947169105.1. GTDB lineage: Bacteria > Bacteroidota > Bacteroidia > Bacteroidales > WCHB1-69 > UBA1756. The sequence goes on along the minus strand of CAMVOL010000017.1, from coordinate 41,218 downwards.
ACAGAACAAGGGCAATAATGAATGATAGTCTCTTCATAATTTGATGAATATTTTAAAATGCAAAATTACAAAAAAATTCCGCAACCCAAGCCTTCGCCTGGATTGCGGAATTTTCTTCCTTCGTTCGTGTCATTCTTATTTGATTGCAAAACATATTGTCCTGTCCACGGACAAGATGGACAGTTTGAACAATAATATCAGAAACTAAACTGATGTTACTGGAAGAAAAATGGTACTGTCAAAATATACCTCCCAACCGACATACGGAAGGAAGGCGCGGCCTTTGACCTCACGCTGGCGGTAGGCATCCTCATTGCCTCCGGACAAATTAAGGGCAGCGAAAAAGTGGAAGACTACTATATAATGGGGGAACTCTCGTTGGACGGGACTTTACAACCGGTGAAAGGGGCGCTGCCGATTGCCATCGAAGCCAAGCGACGAGGGAAGAAGGGGGTGATTCTTCCTGCGGCGAATGCCCGTGAAGCTGCGATTGTGGATGGCATCGACATTCTTGGGGCAGAAAATATCAAACAGGTGATTGACTTTTTCCACGAAGGAGTGCCCATTGTGCCTACCCGAATCAACATCCGTGAAGAGTTCCAAAAAAGTCTGAACAACTACGAATTTGACTTTTCCGATGTCAAAGGACAGGAGAATATCAAGCGGGCATTGGAGATTGCCGCTGCAGGTGGGCACAATGTCATTCTGATCGGGCCGCCCGGTTCGGGTAAGACGATGTTGGCCAAGCGGCTACCTTCCATCCTGCCCCCGCTCACACTGGATGAGGCTCTGGAAACCACCAAAATTCATTCAGTTGCCGGCAAGATGAGCCGGTACGCCTCCCTGATTTGTGTCAGGCCCTTCCGTGCGCCGCATCATACTATCAGTGATGTGGCGCTGGTCGGGGGCGGACAGCACCCGCAGCCCGGTGAAATCTCCCTCGCCCACAATGGCGTGCTGTTTCTGGACGAACTGACGGAGATGAACCGCGCCACTCTTGAGGTGCTGCGCCAGCCGCTCGAAGACCGCTGTATCACCATCTCACGCTCCAAATACACGGTGGATTTTCCCGCCTCCTTTATGCTGATTGCCGCCATGAATCCGTGCCCGTGCGGAAACTACAATAACCCGAAAATTCCGTGCACTTGTGCCCCCGGCGTGGTGCAGAAGTACCTCAGCCGTATCTCCGGCCCCTTGCTCGACCGCATCGACCTGCACGTGGAGGTCAAGCCCCTGAGCAACGATGAGCTGCTGACCAAGGCCAAAGGGGAGTGCAGTGCTGCCGTGCGGGAACGGGTGGTCCGCGCCCGCAACATCCAAGCCGAACGCTACCGGAACTGCCCCGACATTCATTGCAACGCACAGGTCAATACGAAACTGTTCCACCAATACTGCGCTATCGACGAAGGGTGCAAGGCGCTGATGAAGCAGGCGATGGACCGTCTGGGGCTCTCCGCACGCGCCTACGACCGTATCCTCAAGGTGGCACGCACCATCGCCGACCTCACTGGCAGTCCCTCCATCACGGCCGAACATCTGAGCGAAGCCATCAACTTCCGCAGTCTCGACCGCGATAGCTGGGGGCAAAGGTAAGTCGTTAGTTACAAGTTTCAAGTACCCTTCCTGTTTATATTTTGTTGAAAACCTAATACCATTTCATACACCATAATTTATTATTTTTGTGGCAATTAGAAATGGAAAGGCTTTGTTTTGTCTAAACATTTGAATATTAAAATATTACAGTGTTTGGCAGATATGGCTATGTTATGTTTTTTCAGCATATTCAATATAACTAAATGATAGAAATATGAAAAGACTCTTTACCACATTAATCCTGCTGGTGCTTGTTTGCGTGTCCGCGTGGGCGCAGGCACCGCAAAAAATGGGCTACCAAGCGGTGGTCCGCAATGCCAATAACTCGCTAGTGACAAACCAGAACATCTCAGCGAGAATCTCCATTCTACAGGGCAGTGCCACGGGCTCTGCTGTCTATGTCGAGACCCAGACGGTGACTACCAACATCAACGGCCTGATGACCCTGTCGATAGGAGAGGGAACCGCAGTGTCGGGAACCTTCAGCGGCATCGACTGGGCGAACGGTCCCTATTTTCTCAAATCCGAGATTGACCCCGATGGCGGTGTCAGTTATAGCATCGAGAGCGTACAGCAGCTGCTGAGCGTACCGTATGCACTGTATGCGAAAGAGGCGGGCAACAGCTTCAGCGGAGACTACAACGACCTGACCAACACGCCAGCCATTCCGACAGTGCCGACAAATGTGAGTGCTTTCACGAACGATGCCGGTTACATCACCATGGACTCCATCCCGACATTCCCGACAGTGCCGACAAATGTGAGCGAGTTCACCAATGATGCGGGTTACATCACCGCACAAGATATTCCTGAAATTCCCACAATCCCTACAGAGGTCAGCGCCTTCACGAACGATGCGAGGTATATTACGATGGACTCCATCCCGACATTTCCGACAATGCCGACAAATGTGAGCGAGTTCACCAATGATGCGGGCTACATCACCGCACAAGATATTCCTGTGATTCCCACAGTGCCTACAGCAGTCAGTGCTTTCACGAATGATGCCGGTTACATCACCATGGATTCCATCCCGACATTCCCGACAATGCCGACAAATGTGAGCGAGTTCACCAATGATGCGGGTTACATCACCGCACAAGATATTCCTGAAATTCCCACAATCCCTACAGAGGTCAGCGCCTTCACGAACGATGCGGGGTATATTACGATGGACTCCATCCCGACATTCCCAACAGTGCCCACAGCGGTCAGCGCTTTCACAAACGATGCTGGTTACATCACCATGGACTCCATCCCGACATTCCCGACAGTGCCTACAGCGGTCAGCGCTTTCACGAACGATGCCGGTTACATCACCATGGATTCCATCCCGACATTCCCGACAGTGCCCACAGCGGTCAGCGCTTTCACGAACGATGCTGGTTACATCACCATGGATTCCATCCCGACATTCCCGACAGTGCCTACAGCGGTCAGCGCTTTCACGAACGATGCCGGTTACATCACCATGGATTCCATCCCACCAATTCCGGCAGCTGCTAACGATGCCACTTTGACCATCCAGCGGAACGGTTCGACGGTGGGCACGTTCTCGGCAAATGCGGCCGCCAACCAGACCGTCAATATCACTGTGCCGACGCAGACCAGCCAGTTGGAGAACAACAGCGGTTACATCACCCTGGCCGAAGTGCAGCAGCTGATTGACGCGCTGAACCACCGTATTGACAGTTTAGAGCATGTGATTAACGGGGATACGATCCCGCCGACACCGGAAGACACTGTGGATGGCGGTCCTTGTCCCGGCCATCATACGCTGACAGACGTGGAGGGCAACACCTACAACACAGTATGGATTGGCAATCAGTGCTGGATGAAAGAGAATCTCCGCACTCGGAAATACGCCGACAGCACCCCGATTCCGCTTGGCACCACAACGAGCTCTACTACAGACTATCGTTATTATCCTTACGGTGATTCCGCAAATGTGGACACGTACGGTTATCTCTACAACTGGACCGCCACGATGCATGGTTCTGGCGCCTCCAGTTCCAACCCATCCCATGTACAAGGCATTTGCCCTGAGGGATGGCACATGCCGAGCACTAATGAGTGGTCGCAGCTCACTAACTATCTGAGAAACAATAGCGAATTTACATGTGGCGGCAGTTCCAATAACGTAGCGAAAGCCTTGGCGGCCACCACTGGATGGAACACGACCTCCACATCTTGTGCGGTGGGCAACACACCTGATGATAATAACCTGTCGGGATTCAGTGCATTGCCTGCCGGAGCATATATGGGTACAAGCGGATACGGAACCACCGGGGCCAATGCTAATTTTTGGAGCACTACCGAGAGAACTGCAACAACGTCTTCACGATGGAATGTGAATGCCAACTCAAGTATGTTCAGTGGTTCATACTATGAGAAGTACTACGCCTTTTCCGTCCGTTGTGTGCTGGGTGCGGCTGACGCGACCGTGGTGATGCCCTCGGTGACTACATCGGAGACGGTGAGTGGGATTACGCAGACCTCAGCCATCTGTGGCGGCAATGTCACCAACGATGGTGGCTCCCCGGTGACGGCTCGAGGCATATGCTACGGCACAGGTACCCCCACGCTCACTAACGGTCCCTTCACGGTTGAAGGATCTGGAACAGGCTCTTTTACAAGCAATCTGACTGGCCTGACACCTGGCACTACCTACCGCATACGGGCATACGCCACCAATGCGGAAGGGACATGCTACGGGGATTTAAGGTCTTTTACCACTACCTATGGCACTGACGGACAGCCTTGTCCTGGCGCGGCCACAGTGACCGATGTGGACGGCAATGTCTATAACACGATAATGATGGGTAACGTGTGTTGGATGAAGGAGAACCTCCGCACCACGAAATTCGCTAACGGCACGCCCATCGCATTGGGAACGGATTCAAGTTCCACGGTGGCTTACCGCTATTATCCCAATAACGACTCCGCTAATGTGGGCACCTACGGCTATCTGTACAACTGGAGTGCTTTTATTCACGACCAAGAGGGACAAACCGGCAATCTCCAAGGCATTTGTCCTACTGGATGGCATATTCCCAAAGATGAAATGGCTCAGTTGGCAAATTATGTGGGTGGCCAATCCGATTATATTTGCGGAGATAATCGAGAAAACAATGCCAAAGCTGTGGCCTCCACCACGGGCTGGGGTTTTTCTTCCAATGCGTGTGCCACTGGTAACGACCCCGAATCTAACAATGTTACAGGCTTTAACCTGCCGCCAGCCGGATACTATTCCGCTAATTCTTCACAGGTTACTTTTGGTACAAACGCATCTTTGTGGAATGCGTATAGTACTGGCACGTTGAATCAATGGCCGTACAGACTTTATTCTAATTCACCTAAATTTGACGGATCTGGTGGTCAGCCAGTAGTCAAAATGAAAACGCATGGACTTTCTGTCCGTTGCATCCGGAATTAGAAAACATATTCCAAAACCGGAAGGCCGATGATAGAAGGTCTTCCGGTTTTTACTTTTCCGCAGCTTGAATCAATACAGCTGGGGAAGATAACCGAATATTCTTTGAAAGTTGAAATGACCCTATTTCTCCACCTGCCGGATGTGCACATCCCGCTGCGGGAAAGGAATCTCTACATTGTTTTCGTTTAAAGTGTTGTAAATCACTTCCTTGATACGGGCAATAAAGCCCGCTTTTTCTTCCACCAGCACCCAGCAGACCACAAACAGGTCCACGCTGCTTTCCCCAAAGTCGGCAAAAAGCACGTTGAAGCCCTGTTTCGGATCAATCAGGCTCTTGCCCGCTTGGTTTTTCATCGGTAACTCACCCAGTGAAGACAGGAGCACTTCACGCACATGCCCGACATTCGTGCCGTAGGCAACACCGACCGGAATCTTCACCATCACGTAACCGTGGTTGCGGGTCAGGTTCTTGAAGTTCTTGCTGAAAAGGGTGGCGTTCTGGAAGGCAATCACACTGCCGTCCAACGTCACGATCTGCGTGCTCTGGTAGTTGATGCTCTCCACCTTGCCCTGAATGCCCTCACACTCAATGTAGTCACCTACTCGCAGACGACCCGTCATCAAGGTGATGCCATAGACGAAGTTCTCCAAGAGGTCCTTCATAGCGAAACCTAGACCGGTGGCCAAACCTGCCATCACAATCGAGATGCCGCTGCGGGGGACCTGCAAAATCACCAATGAGGAAATCACATAGATGCCCCACACAATGATGGCGATGATGTGGTTTGCCAATGTGATGTTGCTCGGTCCGTTCGGATCCTTCATCCTCCGCATCTTAATCATACGGTAAAAACTACGTACCGTATAATTGAAATATTTGAAAACGAAGAACATCGCCGTCACCAAGCAGATTTTGTAGAGCGACAGCTGGATGATGCCGGGCTTGTCAAGGAAGGTGTACATGAACACCTGCATCCATAGGGAATTCATCTCGAAGATACGGGCGGCAAAATAGATGCTTGCCGGTACAGACAGGACGGCAAGAACAGGAAAAACGGCCCTATACACAAAGTCATACAGCCACGTCTGGGTGATATATTCCCCTTTCGCCATCTTGGGCCGCATCTTTTTGTGCAGTTTGTCGAATTCCGCCTGTTTGCTTATATCAATGCCTTTTTTGATGGCAATTCTGGTGGCAAGCCGCCTCGATTCGTATTTGGCAGCCAAATCGTAGAAGCATGTAATAGTTTGTATAGCAGCCAATTGTATTGTCCACCAAACCATAATCTGTACAGCCAAAAGCGTGAAGCCGAACCATGCGGACACACAAGCCACGATCATCGCCACGAAGGAGATGATGGTGTAAATCACGTCGCTGTCGGGCAGTCGGCCCACTTTCCGTTTCAGCACAATACCCTGCCAGATGGTGAAAACCAGCAACAACGGAGGATAAACTAAATTTACCAAATTATTAGGTATCAATATGATGCGGAAAACCATCACTACCAATGCCATCAGCAGGAACGGCGTGTAAGTGCGGATACCGGGGATAATCTGGTTGTCTTTTAAACGTATCAATAGAGAAACCATAATCGCTTCCATCAGCCAAGCGAAGGTAATCATCAGGTGGATGGCCATCAGGATGAAATTCTGTTTGACGAAGAGGCTGGCAATCATGATGGAGATGGCGAAGATGCCCACGCCGCACGCCAGCATCAGGATGGAGCGTTTCCGCTTCTCCTTGAGTTTCTCGCGCACGCGGCGAGGTAGCACCCACCGCACGATGGCAAAACTCAACAGGCTTGCCACCACGATATAAAACAACATGAAAATACTGATTCCGAAGATGACGGGCCCGCGCCACTCCGACTGCTCCTTCAGGGGGCGGTACTTGTCGTCCACGTCCTTCTTGGCCAGCGAATAGTACATCTTGAACCGCTTGAGGGTCTCGAAATAGTTGTAGCCGCCGTTCACGAAGATGCTCTGCTGGATTTTCTCGTACCGCGCCATCGCGTAGTCGTTGAGCTCCTTCACCCGTTTGATGACGAAAGCATAATGTTCCTCATCTTTGGTAATTTCCTCCAACATCTGGACGTAGGTGTCGCGGATAGCGGTGGCGTAGTCGAGGCACGCCTCACGGTCGGCCATGCCCTCCTCGTCCAACATAAAAAGTGATATTTTGGAGGTATCAATCATCCTTTTGGGAAGCATCGCCTTGAGGGAGTCAGGCACTTGCACAATCTCCCCGTTGGGCAGCAGCCGTGGCGGGAGGTTCTGCAACGCATTGATCAATTCCTCGTAGCGATCGATTTCCGACTGTAGATTCTCCTTTATCTTTGCAAATGGAAGATTGCGGGAACTCAGCTTCCGGTACTGCTCCGTAGCGGCCTGGCAAGCGTAGGTCATATCGAACGTGAAGTCGGACTTCTGCGAATAGAGCATCAGCGCGATCTGGTTGCTGCGCTGCATCATCTGAATCAAGGTCGTATGCTGCTCCCTGTTCCGTTTCTCAAAGCGTTCGTAACGGAGCGTAGTCTCATTGTAGGTCTGCTCCAATTCCCCCCGCAATACGCCCAGCGTTTGGGCGAGGTCTTTCTCTTTTAACACAGCGTGCGCCTCAAACATCGTAAAGGCGCACACAAGCATAAAAACAATCAGTTTCTTCATCGGTTACAATTTGAGGGCGCAAAAATACGTTTTTCTTTTGTATCTTTGCCGCCTCAAAACGAGATAACTGCAAATGCCTTTATTCCTCTCTATCAGTCTTGAATCCATCATTTCCACCATATCCGGCTGGGTTTGGAGCATGCCGTTGGTCATCCTGTGCCTTGGAGCCGGGCTCTATTTTTCCATCCGCACGCGCTTCGTGCAGGTGCGCCGCTTCGGGGAGATGGCGCGGCTGCTGGTTTCCACCGACAAGAAACAGAAAACAGGCATCTCGTCATTTCAGGCGTTTGCCATGGCGCTGTCGGGACGTGTGGGGACGGGCAACATCGTAGGTGTGGCCACAGCCATCGGGTACGGCGGTCCGGGTGCCATCGTCTGGATGTGGATTATCGCTTTCCTCGGGGCGGGTTCCGCTTTTGTGGAAGCGACATTAGCACAAATATACAAGGAGGAACACAACGGGCAGCTGCGGGGCGGGCCGACATATTATATCGAAAAGGGACTGCGGTGCAAGTGGCTGGCGGTGGTTTTCGCCGTCTGCTCCATCATTGCATGCGGCCTGCTGATGCCACCAGTCCAGAGCAACGGAATCGCCATTGCCTTCTCCAATTCCGTTGGGGTATCGCCGGCCATCATCGGCGGCATCACTGCGTTCGTACTCGGTCTGGTCATCATCGGCGGGGTGAAGCGCATCGCCCTTGTGGCGCAGGTGGTGGCACCGTTCATGGCTCTCCTTTACGTCATCCTGGCCCTCATCATCCTCATCTGCAATGTGACGGTGGTGCCGTCGGTTTTCGGGGAGATGTTGCGGGGCGCGTTCGGCATGCACGAAGCTTTCGGGGGCATCCTCGGCAGCACTGTGGCGTGGGGTGTGAAGCGCGGCATCTATTCCAACGAAGCGGGCCAAGGCACCGGACCCATTGTGGCGGGTGCGGCCAAAGTGTCGCACCCTGTGAAGCAAGGACTGGTACAGGCTTTCTCCGTCTATGTGGATACACTACTGGTGTGCACCGCCACCGCCGTCATGATATTGGCCACCAAGACCTACAATGTGGTGGACAGCGCCAGCGGCGCGATGCTGTACCAGTCGCCGTACAATCTGGGGGCGCCGGACGTGTCGTACACCTCCACGGCCATCGGAACCCTGCTCGGTGCCAACGTCGGTAACATCGTGGTGGCCGTCGCGTTGGCTTTCTTTGCTTTCACCACCATCATGGCCTACTACTATTACGCTGAAACGGGGCTGGTTTATCTTTTCGGGAAAGGACGGAAAGAGCACGTCTGCATCTGGATTCTCCGCTTCTGCATCATCGCGGCGGTGTTCTACGGCTCGCTCAAGGAGGCGAAGGCCGCGTGGGACCTCGGTGATATCGGGGTGGGCGCGATGGCGTGGATCAACATCACTTCTATTCTGTTGCTTTCGCCCAAGGCCATCCGCGCCCTCCGCACTTACGAAAAGGACAAGAAAGAGGGCAATGAGCCCGTCTTCGACCCCAAAAAGCTGGACATCAAAGGGGCGGAGTTCTGGGAGAAATAATTAGGTTTCAGGGGTCAGGGCACAGAAAAGAGGACACCCCTTCCGAAGCGTCCTCTTTTATGACTAAAATGATATTTCGGTGCACTTACTGGCGCACAACTTTCACCGTGCCAACCGCTTCATTGCCGTTGGTGATACGGAGGAAATAAACGCCAGCGGGCATGCTGCTCATGTTCACGGTGTTGGCTCCGTAGGAAACCGACTGTGTGGAGACAAGCTTGCCCATCACGTTGTAAACAGAAACCGTGGTGGCATCACCGCCGATAGTAAGAATAACGTTGTCAGCCGTGGGGTTCGGATAGACTGAGACGGGCGTTGTGCCGTTTTCGGAAATGCCAGAAATGGCTTCGAACTCACGGGGAATGATGTAGTAGCGGGAGGGAAGACGCGGACCATTATTATCAGAGGTGAGCTTCACAGAGGAGAACCAGTTAACACCAACCATGTTCTTCGCTCCGGTCGGAATTTCTTCGCCCGACAGGGTATTATAATTATTGTTGAAATAGCTGACCGTATCGGAAACACCATTCTGTGTAACAGTATAGAAATTATAGCTGGTAAATGTACCCGTCTGGTCGAAAGTCACGTTCTCCATACGAATCAACTGGCCTTGGATGCCATCCATAAAGGTTTGGTCACGAAGTTGCTCAAGGGTGACGGTGACAGGCTCCGGAATGGTGGTCGGGAAGGCGTTGATGTCTGCATTTGAAATACCCGCTTTCACAGTCAATTCGGCATAACCATAGTAGTTGCTCAGCCAACCTACAACATTGGTTATTTCCATACCTTGACTAACAGAAATAAGGCCGTTCGGATCATAAAGTTGGATAGCGCCAGTTTCGTCCTGAATCCATTTGTTCTGGATAATGTTGCCGCTACCCGCACGGGAAGTTTGGGTCACGTATGCATGGCCTGTATATTTGTAGAACACAGAATCAGTGGTATTCACGTTCACATTGCTAAGATCCAAAAGGGCGCGGAGACCGGCGATAGTGGCAATTTCGTTCATAGCAATGACATTGGCAGTAAGGGTGACGGTCACGGCTTCGGTGAGGTCGCTGTTGGTGAAGGAAAGCGTGGCAGTGTAGGTGCCCGCCTCAGCAGCAGTGAAAGTGAAGGGGACATTTGCGCCATCTTCGCCCATCAGGTCGTCATTGCTGAGGGTGGTGACGGTAGTGGCGAACTGGCTATCGCCGGAAAGGGTGACGAAAGTGGTATCGCCTTCCGTAAGATTATAGCCTAAAACCGTTAATTCCCCAGAAACTTCCTGATTGACAGAAATGTTGTTGAAGGTGGTGTTGCCCTGAACCATAACAAACGGTTGAGTGAAGGATTTCACGAGCACATTGTCAATGAAAATACGGTTCGTGGCATCAAAGCGGATGGACTTTTCACCGCCGCCATTAGCAATAATAACGAAAGTGGCCAGGTCACACTCCACATTGCTGGAGGCACCTGTGTTCGGAAGACCCGTAATCTGATAGGTGGAATCTCCAACGGTAACCGTCATGGTAGTGGCATCGTTACCGTTCCATGCACGGGCCTGGAAAGAGATAAAAATGGTTTCATAATTCGTAAAATCAATGGCGGGAGTCTGAATAAAGCCGCTGGCGCTACCGGTGCTCAATTTCACTTTCCCATTGGAAGGATAAACACTGCTGCCCGTCCAGCCGGGGAGGACAGTGTCAATACCGATTGCATTACCCGATGTGCTACATTGCTGTGAACCGCTACCAGTTATAGCCGAAAAGTCCTCGGACAAGAATACAGTGTCCTGTTGTGCAGAAGCGGTATTCACGCCCAAACACAATACGATGGTTGCCAAAACCATCAGAAAATTGTAACATTTTTTCATAAGAAATTTGTTTTTAATAGGTTATTTATTGCTGTTTTGTCGTGCTTTTTTTTGCAGGAAAACGCGGCAAAAGTACGAAAATATTTCAATTAAGTTGTACCTTTGCGCCCTATTATCCTACCTTTAATATTTATTAATATTTCATGTATATGAAAAGATTCCTGTTGTTGTCATTTGTCCTGCTGGCAGTGTTTTCCGCTTCGGCACGCGATTTGAAAGAGTACCTCGTACCAACCCCTCAACGAATTGACATTCAAGAAAATAAAGGAATCATCTTCCATCACTACCAGTTCCAGCAGATGCAGAACTACTTCGCCCAATTCAACCTTTCCACATGGGAAAAGGATGTCACCTTCCACGAATATGGCGAAAATATTGTCAAGGTCAGCCTGCGCGTCGATCCGCGCTTTACACCGCAAGACTACGAATTGGTTATCAAAAACCAGTCGGTCGGCATCATCGGCGGGGCAAAAGAGGGACTTTTCTACGGCGTGCAGACCCTCCGTCAGCTTTTGGAATATGCCCTCGCCGAAAAAACGGACCTTCCGGCACTCTGCATCACCGACTCGCCCGACCTGCTGCGCCGCGGCTTCATGCTCGATATCAGCCGCGACAAAGTACCCACCATGAAGACCCTCTACCAGATTGTCGATCTCCTCGCTTCGTGGAAAATCAATGAATTCCAGCTCTATACGGAACACACCTTCGCTTACAAGAACCATAAGGAGGTGTGGGAGAACGCCTCCCCGATGACACCGGACGAAATTGCCCTGCTCCAGAAGTACTGCAACGACCGCTTCATCGACCTCGTGCCGAACCAAAATTCCTTCGGCCATTTCGAGAACTGGCTCAAGTACGACACCTACCTGCCCTTGGCCGAATGCCCCACCGACTGCGCCACCATCTGGGGCGCCCGCAGCCGCTCCTCCCTCGACCCCACCAACCCCGCCTCCTTCGACCTCATGAAGGAACTTTATGACGAACTCCTGCCCAACTTCAACAGCAAGTACTTCAATATCGGCTGTGACGAAACCGTGGAACTCGGCCTCGGCAACTCCAAGAAGATGTGCGACAGCATCGGCCTCGGGCGCGTCTATCTCAACTTCCTCCTCAAACTCAACGAGGAGGTGAACCGCCACGGCAAACTCGCCCAGTACTGGGGCGACATCGTCATCGACCACGACAGCCTCATCCCGTACCTGCCGAAGAATATGACCTGCATGGTGTGGGGCTACGACACCCAGTACGACTTCGACAAGACCCTCGCCAAGTTCGAGAAGGCGGGACTGCGGTTCTACGTCTGCCCCGGGACGGCGACGTGGCGCTCCATCATCGGCCGCAACGACATCGCCTTCACCAACGAATACAACGCCGCCGTGAACGCGGTGAAGCACGGTGCCGCCGGCATGCTCGTCACCAACTGGGGCGACTTCGGCCATTGGCAGCCGCTGTCGGTGTGCTACGCCCCGATGATGGTCGGCTGCAGCTACGCCTGGCGCTGCGACTCCTCCATCACCAGCCGCATCGACTTCCTGCTCAACCAGTACCTGTTCGAGGACCCCACCGGCAACCTCGGCCAAGCCGTAATGAAACTGAGCTACGCCCACACCTACGCCAAGATTCCCGAAGGGGTGGCCAACGCCTTCCACCTGATGCTCCACCGCTATCCCTGGAAGATGAAGAACAACTACCAAACCAAGGAGCTTACCATCCCGAACCTGCGGAGATGCGAAACCGAAATCAAGGACGCCCTCGCGCTGCTGAAGGAGGCCAAACCGCAATGCGACGACCACAAAATCGTGATTGCAGAATTAGAACAAGCCTGCGACCTCGCCTTGCACGGGGTGAAACTCGGCATCGCACGTTTACAAGTTAAAGATTATCAAACGCTTTCCATCCCATACGAAAAAAGGAAAGCCCTTGCCAACGATTTGGAAAAAATCATCAAAAACCACAAGAAACTATGGGTGGTGCGCAACCGTCCAGGCGGCCTCCGCGAATCTGCCGGCCGTATGGAAGAACTGCACGACTACTATTTACAAAAATAATATTCTCTTTTTCAATAAAATACATAAGAAATGCTTTATACCCCCAAAATGAAACTCGCTGACATCATCAGCAGCAACCCGTCATTAGTGCTGATTCTGCAACGGTTCCGAATTGAACTCGGCTTTGGCGAAAAAAGCGTGGCGGAAATATGCCGCGCCAATGGCCTCTCCGAGCAGTTCTTCCTGCTAATCTGCAACGTCTATACCAACGACCGTTACCTTCCCTCGATGGAGGAACTGCAGGGAACCGACATGTCGTCGCTCGTGCCGTACCTCATTGCCTCCCACGGCTACTACCTCGATGAACGCATCCCCCACATCGAACGGCACCTCGACCGCATCGCCGAGGCCTGCCCCCAAAACCACAAGGAGATTCTGCAACGCTTCTTCCACGATTACAAAACCGAGGTGCAGAACCACTTTTTGTATGAGGAGAAAACGGTTTTCCCGTACATCGAAGCCCTGCGGAACGGCGAGTCGGGCGACGGTTACTCCATCAACCAATTTGAGGAGAACCACAGCAACATCGAGGACAAACTGAACGACCTCACCAACATTTTTATAAAATACCTGCCAGGGAACATCATGCCCAAGGAGCGGGTTTCGGTGCTGTTCGACATCTTCCAGCTTTCCGGCGACCTCAACAAGCACAGCCTCATCGAGGAGAAAATCCTTATCCCCTACGTGGAAACCATCGAAAGGAGCCGGAAATGAAAAACAGAAAAATCCTTTTGATTGAAAAGTCACCTATTGTGGTTCAAGGACTTACGGAGCTATTGAATGGTATCCCTGACTATGAAGTGGCCGCTGTCGCCGAAGGCCTTGAACGCATTGCCGAACGGCTCATTGTGGTGAAACCCGACCTTATCGTCTTGAACCCGCAGTTGGTGGACTACTCCAAGCGTGGCTCGTTCCGCGCCCTCTTCCAAGAGTGTCCCCAAGTCCCCATCGTCGCGCTCGTTTACAGCTACTTCGACCAGCAGTGGCTGCGGAGTTTCAACGGCATCATCGAAATCACCGACGACCGGAAGAAGATCGAAAGCTGCCTGACGGAAGTGATGCAGGCCGACAACGCCCCCAGCGATGGTCCGGATTTGTACGAGCTTTCGGAACGGGAGCGGGAGGTGCTGGTAGAAGTCGCCAACGGTCTATCCAACAAGGAGATAGCGACGAAGCTGCACATTTCCGTCCACACGGCCATCACCCACCGCAAGAACATCGTGAAGAAAACTGGCATCAAGTCCGTGGCGGGCCTCACGGTCTATGCTATGCTGAATAACCTGATGTAGGAAACTACTTTACAAACAATATTTTCGCCACGTTCCTTTTTTTCCCAGTGCGGTCGGAGGCGAAGACGAAATAGACACCGGTGGCGGGACGTTTCCCATAGAAGTCCTTGCCGTCCCATGTCAGTTCGCCGCCGTTGGCGTATCCCTGCCACACGAGGTTGCCGGCGGCATCGGCAATCTTACAGAACGAATGGTCCATCAATCCGCGCACAGTGATGACCCCGTGGTAGGTTTCACGCACCGGATTCGGGAATACCGTCACCTCACTATAATCCTCCCGTCCGGCAGTGGCCGTACCCATATAGGAAACCAACCCGTTGGACGTCGCAATGAACACCTCACCCGTCATACGATCAATGGTGATATTGTGAATTTTGTTGGACAATAACGGCGAGTTGTCCTCCGTAAAATGAAGCAACTGTTTGTCCCCATTTTCGGAAATGAGGAATACCCCTGATTTGGTCGTGCCCACCCACTTACGGTTGGCATCGTCCACCGTTATACAAGTAACTTCCTCAAATTCAAAAAGATTCTGAACGTAGTTGATTTGTTTTATCAGAACGTTTTGGGCATACAAGGTACTTTTAAAAACAGTAGCAGGATTGTAGATGACTTTGATACCGAGATTGCAGCCAATCCATATCTCGCCGTCCCTATCCTCCGCCACACAATTCACGGAGGAGGTTTCGATGTTGGCCATCGCGTTCAGGTTCACGCTGGCAATCCGGTCATCGTTGGGATTGGAAATAGTCCTGTTGTCATCATAGACAAGCAGTTTATTATCACGGGGAATGACAATCCACTTGTAGTTGCGCGAATCCACCATGATTTGACTTACAGCCGTGTTATTTCCAGTAGTATAAGAAGATAGGGTCAGCGCCTGCCAGTTTCCGTTGGGTTGGAGTACAGCAATGGGAACATTGGAGTAGCAGCACGACACCCACAGGTTGTTGTTGGCATCGAAGGCTAGTCCGCCAATCCGTCCCTGAAGGGAATCATTGCTTCTGAGGGGACTGTTGGATCGGTCATAAACAGCGGTGACACGGCTACGGTCGTACTTCCGAAGGCCGCCTCCAAACGTCCCGACAAAGATTTCGGAAGTGTTGTTCGGGTTGATGGCTACAGCTGTCAGGTCATAGACATCGGCGAGG
This sequence comes from uncultured Bacteroidales bacterium, assembly GCA_947169105.1. Lineage (GTDB taxonomy): Bacteria > Bacteroidota > Bacteroidia > Bacteroidales > WCHB1-69 > UBA1756. The sequence goes on along the minus strand of CAMVOL010000017.1, from coordinate 25,642 downwards.
GAGGGATTGTCCTTCTGGTAGATATTGTGCCACTTTTCGTTGGTAAAATAACTGAAATTGGGATAAATCCAGCCGTTTCCCCATGTCACCGACACCATTCCCGGAACCATTGCCAGCACTCCGTCAGCATAGTCCATGGCGTATGCCGTGTTAGCGTACGGGCCTTTGCCGGGAATCCTTTCGATGGACCACAACTCGCAAAGAATCTTGTGCAGACCGTTGGTTTCGTCAGCTACCCATACCGTTTGTCCGTCCAAAGCGACATCTTTACCGTTTTGCCACAAGTAGGTTCCTTCCCACCATGTCTCACAAATCTGACGTTCATTTCTGTCAAAATTTTTGACAAAAGACCAACCACAAAGGGTCAAAATGCTGTCATTGGCGGCCAATGCCCGTATGTCATCTTCTTGTATATCAGAAAGATGCCACCCTCCGCTATCCTTGTAGTAGAGCGTGTCGCCCGTTTCACCACCTTTCACCACATAAACGCGCCCGCTGAACAGGCAGGAGACGGTGAACGCAGCGTCCCCCATTTCATCCACCTTCTGCCAAGTGTTGAAGTCGGCAATGGCGGGATTGGTGACAGAAGTGACATAAATGCCCGCATCTGTATTTATAACGAATTCATCGTTAAATACTTGCAAACTATTAACCTTGATATGCGTGTTCCCAATCCGTGTGTACCACGTGTCGCGAATCAGCAACGTGGCCATATCCACCGACACAATGCCGAAAGGATAGGCAAGATATAGGAGACCGTCGTAGGAAAGAAAACCATTGACTTTTTTGGAACTGGTAATGGACTTGTCCTTGATGTCGCTGACATTGGTAATGCGGTCATCACGGATGAAGTCAAGGTTCCCGTCGTCGTAAGCAACCGCAAGATACTGGGAAGCAGCATCATAGTGAATACGTGTAAGGGCTGTACCCGAAAGTCCGTCCACCTTCGAGAAGGTGCCGGTACTATTGTCACTCTTGTCCACATACAACAATCCCGAATTGCAGGCGGCATAAACGTATTCGGGTGTCACCGCCACCGACTTGCAGCTGTAAAAGGAGAGATGGTCGCGGAACGTCCCAACGGGAATTTGCGCCATTAACGACGACAAAAGCATCGGGAAAAGGATGGATACAAGGACAATTACTCTTTTCATAATTCGGGGGCAAAGATACAACTTTCCCCAATTTCAGCAACCCCCTCCCCTACCAAAAACAAAGGGGCGCAGCTCTCACCGCACCCCCTCAAAAAACAAGGTAATATTCAGGGTATAGGGTACAGGGGTCAGGGGTCAGTTTTCCATTTTCTATTTTCCATTTTCCGTTTAGAAATATAGGTCGCGTTCGCCGTTCTTGATGCGTTCGATGCGGGCCAGAAGTTCGTCGCGGAACTGATCATCGACGTTGCAGAGGTTGTTTTCGATGACTTTCCAGCCCTTGGCGGCCACTTCGGGCGTGGCGTAATCGACGAGGTACTCGCTGAGCGTGAGGATGGCGTTGGGCGTGCAGTAACGCTTGATGAAGCCGGGCACGCTGAACTCCATGAAGTGCTCGCCGGTACGGCCCAGACGGTAACAAGCCGTGCAGAAACTCGGGATGTAGTTGCCGTCCAACAGCTCTTCGATGATGTCGCCGAGGTTACGGTCGTCGCCGATCTTGAACTGCTCGCGGTGCAGGTTCTGGTTCTCCTGCTTGTCGCTGTTCTTTTCGGTCTCTTCGTGATGGTACTTGTAGTCACCGATCTGGAGGTTGGTGCCGCCGTCAATCTGCGAGATGCCATATTGGATGGCCTTGGCACGGAACTCGGCGGTTTCGCGAGCGGTGAGGATCATGCCGGTGTAGGGCACGGCCAGACGGAAAATGGCGATGATCTTCTCAAAGGTTTCGTCATCCACAAAGTATTTCGTGTCGATGTTGAGGCCCGAGGCGTCCTTGATGCGCGGGAAGGAGATGGTGTGCGGACCCACGTTGAAGCAGGCCTCCAGGTGGTTGGTGTGGCGGATCATCGCCATCACCTCGAAACGCCAGTCGTACAAACCGAACAGGATGCCGAGGCCGTTGTCGTCGATGCCGGCCTGCTGGGCGCGGTCCATGGCGGTGAGGCGCCACTCGTAGTTTCCCTTGATGGTGTTGGCGGGGTGGTACCATGTGTAGGCCTCAGGGTGGTAGGTCTCCTGGAAAATCTGGTAGGTGCCGATGCCGGCCTCTTTCACCGTGCGGAAGCCCTCCACATCGAGCGGGGCAGCGTTGATGTTCACGCGGCGGATGGAGCCGTTGCCCTTCTTCACCGAGTAAGCGAGGCGGGTGGTGTGGGCGATGAACTCCGGTGAGTATTTCGGGGATTCGCCATAGACCAGAATCAGACGTTTCTGACCGTCCTCTTCCAGAGCCTCAATGTTATGCACAAACTCCTCATCGGTGAGGGTGGTGCGCACCTGCTCGTGGTTGGAGGAACGGAAACCGCAGTATTTGCAGTTGTTCACGCAGTAGTTGCCCACGTACAAGGGTGCGAACAGCACGATACGGTTGCCGTAGATACGGCGTTTCAGCTCGCGGGCACCCTCCTTGATCTCCTCCACCAAGGCAGGGTCGGTGGTGTTGATGAGCACGGCGGTCTCCTCCAGCGTCAGCCGCTCCTTGTTCAGCGACTTCTGGATGAGGGCGCGTACCCGCTCAGGTGTGCTTTTCGTGTTGTTGATGTAATCCCAAATTTCATCAGGATCAATAAACGGTTTGCCGATTTCGTCGGGAATCCGACATTTTTCTGGATTGAATTTCATAATAGGTTGTTTATTTGATGATTCGTTTATTCGTTTATTTGAGGTTCGCTACGCTAGCATTTAATATTTGAAGATTCTATTCCTTTTTCGTTTTTGAGACGCGGTACACCACGTTTCTACCTATTCACAATTTCAATTTTCAGTTTTCAATTCTCATTTTTCAATTTTTCATCTTCGCCACCATGGATTTCGCTTCCACGTCGGGCAGGCGGCCCAGTTTGCCGGTGAGGGCGCTGATCTGGTCGGTGGTGCCTTCGATGATGAGGGAGATGAAATGGATGCCCTTGTCGCGCAGAGGCAGTCCCTGACGGGCCAAAACAAGGTCGGCGAACTCCGAAAGAAGCTCGTTCACTTGGGGAACAATGTCGCGGTTGCTGATGAGGATGCTGATGCTTCCTATTCTCTTTTCCATTAGATTTTCCTTTGGATTAGATTGGTTGATAGTAAATTACGGTTGCTATTGGTCTTGGAGAAGATAAATCCGCTCCGCAAGAAAACAACGCGGCAAAAGTACACTTTTTTTTCGCTTGTCCGAAAAAAATATGACAATATTTCATAGACGCAAAAAATTGCATTTCTACAAATTTCCCAAAAATTTCTCCATTCACTCCCATTTTATGAGAGTGAAAAGTCGTATTTTTGCATCGTTAAAAAAATGATGCAAATGAGAAAATCATCCACCCCTTACCTGTTCAAGTGTTACATCTGGTTTGTAAACACCATTGCCAGCGGCCCGATTTCGCGCGAGGCGATTGATGAGAAATGGGCCCGCGCCTCTGTCAACGACTACGATACGGATGCCATTCCCGAGAGCACTTTCCACCGCTGGCGCAACACGGTGGAGGAACTTTTTGACATCGAAATCCAATGCAACGCGCAGGGTGAGTACTACATTGAGGATGCCGACCAATTCCGACGGGCGGACCTGCGCGGGCGGATGCTCAATCTGCTTTCTTTCAACAACTTGTTGAAAGACTGCCGCGATTTGCGCAAGCAGATTCTCTTTGAACCGGTGGCTCCCGGCGAGGAGTATCTGCCGGCGATTATCGAGTGCCTGCGCGACAAGCACGTGCTGCAGGTTTCGTACCAGAATTTCACCCAGGCCGAGCCGTGTACCCATTCCGTGGAGCCGTACTGCTTGAAGATGTACCGCCAGCGCTGGTACCTCATTGCCTATTCGCGCGACCGCAAGGGCATCCGCCATTTCGCCCTCGACCGTGTGGTGGCTGTCCAGCCGACGCAGGACCCCTACACCCTTCCCGAGGACTTCGATGCGGAAGAGTATTTCAAGAATGTATGCGGCGTTACAATCCTGAAAGACAAGCCCGAAGAGATCATTGTTTCTGTCAGCGTGCCGCAGGTGGAGTATATCCGCACGTTGCCGTTGCATCCTTCACAAAAGGAGATAGAAACCCACGAGTACCATTCGGTGTTTTCCTATTATCTCATTCCCAATGAGGAATTTATGCGTGAGTTGCGCGCCTGCGGCACCTCTGTGGCGGTGAAATCGCCCGAATGGCTCTGCCAAGAGCTCCGTGCCGATTACCAACTCCTTTATAACGGTTATAATGAAATCTGTTCCAAATAATTAAAACTTGATCATTATGTGTGCGAATCATCCCAAAGTAAAGACTCCCAGGCACATCACGCATCTGTCGAAATGCGAGGTGTTTGTATTCGGCAGCAATCTTGCCGGACATCATCGTGGCGGCGCCGCCCGGATGGCGCACGAACTCTTTGGCGCGGAATGGGGCGTGGGTTCCGGTCCAACTGGGCAGTGCTATGCCATTCCCACCATGCAAGGAGGCCTTGACACCATCCGACCCTATGTGGATGAATTCATCGAGTATGCCAAAGCGCACCCGATGAACCGCTTTCTGGTCACCCGCGTTGGTTGCGGCATTGCGGGTTTCACCGACAAACAGATGGCCCCGCTGTTTTATGACGCCTTGCCCATTCCCAACATCACGCTGCCAAGAGAGTGGATATTGGAATCCATTGACCATAGCATTGCTTATGAGGAAGAAATCAATAAAGTGAAGGAATCGCTGCGGGTAAAGGCTCCCAAGGTGATTACGGTTGAAGTTTTACAAGAGCTCTGTGACCAATGCAGGTATATGATAGGGGCAAGCTACAAAAACTATCTGCCGAGTATTCATATCCGCTATGTCAATGATAAAAAGAACTTTGGCTACACCTATTTTGGCAATTTCTTTTTCTACAAGAATAACTTATATGTTTTTGATGATGAGGAGGAATACAAAGACCAGCATGATGCGGAGGCGGTGATGGCCACGTTTGAGGACGAATGCGAGGGGCGCGGCTATGCGCACAAGGTGATTTTTGCCGGCGTGCAGACTCCGTACAAGGATGTGCGTGGCGATTACATCTACACCGGTGATGCGGTGATGGCCGACGGGTTGGGACTGAGCAAGGAGTGTATTAACGGTGTGCGCCCGCTGGACTTTTATGGTGATTATGGCTTTAAGTTGGACAACCACAGTTTGCTGTTCCGGGATTGCAAGAAGTTGGTGCGGGTGGGAACGGTGTTCTACAACCTGTCGTGGGAGGAGGAAGACATGCTGCACATTCTGGAGGACCGCAGCCGTGATATGCATCCTTTGTATGGCGGCGGCCCGACTGGAGAAGAGAACCTCCGCCACGTGCGCTTCACCCCCAATTTCTTCACCGAAGAGTGGCATTATTATGCGATGGAGCTCCTCAGAGGGGAGGATTTTGAGTGGAGGGGATGAGGAAAGAATAATCTGCTTCGTCGCGACCCTGAACTGAAATCCAAGTGGGGGACAATTTGTCCCCTATTCAATAGAAATTTTTGTACCTTTGTCATCTGCTAATAATTACATTGCAAGTTTGTTAAACATTCCATTTTTAATAAAATATATTCAATTTAAGTAATAAAATCATGAGCACAAATTCAATCATCAGCATACAAGAACTGCTGAAAGGAAGAGGAAGAAATAAAGAATTTGACCAAGCTGACCCGAAACGGATAAAGTTTTTTAATCATAGCACAGAGGTAAGAAATGATTGTATTATTAGCAATGATTATGAAGGTTGGCCTATCTACAAATTATATCAGGAACAACCTGCCAAATTTTTAGAATGGCAAAGTGAGCAACAGCCAATTACTATGAAAGACACGGATTTTATAGTTGTTTTTATAGCAGAAGGACATTACGAGTCTCGCTTTATTGGAGTGTTCAAAAATTGTGGTCCCTCTCATCCCACTACCCATGGTTCTTTTTACTATGATTTGAAAGAAGTAAGTGGTTTTGAAATATTGAAAGAAAGGGTAGTGATTGATTGGGGAAAAGCACAGGGGTTTTATCAATGGTGGCATAAAACAAAGGAAGTTATTCGTATTGAGCAAAAGTCACGAACTGATGGAATTCCCATGTTCACTCGTTATGAAGATGTTAAATTGTCTTATAAACAATTGAAGACTGTAGTTAAAGACAAAGAATGGCAATCAAAGCTCAATTGCCAAAATTGCGTATACGTAATTCTCGACAAGAAAAACGGCAAGCAATATGTAGGTGTTACTTATAAAGATGTGAATTCAAGTAAAAAGAATGGCATTCTTAGCCGATGGACAGAGTATGCTGATTCTGGTCATGGAAACAACAAGAAATTGGTTGAATTGCTGAAAAAAGAAGGGATCTCTTATGCAGAGAAGAACTTCCAATGGTCAATACTTGAAACGCTGTCATTGAATGTAACCCAAAAAGTTGCCACTGATAGGGAAAAATTGTACAAGGAAAAGCTTGGCACGAGAGAGCATGGGTATAATGGAAATTAACGATGCCGCATGGAGAAGTGTGGTGGTTTTCTATAATTAATGTGCTTTCCGCGGCATCACCTGTGGTGTTCTTCCGTACCTGTCGCCTGTGCCGCGGTTGGGCGCACATGCCATCGCCTACCCCAGATTGCGTCCGCTCTGCGCGGACTTATCTGGGGTTAATAAAATATCACCTCTCCGAGGTGGGTGCAAATAAATCAATACAGTTGTTACCAACTATTTTTTGGCAACATTAATTAAAAAATTTACGTCAAATTGAAATAAATTTGTATCTTTGCGGCGTAAAAATCTATCATTATGCCACAAGTATCTATGACAGTGAGGATGGACTCACAATTAAAAAAAATGTTTGACGCATTGTGTGCGGAATTTGGAATGAGTGCCAATACCGCCATGAACATTTTTGCCAAAGCTGTGGTTCAACGACGCAAAATCCCCTTTGAAATCAGGGGCAATGCAGGAAGTGATGCGCTTGACCCAATGACTGCTTTTCAAGTGATGAGAAACCGTGCAGAGGCAGGGGAAACGCCTGAACTCTCGTTGGAGGAAATCAATGAAGAAATCCGAAAAGCCAGAGCAGAGAGATGATTTATGCGGTTTTTGACACAAATGTACTGGTGTCGGCTTTGATCACCCACAATTCAGAATCCTCGACGGTTCGCGTGGTGAAAGCGATTGCCGAAAAGGAGATAGTTCCCTTATACAATGAAGAAATTGTGAAGGAGTATTACGAAGTATTACATAGAGAAAAGTTTGGCATACAAGGAGTTGACTCTTCATTGTTAATCCACATGATAATACAGTGTGGAATAGAGACAGAAAGGTCGGAATGCAATGAGTTTTTCATTGATCAAGACGATGCCGTGTTTTATGAAGTGTCTCTGTCCAAAGAAGAGGCCTACCTGATTACCGGCAATATCAAGCACTTTCCCAAGAGTCCCATTGTTGTTACCCCAGCAGAGATGATGCAAATTTTAGAAAGGACAATGACTCCGTAATGTCTTTTCTCCCTTCCACCGCTCAAAGAAATATAACCATGAACAAAATAACAAAAGAACAGTACGAATTTGCTTTGGCTCGGATTGAGGAGCTTCTTCCTTTGGTGAAGGATGACACCCCTGCCAACGACCGCAATGCCGTTGAACTGACGGTGATGTCGGACATTGTCATTGACTATGAGAAGGAGCATTTTCCTATTGCCAAGCCCTCTGTGGCAGAGCTGATAGAATTGTCTCTTGAGGAAGAAGGTATGACACAAAAGCAGCTTGCACAACAGATTGGCGTCAGTCCTTCCCGAATCAATGACTATGTGACGGGGCGGGCAGAACCCACCCTGAAGATCGCCCGTCTCTTGTGCCGCACGCTGCACATCACCCCGGCGGAGATGTTGGGGTGCTAAATAGATAGGGATTTCCGATTTTGTTTTTTTATAACAAATGTAGAGACGCAAAATTTTGCGTCTCTACAATGTTTCCCCGTTTGATTCGACATTTCCCCCGCACGTCCTTGCATTTTCCGCAGACCGGCGTAGGTACACAAAACAAAAAAATCCCCCCGAAGGTTCGGAGGGATTTTCCGTGAATCGTATGGAAACGATTAGATGATGCCCTGAGCGAGCATAGCTTTGGCCACGCGCATGAAACCGGCGATGTTAGCACCCTTCACATAGTTGATGGTGCCGTCAGCTTGTTTACCGTATTCAACGCACATGTCATAGATGTCGTTCATGATCTTGTGGAGCTTCTGGTCAACTTCAGGAGCGGTCCAGTTGATGTGACCGGCGTTCTGGCAGATTTCGAGACCAGAGGTAGCAACGCCACCAGCGTTCACAGCCTTGCCAGGTCCGAAGGGGATCTTGGCAGCCTGGAAAGCGGCGATTGCACCGGGCTGGCAGCCCATGTTGGAAACCTCGGCAACATACTTCACGCCATTGGCGATGAGTTCCTTGGCATCCTCTTCAGCCAGCTCGTTCTGGAAAGCGCACGGGCAAGCGATGTCGCACTTCACGCTCCAAGCCTTCTTGCCGGCAGTGAATTTGGCTTTTCCGGGGAATTTGTCGGCCATATCCTGAACTTTGTTGCGGTTGGAAGCACGCATATCCAGCATGTAGTCGATCATTTCCTTGTTGATGCCTTCGGGAAGTTCGCAAACGCCGTCGGGACCGGAGAGGGCCACAACCTTTGCGCCGAGTTCGGTAGCCTTGATGGCAGCACCCCAAGCCACGTTGCCGAAGCCGGAGAGAGCGATTCTCTTGCCTTCCATCTTGTCACCTTTTTCCTTCACCATTCTCTCAACATAGTAGATAGCGCCGAAACCGGTAGCTTCGGGACGGATGAGGGAACCACCCCAACCATAGCTCTTGCCAGTGAGAGCGCCGGTGCTGTGCTCGCGAGCGATTTTCTTGTAAGCGCCATAGAGGTAGCCGATTTCACGACCGCCAACACCCACGTCGCCGGCAGGGCTGTCCTGGTCAGGACCGATGTTGCGCCACAACTCATACATGAAGGCCTGGCAGAAACGCATGATTTCTTCGTCGGTCTTGCCAACGGGATCGAAATCGGAACCGCCCTTGCCACCGCCGAGAGGCAGGTTGGTCAAGCTGTTCTTGAAGATCTGCTCGAAACCTAAGAATTTAAGCATGGAAACGTTCACAGCCTTGTGGAAACGGAGACCGCCTTTGTATGCACCAAGAGCGGCGTTGTACTGCACGCGATAACCGAGGTTGGTCTGGACTTCGCCATTGCGGTCAACCCAAGTCACACGGAAAGTGAAGATACGATCGGGCTCAACCAAACGCTCGACGATTTTCGCTTTCTCAAATTCAGGATGCTGGTTGTAAACTTCTTCGATGGATTCGAGAACTTCTTGAACCGCCTGCAAATACTCATTTTCACCAGGATGTTTGGCTTCCAGGTTAGCCATGATTTTTTTAACTTCCATAATATAACTTTTTTAAGTTGTTAGAATTTGTTCCTTTAACGGGGTGCAAAAGTATGATTATTTTTTGAATTGGTGTACCTCTTTTCATATTTATTTTGCATAAAAAAAAAGGGCGGCTTTCACCGTCCTTTTAGCTTGATAATCAGATATTTTACTCTATCACCACCTTGCAGGTGCAGACGTTGCCCTCGGTATTTATGATTTTTACGAAATAAATGCCCTTGGCGAGTCCGCTGATATTGAAACTACTGGTCTTTCCGCTGAGTTCGGCTTTTTTTACCAGTGCTCCGATAGTGGAATAGAGAGCCGCTTCCTTCAGGTTGTCACCTTCGATGTTCAGCACGTCGCGAGCAGGGTTCGGGTAAATGTGGATTTCACTTCCATCGTAGCTGCCGATTCCCGTCGCGACCCCGTTCATCGTGTTGGAGAGACCTGACTCGCCCCCACTACAAACGGTTCTCACGGCGTATGCGTAAGTGGTGCCGCCCGTCACATTGGCATCCGTGTAGGCATTGGTCTGGGTGGTAGCTATGACGTTGCCGTCGCGATAGACCTTATAAGCGATGGCGTTACCGACCGTGTTCCAAGAAAGCCCGATCCGGCTTCCCGAGGCGGTGACGGTGAGCCCCGTAGGCACGTCGCAGGTTTCAACAGCCGGTGTCCCTATCGTAACACAGACGGATTCGGAGGGCTGGGATTCGAAACCCTCACCACAATCGCGGGTGATGGTGTAGCAATAGGTGCCGTCGGGAAGGTTCGAATCGGTGAAAGCTCCGCCCGCCACACGCTCGGCGATAAGCTCTCCATTACGATAGATGTTGCAAACAGGGCCTTCCACATTCCTCCCCGTGATTTCGATATCATCTACACAGAAAATATATTGGTCATTCGACACACAATGTATAGCCACATACTTGGCCTCAGCAGGCACCGTATAAGAGTAGGGAGTCCACACTGCCGTTGTCGTGATGACACTGGGTGTCAGGGTGATGAAATCTTCTTCGGAATTTCCCGTAGTGGAATAGGCGGCATAGAACTGCTCATCGGCATACGTGCTGCTATAAGAACGAGCGTAGAACGAGAAGGTGAACGGCTCGTTATAGCTTAATTCAGGACTGACAATCCAGTCATTATTCTGAATCACCGTCTGGTTGCTGCCCCACGTACTGTTCCGGCAGGCGATGGCAGCGCCAATGTATTTGTCGCCCGAATGGGCCTCCGCCAAAGAGCCGTTATTGTTGACCACTTGTATCTGCTCATCATCCAAAACGATGAAAGCCATCGCCGCGCCAAGATTGGTAAAGCTGATTCCCGTGAAATTGTACGTGTTGCCCCCGTCCCCGTCGATGTAAGTCCAGCCCACCGTGCCGGGTGAATTGATGTCACCGTACGTATGCCCTTCAAAGTCATCACGGATGGTAATGACCTGTTCTGTGGATTCGCCATTCCATGTCAGAACAGCATTGGAACCGCTGACAGTGACCTCCAGCCCGTCCGGTGTCACGCAGTCACTGCTGACAGCAATGAGGGTGAACGTGCCGTCCCAACTATAATTCTCGTAGGTGGCCGTCCAATTCATCGTAAAGACATGTCCGGTGGGGGCACTTCCGTCCACGGAAACTTGGAATTCATTATTCATGGCGCAGGTTCCTGTGAGGGCAGCCATCGGTGCCACGTCGCCCGTCCCGTCAATGATGGTGAGCAACGGGTCGTCGCAGGTGATCGTCATAGTGGCGTTACTGGCCGTGGCCACTCCGCCCAAGTTCTTCATCGTGAGCGTGAGGAACGATGTCTCTCCGGCACTGACGACTTCCGGTGTATGGTTGTCGAGCGTGAGGTAAGGCACGTCACTGGCGGTACACGTGATCGTTTCGTAAATGGTGGTGGTGTTGAAGGCGGTGACAACTAACAGGACATCTCCTGCCACGAAATCCTGCGGGATGGTCACTGTGCCATCAATAGCAGTATAGTCACTATAATAAGTGCCATTCTGTGAGATGCAGACGAGCGCGTCTTTGACAGGCTGCCCGTTGGCCGTCACCGTAGTGGAGAACGGTATTCCCGACAGCAAGCTGCGGTTCGACAAGGTAAGGACATCCGGCTGCTTGGTACGGAGCTGCAATGAAGCATCCCCGAAAGTAGTCCATGTACGGAAAGTCTCCAAATCATCACTGGTGCTGCTCTCGGAAAGGCCAAGGTTGAAAGCGTTCACCACAATGGAGCCCCAGTGGGTACGCTGTTCTTTTGTATCAATACCGTCCTGGTCACTATAATTGCTGTAGCTGAAACCGCCAACAAGAATATCATAAAAATAGTCCTGCCCACGCTGTGGGGGCTGCCACGGCTGGTCTATGGTGGACATCAGGGTCACGACGGCACCGCCATTCTCCTTCTTCAACCACGCTTCGGCAAAACAGTCGCCACTCTGATGGAACTTTCCGTTCACGCAAGCCACCGACACGATGAAAGGCAGTTTGTCGCCGTTAGTGGAAGCATTGACATTGGTGTTACTATAGTTCGTGGTCACGAAATAGGTGGAAGCACCGTGGCCGCAATAGGCGATGGTGGAGGCACCGGCATTCACGTGACTTGCCAAAGTACTGGCACTCGGCGTATTACCGGAAGTGGCGTAATTTCCTTTTTCAGTAATATAGGTAAAATTAGCCAGACGCTCACTGAAGATACGCTGGACGTGGGTGTAGTCCACCTCATCGTCATCCCCTGTACGTGCCCCTCCCTCTTCAGAGCCGATACCAATGAACGTCTCACGCCAACCAGCCTCCATATTGGGAGTCTTTTCGTAATTGATGGCCTTGTTGACCTGCACGAGAGCCTGTGCGTTGGTGGAGCAGGAGAAGCGACCGATGGCGATGTCGGGGTAGTTGTCGCTGCCGGCCACACAGCCCATTTTCGGGTCGGCGGGAGCTGCTGAATAGTCAACAGTGACGGTATTGGACTTGATGTCAGCCCAGTCGCCGAACAGCTGCACGTACATCAGGTTGGCATTGCCGTTGTAGGCGGTCTGGATGGTATTGGTGACATTGGCCCCGCTGCTCACTACCTGCTTGCTCACGTTGTAACCCATTTCCTTTTTCCACTGGACGTACAAGTTGGCAGCGTCTTCGTAGTTGGAGGGGGTCAGGACGAGGATGTCACCCTTCTCCCCTTGTGCCAGATCCTGACGGGTGGGCTGATAATTGAGGAAAATGCTCTTGTACATGCCGACGGACTCACGGTTGGGGTGGATGTCGGTGCGGGTGAGCGGGTTTGTGGCGGGACGGTTGGTCTCGCGCAACGTCACCGTAATGGTACGACAGTACTCAAGGGTTTGGGCCGCGCCACGGTAGCGGAACGGCGACACACGGACAGTGGTGCCACGCACATCACGGATGATGAACGGCGACTCCATTGTGGCGATGTCGGCCGGATAAAGCTCCATTGTGCGGGATTCCCGTGCAATTTTGTATGGAATTTCTCTTGGATCCTGACTGCGGTAGATGGTGCCCCGTGACGGAACCATCGGATTCGTCAGCTGGATGACGGTCACCCCAGAGGTGGAAACCTCCATTTCCACGTCCTTGTCATTGGGCAGCTGAATGCTGGCGCTGAGAATGGGGAGTTCTGCCCAACCCTTCTTCCCTGTAACGGGCACACTGCCCAATCCAATATGGCTGTAGGTTTTGCCGTTGAGGGTGACATCGTCCACATCAACATTCAGTACCTCAAAGGTAATCTGGTGGACGCCCGGTTGGATTTGTGCGTAAGAAACGGTGTAAGGCTGCTCGCCGCGATGCTGGGAAAATATTTGCGCATTTCCAATCAAAACACTGGAAATCAATACAATAAAAAACAATATTCTTTTCATCCTATTCAATGAGTTTATATTCAAAAATGAGGGGCAAAAATACAACTTTTTCAATGTGAAAAAGGTCATTTTCGCCCTGTTTTTGACAAAAAACAATGAAAAAATGAAAGCTAAAATTTCCGTCCGGCTTTCTTGAGCAGCCGCTTTACCTTGCGTGTGCGCATATTCAGCCAGTCATCAATCATCTGATCCTCTATCTCAGGAGAGCCAAGAACCACATTCTTACGTTTTTTCGAGTGGAAAAATCTTATGTAGGCTCCTATGTGGCGACGTTTCTTTTCGTTGTATATGGCATCGAATGGAATGAGGACGGCAGTGTCTTCAATATTGTGCATCAGCCGGTTGACCGCTGTGCCGAACATGTGCATCTCCGGCGTGATAGAAATATAGGCGGTTACGTTCGGCGGAACGTTCACTCCTCTCATTCTGGCCGCAGCCTTCAGTAACTTGTAGTCTTCTATCAAATCTTCCTGATTCACAATCAAATTCATCAGTTCGGGGTCGGAATCCGGCATCACCGACTGGTCTTCCCACGGGCGGACCAGTGCCTCCTTGTCGCCAAAATGCTTCCACAAGAAATGATAGATCAGGTCACGGCAGATGTGGTCGTAGGAGGGATAGATGGTGATTTTCCCAAAGTAATAAAGAAGATTGGGGTTCTTCATAATGATGGCCACAAGACCGTCCCACAGGTTGTCCATGGCATAGATGGACTTGGCTCCATTCTTGGAACTCTGGTAGGCGGGTGCCACGAAATTGCGGCCCAGTTCGAGGACGTGCGGCAGATATTCATCCATAAACTTCTGGGAAAAATGGAACTGGTGGGCACTTGCCATAATCGGCTGTCCGTTCTCCTCAAACGCCGCATCGGAGCCAAAGAGAAAACGATATCCCCCGATAATTGCCTCATTGTCAGGATCCCAGACAATCAACTGTTTATAGGGCTTTTCCATCTTGTCGTATTCGTCAAGGTCGATAGCGTTGCCCGTGGAGCCGCCGGCCTCACGGAACGCCAGCTCACGCAGCCTTCCGATTTCTGTGACCACATTAGGCGAATCCTGCCAAGTAACAATATACAGCTCGTTGTGCCCCTTGTTGGTATCTTCCAGTTTTTTGGATTTGGTAAGTTCTGCTTTCAGCAGTTCAACGGGTACGGGATCAATTATTGTTTCCATATAGGTCGAAAATGTCAATCAATATTGGATGGCCACGGGTTGGAAATGATGCCGGCCAGATCAAGCATCGTCTTGTGGGCGACATTGCGCATTCGGGATGCCTCCTCTTTCCGGGGTGCGTTGAGGTCGGGCACAATCGGCTCACCCACGTGAATGGTCAGCAGGGGCTCGTCTTTGAGGAAAAGTTTGCGCCATCCGGTGCGGGGCCGGTACGAGATTATCATGGGAATGATAGGAAGATCATATCGGTAAGCCATGTTGAAAGCCCCGATTTTGAAAGGACGGAGCGGGGCATAGAATTTCCAGCTGCAACTTTCTGGAAAAATGTGTATCCACTGTTTGGCGGCGTGGAGTTCGTCCAATGCCTTGTCAAACTCCCGCAAGCCGCTGCGTTCTTCCGGGATGGCGATGCCGCCGATGGCTTTCATCACAAAGCCGTCCTTGCCACGGAACGGCTGGGCGTACATGGGAATCCACGCCTTGCGGTAGCGCATCGCCTGCAACACGCAGATCATATCCCATCGGTGGACGTGGTTGCAGACGGTCATCACGCCGTTCGCAAATAGTTTGCGGTTCCGGCGGATTTTCTCCCGTCCTTCAATCCGGATACCATATCGTATCTTGTTCAAAGGAAACGCCAGAATCCATGTGAAGAAATAGATAAAGAAATGTATTATTTTGAATTTCAGAGATTTGTCGAGATAGGTATACGTTCCATCGAATTTTATGTCCTTGAGCTCCCCGCGTATGGGGGCCATCTTGGTGAACGGATTGTCGCCGGAAAATTCTGCCGCCGGTTCAGGAACATATACTTCTTCCCTGACTTGGAAATTCCGATACGCCGGGCCAAATGATGAATAGTCCTTTAACATAAGTATTCCGTGTCAAACATTCCAGATATTGGTTTATGCTGTTTTATAAAGTCGGGAGTTCTCCCTTTTTGTACTTCTCAATCAGTGCGGCGCACCCTTTGGTGACATCGTTCCAAGTGGCGTCGAAGTCGCCGGTGTACCACGGGTCGGCGATGTCGTAGGGGGTGTCGGTGAAGTCCATCAGACGGACGATTTTGCCCAGCCGGTCGTCGCCGGTGATGGCTTTGATGTCGCGCAGGTTCTTCTGCTCCATCCCGATGATGAGGTCGTAGTAGTCGTAATCGCTTCGGGTCATCTGGCGGGCGGTCTTGCCCTTGCAGCTGATGTTATGCTCGGCCAGTTTCCGGCGTGCCGGCGGATAGACGGGGTTGCCGATCTCCCACGTGGAAGTCGCCGCCGATGCAATCTCAAACTGTTCCGACAAGCCGGCATCCGCCACCATTTTCTTCATAATGAACTCCGCCATCGGACTGCGGCAGATGTTTCCCAAACAGACAAAAAGGATTTTCATAGTAAAAATTGAAGGGGCGAATCATCATTCGCCCGTACATAATATTTATTCTTCTTGGAAAAGTTCATCTAACGAACGGGATTCTATCGAATAGTCCTTGAGGCTCGCCATTCCGAAATAGAATTTGTTTCCGTCAAAGAGCCAGAGGTTGTGCAGGGTGCGTTTGGCTTTGCCTGGCAGCATCACCATATCGCGTTCGGGGCCGTCGCTGTCAAGCCGAGCCAAAACGGTGCAAGTGTTGCCGCGGCCCATCGTCATCTGCGCCGGGGTCTTGTCGTGCTTGTTGTAATTGGCCTGACTGTCCTGATAAAGCACGTAGACTGCATTGCCTTTCACGAAAGAGGTGAAGGATATTCCGAGCTTGTCGTACGTGAACCAGGTGGGTGCAATGTCATTGGCTCCTTGCTCGAACTGTTTGGCCTGATTTTTCGGCACACGCTGCTGGTGCGTCATCTCCCCATCCTTGTTAAAATACTGGTAAACAATATCATCCGCATAATGGTAGTAGGTAGTGCCATTTCCCGTGGAAATAACCATGGCACGGTGTTCGCCCAGCATCACCACCTCGCCATTCGCCAGTTCATGTAGTGCGGCGCACTTGGTGAAATATTTCAGCATATACGCCAGCATAAACTCATGTTTGGGCCGGTGATTCCCGGGGAGAGCGTAATGTTTCGGGGCATCAAAATCCTCCTGGTCTTGGCGACAAATGCAGGAAAAATAGCCGGAGGTGGGTTCCCCTGATTTCTCTCCATAGTAACCGCCCACAAAGTAGTCGCCGTTTTTCAGCACCAGCAGCCGCATCGACTGGATCACGCCAAAGGTGACGGGTTTCACATAGCTCTGCCCGCCTTCCGGACCACAACAAAGGATATGCACGGCCGTATTGTGCATCGACTGGCGTTCTTTTGTGCCGGTGCGCATCAGCATCAACGCCTTCCCGTCATTGGTAACCGCCAAATCCTCCACGGAAAAGCTGTCGCCATAGATTTCCGGAGACAACACTTTGTATAACAATTCATTCCCCTCTTTATCATACACCAAAAAGTAAAAATTCTCAGCTTTCTGCTTTTTATTGACATAGACAAAAGCAACGGCATGTTTGGTGTGATCGGGAGATTCAGCCGTATATTCCATCACGAAACCGTTGTGGTCGATGGAGAAGGTGAGCTTTGTCTGAGGGGTCACCGTATATCCTGCCGCACAGTCCTTCGGAATTGATGCTACTGAATACTCAAAAACCGTGGACTTTGGATAACGGGAATAGGTGACAAAGTAGGTGTCACCCGCATCGTAGGCAAGCAGCCGCTTGTAGTTGTCCGACAGCGTCAGGTCGCGTTTGGCAACGGTTTGCTGCTCCTTGTCGTAGGTTATGATGGAGTGGGTGCACTTCTTCAGCTTCACCCAGATCGGGCTTCCGTATGCAACGAACTCCCGGTCGTTGTCAGCCATTACGGCCTTGTCGTAATGCTCTCTGGAAAAGTTGCCGACCACTGGACCCGAAGGTGACGGAGCTTGTGCGAACACGCCCTGAAATAGTCCGGCCAGCAAGACGCAAACCATAAAACGTCTTGTTTTGGTTAAAAAAACTGATAATTGTGACATAGGATTTATTTTTGACGCCGCAAAAATAGAAAATTTTTTCAAATAGAAATCCTCTCCTACTTTCTACCTTCTACCTTCTACTTTCTACCTTCTACTTTTTACCTTCCACTTTTTACCTTCCACTTTTTACCTTCCACTTTTTACCTTCAACCTCGCCGCTTACAGCTCCAGCACACTGGTGGTTTCGTCCGAGAGGAACTTGCCGCCCGGATACGGGGCCGTGTAGTCCATGTTGAGCCACAGCACTCCGTTGTTGTCAGTGTGGAAGTGGATGGTCTGGTTGCGGGCCTTCTTTCGGAACAACTTGTTGCGGATGAGGTAGATGACGTTGTCCAAGTCGGCTTTCGACTCGAACCGGAGCTCCGGGTAGATGTGGGTGGGTGTCCGCACCAACCGCACCGTGCCGCCAATCGACTTGAGGCACGCCGCCATCAGTACACTGTAGTCGTCACAGTCGCCCGACAACAGCACCACCGACTCACTGGCTTTTGCAATATACTCACGGTCAGTAGGATCCTTTATATAAACCCACTGGTCGTTGATGGCCTTCCAGACCGCAATGCACTGGATGTACAGCTTGTTCTGCCCATCCTGATATTTGACGAAGTTCTTCTTGACGGCGGCGTGCGAAAAGGCCCGCACGTCCTTGTTGGTGAACTCCACCGCATTAATGATGGTCTGCCGGCGCGGGAACGTCACCGACGCCTCAAAGTCCTTCAGCGACCGTGCCTCATTGCCCAAGTTGGAGAGGAAGCCACGGTAGTCCCAATAAACATCCTCAAATCCGTAGTGGTCGGTCATCGTCCCGATAAAAAGTCCGGTGAAAAGCAGCCCGAGAACGACCCAGACGAATTTCTTTATCGTTTTTAAAAAGATGAAAAAGACAAGGAAAAGCGTGACAAACAGAAGGATACGGTCGATGCCGTGGGTCCAGCCCGCAAAGGGGAGGATACGGTGCAGGAAGATGAAAGTGGGCATCACCACCAACGCCGTGGCAATGATGGTAATGATGGTGGAAACAATGCCAGAAGTGGTGAAGTCTGGCTTCAGCTCTTTTTTCAGCCACTGCCAAAAACGCTTGCTCCTTTTGGGTTTTACCGGAACCGCCTTCGCAGTAACTGCCGTCATCCCGTTGTCTGGGATCGGGAGTTCCGGGGTCGTCTTTTGGATGGGTTCCGTATGGTCTTCGTTCATTTTTTATTTGCTATATGTCAAAGTATCAATTTGTTCGCTCAGGAAATGTCCGCAATCCTCGAAGGTGGCGAAGGTGTGATCCTGCGGCACCACATTGGGAATCACGTTCATCTTGGTGAGCATATACATCGGCTGCGGCTGGATGATGGTCATCAGCACGGTCACGCCGCGAGCCTGCAGGTCCTTGATGGCTGTCTCCATTGCGTACAGCCCCGACTGGTCCATAAACGAGACGAGACGCATACGGATGATCACCACCTTGGCGTCCTCCGGGATGGAGTTCATCACCTCCTGAAATTTGGTGATGGAGCCGAAGAAGATGGGGCCATTCAGACGCTGGATGTAAATCTTGCTGCGGATTTCGTCGGTCAGCACCTTTTCGTCTTCCCACGGGATTTCCTTGTCGAAAGTGGAAATCTGGTCGAGGTGATAGCTGCCCTCCACGAGGTCGCTGGCACGTTTCATGAACAGCACGCAGGCAATCACCATTCCGATGCCGACGGCGATGAGCAGATCGACGAAAACAGTGAGGAACAGCACAGTAAGGAGCACCACCGCATCGGCGCGCGGGATTTTCAGCAGGTCTTTGAGACCCTTGAAATCAATGATTCCGACACCGACCGTGATGAGGATACCGGCCAGCACGGAAAGGGGGACGAATTTCACCAAGCTGCCGAGGCCGAGCAGGACGGCCAGCAGGAAGAGGCCATGGACCATGCCCGAAAGCCGCGTACGCCCGCCACTATTGATATTGACCACCGTACGCATCGTGGCACCAGCACCCGGAAGTCCGCCGAAAATACCGACCGCGATATTGCCGATACCTTGTCCGATAAGCTCCTGATTGCTATTGTGTTTCGTCTTGGTCGTATTGTCGGCCACCACAGAGGTGAGCAGCGTGTCGATGGAGCCGAGGCCAGCCAACGTGAGCGCCGGAATCACCGCCATCTTGATGACCGCCAGCCATTCGATACCGCCGACCTCGTGCCCGACAAAGAAGGGCATCGGGAAGCCGGACGGAATCTCGCCAATGGTGAGTTTCGGGTCGAAATGGATAAGAACGGCCACCACCGTCATCACGATGAGGGCGACCAACGTGGCGGGTATCTTCTTGGTGATGAGCGGGAAAAGGTAGATGATGGCCACGGTGCCCAAGCCGAGCAGCAGCGCCGTCACGTCCAAGCCACCGATTTTGGCGGGCAGTTGCGTAATCATATCCACAATCAGCACCGGTGACTTCATCCCCAGCAGCGGATAAATCTGCTGCACGATGATGATGATGCCGATACCGCTCATAAATCCGGAAAGGACGGGATAGGGGATGTAGCGGATGTACTTGCCGATTTTAAGGATGCCGAACAGAATCTGGAACAGGCCGCAGAGGATGGCGGCGAGGGCCATGCTCACGATGACGGTTTCGATGCTGTGGGGCTGGCTGGTGGCCCAGACGGTGGAGATGAGGGTGGCCGAAATCACCGTCATCGGGCCGGTGGGGCCGCTGATCTGGGAGGGGGTGCCGCCGAAAAGGGAGGCGAAGAACCCGAGCATCATTGCGCCCGTCAGGCCGGCCAAGGCACCGATAGCGCCGATATTGCCGACTTCCTCCACACTGATCACGCCAAACGCCTGAATACCGAAGGCCAAAGCCAGCGGCAAGGCCACAATACCGGCGGTCAATCCGCCAAAAATATCGCCTTTCAAATTGTTCTTATCAAATAATTTCACTGATTTACAAGATGTTATAAGAAGTAAATAAAATATTTTTATCCTAAAATAAAAGCGGGCAAAGGTACGATTTTTTTGATTTTGGGAATTTTTTATTTTTGCATCCTCAAAAAGACTCAAAATCATGGAAAATCATTTCACCATCCGCCCTGCGAAGCCCGAAGAGGCCGGACTAGTTCTTGAGTTTATCAAGAAACTTGCTGAGTATGAGAAATGTACCGATGAGGTGTTTGCCGACGAGGTTACCCTCCACCATTCCCTCTTTGTGGAGCGTTCCGCTGAGGTGGTTTTCGCCGAAGAGGACGGCGTAGTGGTCGGCTTCGCCCTCTTCTTCCACAACTTCTCCACTTTCGTAGGGCGCAAGGGACTCTATCTTGAAGATCTTTTCATTCTACCCGAAAAACGTGGCCGCGGCTACGGCAAAGCCCTATTGAAATATCTGGCCAAACTCGCCGTGGAGCGCCACTGCGGCCGCATGGAGTGGATCTGCCTCGACTGGAACGAGCCCGCCCTGAAGGTCTATCGCAGCATCGGCGCTATCCCGATGGACGAATGGACCGTGCAGCGGCTCGACGAGGAGGCATTGAAACGGTTTGCGGGGGAATGAAAAGTTGGAAAAGTGTAAAATATTGCCCGATTTTATATTGGAAAAGTGTAAATTGGTTTCGGGATTATCCTTTTAGTCTTGCAATTAGAAAAATAAACAATTCACTCACCAACAAGCAAATCTAATTATGAAAATTCTAAAAAAAAGGAAAATCAAGTATGCCGCCATATTCTTTGTCTGCTGGTTTGCCCTTTTGGTTATTCTGGTGGATGGGGTTCTGAAATTCCAGACATTGGTTGACTATTTCGGCTCGTACGCCGTTGTGGAGATTGGGTTGCTGCTGTTGGTCATTATACCAACAGTGGCCGTTTACGTATTGACGAAAGAATAAAGTTTGGTATAAAAGTTGGAAAAGTGTAATGCTTTGCCAAATGTAAAATGATAATTAAATAAGAGACATGAATAAAATGATTGCATGCTGTGGCATCAACTGCGAGACCTGTGAGGCTCGCATCGCCACAATAAAGAATGACGACAAGATGCGCGTCGAGGTTGCCAAGAAATGGTGCGAAATGAATCATACCGATCAGATTACACCTGAGAGCATTAATTGTATGGGGTGCCGTGTGGAAGGCCCCAAATTCTACTTCTGCAGCCATCTTTGCGAGGTTCATAAATGTGTAGCCTCCAAGGGCTACGAGACTTGTGGTAACTGCCCAGATAAGAACACCTGCCCCAAAGTTGGCGCTATCTGGGAGAATTGTGCCGAGGCGAAGGAAAATCTGGAAGGAGAGTAAAAATTTGCCGCCGTACAAGAAGGGCATTTCATAAGGATAAAAAAGATAGAGTAAAAAGGATGCCAACCTTCGCGGCGGTTTACAATTGTTCATCATAATGAACAAAATTCAAATATTTTTCATTTTGTTCATTGTAGTCAACAAGATTTTACTATTTTTGCACGGTAAAATTATTGCGATATGGAACTGGTTTCAAGACCCAATTATTACTCCAAAGTAGAAAAGTTGCTCGGGAAAGGCATCCTGATCGTGCTGACTGGCCAGCGCCGAGTCGGAAAGAGTTATGTCATGAAGGAAATCGTTCAGCGGAAACAAACAGAAGATGCCAACGTTATCTACATTGACAAAGAAAAAGTCGCTTTCGATTTCATTGCAAACTACAAGGATTTGGTGGCCTATATTGATGAGAAAAGGGTGCCGAAGAAGCACACTTATATCCTTATCGATGAGGTTCAGGAAATCGAAGAATTTGAACAGGGACTTAGGAATTATTACGACAGTCCTGAAATTGACATCATCGTCACTGGCAGCAATTCGGATACGCTTTCAAGCGACTTAGCGACGTTGCTTTCGGGCAGGTATGTCGAGATTTTCATCCAAGGTCTCAGCTATGAGGAGTTCTTGGTTTTCCATCGGTTGGAGGACAACGACGATACTCTTCGAAAATATATCAACTATGGCGGACTGCCCGGCCTTCGTCCAATGGGACTGGACGATCCCGAGGTGATCAGGCAGTATCTCCAAGGCGTTTACAACACCATTCTGGTGAAAGATATTGTTCGTCGCAAAAAGGTGCGGAATGTGCCTTTTTTGGAGAATCTGATCAAATATGTCGGCGACAATATCGGCAAGCCGCTGTCGGCCACCAACATCCAAAACTATATGACTTCAAACCAGAATGAAGTTTCCAAAAACCTCATTCTGAAATATTTGAAGGCGACCACCGAGGCTTTCCTTGTGCATAATGTCACCCGGTACAATCTGCATGGGAAAAAGTTGCTGGAAAGTAACGACAAGTACTATTTCGGCGATGTGGGGTTGCGTAATTTCATTGTAGGTGGACGGCGGGCCAATGACATCGAAAAGATTGTAGAGAATCTGGTCTATCAGCACCTCATCCGTTTAGGATACAAGGTAACCGTCGGGCAGATATATGCCACAGAGATTGACTTCGTTGGAACGAAAGGCGACAACACCATTTATGTTCAGGCCTCCTACCTCATCACCGAGGAGTCAACTTTTGAGCGTGAATTCGGAAATCTCAAAAAAATCAATGACAACTATCCAAAATATGTGATTTCAATGACCCCATTCCTGGATTCCAGCAAATATGAGGGCATTATTCACATCCCGCTTGCGGAGTTCCTGAAGAAAACGGAATCCCCCCTTTTAGCCTAGTAATTAGAAAATCTAACCATTCATGACCATCCTCAAAAACATTCTTTTGGTCGGGGCCGGCAGTTTCGTTGGCGGGGCGCTGCGTTACCTCGTCTCGTTAGGGTTGAAATATACCGGCGGTTTCCCGTGGGCCACCTTCCTTGTCAACCTCATCGGCTGCCTGCTGATCGGCCTGCTGTGGGGATTGTTCAGCCGGTTCGCCAACGCCTCGCAGCAGCTGGTACTTTTCCTGAGTGTCGGCTTCTGCGGCGGGTTCACCACCTTCTCCACTTTCTCGAAAGAGAGTCTGCAACTCATCCAATCTGGAAACTGGTGGTATTTGGCGCTTTACGTAACGGGCAGCATCCTTTTGGGCATCCTGCTTGTGGCCGCCGGGGTTCATCTTGCAAAATAATGCATATTTGCAATCCCAAAAGCAAAATCCTATGGATGGCCAAACGGAGAATCGGCTCAAATAAAGCACAGATTCACCTTTTTTTATCCACAAATGAGCCGATAATTGGAAAAAAGTCGCTACTTTTGCACCGATTTTCAATCTGGATAGATGATGGATATATCAAGGGAAATACTACAATATCTGCATTATCACCCGCTTTCATCGCGCGATGAAATTGCAAAAGGAACAGCTTTTGAGGGCAGCGAGGCGACATTGAAACGTCTTATCGCAATGGCTGTACAAAACGGAGATATCATTATGGAAGGGAAAGCGCGCGCCACCCGCTACCATCTTTCCGACCAGGCCCATCTGCTGATGCCTCTTAACTTAGACACATACTTTGCACAGGATATTGACGAGCGTCAGGTGCAAACATCTTTCAACTTTGAACTGATTAGGGAACAGCTGCCCCATGTGGAGCTGTTCTCCAATGAGGAGAAAGCCCATCTTGATGAGTTGCAAGCCGAATTTCGCCGGCATGTCAGCGAGATGACGGACAACGAATACCGCAAGGAGATGGAACGTCTGGGGATTGACCTCAGTTGGAAATCGTCGCAGATTGAAGGCAACACCTATTCGCTGCTGGAGACCGAGCGGCTGCTGCGCGAAAGCAAGACGGCTAGCGGAAAGACAAAAGAGGAGGCCGTAATGCTTCTGAACCATAAGGATGCCCTGCGCTTTATCCTTGACAATCCTGATTATCTGCAGGAACTCACCGTGAGCCACATCGAGGATATCCATCAGCTGCTCACCAAGGAACTGTCTGTGGACAAAGGCATCCGTCACCGCCGTGTGGGTATCACAGGAACCAATTACCATCCCTTAGACAATGAGTTTCAAATTCGTGAGGCTTTGCGCGACACCTGCGACCTGATCAACGGCAAGGAAAACATCTTCGAGAAAGCGCTGCTGACATTGGTCCTTCTGTCCTACATCCAAGCCTTCTCCGACGGCAACAAGCGAACTGCCCGCATCACAAGCAATGCCATCCTGATAGCCAACGGCTATTGCCCGCTGAGCTTCCGCTCGGTTGACTCCATCAACTACAAGAAAGCCATGCTCATCTTCTACGAACAGAACAACCTCCATGCTTTCAAGCAAATTTTCATGGAGCAGTTCGAATTCGCCGTAAGGGAATATTTTTGATATACATCCGCAAAAAAAATATAAATGAACATCGAGCAAGTACGAGACTACACCCTGTCACTTTACGGCGTGACCGAAGACCAGCCGTTTGGCGATGATATCCTCACCTTCCGACTGGAAGGGAAGATATTCGTCTGCCTTTGGTTGGGCGGTGGTGAGCACGATATGAAGGATGCTGAGCCGAGACTGGCCCTGAAGCTATCACCTGAAAGGAATGAAGAACTTCGCGAGCAGTTCTCTGCAGTGACACCTGCTTGGCATTGGAACAAGAAGCATTGGAGTGATGTGTATTACGAACAGATAAAAGATACACTGGTTCAGGAATGGATTCATGAATCGTATCAACTTGTGGCATCGAAACTTCCAAAAGCAATACGACAGAAATATTTACAATAAAAAATGTGTATAAAGGAGGATAATCAATGAAAAAATTAGCATTCATCATGGCAGCACTTCTTATGGTAAGTCTGAACGGCTGCGCACAAGAAAACCAAACCCAAAATCAAGGAAAGGAGAACAAAGAAATGAACAAGACCTTAATCGTTTACTTCTCGGCCACGGGCACCACCAAGGCTGCCGCACAGAAATTGGCCCAACAGTACAATGCCGACCTCTATGAAATCACTCCGGAGGTGCCGTACACCGATGCCGACCTCAACTGGCGCGACAAAAACTCGCGTTCCACGTTGGAAATGAAGGACAAGAGTTCACGTCCCGCCATCAAGGGCCGTTGCGAGAACATCGCCGACTACGACACCGTGTGGATCGGCTTCCCCGTTTGGTGGTACACCGCCCCCACCATCGTCAACACCTTTATCGAAGCCCACGACCTCA
>CAMVOL010000016.1 GCA_947169105.1 uncultured Bacteroidales bacterium | reverse complement strand
CCACCTGCCCCGAATGCCGGGGGCTGCGTCTGCGCAAGGAGGCTACCTACGTGAAAGTCAAGGGAAAGTCGGTGACGGAACTGGTGGCTATGCCGATTTCGGAGCTTTACGAATTTTTCAAGAATTTCACTTTCGATAGCGCGAACGAAGAGAAGATCGCCAAGCACATTCTGGTGGAGCTGGTCAACCGGCTCACCTTCCTGATGGAGGTGGGGCTGGGCTATCTGACGCTGAACCGCTCGTCGCGGACGTTGTCGGGCGGTGAGTCGCAGCGTATCAACCTCGCCGCGTCGCTCGGCAGCAGCCTCGTCGGCTCCTTGTACGTGCTGGACGAGCCGAGCATCGGCCTCCATCCCCGTGACACCAAGCAGCTGATCGGGGTGCTGAAGCAGCTCCGCGACCTCGGCAATACCGTGGTGGTGGTGGAGCACGATGAAGAGATCATCCGGGCCGCCGATTACATCATTGACATCGGTCCCCGCGCCGGACGGCTGGGCGGCGAGATCGTCTTCCACGGCACGTTCCCGCAGCTGATGGAGCAGAAGGAGGACCTGACGGCGGCCTATATCCGCGGGATGGAGAATCCTGACGCGCCCGACAGCCGCTGTCTGCCGGTGCCCACCTTGCGACGGAAGTGGCGGAATTATGTGGAAATCGTCGGTGCGAAGGAACATAACCTCAAGAATATCAACGTGAAAATTCCGTTGCAGGTGCTCACGCTCGTCACGGGCGTCAGCGGCTCGGGAAAGAGCACGCTCATCAAGGACATCCTCTATCCGGGTTTGCAGAAGATGCTTGGGGAGGGGAGCGACCGCGTGGGTAAGCATACCCGCATAGATGCCGACCTTAACCGGATTTCGGAGGTCATCATCGTCGATCAGAACCCGATAGGGAAGTCGTCGAGGTCCAATCCGGCCATCTATATCAAGGCTTACGATGACATCCGCGACCTGTTTGCCTCGCAGCCGCTGTCGAAGCAGCGTGGCTACAAGGCCTCTTTCTTCTCCTTCAACACTCCTGGCGGACGTTGTGAGGAGTGCGAAGGCGAAGGCGTCATCCACGTCAGCATGCAGTTCATGGCCGATGTGGACTTGGAGTGTACCGAATGTCACGGCAAGCACTTCAAGGATGAGATTCTGGAGGTGAAGGTAGGTGGAAAGGACATTAGTGATGTCTTGAATATGACGATCAATCAAGCCATTGAGTTCCTTGACGGGCTTCCTGACCCGCCCCGTCCCGCCATTAATGCGGCCACGCGCCTGCGCTACTTGCAGGATGTCGGGCTGGGCTACCTCAAGATGGGACAGCCGTCGCACACCCTCTCCGGCGGTGAGTCGCAGCGCGTGAAACTGGCCTTCTTCCTCTCGCAAGGGGACAGCAAGCAGAATGTACTCTTCATTTTCGACGAACCGACGACGGGACTGCACTTCCACGACATCAACAAGTTGTACCAGGCCTTCAACCGTCTGATAGAAAAAGGGAACTCCATCGTGGTGATTGAGCACAACCCCGAACTCATCAAGTGCGCCGACTGGGTGATCGACCTTGGTCCCGACGGCGGCGACGCGGGCGGCGAGCTCGTCTGTGCCGGCACTCCCGAAGAGGTCGCGGCGGTGAAGGAGTCACACACAGGACAATTCCTCAGGGGAAAACTGAAAATTGAAAATTGAGAATTGAAAACCAAATAACCCTTTCATCTTTTCATCCCTTCATCCTCTCAACTTCATTCGTACATCGGCACTGTGAGTGACACTTTGATGGCGAAGTTGTCCTTCACCTTTTCGAGTCCGTAGGCGCCGTAACGGTAGAAAAAGCCGATGCCCATTGCCAACAGGTCCCTTGCTGAAATGAGGTTGTCAATCATCAGGCCGGTTTCAAAGTATCCTTTCTCCATAGCATGGGCGGTGATGCCAAGGTGGTCGTTCGGGTGGCGCATCCAGCAGAAACCGATGTTCTGGCACAGGACGATGCGGGGCGAGAACTTTCCTTCCCACATCTTGCCGAAATTGTGCCGCAGGAAGATGGCCACATAGCTGTCACCGACGAACTCGTTGGGGCGCATGGCCGCGAACTGCTCCTTGCCGTAAAAACCGATTTTTTCATAGCCTGCCGGCATCACAAAGAGCAACGAGTAGGGGAGAGAACGGTCAACGAAGCCGCCAGTGACGGCTATTTCGCTGTAACCTAACCGTTTGTACCGTTGCCAGTGATGGACACGCACGTTCACTTTGTTGTAGTTGAAGTCGCTGCCGAACACGCCCTTGATGCCGCGTTCGTATTGTAGCTGGAACGTCGGGTACTTCGACCCCTCGTACAGCGTGAAGTTGTTGGTCTTGTAGGTGGTCTCTTGGTAGGAGAACCGCAACCCCGCCCGCACGTAAGCGTTGGTATAGCGGAACTCCGCACCGCCGTCGCCACCCGACGGCGCAAAGCCGTAGTTGAACAGCGTGCGGTTCTGGCTGTACGCCGCCGACACGCTCACCGTGAAGTTCTTGTCCGCTCGCATCTGCAGTTTGCCCGATAGCGTGCGGCTCTTGTCGAACTTGGTGATGATCCAGTGGCGGTAGTACTCTCCGTTCAAAAGCCCGATTTCGTCCCTGCCGATAATCTGGGTGCAGCCGCTCTCCACGATGTCGTCGAAGATTCTCAGCCGCAGGAGGAGGCTGCGCTTGCGGTAAAGCTCCCACTCCGTCATCGCGCCCCACTTCCAGTCCTTGTCCTTCAGGCCGTATGCGAAATAGCCGCCGAAACGTCCGCGGTTCGTCAGTCTGCGGTTGGTGTAGAGCCCGAGACCGAACCGCCATCCCTCATAATAGGTGTAGTTGACGATGCTGGCAATATCCAAGTCGATGGGACCGATGGGCACATACCCTTGCAGCAGGGCCGGCAGCAACTCCAGCCGCTTGTTGAGTTTCATTTTGTTGCTGATGCTGTCCAAAAGCTCGTATGTCCGTAACTCCTTCTTCGTCAGCGTGTCGTTCCGGTAGGTCGTGAGGAGGGCGTCGCTCGATTTTTTCGACTCCACTTGCTCCTCCACATCGAAGATGCCGAAGTCGCGGTTGCGGAGCGGCAGGCCAATTTCGATCTCCTTGACCGTGATGGTGGAGATGCCTCGTGATTCGAGCGTGTCGCCCTTGAACGCGAGGCGCGGGAGCTTGAACGTGGCTGTCAGCTGCGACGGGAACCAAGTGCCATTTTCTATCTTCTGGTACTCTTGGGTGACGGGCACATGCAGAAGCACGTTCTTGTCAACCGGTTCTGCTTCAATTCGTTCGATAGCGAAGTCGTCGGCATGAATGTGCAGTACGCCCTTCAAGGATTTGAAGGTGACATTCGGGCGCGGTTGGTACGAGATGACAAACGTGGTGTCGGAGCCGTTCAAAAGGGTGTCCTCAATCTGGAACGCATACCGTTTCGTCGCCCCCTTTGAAATGGGGGAAACATACTTCACTTGGAAGATTTCGAGGTAATCGTTTTCGTAAAAATTCTGGAATTGGATCCGGCTGAATACCATATTAAATATAGGTTTGTCCAGACCGGAGATCTTTGAGGCGACCAATTTCTCGTACTTGTTGTTGGGCTGTTTGAAATAGACCTCGCTGACGCTTTCTGAAATGAAGAGGTTCTGATCCTTCAGGCGGGCCAGACTGTCGCTGACTTTGGTCGGCAGCACGGTCATCTTATGGTAGGTGACGTACTTGAACGAGCTGCAGTGGAAGGCGCTGTTGCTGTCGCGTCGGGCGATGGCGGCGTTGATGATGCGGTGAGCCGGGTTCTCTTTCGGCTTCACCGTCACCTCGTCGAGCGTGCCGTAATAGAGCGAGTCGGTTTGGGCGTGCGCGGACCACAAAAAAACGGTTGCCAACAGGAATGTTAGGATGCGGGCAACCGTTTTCATTGTCGTATGAGAAAGTTTATTCTTGGTCTGTAGTGACTTCTTCGGGTTCGCCGGTGGTTTCGGGAGCAGGTGTGCCCTCGATGATCTCACCCTCTTCGGGTTCGTCCTCCTGATAGGGAACGCGGGCCACGGCGGCAATCTGGTCTTTCTCGTTGATGTTGATGAGTTTGACACCCTGCGTGGCGCGGCCGAGGATGCGTAGCTGGTTGACGTGCAGACGGATGGCGAGGCCGGAGCGGTTGATGATCATCAGGTCGTCTTCGTCCGTCACCTTCTTGAGGGCGACGAGGCCGCCAGTCTTGTCGGTGATGTTGATGGTCTTCACGCCCTTGCCGCCACGGTTGGTGATGCGGTAGTCATCAATGAGGGAGCGTTTGCCAAAGCCCTTTTCGGAAACCACCAGCACGTTGCCGCCGGCCTCGTCCATGCAGACCATGCCGACCACGTAGTCGTTGTCGTCGGCGAGGGTGATGCCGCGTACACCGGAGGCGCTGCGGCCCACGGGACGAACATTCGACTCGTTGAAACGGACGCACTTACCGGAGTGCAGGGCCAGCATAATCTCGCTGTTGCCATTGGTGAGGGTGGCCTCCAAGAGGTGGTCGTCCTCGCGGATGATGATGGCGTTGATACCGTTGGTTCTCGGACGGGAGTATGCTTCGAGGGTGGTCTTCTTCACGATGCCCTTCTCGGTGCAGAGGATGACGTAATGGTTTTCGCAGAACTCCTTGTCAGTAAGGTCTTTAACGTTGATGACCGCCTTGATCTTGTCATCGGGCTCAAGGTTGAGCAGGTTCTGGACGGCACGTCCTTTGAAGGTCTTGGGACCTTCTGGAATCTCGAACACGCGTAGCCAGAAGCAGCGTCCTTTTTCGGTGAAGAAAAGGAGGTAGTTATGGTTGGTGGCAATGTAGAGTTGTTCGATGAAGTCGTTGTCGCGGGAACTGCTGCCCTTGGAGCCGCGGCCGCCGCGGTTTTGGGCACGGTATTCAGTGAGCGGGGTGCGCTTCACGTAGCCGAGGTGCGAGATGGTGATGGCCATGTCGGTGTCGGCAATCGTATCCTCGATGCGGAATTCGGAGGCCATGTATTCGATGTGGGAGCGGCGTTCGTCGCCATATTTCTCCTTCAGTTCGGTCAGTTCGTCCTTGATGACCTGCATCTGGAGCTCGTAGCTGCCGAGGATGTCTTCCAAGTGGTGGATGAGCTTCATCAACTCGTCGTATTCGTTCTGGAGGCGTTCGCGTTCCAAACCGACCAGCTGGCGGAGGCGCATCTCGACGATGGCGCGTGCCTGCACGTCGGAGAAGCCCCAACGTTCCATCAGGGTGGCGCGGGCGTCGTCCACGCTCTTGGAGGCGCGGATGACAGCGATAATCTCGTCAATGATGTCGAGGGCTTTCAAGAGGCCTTCGAGGATGTGGGCGCGTTCCTGTGCTTTCTTCAGCTCGAACTGCGTGCGGCGGACGACAATCTCGTGGCGGTGCTTGACGTAGCACTCAATGAGTTCCTTGAGGTTGAGCGTCTGCGGGCGACCGTTCACCAACGCCACATTATTGATACTGAAGGATGTTTGCAGTGCGGTGTTCTGGTAGAGCTTGTTGAGCACGACCTTCGGCATGGCATCCTTCTTCAGGTCATAGACGATGCGGGTGCCGTTGGCCTTGTTGCAGAGGTCTTCGATGTTGGCGATGCCGTCGAGCTTGCCCTCCTTCACCAGTTCGGCGGTGCGGTGGATCAGTTCGGAAGGACCGACCATGTAGGGGAGGGAGGTGACGATGATGCGGTTCTTGCCGTGCTCCTCCTCGATGGTGGCGTCGGCGCGCATGATGATACGGCCGCGGCCCGTCTCGAAAGCGTTGCGCACGCCCTCATAGCCGTAGATGGTGCAGCCCGACGGGAAATCGGGGGCCTTGATGTACTGCATCAGTTCGCTGACGGTGATATCGTTGTTGTCAATATAGGCGATGATGCCGTCGCACACCTCACCGAGGTTGTGGGGAGCCATGTTGGTGGCCATACCCACGGCGATACCGGCGGAGCCGTTGACCAGCAGGGCGGGGATTTTGGCGGGGAGGACGGTCGGCTCCTCGAACTCCTCACTGAAGTTGGGACGCATATCGACGGTGTCCTTCTCGATGCTGTCGAGCATCTCTTCGGCGCACTTGCGGAGGCGTGCCTCGGTGTAACGCATGGCGGCGGGGGAGTCGCCGTCAACGGAGCCGAAGTTGCCCTGCCCGTCAATGAAGGGGCAGCGCAGCGACCATGGCTGGGCCATGCGGACCATGGCGTCGTAAACGGCGGTGTCGCCGTGCGGGTGGTACTTACCGAGTACCTCACCCACGATACGCGCCGACTTCTTGTGCGGCTTGCCGGCGGTGATACCCTGTTCCCACATGGCGTATAAAATACGGCGCTGCACCGGCTTCATGCCGTCGCGTGCGTCAGGTAGTGCGCGGGCCACAATCACCGACATCGAATAGTCGATGTAGGCCGTCTTCATCTGGTTTTCAATATTGACTTGAATGATTCTTTCGCCTTCTGCCATTTTTGCTCTTTCTTTTTAAATATTGTATAAATTAATTATTTGATTATCAATAAAATATATTCTTTTAGAATAGATTGCGAAAATACGAAAAAATATTAGATATGCGTCAAATCCTGCGAATTTTTTTGAATAAAATTTTTACTGATGACCTGTCGTAAAAAATTTACCCCCGTCTAAAATGGGCTGAAAAGGGGCTCTGCGCATATTTTAGGGTGCAGTGAATAGGGTACAGTTATTAGTTAATAGGGAAAAGGTGAATAGGAGCAAACTGCGTCTCGCGGAACAAACTGCGTCTCGCAGTTTAAGATGAGAGTGAGAGTCGTTCGGCAGGAAGAATATTGCCCCCTGAAACGCGGTCGGCGTTTCGCTTTTTCTCCTGAAAAACAGCAACTTTTTCTGTGCCTTCTGTTGATGAGTTCGTTTCTTATTTTTGTATTGTTTTGATTTTCATTGTTTTATAGTAAAAAGATTATTTTCATAAAAAATATCAGAAGGGCTTGCGGATTAAAAAAAAGTTGTATTTTTGCGCCCTGATTTGAAAAGGAATTTTTGACGAAAAAATAGAAAGAAATGGCAAAGAAAAATAAAGAAGCTCGTCAGCAGGTGATTTTGGAATGCACGGAGCAAAAGGCAAGCGGCGTACCGGGAATGTCAAGATACATCACCACCAAGAACCGCAAAAACACCCCCGAAAGACTGGAACTCAAGAAATACAACCCGTATTTGAAGAAAGTCACTGTTCATAAAGAAATCAAATAACATTTAATATAGTAAGAGATGGCAAAGAAAGTAGTTGCAACACTGAAAAAAGAAGGTGGCGTTTCCTATACCCGCGTCATTCGTATGGAACGTTCTCCGAAAACGGGTGCTTACACTTTTAAGGAAGCAATCGTTGAATCCACTCAAGTTAAAGACTTTTTATCCAAAAAGTAATATTTTTTTTCATGGCGTTGGAAAAGGTCGGTTCGAAAGTTCCGGCCTTTTCTTTTTCCCCATCCTTTTTAAGTTTTTTTATGCCCTTCCCCGTGAAACAATAGCGGGGCGATTCCGTATTATAGGATGGTTTATTGTGCCCTGTTGTAAATTATCATCCTATGAAAAAAATATATCTGATTGTATCCCTTTTGGTTACATCTCTTTTCGCTTCAGCCCAAGTGTCGCTCCCTTACTCGTATGACTTCGGAGGTGTTTGGGAAGAAAGCGGATTGTCCATTCTTTATAGTGACCCGTCGTGCCCAAGTTTGGATATGATGCCATCCCAACAGGATATCACGACGGAAACCTTTTGGTTTGTATCGGATCCTTTTGGGTTATGTAACGAACCGTTCCGAGTTTATCTGATGTCCCCCCGTTTTGTAAATTCCACCAGCGATTCGGTGCAGGTCAGTTTCCGCTATATTGTAGGGAATGAGCAGGAGTCTTCGACGGAAACTTTCGTCATCGGCTATTGCAATGCGGACACCTATACTTCGGAGGCAGATTTCGTGTGGCTGGAGGATACGGTGGTGTGTACCAATCGAGACTCGTGGCTTTCGTACCAGCATAATGTGCCGGCCACCGCCCAGTATGTCGCCATCGCCTATATTTCGGGCCGGCAGTGGGCACTGAAGATTGACGACCTGATGATCCGTGCTGATGCCGAGGTGGTCCATACCCTTACGGTGAATGCCAACGAAGGGGGAACAGTAACGGTGACCACCGGTGGCGAAACCACCTATGGCACCACTTCCGTCAGGGAGGGTGCCGAAGTCTCCTTTACGGTGACTGCGGATCCGGGTTGCTATATCAGTGAGTATTATGAAGATGGCATTCGGTATTATTATGACCAGACATCGTTCACCCGCACCTTTACCATGCTCTCCGACCATGTGATTGATGTGGTCTTCGGACACTACAGCTATACCATCCAGATTGCTGCAACGGAGCATGGACGGATTGTGCCGGATGGCGGTGAAAGCCGCACGATGACCGTCCCGTGGGACACCACCGTCGGCTTCCGCTTCTACCCCGATGAGGGCTATCATGTCAGCAGCGTGGCGCTGACCGCCAACAATACGACCACCTATTATACCGACCTCCCCGACACGATTACCATCGCCAACGTGCGTAAAAACTACACGTTGCAGGTCGATTTCGCCCTCAACGACTATGTTGTGACGGCTACAGCCGGTGTGGGGGGAACCATCACCCCCTCCGGCAATGTCAACGAACAGGCGTTCACCTCCCCGCAGTTCCTGATTGAAGCCAATCCCGGATACTTGATTGACACGGTGCTTGTGGACGGCGAGTATGTGGAA
Source organism: uncultured Bacteroidales bacterium (assembly GCA_947169105.1). Taxonomy (GTDB): domain Bacteria; phylum Bacteroidota; class Bacteroidia; order Bacteroidales; family WCHB1-69; genus UBA1756. The sequence goes on along the minus strand of CAMVOL010000016.1, from coordinate 42,813 downwards.
CCGTTAGACAGGGAAAGCTTCTACTACACTTTCCATCGAATTTTGGCCAACCATACGATCTCGGTGACATTCGTCCGCCAGCAGTATATCGTGCAATACTCGCACGGCCCACACGGCAGTCTTACCGTACAGGGCGGAGTGACTGTCGGCATGGACAGTCTGCAAGTCTATTATGAGGATACACTTTTCTTCCATTTTGATGCAGATGAAGGCTATGAACTTTCTGATTTGCAGTTGAATGGTGTTTCCGTCGGAGTGGCAAACCCTTATTTGTTGACCCATGTGACACAGGACAGCCGCTTCCATGCGGTCTTTGCTGAGAAGACGTTCCTTGTGACGGTCTCCACCCACGGCATGGGAAGCGTCACACCGTTCCAGCCTGCCCCCACCGGCTATTTTGACACACTCCGTCTCATTGTGACCCCCGGCAACTGCTCTCAAACCGATTCGGTCCTGTTGGACGGTGTACATACGGCAACCACCGATACGGTGCTGCTGACCCGCCTTGAGGGGAACCATACCGTGGAGGCCTATTTCAGCCAGCGTTATTTAATAATGGATGTGCTGCCCTGTGAGCACGGTACGGTGACCAGTTCCACAAATGTGACTTGCGGCGGCACTGCACGCCTGCGGATTGTGCCGGACCACTGCTACCGCTTCGCCCACTTCTATTTGGACGGTGTGGATCGCGCCGACCTCATCTATACGATTAATGATACCTTGTGGGCGTATATCTCTTCTGTGAGAGAAGACCATATTGTTTCCGCTGATTTTGAGAGAATCCCCTATATCGTTACTGTCCGCTCCACTGGTGCGGGTACGGTGACGCCTGGCTATGTCGGCAGTGTAGGCTGTGACACCACACTCACTTTTGAGGTCATTCCGGATGATTGCCACTATGTCTCATCGATTACGGTGAACGGTGCAGACATAGATTCCATCATTCGCCGCTCCCCCTGTGCCGACAGCGGTTTCGGCGACACCCTGCGTTTCGACCTTACACAAATCGAGCAAAACCAGACGGTGGAAGTGGAATTCCGGCAGTTTGAATTCCCGCTATCGCTGGCTGCCGATGCGAACGGCTCACTTTCAGTGGAGGGCACTCTGCAACTTCCGTGCGGCACGGATACGGTCATCACCATCATACCGGACGATTGCTACGAAATTGCCTCCGTGCGGGTGGACGACGAGGATGTTACCTCCGAACTTGACTACAACGGCACTGTTGCGACCTATACTTTCACCAACCTCCATATAGGGCATACGCTGGAAGCGACTTTCGCAATCCGGCGTCATACAGTGAGTGTCGAAAACGCCCTGCACGGTTCCATTATGCCGGGAACCGACACGGTCGTAGTGTGCGGTAATGATTTGGGCTTTGTTGTCGTGCCCGACGAGTGCTATCGGGTTGATTCCGTCTGGATAGACGGTGTCGCCGTGAACAACATGGAGTACCGTCGCAACAGCAACCGGCAGATTGGTGATACCGCCATCTTTGCCCTTTCACAGGTGACGAGCGACCACGTTGTCAGCGTCTCGTTCAAGCCGATTATGTATGCGATGTGGGCGATGGCGTATGAATATAACTATGGTTCGGTCACTTTCAGCGAAGCGGGTTCAACCGTCGCCTGTGGCACTTCCGTCACTATGACGATGACCCCCGCGGATTGCTATTCTATTGACGAAGTGTGGGATAACAGCGGAAGGATTACGGATTATGAGGTGGACGAGGACGGTATCGGGACCTATCAGATTCCGAGTGTGTTGAAAAATATCAATATGCTGGTCTTTTTCACGCGCGACAGCGTTTCTGTAGAATTGGCGCAGCCGACACAGCACGGCACCATCAGCTATACCTCGGACCGATATGCCTGCGGTGCCGATGTGACCCTCACGTATCAGGCGGAGGATTGTTATCATCTTGATTCTGTATGGGTTGGGGAAGAATGGATTCCCGCTTCCGAGTTGTCAGAGTCGGAAGGTGCCTATACCTATACCGTGTCGGACATTCATTCCGACCTCGTGCTGGATGCTGTTTTCTCCATTGATTCCATCCATTTCGTATCCTTTGAGGGGGCCGAGTTGTCGGTTACGGACAGTGTATTGGTTTGTGGGCAGAATCTTACGGTGTTTTCTGTTCGCGAGGATTGCCAGCAGTTGGACTCCGTGCGGGTGAACAGCACGCTCTATACGGTTTCGGAAATCGATGGCAGTCTGCTCCGCATGGTCGGCGACACCCTTTTTGTGCACTTTGAAAACCTTCACGAGGACTGCACCCTTGCCGTCTTCTATTCCCAAATACATTACGAACTGACCACGCAGATCGTTGGTAACGGACAGGTTTCCCAGCCGCCCTACCGGATTGTTGATTGCGGTGACAGCATCGCCATTGCCATCACCCCGGGCGACTGCCAGCATTTCGCATACGTCACACTCAATGGGTCCAATTATCCGATGAGTAACGATTCTGTTTTGATTGTCAGAGAGATGCGCTCTGATATGAACTTTGAATTCCATTTCACCTCCTATCAGTACGAGATGACGACGCAGGCGAATGCATTAGGTTCCGTAGAAGGTGTTACTGGATTTGTGGACTGCGGGACAGATCTCTCCTATGGCTTCCGTCCAGCCGATTGTGCTATGTTGGATTCCGTGTATTTGGACGGTGTATGTGTGAATGGACAGATTATGAACGATACCCTCCCGACACTTTTCTTGGACAGTGTCGCACACGACCATACTATCAAAGCAGTTTTCAAATACATCCCCTATCAGGTTGAAATAGCTACCGACAGTTTCAGATTCGTGGATGCAACTTCCGTCAACAGGGTGGAGTGCGGCCATGACTTTACGGTCCGGATCAGTCCCGACAGTTGTCACAACATTTCGGAAGTGGTGTTGGACGGGAATTCAGTCATTTCGGAATTGGTGGAGGATGAAACGTCATATCTGCTTCATCTTCAGGATATTCGCCAAGACCATTACCTCGAAATCATATTCAGCAAATATACATACGGAGTGGTGACAACCCTTGTGGATTCGGAAGGGCAGACGCTGGCGGAGTCAAGCTCCTCCATCGTCTGCGGCCGTGATACAACCCTTGTCGTCGAAGCGTTCAGTGACTGCTATAGCATAGATTCTATCTGTTTGAACGGGACAAGAATGGAGTTGCAACCCTCCTACCTGTTGCAAGGTGTATCGGGCGATATGGTGATGGCGGTTTATATGCATAAAAAAGAATATACGGTTGAGGTGCAGCAACTTGAGCATTTTACAATGACGGAAGGTGACTATAGGCAGACGCTGTATTGCGGCGACACGCTCCGCCTTGGATTTGCGCCGGACGAGGGCTATTATTTGTCGGGCCTGATAGTGGATGATGAGTCGGTGGAAGTTTCTGACCATCTTGTCTTTGAAAATATCCATGACCATCATACGGTTACGGTCCTTACAGAACTGCATCAGTATAAGGTGGTTACAGAGACCAATGAATGGGGGACGGCGACGCCCGACAGCATCGTTGTCGGCTATGGCTCGGAGGTTCGCATCCGGCTGGAACCGAGAGATTGCTATGAGGTTCGTTCTGTGTCAGTGGATGGTGTGGACTGCTTCGATTCCTTGCGGTTCTATTCGGATTATGCGGAGTTGACCCTGTCATCGCTGACTTCCGACAAGGCCGTCACAGCGGACTTCGGACGTATCGCCTATGCTTGCACCGTTTCTGGTAGTGCTGGAGGTACAATCACTCCTTCGTCCACCACCATCCTGTGCGGTGATACGCTGAGGGTGGCGATGATTCCCGCCGCCTGCTACCATATTGCTTCTGTGCAGGTAAATGACGAAAATATTCCGCTGGAGCAACTGCAACAAATGGGTAATGAGATGTATTATCGTGTCAATGAAGTCCGTTCGGATTATAGCATTGAGGTGGCGTTTGAAAGAAACAGCTATTCTGTAACGGTGGAAAATCAGGGTGCAGGCACGGTGGTGACAACAGCTGACCGCGTGGCGTGTGGCGATGAATTTTCGTTTTATGTCGCTCCCGCCGCGTGCAACCGCCTACAATCGGTCCTTTTGAACGGTGTGGACATTACCGCCCGCCTGACTTATCGCAACAATGTGAATCCGTGGCTGTCGGATACGGCCTGTTATACTGTAATAAATATTACTGAAAATCAGGTTGTTGAAGTGTCTTATGAGAGCGATGGAGAACGTCACATTGAAGTTACTTTCTTGTCAGGGGCAAGTGTGCTTCGGCATGAGTCGGTGTCGGTTGCCTGCGGCGCAGATACGGTGCTGCCCGTTGTTTTCGACTGCTATACCCTTGATTCGGTTCTTGTGGACGGCCTCCAGGTTCAGACCGGTGACTCCTGCCGTTTTACGGAGGTGATTGCCGATCATACGTTGCAGGTGGAGATGCACCGCACGCAGTATCAGATTGAAGCGCAAAGCACACCGCATGGCACGCTCACTCCGATAGGAACGACGACGGTGGCCTGCGGGACGGACAAAACCTATCAGATCCTTCCAGATGCTGGCTATTATATTGATTCTTTGATTGTTGATGATGCTTTAATGGCATCAGCCGCTGCTTATACGTTTACCGATATCCGGCAGAACCACACCATCAGGGTGGTGTTTGCACAAAACGCATATCTTGTTGATGTGGAGGTGTCTGGCAATGGCTATGTCACTCCGGACGACACGATTGTCGCATACGGGAACTCGGTTCATTTCGACATTCTTCCCGATGATTGCCACGCCATTGATTCCGTCGTCGTGGACGGCGTGAACCGAGGGGTTGTTACGGAGTTCGATTTTGCTTCGGTGACGACGGAACACATCCTTCACAGTTACTTCTCCCGTTTGCAGTACACCGTTACGGCGGGCGTTTCTGAAAATGGCCGGATTACATTGGGCAGTACGGAAGTCACCTGTGGAGGCGAAGTGACGTTTACGGTATCAGCGAATGAGTGTTATGTGCTTGATTCAGTGTTGGTTAATGGGGTAAATAGGGGAGCGATTGTTTCAGATACCCTCCGTAATGTGCGTCAAAATCAGGTAATTGACGCCTATTTCAGCCCGATTGTCTATCAGGTTTTGGTGGCTGACGACATGGAGCATGGTTCCGTTGCCGTCACATCAAGTCTCGTGCTGTGCGGGGATAGCGTCACCCTGACCGTCCTTCCGGATGCCTGTTATTCGGTGGATTCAGTGCTGGTCAATGGGGTGAATATGGGTGCAGTTACGGCATATACTATTTATGATGTTGTTGAAAATCAGAATATCAGGGCCTATTTTTCCACTATTGAGTATCATGTGGAAGTCGTTGCCGACGAACATGGCTCGGTAACGCATAGTGGAATGAATGTGGTGCGCTGCGGCGAAGATTTAGCTATCGTGATTACTCCGGATGACTGCTACGATATTGGTGTCGTCCGTGTGGACGGGCGTTGGGCGAATCCTATGTTGCACGGTGATACGCTGATTCTGAGCGATATTTCCGCCAACCATACGGTTAGTGCAAGTTTTGATATCCGTCGTTATAGCCAATACACGGAAAGCAATATCGGAGGAAGTGTCACACCTGCCTTCATTTCAGCGCCATGTGGCGGCGACGTTACATACGTCATTGATCCTATTGATTGTTACCGTGTTGATAGCGTGTGGGTTAATGGAATCTTGTTGCCGCAGGATTCGCTCACTTTCGACGCTTATAATGCCATTTTCACCTTGCACAATATCAGGCAGCAAAATCGTCTGAAAATCAAATTCACCGGTATTGTTTATCAGTTTGATGTGGAAAGCAACGGAGATGGCATTGTCTATTTGGAAAATAGTGCCAACTGCTCTGGCGCGGCCACGTTCTATATTGTACCCGCAGTATGTGACAGTATCCGCTCCGCAGTCTTGAATGACGTGGATATTACGAACCAACTTTCTTACCATCAGAATGTTGATCCGCTGAAGCCAGATACGGCGTTCTATACTATTTCCAGTATGAATGCCGACCAGTTGTTGCGGATTAACTACGGGAGGCTTTCCGAAAACCATGTGTCCATCACCTACACGGACGGGACGGATGAGCTGTATGCCGCTGATTCGGTGCTTGCTTGCGGTGAAACGCTCTCCATCCCGATTGGTTATGATTGCCATACGGTTGATTCTGTGCTGGTGAATGGTGAAAATGTGGGAGCTGTCTCTTCGTTGGTCCTGTCCAGTAATCAGGCCGACCAAACAGTCCGGGCTTTCTTCTCGCAAAACAGATACACCGTGGCTTCTGAGGTGACGGAAGGTGGTAGAATTGAGCCGGATGGGACTACAGAAGTCCTTTGTAACGAAAGCCTGACCTGCGCCATAACACCAGAGGCCTGCTATTCCATTGATTCGGTGGTGGTCAATGGTGTGAACAGAGGGGTGATTACTTCATATTTGTTTGAAAATATTACTGAAAACCAGAATATTAAGGCATATTTTTCAAAGGATGAATTTGAGATTGTCATCCGTGAAGAAGGAAACGGGCAAATTCTGTTGGAGGGTTCGTCCACGGTCTTATGTGGAGAAACCCGTATATGCACGATTACCCCTGCCGAATGTAACTCGCTTGACTCTGTGGTGGTTAATGGGGTGAATAACGGTGCAGTTGCATCCTATACTTTTGAAAATATTTCTGAAAATCAAATAATTATAGCTTATTTCTCGCAAAATGAGCATCAGTTTGTCTCTTCCGCAGGAAATGGAGGCCGGATTGAACCTTCTGGCACGATGACGGTCGCCTGCGGTTCACAGCAGACCTACACTATTCTTCCAGATGAATGTTATATTATTGATTCAGTGATTGTTAATGATGAGAATAGAGGTGCCATATCCACCTGCTCGTTGTATTGCACCGATTCTCTTGGGAATCAGACAATCCGTGCCTTCTTCTCGCAAAAGAGTTATAATGTCAATATGGTTGCGGGTGATGGCGGTGCGATTGCACCTGTAGGTGACACGGTGGTTCTGTGTGGCGAAAGTCTGGCTGTTACCATCACGCCGGACGATTGCCATGACATTGTGTCCATTTTTGTGGACGGGCTTGATAGGGGTGCGGTCGATTACTATCTATTTGAGAATGTGAGGGAAACACATACGGTGAGTGCGGTTTTCGTGCGTAAGGATTTTGTCCTGACCCCGCTGGCAAGCACGGGTGGAAGCATCACTCCGAATGTGACGGTTTCTGTACCCTGTGATTCATCCTATACTTTTAATTTTGAGCCGAATACGGGTTATTTCATCAGTGCCGTCATTGTGGATGGTGATACGTTGGAGGCCGCTAATTACTATCGTTTTGAAAATATTACGGGCAACCACACGGTGAAGCCACTGTTCGCGCGTATCCGTTACGAAATCACAGCGACGGCAGGCGACGGCGGTAGTGTCTCTCCTGATATGGCTGTTGTGGAATATGGTGGAAGACAAACCATTACAATTACCGCCGATGATTGCTACCATATTGATTCGGTGTTCGCCGACGGTAGTTATGTGGGTGCCTATCCGACCCATACATTCAATAATGTGACGGAACCCCACACATTGTCGGCCACTTTCGTACGGAATGACTACGAAATCACGGCTTCGGTCGAAGGCGAAGGCACGATTTCGCCTGTCGGCACGACGACGGTGCTATGCGGCGACAACGCCACCTATTCGTTTGCGCCTGCCACGGGCTGGCATCTGACGGAGGTGCGTGTGGACGACGAACCTGTGGAAGCCACAGATACCTACACGTTTACGGATGTGCGTGGCAGCCACACGATTACCGCCCAATTTTCCATCAACGAATATAGTGTGACGGCGACGGCGGGTGACGGCGGCTCGGTGACCCCGGCCGTTTCGGAAGCCTCCTACGGTGAGGATGTCACTATCAGTATCAATGCCGCCGCTTGTTACCACATCGACTCGGTATTTGCCGACGGCGCTTATGTGGGCGCGGTGGAATCCTACACTTTTGATAATGTCACCGCCGACCACACTTTGTCGGCCACTTTCGCACGGAACGACTATGAGATTACGGCTTCGGTCGAGGGCAACGGCACGATTTCGCCTGTCGGCACGACGACGGTGCTATGCGGCGATAACGCCACCTATTCGTTTGCGCCTGCTGCGGGCTGGCACCTGACGGGTCTGCTGGTGGATGGCGAAGCGGTAGATTCCACCAGCACCTACACGTTTACGGATGTACGGGGCAACCACACGATTACCGCCCAATTCGTCCTCAACGAATATCGGGTGACGGCGACGGCGGGCGATGGCGGCCGTATCACTCCGTCCGACACCACCGTGAACTACGGATCGGATGTCACCATCGAAATCACCGCAGTGGATTGCTATCGTATCGACTCCGTCTTTGCCGACGGTGTGTATGTGGGTGCGGTAGGCAGCTACACGTTCAGTGGCATCGACGGCGCCCATACGCTGACGGCCACTTTCGTACGGAATGGTTACGAAATCACGGCTTCGATCGAGGGCAATGGCACAATTTCGCCCAGTGGCACGACGACGGCGCTATGCGGCGATAATGCCACCTATTCGTTTGCGCCTGCCACGGGCTGGCATCTGACGGGCCTGCTAGTGGATGACGAATCTGTTGATTCCACCAGCACCTACACATTTACGGATGTGCGTGGCAACCACACGATTACCGCCCAGTTCGTCCTTAACGAATACAGGGTGATGGCGACGGCGGGCGAGGGTGGCAGTGTCACTCCGTCCGACACCACCGTGAACTACGGCTCGGATGTCACCATCGGCATCACCGCAGCGGATTGCTATCGTATCGACTCCGTCTTTGCCGACGGTGTGTATGTGGGTTCGGTAGGCAGCTACACGTTCAGCGGCATCGACGGCGACCACACACTGACGGCCACGTTTGTGCGGAACGGTTACGAGATTACGGCCACAGTCGAGGGCAACGGCACGATTTCGCCTGTCGGCACGACGACGGTGCAGTGCGGTGACAACGCCACCTATTCGTTTGCGCCTGCCACGGGCTGGCATCTGACGGAGGTGCGTGTGGACGGCGAACCGGTGGAAGCCACCGACAGCTACACATTTACGGATGTGCGTGGCAACCACACGATTACCGCCCAATTCGTCCTCAATGAATACAGGGTGATGGCGATGGCGGGCGAAGGTGGCCGTGTCACACCGTCCGACACCATCGTGAACTATGGCTCGGATGTCACCATTGGCATCACCGCAGCGGATTGCTATCGTATCGACTCCGTCTTTGCCGACGGTGTGTATGTGGGTTTGGTGGACAGCTACACGTTCAGTGGCATCGATGGCGACCACACGCTGACGGCCACGTTTGTGCAGAACGGTTACGAGATTACGGCTTCGGTCGAAGGCAACGGCACGATTTCGCCTGTCGGCACGATGACGGTGAATTGCGGTGAAAGCATCACCTATACAATTACCCCGGCCGACGGTTGGCATCTCGCTGCACTGCAGGTGGACGGAGCAAGCAGCCCATTGGCATACAGTCATACTTTTGAGAACATTCGTGCAAACCATACCATTGTTGCAAGGTTCGCCATTAACGAATTCGAGATTACGGCTACGGCAGGAGCCGGTGGCGTCGTGTCTCCGTCGTTGGTGGAAGCCTCCTACGGGGACACAGTCACGATTGAAGTCACTGCTGATGACTGCTATCATATTGACTCCGTATTTGTTGATGATGTGTATGTGGGTGGTATATCATCCTATACCTTTGAGAATGTGGAAAGTAACCACACGCTGACGGCTACCTTTGCAATGAATGAATATACGATTAGTGTGTTCCCTGTGCCGCAGTATGGCACCATTACCCCGTCGAATATGACACTGGTGAATTGCGGTGACAGTATCCGCTATGATATTCGTCCGGAAGAGGGGTATCATATTGCCGAATTGATTGTGGATAGGGTTTCTGTAGAACCTGCTGAAACGTATGTGTTCTCTAATGTCCGTGCCAATCATTTGATTACCGCCCAGTTCGCCATCAACGAATATCATGTGACGACGACGGCGGGTGAGGGTGGAATCGTCACTCCGTCCGACACCACCGTGAACTACGGCTCGGATGTCACCATCGAAATCACCGCAGCGGATTGCTATAGTATTGATTCCGTCTTTGCCGACGGTGTGTATGTGGGTTCGATAGGCAGATACACGTTCAGTAGCATCGACGGCGACCACACGCTGACGGCCACGTTTGTGCGGAACGAATATACGGTAGAGGTCGTCACGCCTGAACATGGACGTGTTACAATTGATACTGACCGGGTTGTTTGCGGTAATGCGGTGGAACTTACCGTTGTGTCCGACATTTGTTATCACATTGATTCGGTGGTGGTGAACGGCACGAATGTAGGTGCGGTTACATCGTACCAAATTGAAAATATCCATACAGACCAGATAGTTGCAGCCTATTTCTCTGAAAGGACCTACCAGCTTTCGCTTTCAGCGGATGAGGGTGGACACGTCACGCCCACGGGTGATACAACGGTCATCTGTGGTTCGGATTTGAATGTCGAAATCATTCCTGATGAATGTTATGATATTGAAAATGTGACGATTGATGGGGTTGTAGTGGGCGCGGTGTCTTCCTACGCTTTTGAAAACGTGGAGGAAGCACACACACTTTCCGCCACTTTCGTATTACGGGAATATACATTGACACCCGTTGCAAGCGATGGCGGAACAATCGTCCCCGATGTCGCGACGACGGTACCTTGCGGCTCCGATTTCACCTTCCGTTTCACACCAAATGATGGCTATTATGTGAGCGGTGTGGTCTTGGATGGTGATACATTGGCCGCTGCTGACACCTTGTTGCTGACCGATATCACTACAAACCACTCGATACAGCCGTTGTTCTCTCTTGCACAATTTGTGATTACGTCGACGGCGGGCGAAGGTGGCCGTGTCACACCGACCGACACCACCGTGAACTACGGTTCGGATGTCACCATCGAAATCACCGCAGAGGATTGCTACCGCATCGATTCTGTAATTGTGAATGGTGAAAATGTGGGCGCAGTGACATCGTACGAGATTTTAAATATCTCTGAAAATCAGGAAATTGAAGCCTTCTTTACGCAACTCTCTTATAACGTTTTTGTTTCAGTTGCCAATGAAGATGAAGGGTTGTTCTTTGACACCATTCATAATTTGCCGTGCAGTACGGATACACTGGTCACAATTCCCTTGTTCGATTGTTATCACGTTGATTCTATTGCCGTTAATGGCATCAGAATGGAGAACGTTGAGGAGATTCGGATTGAAAACATTCATGAAAGCAAGAATATCGTCTTCTATTTGTCGCGTGATCAGTTCGTTGTTGTGGCCACAAAAGAAGGTAACGGTACGATAAATCCCTCTGACACCATCTATACGCCATGTGATGCACAAGTTACCGTCTCGTTCACTCCAGACGAGGGCTGGTACGTGGAGAATCTCATTGTGGACGGGGAAAGTCTTGGAACGCCGACAAGTGGTGACTATACCTTCTATAATATACATGAAAATCATACGATTGAGGTCATCTTCTCACCTAATGTGTATATCATCACCTCTTCCATTGATCCCATTGATGCAGGCCATATCACACCTTATGGACAGATAGAGGTGACCTATGGTGCGGATCAGACTTTCAATATTGAGCCATTCCCTGGTTATCAAGTGGTTGATGTTGAGGTGGATGGCGTAAGTCAGGGGGCTGTCACAACCTACACCTTCCATCATGTGGAGGCCAATCACACCATTGTGGCGCACCTCCAAGTGGTGGGTGTGGAAGAAGCTACGGCGAACGAGGAAATTTCGGTATGGCCCAACCCGGTGGAGAATGTCTGCCACATCCAGCTTCCATGTATTCATAGTGTTGAAATCCAGCTGTTTGATGCCCAAGGCAAGCTGCTTCTTCGTAAATATGCCGAAGCCGATGAGGTTGAAATAGACCTTTCTCAAAGACCTTCGGGAATGTATCTGCTGCGCATCGTTTCAGACGGCAACGTTATCATCACGAAGAAAGTGATAAGGAAATAGAGATTAAGGGATTTTATGGGTGTTGTCCTCTCTGCATAAAGCCAAAATGGCGATTAAAGCTATGGGTGGCATAATGCAGAGAGAGATAAGCATCCAAATGAAGAACGAATGCTTCCTTTTGCGGGCGATAAATCCATTAAGTACGGCAAGCCCTGTATAAACTATCAATATGAAGATTATTACGAGAACGACTTCTAATATAGGAGTTCCACACATATTTTTGTATTTGCAATTATTGAACTTTGTCCCGGTAGGAGAGGAGCGCCGCCGTGTTCAGGATCACCGCCATCACCGATAGGGCAATGAACTGGTCTCGGATGTTATCCACAGTGCTGCCTTTCAGAATCACCGTCTTCATCGCACTCATAAAGAAGGACATAGGGTTGAAATAGTTGAGGTATTCGGCCCAGTCGGGCATGCCTTCCACCGGCGTGAACGTGCCGCTCAGCATCACAAAGAGGATGAACAGGAAGAAGACGATGAACATCGCCTGCAACTGGTTGCGCGACACGCTGGAGATGAAGAAGCCGAGCCCCAACATCACCAGAAGATAGACCGCCGTGAGTCCCAACAGCAGCAACAGACTTCCCTGTATGCTGATGCCGAACACCAACTTCATGATAACCAATCCTATACAAAATTCTGCCATCCCCAAAATCCAGAAAGGTATCATCTTGCCCAACAAAAACTGCCACTTTTTGATGGGAGTGACATTCACCTGTTCAATCGTTCCTAACTCTTTTTCCCTCACAATGTTAAGGGCTGTGATATAGGCGCCGATGAGGGTAACGAGGATAATCAGCAGTCCCGGCACGATGACGTTCTTGTAGTTCATCTGCTCGTTGAACCAATAGACGTTGGTCGTCACCAACTGGGCCACTTGCGGCTGGAGCGGGTTTTGCGCGTTTTCGGACATCCCCATCAGGTAGTCGGCGAGCACCCGCTGCACATATTCGCTGCCGAGTCCCGCCTTCACCGTGTTGATGGCGTTGGCGGTAATGCCGATCTTGGTCGGCTCCTGCGTAATCACCGACCGCTCGAAGTCGGCAGGGAACTCGATGATGAAGTCGATTTCGTCCGCCTGCATCATATCCTCCGCATCCGTACGTGAATTCACAATCCCGTGATTGATAAAGTATTGCGAAGCGGAAAACTTGGAAAGGATGTCGCTGGTCATCTGCGACCGGTCGTGATCGACGAAGGCGATGTGGACATTCTTGATTTCGTAATCGGCGGTATAAGGGAACAGTAGAAATTCGGCAAGCGGAGCTAGCAACAGGATCTTCCACAGCAGCGAGTTGCGGAAAACCTGCAAAAACTCTTTTTTTATCAGTATAAGAATGACCCGCATAACTATCTTCTTTTATCCAACCGAATTAAACTGACTGTCATTAGAATAGCCGCCATCGCGAAAAGGATGAGCATATAGAGCCATATATCGAAGAATCCCGACCCCTTGAGCATCACGTCCTTGATGGCGATGATGAACCATTTTCCGGGGAAGATGTTGGCCAGAACCTGGAAGAAATAGGGCATGTTGTCGATGGGGAAGAGGAAGCCCGAAAGCAGTGCCGTGGGCAGAAACAGCCCCATCATCGTGATCATCATGGCGTCAATCTGCGTCTTGACCAAGGAGGAGATGGCCGTGCCGAACGACGCGGAGGTGAGCATGAAGACGATACACACCGCCAACAGCAGCCACACGCTTCCCTTGATGGGCATTTTGAATACCAATACACTGATTACTATGATAGTAATGGTGGATATAAACGACAGAATCATGTAAGGGATGACCTTTCCGACGACCACCCACGCCTTGTTGACCGGCGCAATCAGCAGCATTCGCATGGTGCCGGTCTCCACTTCGCGGGCCAGCGTGATGGACGACATCAGCGCCGTCACAATAATCATAATCAGCGTGATGATGCCCGGCACGAACATATAGACGCTGTTGGCTTCGGGGTTATACATCATCTGTGTACAAAGCTCGATGGGCATCGTGGCCGTGCCGTTGAAATCGTTGGTGAAGTCGTTGAGAATCGCCTTGACGTAGTTGTTGAGGATGGAGGCCACGTTCATGTCCGACACGTCGCTGATAATCTGGATGGTGACGAACTTTTCATTGGTGAGCTGTTCCTCAAACGCGCTGGGAATGATAATGGCTAACTTTATATTCTTGTCTTTGAAGTCGTTGTCAATCTCTTGCTCCGACTTCGGATAGGAGACCACTTCAAAATATCCCGATGCGGTGATTTTATCCACCAGCGCCTTCGACTGGCTGTCGTTCGAGAGGTCGAGAACGGAGATGGTGGCGTGGTGAATGTCGGTGCTGATGGTGAAGCCGAAGAGGAGCACCAGCATGATCGGGATGGCCAGCACGAGGAACAGAGTGATGCGGTCACGGAAAATGTGGGTGAACTCTTTTTTCAGTATCTGTCGTAACTCTTTCATAACTACCTTACTACATATTTGACAAATACTTTTTCGATAGAATCCACCTGCATCTGCTCCTTCAGCTCGGTGGGAGTGCCGATGAGTTTCAGCTCACCGTGCGACATGATGGAGATGCGGCCGCAGTACTCGGCCTCGTCCATATAGTGGGTGGTGACGAAGATGGTGACCCCGTGGGAGGCGGCCTCATAGATGAGGTTCCAGAACTCGCGCCGCACGATCGGGTCCACGCCGCTGGTGGGCTCGTCCAGAAACACGATGTCGGGACGGTGCAGCATGGCGGTGGCGAAAGCCAGCTTCTGCTTCCAACCTAACGGGATGGAGGCGACCAACGTCTTCGACTTGTCGGCCAAATGCAAATCCTCAAGCCGGCTGAAAATTCTGTCTTTCAGTTCTTTGCGAGGAATTCCGTAGATGGTGCCGAACAGCTGCATATTCTCGAAGATGGTGAGGTCGTCGTACAGCGAGAACTTCTGGCTCATATAGCCGATATGCCGTTTGATGAGCTTGGGTTGCGTCGCGAGGTCGTAGCCGGCGATCATCGCCTTCCCTTCGGTCGGTTGCAACAGGCTGCACAGCATACGGATGGCAGTGGTCTTTCCCGCACCGTTCGCTCCGAGGAAACCGAAAATCTCCCCCTTCTTCACCTCGAAACTGATGTGGTTTACGGCAGTGAACTCCCCAAAACGCTTCGTCAGCCCCTCCACCTGGATGGAATAGGGCGTGTCGATGGCTTGCTGTGGTCGGAACGGTAATCGGACTTTCATTGTTCTTTTCCGGGGATTCACATCCCCGTTTATAATCTGTCACCCCTTCAGGGTTTTATAGGAATTGTTTTCTATTTATTAGACGCGGTACACCGCGTCTCTACTTTCAAACTTTCAAACCTTTTAACTTTATGAACCTGATGAACTTGCTACTTCTATGAAGCAGTCCTCGATGGTCGGGGCAATTTGGGTGAGGTTGTTATAGATGATGTCGTTTTGTCGGAGGAACTCCTCGAAGGCGGGGAGGGCGGTGGTGATGGGGTCGTAGAAGATAACGTGCAGGTTTTCGCCGTAGGGGTAGAAGGTGCAGTTGAGTGTGCAGTCGGCCATTTTCCGGAGCAGCTTGAAGATGTCGTCGGTACGGAGCGTGACCAGTTCGCCCTTGAAGCTGCTGATGATGTTGGCAGGGGTGTCCATCCGGATGAACTCGCCTTCCTGAAGGAGGGCGATACGGTCGCAGAGGGTGGCCTCGTCCATATAGGGCGTGGACACGACGACGGTAATTCCTTGTGTTTTGATGGTGCCGAGGATTTCCCAGAACTCCTTGCGGGAAACGGGATCCACGCCGGTGGTGGGCTCGTCGAGGAACAGCAGGGTCGGCTTGTGGATGAGGGCGCAGCAGAGGGCCAACTTCTGTTTCATACCACCCGACAGTTTGCCGGCAGGACGTTTCTTGAAGGGCATCAACTGTTTCCAAATTGGCTTGATGATGGACATGTTCTCGCGGATGGAGCTTTGGTACATGGTGGCGAAGAAGATGAGGTTCTCCTCCACGGTCAGGTCGGGATAGAGGGAGAAGGTGCCGGGCAGGTAGCCGATGCTTTTGCGGATTTCGAGGTACTCCTTGAACAGGTCGCGGCCGAGGACGGTGGCGGTGCCGCTGTCGGGCAGCAGCAGGGTAGTCAGGATGTTGAAGAGCGTGGACTTGCCTGCGCCGTCAGGACCGACCACACCGAAAATTTCGCCCTCCTCCACATCGAAGGAGACCCCTTTCAGGGCTTGGATATGGCCGTAGCTCTTTTTTAGATCCTGAACGCTGATAGTAGGCATATCTTTCTGAAGATAAGCTATTTGAAATTCACATCGCCGGGCATCCCGATTTTGGCGCTGCCGTCATTCTTGAAGGAGATGCGGACAGCATACACCATATTGACCCGTTCCTTTTTGGTTTGGATCATCTTGGGTGTAAATTCGGCTTTGTCAGAAATCCAGCGCACGGTGCCCTCCATTACTTTGTCTTTTTTCTTGTCGCGGGTGTCGATATGGATGTCTGCTTTCTGTCCGAGACGGATGCTGGAAAGCATATCCTCCGTAACGTAAACTTTTATGGACATGTTAGTTACGTCCGCGATTTTGAACAATGGTTTGCCTTGGAAAGCCAGTTCGTTGGGCTGGATGTATTTTTTGAGGATGGTGCCGTTGATGGGCGCCTTGATGGTGCATTTTTCGAGGGCGTTCTGGAGCTGCATCACTTGGAAGCGTTGCGCCTCCACATTTTCGAGGATGGCTGCCGATTGTGTGTTCAGTTGCGATTTGGTGGCGGAAATCTGCCCTTTTACGATGGCAATCTGGGCGTTTACGTCGTCCAACTGCTTGGTGGTGGCGGCATTGGCTTCCACGAGGGTGGACACACGTTCTTTTTCGCGTTCAAGGGTTTTGAGTTGCGCTTGAAGGGTGTTCAGCTGCGACGGGATATCGGGGCGTCCGGCGAGGGTGGCGCGGATGGCAGACTCCAACTGCTGGATTTGGAGGCATATCTGTGCCGAGTCAATATAGCCGAGGATGTCCCCTTTGTGACACACTTGGCCTTCTTCCACGTCAAATGCCAGCAGGCGACCGTTGCTTTCGGACGAAACGGTGATCTCGGTCGCTTCAAATACGCCGTACGCGTCGGCAGATTTCTTTTTTCGGCGGCAGCCGCTGAACAGGACGGCGATGACCATAAAGGAAATGATTCCTATAAACAAGGACTTCGAAAGGAGTCTTTTTCGGTTCATATTATCTATAATAGATTGATTCAAAATTAATTTTGCATTTTGCAGAAGACTGTATAAAGCGTTGCAAAAGTAGCAAATAATTTTGGTTTATGGTTGAAAAAAATTTTTTGTAGTCACGTGGCACGAAACGAAAATTGTTGTAATTTTGCCACCGATTTAGCGGGGTAGAGCAGTGGTAGCTCGTCGGGCTCATAACCCGGAGGTCGCAGGTTCGAGTCCTGCCCCCGCTACGTAAAATGCAAATTGCTGATAATCAAGAAAATGATTTTCAGCAATTTTTTTTAATGTGTAACTAACATTACCTCAAAAGGCCAAACAAAAAAGGCAACGCTTTCACGTTGCCTTTTTGCTTGCGGAGAGGGCGAGATTCGAACTCGCGGTAGGGTTACCCCTACGACAGTTTAGCAAACTGTTGGTTTCAGCCACTCACCCACCTCTCCTGACTGAATTTGAGGTCGCAAAAATACAATTTTTATCGGTTTCTACAATGGTTTTATAGAAAATTTTCTTTTCTTATTATATTGTTGAAAATCAATATGATTTTATAATGAATATGATGGATTTATTGGAGACGCGGTACACCGCGTCTCTACAATTTGGGAAAACGAAAATGATGCGGACGCAATTTAATATGAAAAATAGGGGTCGCTTTTCTTGAAACTGCCTTTTTCCCAAATCAGGTCCACCATTGCCCCGCGGAGGTATTTGTAAATGCGTTGGTATTCAGGTTTTTCCAGTTCGTCAAGACAGGTGAAGATGACTACAATGTCGTTGCCGGTCTGCGGTAACAGGAACTGCGTCTTCACCTCGAGGTCCTTAATGACGGTTTTCGTTGTCAAGTAGTTCTTTTCCAGTTTTTTGCTGTCGAAAATGTCATCCAATGTAAACTCCGGAATGTATTCCTCGGCCGGTATTTCCCGCCACTCCTCATGCGGGATGAAAAAGCGGATTTTGGAGCCGCAACTATTGCCGCACCGCGTTTCACAAAGCGCCACCAAAAACTCCTTCTTGCTCAACTTCCACGCACAGATTTCATACGTCACCTCCAACGGTGTGGTGATACGCAGGAAGCGCGCCCGCTTGTCGTAAATGTTCAGCTTGTACTGGTCGTACAGAGGAATTGTATTGCCCTTGTTGTCTATCATTTTCTGCCGGACAGACATTGGCACCTCCATTTCCTTTTCGGAAAAATGGAGCAGCATCTCATTCAGCGACTGTGCCGGAGCCACCGTCATTGCGGCGGCAACTATCAGTGTCATAAGAACTTGTCTCATCATAAATTACTCCTTTCTGCTTTCGTATGTGGTGATTTGGATGCGCCGCTCTTTCGAGGCCGCAATACTATAGACGGAGTTGCGGGTGTCGTTCACATTGTCGCTTACCTCCTTCTTTGCCATGGAGGAACCTTCTGGCTCCCCAATGATTATGAGGCGGTTACGGGCTTTCCCGTTCAGGTACGGCATCAGCCGCCCGTGGTCGTACTCTTTCAAATAATTGACAAAGGAAGCAATGCGCCGTGCCGATAAAGCCACGTTGTAATCCGCTTTGTGCAAGGGACTTGCAAATCCGCAAACCGTGATGGAAACCGTATTGCCCGCCTCCAAGTCCGTGACCAACATCGTAGTCAGCTCCTCCAGTTTCCGGAAGCCCTGCTCCACCGAGTCGGCGAAGAAACGCTCGATTTTCTGGCGGGCGTTGTCCGCCGCCTCGCCGCGCAACCCTTTGGCATACTCGGTCTTGTACGTCTCTTTCAGGGCGATGTAGTTGGCGAGCGTGGCGCGGTAGTTCTGTTTTGTGGTCGTGGCCGTGGTGCGCGGGTCGGGCTCGTCGTTGTGGAAATAGAGCGTGATGGGGAGCAGCAGCCGCGCCCGCTCGCTTACCGGCACGGTATCGCGGCTCACCGTGTCCTCCGTCGCCGTGGTGTCCTGTTCGTAACGCCAGTGGTAACGGAATAGGTCGGTACAGCAGGTGTCCCCGTCCTCGTCGGGGCTCTTGGGACGGTTGGAGGCGAAATAACCGTCTCCATCATTTTGGTTTACAGTAAAATAGATATCATTAACGGTGGAGTTGAGCGGCACCCCGATGTTGGACGGCGTGCTCCACTTGCTGAGGGCTCCGTCGGCGTAGAAGATGTCGTAACCACCGATGGTGGGATGCGTGCCGTCACTGCTGAAATAGAGCCGCCCAGACTTGGTGTCGTAGAACGGCGTCACCTCGTTGTCGGGCGTGTTGATGGCGCTGCCCGCATTGACGGGGTCGTCGAAACGGCCGTCACGATAGATGGAGTACCAGATGTCGAGGTCACCGAAGCCGTGCGGCCGGTTGGAGACGAAATACATGACGCTGTAGCTGTCGCCATCGACCCAGTGCGGCTGCGTGGTGGTGGTGCCCGGCAGGTTGATGCGGCGGTTGAGCATCTGCGGCTTTGACCAACGCCCGTTCTTGCCGTCCGCCTTCCAGAGGGAGCATTGCAGCTGCTTTCCCGACTCCCGCTCGCACCGCGTGAAGACCATCAGTGTCCGCTCCTTGTTGAAAGTGAAGTTGCAATTATAATATTTGTCATCATTGATAACGGGTAGCGGCTGCGGTTTCGAATAGCCACTGATGGTCAGATGGCAGCTGTAAATTCTTGTGCTCCAGAATTGTTGGAAGATTTCGCCGTAATCTTCCTCGCTTTCAGGACGGAGAGAAGAGAAGTAAAAGGTGGAATCGGGCATCAGAATGCCGTTGTATTCGGAGTAGGACGTGTTGATTTCCGTGGGCAGCAGCGTCACATCCACGGGCATCGTGTCGTGCTTCAGAAATTCGATTTGCGCCTTGCGCACTTCGGCCTCTGCGTTGCTTTGGGCAAAGCACGCTACGGAAGCGAGAAGAGTCAGAAGTGTGACAAGTATTTTTTTCATCATCAATAAGTTACATCACATCGAATGGACAGGGCTCGCGGCCTGCTCCCCGAATTTTTGCCTTTTTAAATATATAGTATAGCGACACTTCAAAGCCGCCGCGTCCGTGGCTCGCCACTGTGAGCGATGAGAAGTTGAGGTCGTAGCTCAGCCCGAGGCGGATATTCTCCCATTCCAGCGTGCCGCACACAATGAGCGCGTCGTTCCAGCGGTAGTAGAGCCCGCCGCCCGCCGCGAACCGGTTGCTGTACGGGTTGCGGTAGTGCTCGTACTCGAAAAGCGAGCCGAACAGGATTTCACGGTATTGGTGCTGGAAGGCGACGTACGCCACCGGTGACATACAGAAGTTGTCGGTGACGGCGATGCGAGAAACAAAATAGCCCGTCACTTTCAGGTGCAGGCTACTTTTTGCGTCGAAAAGGGCGATGTTGGGCTGCGTGAGGTGGCTCACGCTCGCGCCCGCGCTGTACCTGCTCCGCTTGTTGGGGGTCAGTGACCACGCCAGCCCCGCCCCGCAGTCGAACACAGTAAACCGTTCCCGCCCGAACGTTTCGGTGATAGGCAGGTCGGGATTGTAAATGCCGCTTTGGTACTGCTCATCGAAAGAGAGAGTGGCATAGTTGAGGCTGCGTTGCAAAAAACCGGCATATACCCCGAGGCTCAGCTTGTTTTTGTTGCGCCGGTCGAGCGATTTGGTGTAGGCTGCCGACAACGTGCCCTGCAACGTGCTGAACTTCGAGTCGCCGGCGCGGTCGGCGTTGAACTGCACGCCAAGTCCGATGAGGTGGCGTTTGCCGTTACTTTTATAGACGGGCGCGTCGAACGAGCCGGAAAAGCTGATATACGGCTTGGTGACGGCGAGCCACTGCGTCTTCTGGTTTACCCCGACCCGGAAAACGCCGTCGATGGCGCCCGTGTTGGCGGGGTTCAGATAAAGCGGGTTACTCGCAAATTGCGAATAATGAATGTCTTGTGCGAAGGAAGGAAGCAGGCACGACAAGAACACCGCAATCAGCAGGATGTAACGGTACTTCTCTTTCCAGCAGTTGCGGAGGTAGCGGCGCAGTTCGTTTTCGCGGGCATTGTTCTGCGGCTCGTAGAACTTCTTGCCGCTGATTTGCTCAGGCAAAAACTCCTGAGGCACGAAATTGCCTTCATAATCATGGGCATACAAGTACCCCTTGTGGTAGCCTATCTCCTTCATCAGTTCGGTGGGCGCGTTGCGGAGATGCAGTGGCACGGGGAGGTCGCCCGTCTTCTTTACCCACGAAAGTGCTTCATCAATAGCGAGATACGATGCGTTGCTTTTGGGCGATGAGGCCAAATAGACGGCAGTTTGTGAAAGGATGATGCGTGCCTCAGGCATCCCGATCTGGTGGACGGCCTGAAAGCAGTCGTTGGCCAGCAGCAGGGCGTTCGGATTGGCGTTGCCGATGTCTTCCGAAGCGAGGATGATCATGCGGCGGGCGATGAAGAGCGGATCCTCACCGGCGGCCAGCATCCGCGCCAGCCAATAGACCGCGGCGTTGGGGTCACTGCCCCGCAGCGACTTGATGAAGGCGGAGATGATGTCGTAATGGTTCTCCCCCTTCTTGTCGTAAACGGCCAGATTCTTCTGGATGGTTTTCTGGACAATCTCGTTATTGATGACGATGGTGCCGTCAACGGGCTGCAAAGCGTTCACCACTAGCTCGATGGCGTTGATGAGCTTACGGGCATCGCCGCCGGAAACGCGCAGCAACGCCTCGTTTTCCTCCACCTTGATGGTAAGGGAACGTTCCTTTTCAAGATAACCGACGGCGGTAGCGATAATCTCTTCCAATTCACTGCGTTCCAGATTTTTCAGGATATATACCTGACAACGGGAAAGCAGCGGCGAGATGACCTCGAAGGAGGGATTTTCGGTGGTCGCGCCGATGAGGGTGACGATGCCTTGTTCCACCGCACCGAGCAGCGAGTCCTGTTGCGACTTGGAGAAACGGTGGATTTCGTCAATGAACAGGATGGACTTTCCCTCCTCCTTTTTCGCCTTTTCGATGACATCGCGCACTTCCTTCACGCCGGAGTTGATGGCGCTGAGCATATAGAAGGGACTATTGGTCACCTCGGCGATGAGCAGGGCGAGGGTGGTCTTGCCGACGCCGGGCGGCCCCCACAGAATCATCGAATGCAGGTTGCCCGTCTCAATGGCATGGCGCAAAGCGGCCCCTTCACCCATCAGGTGCTTTTGTCCGATGTATTTTTCAATACTTTTGGGTCGTAATATTTCGGCTAAAGGTCGCTGCACGCCAAAAAGGTTTATAAAGTTGTTCATCAAGCGGCAGGTTCACTTGCCGCCCATTTATTATTTCGTGGACACATTGGAAGAGATGTTATTCCACCTGTCTGCAATTTCAGTTTGCGGAATAATTCCTTTTGTCAGACAAATTTCGCTTATTATGCCGAAGAAATGGCGGAGATTCCCGTCGTTGCCGATGAAGAGAGGCCGGTCTGAAGTTCGATAAGAGTTAGGGAATCGCACATTCGCTACCATTCTCCCATTGTTGTATGCAGTAACATCCTGTCCCGAAACGACTACGGCGAGATAATGCCATTGGTTGGCCTCCATCTGTATCGGGAAGCCGAGCCTGCCGAGATGAAAATAGTATTCATTGGGCTTGTCTTTGTTCCCTGCATAAATAATGGAAAACCCCGAACTGTCTGTGCTATTTGTACATAATATGGGATATGGGTAAAATTGCAGACTGTCAGGACGGAAAAGAATCTCGAACGTGAATGTCGAGGGAATATTCAGACTATCCTGTCCGTTTTGTGAAAGTTGGCACAAACGTTGATAGTGTGTTGAATCCTTAATGAATGTCTCATGCATTATGGTTGATTGTGATTCTTGAAAGAAAGAAGTGTTTGGAGAATGGGCCTGCCGTTTTTGGAGGTGTGCAAAAATTACAGATGTGGTGTCAACGAGACGATTGACGATCTTATATTCGGATGCTAAGACGGTACGCATGTCAGAAAGATATGGATAGTAAAAGTTATACCCTAAAAAGACATCGTATGCCGAATCTGCAAGGGCTTCCACATATTTTTCAGCATCCGTTTTAAAGAACAGATCCAAAATGCCCGGGTTAACTGCAGACCGCATCCTTTTGTCCTGCATGAACAGCCCCTGATATTTATTTGAGCATAACAAGATAACTTTATCTGATGAAAGATTACACGAATCAATGAATTGGTTTACATCGTTGATGTATTTTCTCTCTTTGGCGTATGCGGGTTTCAACTCTTTGCTGACAGTCTGGTTGGCCAGTTTGCTAATATCCGATGAGGCATATCCAATACTGATTAGGGATACGAAGATACATGACAAGCAGATATAAAACAATGGAACTAATAGGTAATTATTGGAGCGTTTGAAGGTGGACCATAGCTCATCTGTCAGGAGAGTAAACACGATGAGTCCAGGAAAAAGGCTTATAGAAAAATTCCAGTTGTGGCTTCTTCCTTGAAAGTAGGCGAAGAGGCCGCACCCCAAGATGGTAACAAGAAAAATAGCAGCTGATTTAGGCGTGATGTCTTTTTTGAAAAGACGGCTGATGGCATAAAGCATCCCCAACATATAAATCAGGACAAGAAGCATCCACGGATGCAACAGTGACATAGGGAGCATAAAGTACCCCATGCCTCCGAAAACAGAAAGTGTGGAAACTAGCAGTCTGAAATCAGGAAAATGACCGTATTGAATCAATTGGATAACACCATATATGGAAAATGCTATGAATAACGAAATCAACCATACGCCAAGATGAAATAGTATTTTCTTCCAGTTAAATTTTTTCTCAGTAGTGAAAAAGTCATAATAACATAAGAAAGCAAGCCAGGATATATAGGATACAATTCCGAATTCAAAATTCCAGATAACGCCAAATGCCATTAACAAACTCCCTATATAATAGACAATTTTCTTGAAGATCTGTTTCTGTTTCTGTTCTGCTATAATGAAGAGAGAAACTGTCAGGAGTAATAGGGCAACTGTTGTGGTACGTATGGGGAATATGGCGAAAATCGAATCAAAATTCATCACCAGCCGGTTCAACAGATAGGGGAAATATATACAGGTGCTGAATCCGAACAAAACAAGCAACTTGTCTTTTACGGTAGTGTATAGAAACAATAAAGTGGCTATGAAAGTGAAAACGACCAACGAACTCATCACAAGGGTGAAATGGGAAACGGACAAACCAAATAAATTGAAAAAAGGTTGGATAAAATGAGGATACAAACCGTACGTGTTTGTGAAATCGTCCACAAGCAACTGGCTGCCCGAATTCACCTGCGTTGAGGAATAGAAAACTACATTGAAGTCAAATTGGTTCTCCCAGTTCAATGGCATGTCAAAATGCATCATATTGAATAGCTGTGTGAGAATAACGATCGCAAAGGCGAAAAGCACAATGGAAGATAAAATCGTATATATTTTAGAGCCAATACCCCGAACAAACTTGACTACAAGCAAGTAAAATAAAAGTAATAAAGATACCCATAACAAAAAGTATTGTGACAAATGGGTCTCCAGAAAAGTGTCTTTGAAAAAGAAGTCATAATTAGTGACAGCCAGACGGTCTCTTTCGTTGTGCAGTCTGCCCACCGTCTCAAGATATGTCGGATTGTCTTGGGCGAAAACATAATATCCGAGGAAGGCGATGCCAATGGAAGCCAGCGCAACTAAAGAATAGGCAAGTCCACGACTTTGTGTGACTTTTTTGAAAAAGGGGAGGGTGGAGAGGTAGTAAAAGAAAAGCAAGAAGGAAGGGATTAAGATTAATCCTAAACGATACAATAATCCTTCTACGGGTTCAGGATTGAAATCCGTAACAATGCATTTTTCCAGTGCGGCTTGTATGATACTGGAAGTGTCGGGGTGGTAGTATTTTGTAACGAGGAATCCCAATCCCCCAAATAACAATATGGTGCATACAATACAGAAGGACCACTGGACTATGCCGGAAATGAGCTGGTCATTAAATAGCTTCCGTTCATTGGACAGTAGTGATGCAGGGGTATTTGATTGAGTCTTAACCGTCTTTTGTGTCTTTTGAGGATTTTTTATTGCTTTTTTCATATAAGCTGTAGAATGTGATAAGGTTGATTGTGTGTTATTCTAATTCGTTGATGACAAATTACAAATTTTTCTAATTTGGGTGTGAATCCAATCTACTATTGGGCTGCAAATGTATAAAAAATCCATATTCATAATCGGAACTTTTCCAAAAAAATCCATATTGCAAATAGGGATTTTTGCTCAGTCCTCCCTTTTTTTCACCTCATATACAAACTTTTTGTTCAGGAAATACCCCAGCAGCCCGACGGGCACAAGTAGAACCAGACCAGCCATATAGGATGACAGTCCGAACCATTTCAGTAACGCAATGCCTCCAATATTACATAAATACAAGAAACAATACACCAATACAAATCTGATTATCAGTTTGTTATTCCCATTCTTAAAAACGAGGACGCCGTAAGTTTTGAAATTGAACAGTACTGCGATAATCGTACCCACAAGTAGGGCTAATGTGTAATGCATCCCAATCCAAATAAAAAAAGCGAATATGCCGTAACCGAAGGCGGTATTCAGGAAGGACACCAGCACAAAGCGGATGAATTTCGCAGAGAATAGGTACTTTATCCATTCTCTTAGTGTCTTCTTAGGCTTATTTTCAACTTGTGTCGCGTCGTCCATAGTCGCATCAGGGTATTATCGCTGCTCCTTCGAATCTTCTGTATCAAAATTAATCCGCTCCTCCTCGATGACCAAAGGACGATTCATCACGCGGGTATTGATGCTCATTACATATTCACCCACGAAGCCAATGAAAAGGAGCTCCACCGCATTGATGAAAAACAAGCCAATAATGAGCGGAGCCAAGCCTGCGGAGAACTGATCCCACCAAATCAGCTTCATCACAAGATAAACCAATGCAGCCAGTATGGACAATCCTGATAATATTAGTCCTGCAAAGGTGACGAGATGCAACCCTACTTTGGTGTAACTAGTGAAACTGAGCATGGCTGCATCAAACAGGGTGAAGAAGTTGTTGTGGGTTTTCCCGGCCCGGCGTTTGGCCTGTGTGTATTCGAGATCCACCCGTTTGTAGCCCAGCTCGGCCACGATGCCACGGATAAACGGGGTCGGATCCTTCAGATTTTTCAACACGCCAATGAAACTTTTGTCATAAAGCCCGAAACCAGTGAAATGCTCAATCTGGTCAACGGACGACATCTTCTTGATTATTTTGTAGTAGCCAGTCCGAAACAGCCGCATGATGGGGTTCTCCTTGCTTTGGGTTTTGATGCAGGAAACGATTTTAGCTCCGTCTTCCCATAATCCCACCATCTTGGGAATCAGCTCTACAGGGTCTTGGAAGTCGCAGCACATCGTGATAGTGCAATCGCCCGTGGTCTGCAACATGCCATAATAGGGGCTGTTGAACTGCCCGAAGTTCTTGGCATTGAAGATGGCCTTGATTTTCGGATTCATCTTGCAAATCTCACGGAGCAGGGGACGTGTGTTGTCTTGAGAGTCGTTGTCAATGAAGATGAGTTCATAGTCATATTGTGGCAAGTTTGTGGTCAGTTCATTTACCACGTCCTTGCTCATCGGGACAACGTTCTCTTCTTCATTATAGCAGGGGATCAGAATGCTGATTTTCTTCATATCTATGTTTAATTAGCTTGCTTTTTCTGAAACAGGACTGACAAAACGGTCTGTTCACCCAAAATGGTGTTCTCCAAATTCTCTTGAATATCCACTACCTTGAATCCGTTGTTTTCGACAAAAGTCTTCATGGATTGGATGGTAAAAAAGTTTACATGCTCTTTCATCGGCATAAAGGGCATCCTTCTTTGTTTAAAATAATACCGGATAAGCTTCCATTTATTGTACAATGGATTTAGTAATAGTCTGATATTCTTTGAGATAGAAAATTTATTTTCCTTAACAAAAGGATTCTCACTGGGCACCTCTATATAATAGAACGTACTATCAGTCCCTATTTCTTTCAGTTCGTCAAGTGTCCTGACAGGATCGGGAAGATGCTCAAAAAGCATATTGCACATGATAAAATCATAGGTGTGATTTTTGAGTTCAGCAGGATCCGATATGTTTTTCACTCCCGGCACGGTCGGGACTCCCGATATGTCAAACACATACTTTTCTTCCGTTCCAATTTCATCCACGAATGTCCGGCCTTCGTTCCCCCCGTAGTCCAGAGCCACCTTTATTTCATGCTGGATATTTTCTTTGATGACTTTTTGGATGACCCGCTGTTGCTCCGCCAAGGCCGTTTTGTCATTATTGAGAGCTTCGTTTACTTTAGCGGAGTACCAATATTCATACTTTTGCCGTAATGACTGATATTCAGTTCCCCGATAGTCAGCATACAGCAATTGGCTCTCTTCGTCCGTAAAGCGATAGTCGTAAAAAGCGAAGGTGCATTTCTCACAAAAACATAATTTTGTTTTCGGAGATGGCAATTTTTTTATTCTGTCAGAAACAAATTCTGACACAATAGTATCAACCGTTTTAAGATGGCTATTGCCACATACTAAACAATTCATAATATGCATTTTATGGTTTTAAAAACAAAGAAATACCTTCTCTGAACGAAATCTGTGGTTCCCAACCGGTGTCCTCTTTCAGTTCTCTGATGTCGGCCACCAAGTGCATCGGCTGGTGTGGATAATATTCCTTGACTCCATATCGGATTTCAACAGAAGGGTTGATGGTTTTGCGGATGTCCTCGATATATTCTGAAAGTTTCCGTCCTTTTCCGGAGCCCAACGGATAGGTTTTTCCATCAATGCCTTTGGCTGTCACCGACAGTATGGCGTCGCCAGCATCGTCGGCATATAGATAGTCCCACATCTGCTCGCATTTCGTCAATTCGGGTGAACGTCCTGCTTTCAGTTCACGGATGGCATAGCTGATGAGCGTGTTCTCCCCGTCGTTCGGGCCGTAAACGCTGAGAATGCGCACCCAGTTGTGCCGGATACCCAGACTTTTGCACAGCATGGCCGACAACTTTCCCGCCGCATACTTGGCAATGCCGTAGCCGCTTTCGGGGCAAACAGAAAGTGTCGGAGTGAGGTCTTGTGTCTGCACCCCGTATTCCGCTTGAGAGCCCGCACCTACAAACACGGAACAGCCGCATCGGTGGGCTAACCTGACCGCATCAAGGGTGTATTGGATATTGCGGGTTTGGATTTCGGCATCGTCACGGGAGGCTCCGAAAGTTTTTTCCCACGACAGGTGTATAAAGGCATCATATTGGCCTGCTAATTCCAAAGAGGAATAATCCGAAAGATTGCATTTTACAACATGAACCCGTTCACTTTGTGGAAGATTCGACACCCTTTTGGAATCTTTGTGGACGATACATGTCACCTCTATGCCTTGCGCAATCGCCTGTCTGACAACCGCGCTTCCCACACATCCGGTGGCACCTGTGACGATAATTTTACGCATGATAGTTTTTAGTTTATTTTCTCAACTACTTGTTTTATTTCATTATACTCCTCCCTGCTGATGAACGGGAACATGTCATCAATTTCAGGGGAGACAATCTTTCCGTCAGGCAATACTTTTGAAGATAATTTGGGGGCAAAGTTCTGTTCGGGATTGAGGATGACTTCACAGAATCCGGGGCCGTCCATATCCAAAAGTTTTCGGATGTTCGGATGAATATCCTCAGCAGCTTCTATTTTTACGTATGGAATTCCGTATGCATTGGCAATTTTCTGCATATCGGGGAAGCTGACGCCATTGCCATCCGACACCCCGACCAAAGGTCTTCCTTTGAAGAGGTTGGTCTGGGTCTGACGGATGGAGTGGTAGCCATTATTGTTCAGATAGATGATTTTCAGATTGAACTGATTGTACACCACGGTTTGCAACTCCTGAAGGTTCATCTGGAAACTACCGTCCCCGTCAATACAGACGACCCGTTTCCCATCACGGGCTACACAGGCTCCTATTGCGGCGGGAAAGCCGTAGCCCATTGCAGCGCAGCCCGAGTTCGTAAACAACCTTTGCCCCTTTTTGATTTTTGCGGCTTGGAAAGTAACGACACAAGCACTGCCGTTTCCGCAAACAGTCACATCATCCTTGTCAAGTTCGTCAGACAACTCATCAATAAACACGTACGGATTTATCGGCGAGGTGATGTCGTAATACTCAGGGAGAACAGCAGGAAAACGTGCATGGATATTCCTGCACCATTGCAACCACTCGCTGTGCTTTCCCTTATTGGCGGACAAATCATGCTTCAAAAGGTCTTCCAACACATCTTTGACATTTGCCCATACCGGCAAATCCGCTTTTATTGTCGGTTTTTTCAATTCATTCTGGTCAATATCAACAATGATTTTATAGGCATTTGGGGCAAAATCCCTATAATTGTAACTTATCTGCCGGATGTTTAACCGGCATCCGAGCACCAGCAACAAATCGCTGTTTTGAACGATGAAATTACCCCCTCTGATTCCTACCGTGCCGGGTCTCCCACAATACAAGGGATGTTCATCCCATAAGGCATCGTGGGCATTCCAAGCTGTTACTACAGGAATTTGCAGGGCATCAATCACTTTGATGAACAGGTCATCAGCGCCAGAAAGACGGATCCCGCTTCCAGCAAAAATGACAGGGCGTTTGGCAGCTGCCAATTTCTGAAGAATTTTGGAGGTCAGACTTTGGTCATAGATTGGGTTCTCTTGTTTCTCAAGTGTTTCCGTATCAAACCCCGCTAATTCATCGGTTTCAACAATGGCAGCTTGCACATCCAGTGGCACGTCTATCCACACGGGCCCTTTTCGGCCATTATTCGCCAAAAACCATGCTTTTTCGAGATGGTATCTGATTTCTGTCGGTTCCGTAATCATCACCGCATATTTGGTCATGGGCTTTACGGAGTCCACGATATTGTATTCTTGGTCACCCAACTGGCGCAGCGGCACATCAGTAGCCCACAGCGTCGTCTCACGCTTCACTTGACCTGAGACGACAAACATGGGAATGGAGTCAAGCCAGCCGCCCACCACACCGGTAATGGCATTCGTCCCTCCCGGGCCGGAAGTGACACACAGTCCAGCAATGTTTCCTGTCAGTCGGGCATAGCCCTCTGCGGCAATCGCAGAGGCCTGTTCGTGGTGATTATAAATGCATTTTAGCGTTTTGTGATGACCAAAAGCATCGTTCAAATGCATGGCGCCCCCACCTGTGACGGTAAAGATGTGCTTTACCCCTTTTTGTGCGAGAAAATCAGCAATATATTCAGCTACTTTTTGTTTCATATTCAAATTTTAAATGAAATCCAAAATATTAATGGCCGTATGAGCTAATCCGATGTTCGGATACTCATCAATTTCCTCTTTGTTACGGAATCCGAATCCGTAGGAAACACCCAGAAACGGAATCTGGAGCTTCTGAGCTCCGATAGCATCGTAGGAGGTGTCGCCGATCATCAATGCCCTGCTCGTGTCGGAAATTCCATAGTCATTCAGACATTGCAGGATGATGTCCGATTTTGTCAGCTTTCCCTCAAAATCAGCACCATAGAAAGCTTTGGTATATTTGTTGAAACCGAAATGATTTAAAATCGCTTCAGCGTAATCTTGCCGCTTGTAAGTGGCGACAGCGACAGGAATGTGCCTTTTTGTCAAAGTGTCACAAACTTCATATATGCCATCATACGGGCTGGCCTGCAAAAGATATTCACTTTGTTTGTAATAATTTCTTAAAACTGCTGCCGTGGCATCAGCGTCTTCTTTTGACATTCCATAAACCCGGGCAAAGGAGTTCTGGACTGGAGGCCCGATGAATGTCCTCAACACATCCATAGACAAGGGCTCCAATTTCAATTCCGAGACAGTCCTCCGAATGGCGGCAATGATTCCCGATGAGGTGTCCAACAGGGTGCCATCCAAATCAAAAACAACAATCATATATGGGTTAGGAGTCATAGTAGGTTAATACCGATACAACGTTGGAGTAATAAAGTTAAGACTGATTTTTCCTTTAAAAGATTGGAGATTCTTATTGACATCGGCCATAATGTCCTCCCCTTTTTGTTTCAAGAATTCATACTCCATTTGGCTCATGAAGTAATTGGATTCGTTTGCAGAAGAGTAGCCGTCAAGGCCCGCCAACGCCACTTCGGTTACCCCAGCACGCATCAATACCTTTAGCATCATCAGGAAGGAGTTGTCCATAAATGGGGCAGAACGATCGATGAGGCTCTCATAATCAAGGGTATAATCAAAATCGCCATTCGTACGGGTCAGATTTGATGTGGCAATCAGCTGAAGCTCATTTTTTCTTTCCGTAATGGCGGTCACTTGTTGGTTATAGCGTTTGCTATTGGTCAGGAAGATGGCCTTTGTATTGAATTTTTCTGGAATGAAATTGATGGAAATGACAAAAGGCTGTTCCTTTTTTATAAAATTTCCAATGGTTTCAGCTTGCGTGTCAATAGTTTTTCCAGGACCGACAACAAGAATCTTCTTATTGGCAAAAAGCTTTTTCAGTTCCGTATAAACGCTGTCGTCATTAAGCGTATTTTTTTGATAATCAATATATAGCTGTTCTATATAATTCTTGTCATAGAGCAGTTTTTTATCGCCCTGGAGCTGACATAGTATTTCATTAATGGATTTTACGGAAAGGGTCTTTTTGTCAAGAAGATAACTGACGTAATTCGGATGGCAGTCATTGGAGGCGGCAATAAACGGTTTCATGGAATACCCCCAATGATATTTGTTGAAAAGATCCATAATGGTGGTATCAATCGCTTCCAACAACTGGCTCAACTGATAATGCTTACCGTAGTTATCGTTCATATACATACAAAGCAGCTCTATGGGGGCATTGCCCGCTCCTTTGCCCATGCCGAACAAGGAACCGTCACACAAAAGTGTGCGTTCTTTGCCCTTGTGATGATTGATCAGTTCAATGCTATTGGCATAACCTAATTGGAAGTTATTGTGGGAATGGTAGCCCAATGCGACAGACGAATCGACGTATTTGTCAAGAATCTCATAGAAATGGAACAGCCCACTGCTGTGCAACAAGCCATACGTGTCCACCATAGAGACCGCGTAGGGCTTCACTTCGTTCACCAGCCGAATCAGATCCATCAGCTCCTCATCGGTGTAACTCGTTATGGAAACGAGTTGGGAAAACACGATATAACCGAGATCCTTCAGCTGTTTGCAAAGTTGCATGGCTGGTTCCCTGAGGTGTTTTTTGAAAATGACACGGATGCCATCAAGGAAACTTTCCGAACAGGGCTGGATATTGGAAATATCACAAGTTCCATAATCTATCATCCCTACGAATTTTGTCTGCTTGGAATCCACCTTTCCGTAGATTTTGCGCATACATTCGGTGTCGGGCATGATGCTTCGATTGATATCGAAAGGCCGCCGCTGGTCCAGAAATCCCAGTTCCATAAAATCGACACCGGCACTTACGACCCGTTCCGTCACATTTATAAGGGTGTTGTGCCCGAAATTCCAGTCGTTGTGGTACCCACCATCCCGTAAAGTGCAATCCAACAATTCGATTTTCATTATGATCTGCTTCTTTTATCTTTTACAAAACTCCCTGATTGACAACACCATCATCTCCAGCATGGGCGGGGTCATTCCAGGATAGACGCCAATCCAGAAGGTGTCGTTCATGATCCGGTCGGTGTTCGTCAGGTCGCCCACTACGCGGAAGCCTTCGCCCGTGGCGCGCATCTCGTCGAAACAGGGATGTTTCAGGATGTTGCCAGAGAACAAAAGGCGGGTCTGAATGTTCTTGCTTTCAATGTATTTCACCAAATCCATTCGTTTGAAAGGCGCATTGGGCTTTAGTGTCAGCAAAAAGCCGAACCAGCTGGGCTTGGAGTTCTCCGCTGGTGCGGGCAGTTCGAAAATATCGTTGAGGTCGGCCAGCCGGTCACGCAGGAACTGCCAGTTTCTGCGGCGCGCCTCCACGAAAGCGGGCAGCTTCTTCAGCTGGGCACATCCGATGGCTGCCTGCATATCCGTCACTTTCAGATTGTAACCGAAGTGGGAATAGACATATTTGTGGTCGTAGCCCAACGGCAACTCACCGAACTGACGGGTGAAACGGTTCTGGCAGGTGTCGTCCTTGCCCGAAGGGCAATAACAGTCGCGGCCCCAGTCACGGAAGGAGGCCACAATGCGGTTGAGCAGGGCATTGTTGGTGTAAACGGCACCGCCTTCCCCCATCGTGATATGGTGCGGCGGATAAAAACTGGAGGTGCCAATATCGCCGATAGTACCCGTGTATTTCCATTTGCCATCAATGAAGTACTTGGAACCCAAGGCATCGCAGTTATCCTCCACCAGCCAAAGATTGTGCTTGGTACAGAACTCCCGAAGCGTCTTCAAATCAAACGGATTACCCAACGTGTGGGCAATCATCACGGCTTTGGTTTTGGGCGAGAGCGCCTGTTCCAGCATCCGGCAGTCAATATTGTACTGCGGGATGGTGACATCCACAAAGACGGGCACCGCCCCGAACTGGATGACGGGGGCGATGGTGGTAGGGAAACCTGCGGCCACCGTGATGACCTCATCGCCCCTGCGGATGGCGCGCTCTTTCAGCAATGGTGAAGTGAGTGCATTGAATGCCAACAGATTGGCGGACGAGCCGGAGTTTGTCAGCAGGCAGTGTTTCACACCCATAAATTCGGCAAATTCTCTTTCGAACTGTTGGGCAAAACGCCCTGTGGTGAGCCAAAAGTCGAGGGCGGAGTCCACGAGGTTCACCATTTCCTCATCATCGAATTTGCGGCCGCCGTACGCAATACGGTCGCCCTCTTCGTATGCCTTCCTGTTAGCAAAGTTCTCTTCGTAATATTTTCTGACTAATTGCAGTATTTCTTCTCGGGTGGTCATTATGATTGGTTTGATAGTGATGATTGAGCTTAAATCTATAATAATGCTATCCTTTGTAAAGATTCTGAAAATGAACGAAGTCCGTCTTGGATTTTTTTCATGCTATTTTCTGTGGGATGAGTTTCATTCTGAATGTATTGAACAAGTCTTTTTTGAGGAAGTCCTGTAAGCTTATGCATCGTGGAAACACCAATTAGATTACTATAATATTTTAACAGACTCTCTTTATCATAAACAAACTCAAACTCCATTTCGGGAGTTGTTTTTCCATTTTCTGCACGAACATTTTTAATATTTTCGTATGCTTCGAGGAAATCTTCCATAGCTTCCTTCTCATTATCTCCATATCCTGCGATGCCGAATCCGTAATCGTCACTGCTCATGTAAGCGGAAAATAAACCATCACTGCTGACTTCAACAATTACTTTTTCTGTTTTCATAATCTTTATAATTTTACTCCAGATTGTTTTATTATCATTTTTAATGTACCTGTCGCCACTTCTTTGGCTTGATGGCGCGGTATAGTGAATTCATTACCTGTCTGAGGACTATACCAAACTTCGTGTCTTGTGCCATTTCGGACAAATCGGCATCCTGCATTTATCAATTTTTTGGTTAGTTCGTTCTTTTTCATAAATTAGTATCAGGAAGAGACATCAATTATTATTTGGAAAATTGAATGCCGAAGTTTGTTTTCTCATAACTTCCATTATGGAGGATTCCTTCTTGTAGTACGTCTTGTACCACTCCAGCGTCATCTCCAACGCTTTCCTTGCATTGAAATGCGGACGCCAGCCGAGCACCTTTTCTGCTTTGGTGATGTCCAAGGAAAGGAGTCCTGCCTCGTGTGGCTGATTGGTGAGATTCGGGAAGACGAATGTTCCTCCACCCCAAATTTCCGTAGCCATCTGTGTCATCGCCTCCACCGTTAGTGTGTCGGCGGGATTGGGACCGAAGTTGAACCCTTCCGCGTATCGGATGGGATCCTCCATCAGCTTTTGCGCCAGCAGAATGTAGCCGGACAGCGGTTCCAGCACGTGCTGCCACGGACGTACCGCTTTGGGATTACGGATTTGGACGGCCTCGCCTTTGGACAAAGCCCGAACGATGTCGGGAATCAGACGGTCGGCAGCCCAGTCGCCACCCCCGATGACATTGCCGGCGCGTGCAGAGGCGATGGCTTTTTGGTGCTTTCCGTAATCGGCGGGATTGAAGAACGACTTCCGATAGGAGTCAATGACCAGTTCGGCACAAGCTTTGCTGGCACTATAGGGGTCGTAGCCGCCGAAACGGTCATCCTCCTTGTAGGCTTGTCCCGTCTCGTTGTTCTGGTAAACCTTGTCGGTGGTGATCATTACCCCCACGCAAGGATTGTCGAGCAGACGGATGCCATCCAACACGTTGGCCGTACCGATAGCGTTGACCTCGAAAGTCTCTGCCGGTATTTGGTACGAGGTACGCACAATGGGCTGCGCCGCCAAATGGAAGACAATGTCCGGCTGGAAGTTTGTCATACATTTGTGCAAGTGTTCCGTGTCGCGAATGTCCCCGATGACGGAATGGCATAAGTTTTCACCATGCAATACCTCAAACAGGCTGGGATTGGTGTTGGGGGAGAGCGAATAGCCCATCACTTCCGCACCCATCTGATGTAGCATGAATGTCAGCCATGCACCTTTGAAACCAGTGTGCCCCGTCAGAAAAACCTTCTTGTTCTTCAGTGTTTGCATACCCATTATTCTATCTCTCCCACTTTTTCCATGGTGCCTGTCCCAGTGAAAGCAATTTTTCCAGAAGGGCCTTTTCCCTGACATTATCCATACACTGCCAAAAACCTTCATGGATATAGGACATCAGTTCGCCCTGAGCGGCAAGTGTTTCCAGAGGGGTACGCTCGAAAACGGTATCATCCCCGTCAATCAGGTTAAACACCTCCGGTTGCAGCACCATGTACCCAGCATTGATAGGCGCTCCATCAGCTAAATTTTTCTCACGGAACGATTTCACAGCACCGCCTTCTATATCAAGGATACCTTTGTCCTGTTTAATCTTAACGGCGGTGAGAGTGGCTTTCTTCCCATGGCTTTTATGAAATGCCAACAATTTGTTGATGTCCACATCACAAACGCCATCACCGTAAGTCATGAAGAAGGGCTCGTCGCCCACATACTTCTGTACACGTTTGATACGACCTCCCGTCATCGTATTATAACCGGTGTCCACCACTGTCACTTTCCATGGCTCCAAGTGGCTCTCGTGAATGATCATCTCATTTTGGCCTCCACGGAAATCAAAACTCACATCCGAATTGTGAAGAAAATAATTAGCAAACCACTCCTTGATATACTCCTGCTTGTACCCCGCACAGATAATAAACTCATTGTGACCATAATAAGAATATTCTTTCATAATATGCCACAAAATGGGTTTGTCTCCGATTTCAATCATCGGTTTGGGTTTCAAATGGCTCTCTTCACTGATTCGGGTGCCGTATCCTCCGGCAAGTATAACGACTTTCATTTATAAAATTTTGTTTATCAATAAATTCTATTTAAAAGTTTTTATTATATATTTCTTCGTTACGAACTTTATTCGTAATGCCTATTCTATGGTTAAATGAGTTTAATTCTGACAAAATGTCTGTATGATGTATCTTTTGAAAAACGGATCACAAATGTAGTAGCTGCCGGCTTCTTTGTCCACAATCCCTTCTTCCACTAATGCTGCTGCAGCTTTTTGCACACTCGAACTGGCACGCAGGTGATATTTGCGGATGTACGCTGACGAAAAAATGCCAGTCTGCTCCTTGGTGAGTGCTATGAGCAATTTGCACTGTGTCTCCGACAACTTTCCGAACAGCTCATTATAATAGTCATCCTTGACGATGACAATTTGTTGGGCGCATTGCCGGATAATCTCTGGCGTGACAGCTGCCTTGTCTGTAATGGTATATTGCCATACCTCCGATGCAAGCAACTGGATATAATAGGGGATGTTATCCGCTTCGCCAATGAGCTGCTGTGCCTCAACATCACCGATTATAATACTTGATTGTGAAAACCTGTCCTTCAAAAAAGCAATGGTTTCCTGTTCCGGCAGCTTGCTGAGTTGGAAATGGTAAGAAGAATTGTAGAATGCCCTGTTCTTGTTATTGAACATATCCGACAAAATATGGGTTTTGCTGCCTAAAAACAGATAATTGACACGGTGCTGCTGCTGAATCTTATTACGAAGTATGTTTTCAAGGCCGTATTTGTTGAATTTCTGGATGTCCTGAAATTCGTCAAAAACAACGAGGACAGGTGCAGCCGTGTCCTCCGACAATTTTTCAGGCAAGTCAAGGATGTCAGCCAATGTTCCGATCGTCATCTTCGGTTCCGTGAAATCGACACGGAGTTGGGGCAATCCTGATTCGTCGAGGGAAACGGATGGACGCAGTGTTTTCACCAACCCCGACAATGTGGACAAAAATCGCTGCCAGTTGTTTTGCTTTGCAGCAACCGCCCTGACAAACAGGTCGGCAAATGACTCAAGCGAAAATGCTGTTGAGCAATCAAAATAGATGCAGATAGCCCCTTCTGCCTCCAGTACCTCCATCACTTTAAACACCAATGAGGTCTTTCCGTATCTGCGAGGCGCAAACAATACGACATTATTGCCGCCTTTGATGGTGGAAGTGATGCGGGCAAGTTCCTCCTTCCTGTCATAGAAGTAGTCACCGTAAGCTATACGTCCGTATCGGAAAGGGTTCATTGTCAGTTATATCTATCGTCTGAATATAATATTACGCCCTTTGGCGTTATGCCTTCAGGCGTAAAAGTTTTGAGGGTGCAAAAATACTGATTTTATTTTAGAATGTCACTATTTTTTTTCTGATTTTTGGGTTGTTTTTATAGGTCTTTTTGTAGGTCTTTCTCTGAACTTTTCTCATTCTGGGAACCACTTTGACCACTTGTTTTCCTATTGGCTTTATCCTGCCGGAA
The DNA here is from genome assembly GCA_947169105.1 of uncultured Bacteroidales bacterium. Taxonomy (GTDB): domain Bacteria; phylum Bacteroidota; class Bacteroidia; order Bacteroidales; family WCHB1-69; genus UBA1756. The sequence goes on along the minus strand of CAMVOL010000016.1, from coordinate 4,678 downwards.
AACGGTCGGCAATTACCTCCCGAAACGTTCCCGCGCCGCACGCTCGAGGCCTTCCCGTGCTGACGGGTGTGCGATGGAAGTCAGCAGGCGGGCGCGTTCACGCAGCGGCTTGCCGAACAAGTTCACCGCGCCGTACTCCGTGATGACCCAGTGGACGACCGTGCGCGGCGTGACCACGCCGGCCCCTTCGGTGAGTGTCGGCACAATCTTGCTCACCCCTTTGGCCGTGGCCGACGGCATCGCGACGATGGGAATGCCCCCCTCGCTCGCGCCCGCCCCCAGCATGAAGTCGAGCTGTCCGCCCGAGCCGCTGAACATCTTCGTGCCCATCGAATCGGCACAAACCTGTCCCGTGAGGTCGATCTGGATGGCGGAGTTGAGCCCCACCACCTTTGGGTTCGATGCAATCACCGCGGGATTGTTGGTGTAGGCCACATCGTTAATCAGAACATCCTGATTTTTATCGACATAGTCGTAAAGCTTCTGCGTTCCCTTGAGGAAGGTGGCGACGTGCTTGCCCACATCCACTTTTTTCTGGCTGCCGTCAATCACGCCGCTTTCAATCAGTGGCAGAACCCCGTCGGAGAACATCTCGGAGTGGATGCCAAGGTGCTTGTGCCCACCAAGTTGCGCCAACACCGCATTCGGGATATTGCCGATACCGATCTGGAGGGTGGCGCCGTCGGGAATGAGGGCGGCGGCGTGCTTTCCGATAGTAATGTCCTGCTCCGAAAGGGTGGGAAATTCCGGCTCTATCAGCGGTACGTCGTGGCGGACGAACGCCGTGATTTTCGACATCGGGATGCGGGCGTCGCCGTAGCAGAACGGCATGTACTTGTTCACCTGCGCGATGACGTAACGCGCGGTTTCGATGGCCGCCAGCGTGCAGTCCACCGATGTGCCAAGCGACACGTAGCCCTCGTCGTCGGGTTCGCTCACCATCACGAAGACGCCGTCCGCACGCTGGTGCCCCTCACGGATGATGCGGGCGGTGTCGGAAAGCGAGCAGGGGATGTAGTCTGCGTAACCGGCCTGTGTGGCTTTGCGCACATTGCCTCCGATAAAGAAGGAGTCGAGCCAGAAGTGGCCTTCGTACTGCGGAAGCACGTAGTCGGCGTACCCTTCGGTGTAGAGGTGCGTGATGTGGACGTTCTGGAGCTCGTCGGCGCGTGCCACGAGGGCGCGGATGAGGTGCTCGGGGGCGGCGGCCACACAGGGCCAGTGGAGGCGGTCGCCGGATTGTACCATTTTCACCGCTTCTTCGGCGGTCATCGTTTTCGGAGTGGGCATAATGGAGGGAATTGATTAGGGGGCAAAAGTACAAAATTTTTTGATGTGGTGCCAGAAGGTTCCCCTTCTATTTTAGAAGGGGTGCCCGTAGGGCGGGGTAATAATATAAAACATCAGAATTCCTTATGATAAGAATGACCATCATCAACGATATCGGAATCAAAGACCATTACGTCCACACTCTCCCCGTAAATAGGGAGTTATTGGGCTACGCACGTAAGAATCTCAAGGCTGGAAATTTGGCCGAAATAGTATTCTGGATGCAGGTTCAAAGAAGTAGAGTAGGGGTAAACAATATTCCTAATAGGCGTACAACACAAATAGCAACGGACTGATGAGCATTGCGTGTACCCCTACCCCGGCCTACGGCCACCCCTTCCCCGAGGAAGGGGAATTACCCTCGCTTCGGCACGGTGTGCCGAAATGGAAAGTATAACGAACGAAGTTTTCTCCTGTTTCGCTAAACAGAGTGAAATATCGCATCAGGGGTCTCCGCCATCGTGTGCGTAAGCAAAAGGGGGAATATTACCTCCTCACTCTCTGGTCCAGATACCCGTTGACGGTCTTCACTTTCCAGATGTATTCCAAAAATGCGTCGCGAAGCAGGATGTTGGTCTTATAGACCGGTCCGATTTCAAACGGCACTTTAGTGGCGCGGTCGCGCAGGATGTTGTCGCCTCGGTTGGCTCCCGAAATGAAGTCAATGGTGGCGAAACGGTAGGTGACGTTGTCGTCCAACGGCCTGCCGTTCACGATGATGTCGGTCGGGGCGTTGTGACCCACCAGCGTGAAGGCAAGGTGTGAAAAAGGCTGGTTGGTGGTGTCGTTCATCTGCACCAGCACCTTCCGAAGCTCGCTCCCTTTGATGGTGGTGAGCACGATCATGTTGTCGAAAGGAAGGATGGAGAAGATGTCTCCGAGGGTGATGTCGCCCGCGTTCAGCGGCTTACGGATGCCGCCGAAGTTGAGCAGGGAGAAGTCGATACCTTCACCATTCACCACCTTGCTGATGGAGTCGCCCAAATCGAAGACCATGTCCGTCAGCACGTTCGACAGTTCGTCCTGTGGCCGTTGCTTGTCGATGGAGTGGTCGTTTTGTCCGACCACTTCGTCCATCATCTCGCCATATACCTTGCGCAGTGAGTCCATGTAGGCTACAGCGTTGGCATCCTTTGTTTCAGGAAGCTCCGCATCCATGCTCACCGTCTGGTGGTCAGCATCGTAAATCTCGTAAATATCTTGTCTATTGCAAGATAAAAGTGTAGCGGCAACCGAGATTGCCGCTATCACGACCATAGTTCTTTTTCGCATAGTGGAAAATTATTTGGCAAAAGCGACGGGCTGGCCGAGGACGGCTTTGCCGTTGAATTTCAGAAGATCTTTGATTTCGTCGCGGAAGATGCTGCCGAGGACGACGGTGCTGAGGCCTTCGGAGGCGCAGTACAGATAGACGTTCTGGCTGACAAAGCCCGCGTCGGTGGCGCCATAGAACTCCTTGGCTTCCTTGTCCATGCCGGTCATCTTGTCGTAGTTGGCGACGAACATCAGCAAGACGGGGGCGTCGGCCACGAAGGGCTGGCGGGCGGCCATCTTGCGCTTGTCCTCCTTAATTACCTGTTTTAGAAGGTTCTTTTCCGGAACATAGAGGAAAACGCCCTTTTCAATGAAGACGTAGATGTCGATTTCCTGACAGTTGCGGGCGGAGGGGGCGGTGCGCTTGCCATTGTCGCGGTTGATGCCGTTGGCTGCCCACAGCAAATCCGAAAGCTGCTGGTCGGACAGCATCTTGTCGGAGAACTCACGGTTGGTGACACGTTTCTGGAGTGCCTCCATCAGGGGCATTCCGCCATTCGTCTTGGGGGCGGGCAGTTTGATGTCCTGTGCTTCTATCATACTCATTGCCAAAAAGATGAATAATGTTGTGGTGAAAAATCTTTTCATAATGGTTTATTTGTTTTCGGTGTTTTTCTTGGGTTGGGGCTGTCCGGATTTGCTGATAGCTTCACGCATACCAGTGTCGGCCTTGATGTTTTCGAGTTTGTAATAGTCCATCACGCCGAGGTTGCCGTTGCGGAAGGCGTCGGCGAGGGCGAGCGGCACTTCGGCTTCGGCGAGGATCACCTTGGCGCGGGCTTCCTGTGCCTTGGCCTTCATCTCCTGCTCTTGGGCGACGGCCATCACGCGGCGTTCCTCCGCCTTGGCCTGGGCGATGTTCTTGTCGGCGTTGGCTTGGTCCATCTGGAGCATAGCACCGATGTTCTTACCGACGTCGATGTCGGCTATATCGATGGAGAGGATCTCGAAGGCGGTTCCGGAGTCCAAACCTTTGGTCAGCACCACTTTGGAGATGGAATCGGGATTTTCCAGCACCTGCTTGTAGGAGTTGGCGGAACCGATGGCGGTGACGATGCCTTCGCCCACACGCGCGATGACGGTCTCTTCGCCGGCACCACCCACCAGCTGGCGGATGTTCGTGCGCACGGTGACACGGGCCTTGGCAATCAGCTGGATACCGTCCTTGGCAACGGCTGCGACGGGCGGCGTGTTGATGACCTTCGGGTTGACGGAAGTTTGGATGGCTTCCAGCACGTTACGTCCGGCGAGGTCGATGGCCGCGGCGGCTTTGAAATCCAGCGGGATGTTGGCCTTGCCTGCCGACACGAGCGCGTTGACGACGGGGACCACGTGGCCGCCCGCGAGGAAGTGTGCCTCCAGTTCGTTACGGTTGAGCGGGATGCCGGCTTTCGCACCGGTAATCATCGCATTGACGATTGTTCCCGGGGGAACTTTACGCCAGCGCATCAGAATCAGTTGGATGAGCGAGACATGGACGCCCGAAACGAGGGCCGTGAACCACAGTCCGACCGGCACCATCCACAATAAGAAGATAAAAAGTAGTACGCATACTACAAAAATGACAATTGAAAAAGGATCCATAATTTATAGTTTAAAGTTTATAAAGTTTATCAAGTAGGAGGTAAAAGGTGATAGGTAATAAGTAAAAGGTGATAGGTGATAAGTGTTAGGTATAAAGAGGGGTTGTGCGTTGGATACCTTCTACTTCATACCTTTTACCTATTACTTTATTCGACATCTTTTCATTATATTTATCGTATCTTCTATAGTTTTCAGTTCTCAGTTTTCAATTTTCAATTTAAAGCGGGTTTTACAAAAATTTTTCCGCCGTCGATTTTGACGACTTCTACAGCAACGTTTTCATCGATGAGGTTTTGGAGGGAGGCGACCTCGACGGTTTCGCCGTCGAAGACGGCTTTGCCGGATGGAGCGAGGCGGGAGGTGGTTTTTCCGACGGCTCCGACCGCCACCTTGGTCTTGTCAAAGACGTTCATCTTGGTGTCGATTTCGGTGTTGAGCATCAGCTTGCGCA
>CAMVOL010000015.1 GCA_947169105.1 uncultured Bacteroidales bacterium | reverse complement strand
GGATAGACATCCACCACACCGCTCGGAGAAATGGTACTGTCCTCGTTAAGCACGGTAATATGGTAGAGGGTGCTGTACTGGCCGAAAGTGACCGTGATGCTGTCGCGGTTGTTGGTGAGGTTGGCATCCACCCATCCTGCGGTAGCGGACACCTCATAGCTGAAGGTATGGGTAGTGCCGCAATAGCCTTGTGCAAAAATTTGCTGGTTGGTCATCTCCGAAATCTGCAACCATCCGCCATATCCTGATGGCACAGTATCGTTGGAAAGAAAACGGGTGGAAACAGGGACATTGTCCATATAGCCAGTGATGGTGATGGTGTCGGTATAGTCAAGAGTCGCCTGTGACGAGTTGACATTGCGAATGGCAATCACTGGACGGAATGGTTGTCCGGCGGGAACCTCTATAGCGGTGATGTCTTCCAAATCGGTGCCGTTGTTCACGAAGCGGACAGCAAGGTCAATGAACGACTCCTCTTCCCCGTCCGTCACCACGCCAGCAATATTCCAGTTGCGCACATCGGTGTTGCTGAAGAAATCGGATGGAACGCCCCAGGCTCCGTCATACCCCATCACATTCCCCTTGTTTGATACAACGGTGGTGTCATCGTACGACATAGGATAGCCTGCCTGGGCTGTCACGTAAACGCCAAACCACAGTTCCTCGGAAGAATTGATGGTATAGGGTGTATTGAGTTCCACGGTATTCCATGCCCCGTATGTGACACTGGGTAACTCCTGAAAGAAGACAAGGGTTCCGGCGCTGTTTGACGATGTAGAGCCATTGAAATTTCCACCCTTGTAAACCACCACCGAATAGGTGGCTGCGGTGGGTTCCGAAGAATGACTGGAGGGAAGGAACCGAATTTTCGTCAGCTGCTGACCGTTGTACGAAGCAAGGTCGGAAGTGGCAAACCGTTGCATGGCATAAAACGGTGCCTGTTCCTCTAAACCAATCATGTTATACACACCCGTGTTCTGAGCCCACGTCAAGATACTGGAGGCACGATTCTGTTCAACATCCGGAGCGGGAGCCTCAAAACTCCGAACAATCTGTGATACACCACTGGCAACAAAAAGCAGGGTGATGACAAAAAAAGCAAAAATCTTTTTCATAATTAACAAAATTAGCGCGCAAAGATACAACTTTGTTTGCATCATTTATCAGATGAAAAAAATTTTTAGAGGCAGTATCATGATTCCTGCTCTGACGGGCCAGCCTCGGTATGAGTGCGGAAGACGGGCTTGTAGTCGCTGCGGAACACCTTGCGTTGGCTGTAGAGCAGGACGGCGGCGAGAGCGGCCCCCGCCACATCGGAGACAGTTCCCGCAGCCCATACCCCCGTGAGTCCGTCGAACCCCAGCCGCTCCATCAGGACCGGCAGGATATAGCAGAAGGGTATGAGGAAAAGAATCTGGCGGGAAAGACTCGTCAGGATGGCAATCCACGGTTTGTCAATGGACTGGAAAAAGTTGGAGTTGGTGATGGTGAATCCGATGAGCGGGAACATTACAAGAAGGAAGCGGGTGGCGGGGATAGCGATACGGATGAGGTCGGCATCGGAGGTGAAAGCCCGCACCAGCACCTGCGGAATGCTGCACGCAAGGATGCTTCCCACCAGACCGATCAGCACACAGATTTTCATCGTGAGGAAATAGACCTCCCGTAGCCGCAAGGGGTGTCCGGCCCCGTAGTTGTATCCGGCAATCGGCTGCATCCCTTGGCAAACGCCGAGAATCAGCAGCACAAGGAACATGGCGAATGTATTGACGATACCATAGGCCCCTACGGCCAAGTCACCGCCGTAGCGCAGCAGCTGTGCGTTGAGGATAGCCACCACGCCCGCCGCCGCCACATTCATCAGGAACGGACTCATGCCAATGAGGGTGATATTCCTGAAAATGTACCCTTTCGGCTTCCATGAGTGGGCGCGGAAACGAATGAACGAGCGGGGACTGACAAAATGCAGGACCGAAACGAGCGATGAGACCGCCATTGAGATGGTGGTGGCCCACGCCGCACCGGCAATACCCCAGCCGAACCCGAAGATGAAAATGGGGTCGAGAATGATATTCAGGACTGCGCCGCCCGCCAAAATGAACATAGATTTGGTAGGATAACCGGAGGCCCTGATCAGACCTGCAAGATTGAACGTGACGGTAGTTAGGAACATCCCCGGCAGCACAATCAGCATATACTCACGGGCATAACTGACGGTCTGCACCGTGGCTCCAAATTTCATAAGAATCGGATTCATAAACAGATAGCCCGCCGTCGTAAAAAGGAAGCCGAGAATCAGTGTGAAGACGGTGCTGTTGCCCAGAATCTTCTCCGCCCATCGTATGTCCTTGCGTCCAAGCACGATGGACATCCGCGCCGACGAACCAACCCCGATGAGCGAGCCGAAGGCGTGGACGACGTTCATCACGGGCATGGTGATGGCAAGACCGGCAATGGCCAGCGCCCCCACACCCTGACCAATGAAGATGCGGTCTGCGATATTATAGACCGAAGCAATAATCTGGCTGATGACCGCCGGAAGCGCGTATATCCACAAAAGCTGCGGAATGCTCCTTGTTTCAAGTTCCTTCGTCTTGTCCAAAATGATACAATATTATTTATGTATTGTCCTTCAAAAAATGAGGCGGCAAAAATACGGCAAAAATCATTTTTTTCTTGTACCTTTGCCGACTTTTTTTAATAACAGAACGTATGATTACACACATCAGAGGTACCCTTGTGGAAAAGAATCCCGCCTACGTCGTCATCGAGACGGCGGGCGGTGTCGGCTACTACATCCATATTTCATTGAGCACTTTTTCCCAACTCAAGGAGGAGAAGGAGCTGAAACTCTTCACCCATTACGTGGTGAAGGAGGACGCGCACACGCTGTACGGCTTTTACGAAGAGTCGGAGCGCACGCTGTTCCGGCTGCTGATTTCGGTGAACGGCATCGGACCGAACACTGCCTGCCTCATCCTGTCGGCTCTCAGCGTGCAGGACGTGGTGAACGCCATTTCGTCAGAAGATGTACGTACCATACAGTCTGTCAAGGGGATAGGCGCAAAGACAGCGCAACGTGTCATCATCGAGCTGAAGGACAAACTGGCGAAAGCATCCTTCAGTGCGACAGAGAAATTTTCAACAACTTACAATAATAATAGAGTGGAAGCGTTATCTGCTTTGGTTGCGTTGGGTTTTGCAAAAAGTCCAGCTGAAAAAGTATTGGATAAGATTTTGAAGGAAGAGGCGTCCGCAACCGTGGAAGAATTAATCAAAAAAGCTTTGAAGCTGTTATAAACTAAAAAGATAGATTCGACAGTGAGTTTTGGCAATAACGCGAGGAAATACCTCATCACGATATTAGCGGCCTTTGCAGTATGTTCCCTCATCTGGGCGATGCCCACCCCACGGACATCCATGCCGTCGCGTTTCGTTGAAGAGGAAATCGGGCAAACAGATATTGATCCGTCGTATCTCACCACAGAGGATAATCCAGAAGTGGTGGCACATACTTTTGCGGCCGATTCTGTGCTGGCAGTCCGTCACGAGCTGCCGATTGACCCGCCCGACACCGGCCTGCGTGTGCCGATTCCGAACTATGACAACAATCCGTTGGACGACGACCAGTTTTACAGCCCGTTCCATCTGAACACGCCCCCCTCGCTCCATACGGACATCCATTACGATTCAGCCACCAACACTTACCAGTTCCAGAACATGATCGGCAACACGCCGTACGGTCCTGCCTCCGACATGAGCATTGAGGAGTACATCGACTACGACATGAAGCAGGCCATGAAGAACTACTGGCGTGACAAGGGTGCATCCTACACCTCGCACGGCAACCGGCGCGGCGGCGGCATCATCCCACAGATCCATGTCGGCGGCGACATCTTTGAGAGCATCTTCGGCAGCAACACCATCGACATCCGCCCCTCTGGCAATGTCGAACTTATTTTCGGCGTTCTGCACAACCGCAATGACAACCCGTCATTTCCCGTAAAGCAGAGAAAGGTGACGCAATTCAATTTCGACGAACACATCCAGCTGAACGCCCTCGCCAAAATCGGTGACAAAATCGAGTTCAACCTCAACTACAACACCGAGGCGATGTTCGACTTCGAGAACAAGATGAAGCTAAAATTCGAGGGCAAGGAGGATGACATTCTGCAACTCATTGAGTTCGGTGATGTTACGATGCCCTTGAACAGCACTCTCATCACGGGTAGCCAAAGCCTGTTCGGCGGCAAGCTGCAACTGAAGTTCGGCAAACTGATGATTACGGCAGTGGCTTCCCAGAAACGGGCCGAATCCCAAACCATTACCGTGAGCGGCGGCGCACAGACCAACGAATTCTATTTCAAGGCCGACGAGTACGAAGAGAACCGGCACTATTTCCTCGGACAGTTTTTCCGCGACCATTACAACCAGTACCTGAGCACGTTACCGTTGGTCAGTTCCCCCATCGTCATCTCCAAGATTGAGGTTTGGCGCACCACCATCGGTTCGGCCACGCAGGAAAACCGCAACATTGTCGCCTTCACCGATTTGGGGGAAACCGACCCGCAATTTGCCGGCTTTGCACCGACCCCTGGGGTTTATTATCCGTGCGACACCGCCAACAACCTGCCCATCATCATCGACACGTCGCTGTACCGTGACCTGAGTTCGGTGACCAATAACCTCCGCGCCCGTGGGCTTACCTCCGGCGTGGACTACGAAAAGGTGGAGAGCGCACGCCTCCTCTCCCCTTCCGAATACACCTTCAACGCCCAGTTGGGCTTCATCTCCCTCAATTCGGCCCTCACCGCCGACCAAGTGCTGGCCGTCGCCTTCCAATACACCATCATCGGAGACGACCATATCTATCAGGTGGGCGAATTCTCCAATGAGGTGAGCGCCCCGCAGTGTCTGCGAGTCAAATTATTGAAAAGCACAACGTTGGATACGAAATCTCCTTTGTGGAACCTGATGATGAAAAACGTCTATAGTCTCGGTGCCTATCAGGTTTCCGCCGAAGACTTCATCCTCAACATCCTCTACACAGGCGATGACGAAGGCGTGCCCAACGGCTTCTTCAACCTCGGTCCGGAAAAGGGCATCCCGCTCATCCGGCTGATGGGTCTGGACAGTTTGAACAAGCAACAGGATCCCTATCCCGATGGCATTTTTGACTTTCTGGACGGTGCCGCCACCAAAGGAGGTACCATCAACTCTACCAACGGTAAGATTTACTTCCCGACGGTGGAGCCGTTCGGCAAGGATTTGCGTGCCAGACTCTCCGATCCGGCCATCGCCGACCGCTACGCCTTCGACACATTGTACCGCACTACCAAGACCATCGCACAGCAATACACTTCCAAAAACAAATATTATTTGGAAGGTAGTTACAAGTCCAGTTATGGTTCAGAGATTTACCTCAATGCGATGAACATTCCTGAAGGGTCAGTGAAAGTGACCGCAGGCGGTATCACTTTGCAGGAAAATATCGACTACACCGTCAATTATAGTATGGGGACGGTGAGCATCACCAACCAAGGCGTACTCAATTCGGGAACTCCCATCAGCATCTCCCTTGAAAACCAGACAGGTGTTTCCATGAAGGACCAGCGGATGTTCGGTTTGAACTTGGACTACACCTTCTCCGAGAATTTCAACATCGGTGCAACAATGCTGAACCTCGCTGAGCGTCCCCTAACCCAGAAGGTCAATTACGGTGAAGAACCCATCAACAACGTCATTTGGGGGATGAACCTGAACTACAAGACCAAGTTGCCGTGGGTAACGAAAGCGGTGAACCTGCTGAGTTTCCACAGCACCACCACGGAGTCTAATCTCCAATTGGAGGGAGAGTTTGCCCATTTCATCCCCGGACATTCCCGCGCTATCGGCAAGGAGGGGACGACCTACATCGACGACTTTGAGGCGACAAAGTCCACGACGGATCTCCGTTCCTTCTACAAATGGACGTTAGCCTCCACCCCGCAAGCACAGATCCAGATGTTCCCCGAAGCGAATGTTTCCGAGAACGACCCCATCCGCAAGCAGCTGGCCTACGGTTACAACCGCGCCAAATTCTGCTGGTATATCATTGACCCGCTTTTTTACCGCAACAACAACGAGACGCCGTCGAACATCACGGCGGAAGACCAGTCGGCGCCCTACGCCCGTGAGGTGTATGAAACCGAGCTTTTCCCCTATAAGGAGAACGCAAGCACCCAGCCCACCAATCTGTCCGTCCTTAACCTTGCCTTCTATCCGTCGGAAAGAGGCCCCTACAACTACGATGTGAACGGTGCGGAAGGGTACTCTGCCGGTGTGGATGCCGACGGCAACCTGAACGATCCTGCCTCACGTTGGGGCGGCATCATGCGCGAGATGGACAATACCGACTTCGAGTCAGCGAATTACGAATACATCGAGTTCTGGATGATGGACCCGTTCATCGAGAATCCGAACCACTCAGGCGGTAAGCTCTATTTCAACCTCGGTGACATTTCGGAAGATATTTTGAAGGATGGCAAGAAATTCTTCGAGAACGGACTGCCCGTGGACGGGAGCGACGAGAATGTGGAGTTCACGGCTTGGGGCCGTGTACCTACCACACAGATGATTGTGACGGCCTTTGACAACAACAACGATGCCCGCCAGCATCAGGATGTCGGTTTCGACGGTCTGCCCGACAGCCGCGAGCAGAGCTTCTTCAATGACAGTTATCTCACCCTGATCGAGAACCAGTTCGGGACGAGTTCGGGAGCTTATACCAAAGCTATCGCCGACCCGTCATCCGACAACTACCACTACTTCCGTGGTAGCGACTACGATGCCAGCGATGTGAAGATTCTCGACCGTTACAAGTTCTATAATAACGCCGAGGGCAACTCCCCCACCGACTCTCAGAGTCCGGAAAGTTATCCAACCACGGGCACGAACATCCCGAATATGGAAGATGTGAACAACGACAACACGCTGAGTGAGGACGAGAAATATTACCAGTACGTCATCGACCTACGGCCCGACCGGATGAACGTGGGCGAGAACTATATTAACGACGTTTACGATGCCGTGCCGGAGCCGCTTCCAAACGGTTCGCGTCCCACCACCAGATGGTACCAGTTCAAGATTCCGATCAAGCACCCTGACAAGGTGGTCGGCAATATCAGCGGTTTCAACTCCATTCGTTTCATGCGTCTGTTCATGCGTGAGTTCAGCGAGCCCATCATCTGCCGTTTGGCGACCTTCGAGCTGGTTCGCAGCGACTGGCGCACTTACGCCCTCGACCTGTTGGAGGACGGTGACTACCTGCCGGCACAGGGCGGCGACGCAACCTCTTTCGACGTGTCCTCCCTCAGCTACGAGGAGAACGGCAACCGCTACCCCATCCCGTACGTGCTGCCTCCGGGCATTGAGCGCGAGCAGGGATTCGGAAGCATCACCAACTACCATGAGAACGAGCAAACCCTGACGATGAAGGTACAGAACCTTGTGGACGGTGACGCACGCGCCATCTACAAGACCACCGCCTACGACCTCCGCAAGTTCAAGAGACTCAAAATGTTCGTCCATGCAGAAAAGGTCAATCAGGACGACAATATCAAAGCGGGCGATGTGAAGGTGTTCATCCGTCTCGGTTCCGACTTTACCGAAAACTACTACGAATATGAGATGCCGTTGGAGCTTACCCCGTGGTTCTGCGGCAAGGACAGCACCGCCATCTGGCCCATGAACAACCGCATGGAAATTGTGCTTGACTCGCTCGTCGCTGTCAAGCAGCGCAGGAACATCGAAGCCCGCGCCGGCCATGTCGCTTACGGAGAGCCCTATCCCGCACGCGGCCTCACGCCATCCAACGAACCCGTCATCACCGTGGTCGGCAACCCGAACCTCGCGGACGTGGCCACCATCATGATCGGTATCCGCAACCCCAAGAAACGGACGATGAACGACGGCGATGACATGCTCAGCAAGTCGGTGGAGGTGTGGGTGAACGAGTTGCGCCTGTGCGACTTCGACAACAAGCAAGGGTTCGCCGCTCTCGGACGTATGCGCGTGAACCTCGCCGACGTGGGCGACATCACCCTGTCGGGGACATTCTCCACACCGGGCTTCGGAAGCCTCGACCAGTCAGTGACGGAAACACAGCAGGAGACCCGCTACACCATTGACTTCGCCACCAACCTCGAAGCAGGCAAAACCCTCTTCCCCGAAAAATGGAACATCCGCATCCCCCTCCACTATGACCTTTCGCAAAGTGTCGCCATCCCCGAATACAACCCGCTGAACCCTGATGTGAAGCTGAAGGAGGATTTGAAGACCTATGAAACGTTCCATGAACGTGACTCCATCCGACACATGGTCACAGACTACGTGCGTCGCCAGAACGTCAACCTGATGAACGTCCGCAAGGAACGCAACTTCAACGGCCCCATCAAAATCCGCCCGTGGGACATCGAAAACTTCGACTTCTCATACGCCTACTCTGAGACGAAGGTCCGCAACGTGGATGTGGAATTCGACAACGAATTCTCCCATCAGGGTGAACTCGGCTATTCCTTCAACTACAATCCCAAAAACATCCGTCCGTTGGCGAATCAGAAGTGGCTTAAATCCAAATGGTTGCAAATCATCCGCGATTTCAACTTCTATCCGCTGCCAAAAATGTTCACCTTCCGTGGCGCCGTTTTTCGCGAATTCAACGAGTTCAAATACCGCCCGAAGAGCAAGGGCAACATCATCATTGACACCAGCTATGTGAAGCGGTTCGATGTCACAAGGAACTACGCCCTCCGCTGGGATATCTCACAGGGGCTGAAGTTCGAATATACGGCCAATGCCGCCGCCCGTCTTGATGAACCGCAGGGTCTTATCGACACCCGCGCGGAGCGAGATTCCATCTGGCGCTGTTTCGGCAAAGGCGGACGCATCAACACCTTCCAGCAGCGTTTCGACGCCTCGTGGCAGGTGCCCATCAACAAGATACCGCTCTTCAGTTGGATCACCGCCTCCGCACGATACAGTTCCACCTACGATTTCACCTCCTCATCCCTGTCTCTCAGCTATTTGGGTAACACCATCGCCAATTCCCAAACCCTCCAGCTAAACGGGAACGTCAATTTCGTAAATCTTTATAATAAAGTTCCTTATCTAAAAAAAGTAAACCAAGGCAACAACAACCGTGGCAAACTTCAAGGAAAAGCGACAGCGACCAAGATGAAAGGGGCAGCGGACGAGGATGACGACAGCAAGTCGAAGGGCAAAGGGAAAGGCAAGGACAAGAACGCCAAGGATTCGCTGAAGGAGAAACCGAACTATGGGAAGATTATCGGAGACGGCATTCTCCGTTTCCTGATGCTGCTGCGTAACGCCTCCCTCAGCTACAGCCAAGGAAACGGCATCACCATGCCAGGATATATGTATTCTCCGAATATGTTGGGTCTCAGCTTCAAGAATGCTTCACCTGGATTCCTATTCGTATTCGGCGGCCAGACCGACATACGCCATATCGCCTCCGAACGCGACTGGCTCACGAAGGATACCCTGATGAATTATCCCTATCAGGAGAACCACAACCGCACCATCAATTTCCGTGCTACGGTCGAACCGTTCAAGGATTTCCGTATTGATGTGACCGCCACCCGCAACGAGACTTCAAGCTATACGGAATTTTACCGTGCCGACAGGGAAGGTGTTTTCCACACCTACTCGCCGAAGACCACTGGAAACTACTCCATCACCCAGTTTGCATTGGGTAGCTTCTTCAGGGATGGCAATGAACTTTTTGAAGAGTTCAAGGATATGCGTCTCCTGCTCTCCTCGCGCCTATCGGAACAGAACCCCAATTCGGGCGGCCGCATTGACGACACCACCGGCTACTACGTCGGCTACGGACGCCTTTCACAGGATGTGCTTACCGCCGCATTCCTCAGCACCTACGCAGGCAAGAATCCGAACAAGGTGATTGTCGGCTCCCCGTTCCCGAAAGTCCCGCTGCCAAACTGGCGTCTCAACTACACCGGCTTCACCAAGATCAAAGGGGTCAGCAAGTACTTCCAAAGCTTGTCGCTGATACACGCCTACACCTGCACCTACAGCGTCGGCAACTATGCATCCAACCTCTACTACACCGAGGATGCCAACCACTACCCCAACAGTTTCGACCCGCTCGGAAACTTCCGGACAAAGTATGAAATCGCCCAGATTACCATCAGCGAAGCCCTCAACCCGCTCATCGGCTTCGACATGACCCTGAAAAACAGCGTGATGATTAAGGTGGAATTCAAGCGAAGCCGCAACACCGCACTCAGCTTCGCCAACAACCAGATTACCGAAACCACCTCCAACGAGCTGGCCGTTTCCGCTGGTTACCGAATCAAGGACATCACCATCGGCTTCATTTTCTCTGGCATGAAACGCCAGATTACCAGCGACTTGAATCTCAGTGTATCCTTTGCTATGAAAGATAATCGGACGGTGTTGAGGAAAATTGCAGAAGAGGTCAACCAGATTTCCGCCGGTTCACTCTCCATGACCATCAACTTCTCCGCCGACTACCAGCTGAGCAAGATGGTGGGCCTCACCCTCTATTATGACCACATCATCAACCGTCCTTATATCTCGCAACAATATAATAATATGAATATTGAAGCTGGCTTAAAAGTACGCTTGATGCTCACGCAATAGTCTATGTTTCAAAAAATTATAAAAAGTTGTGTAAATTTGGTTCAGCGATATCTTCCTGAACCATTTATTTTTGCTATCATTCTGACGATGCTGGCAGTGATATTGGCGATGCCCATTTGCCACCAGACTCCCATCGAAGTGATTGAGCACTGGGGCAACGGTGTTTGGGGGCTGCTGGCCTTTTCGATGCAGATGGCTTTGGTCTTGGTCTGCGGTTCCACGTTAGCCGCCGCGCCGGTAGTGAAGCGCGGCATCAGCGCCATCGCCACGCTTCCGAAAACTCCGGCGGGAGCTATCGCGCTCGTCACCTTCGTATCCGCCCTCGCCTGCTGGCTCAACTGGGGCTTCGGCCTGATTGTAGGGGTCATCTTCGCAAAGGAGATTGCCCGCAAGCTGCAAGGGGTGGACTACCGTCTGCTCATCGCATCGGCCTACAGCGGCTTTGTGGTGTGGCACGCCGGCCTGTCGGGTTCTATTCCGCTTACGATGGCCACGCCCGGCGACGCGCTGAAGAACGCCACCAACGGCATACTGACCGAACCCGTCCCGCTCACCCAAACCGTCTTCGACTTTCACAACCTTGTGATGGTGGCAATCATCATCATGGCTATCACTTTGGTGAATGCGCTGATGCATCCCAAGAAGGAGCATGTGGTGACGGTGGCACCCGACTTGCTGAAAGAGGAAGCTCCTGTTACTCCAAAGCAGGCGGAAACGCCGGCTGAGAAGTTGGAGAACAGCCGCATCCTCAGCTGGATAGTGGCGGCTCTCGGACTCTGTTTCATCGTGGTGAAACTGGGCTTCCGTGGCGGCTCCGTTGACCTCAACACAGTGATCATGCTGTTCCTGTTCTTCGGCATCCTGCTGCACGGCACGCCGCTGGGTTATGTCCGTGCCTTCACGAAGGCCGCGACCGGAGCGGCGGGCATCCTGCTGCAATTCCCGTTCTATGCTGGCATTATGGGCATCATTACCGGAGTGGGCGAAAGCGGCATCTGCCTCGGCACTGTCATCAGCGACGCCTGCATTGCCATCTCCACCCCCGTCACCTACCCGTTGTTCACGTTCCTGTGCGCGGCCGTCCTCAACCTGTTCGTGCCGTCCGGAGGCGGGCACTGGGCTATCCAAGCCCCCATCATGTTCGCTGCCGGTGCCGACCTCAACGTGGATCCGGGCCTTACTGGCATTGCCATTGCATGGGGCGACGCGTGGACCAACCTCATCCAGCCCTTCTGGGCCATTCCCGCCCTCGCCATCGCCAAACTGAACGCCAAGGACATTATGGGATTCTGCCTCATTGACCTGATTGTCAGCGGGGTCATCATTTGTGCCGGACTTCTGATTTGGGCGATATAACCTATTTATAGATGATGATGTCACGTAGCCTTTCACTCCCTTTTTCGCTGCTGTTTGCCTCCATGTTCCTGTTTGCCTCGTGCACGCCGAAGTCGCTGGCAGGGCAGAACGTTTGCATTGAGGAGCACGATAGCATCATCGTCTATTACCCCGAATACACTTCGTTGGATTTGATCGGGAGCCAGCGGGTTCCACACGGCGACGACATCCTGTACTGCTGCGGGGCGGCCTTCACGGCGAAGTGCCTGAAGCACTTCTCGCACGACAACATCCGCTGCGGGCACGTCTGCCACGGCCATTTTCACAAGGGTTCGCCCGAGCCCATCTGCACGGGCACCTTCACCTTCTACAACGGGAAAGGGCACTTCGCCCGCGCCAACACTGCCGACCTCCACACCGCCGCCGACAGCAACGGAATGGGCTTCTGCCAAGTACTGGTCATCCACAACGGTGAAGTGATTTACTCCGATACAGCCCAAAAAACGTTCTGGATACGAAAAGATTACGTCTTCCGCGCTTTGTGCGAAAAGGACGGGAGGCTCTGTATTGTGGAGTCGAAAGAGGAAGTTTTTTACGACACGTTTGTCCGCTACTTGGTGGAGTATGGTGTGGACAACGCCATCAACCTTGATATGGGCGGATGGGGCCACGCGTGGTACCTCAGCAATGAAGGCGAGAAGGTGGAGACGAACAACTCCCCTACCCGCTATGCCACCAACTGGATTGTTTTTAAAAAGTGAAAGATGAAATTTGAGAACTTTTTACCTGACAAAGTTGCCGAACTTGACGAACTAAGTTGTATCTTTGCAACCGATTTCTCAAAATCGAAAATCAAATAATCCTATAAATAAATTGTAATAATGAAAACAACTGTTTTTAATGAGACGCACAGAAAATTAGGTGCGAAAATGGTAGAATTTGCAGGTTTTGACATGCCTGTCCAGTATGAAGGCGTCACCGCCGAACACCTCCACGTGAGAAGCAAAGTCGGTGTTTTCGACGTTTCCCACATGGGTGAATTTACGGTGAAAGGTCCCAAAGCTCTTGCACTTCTCCAATACATCACTTCCAATGACGTGGCCGCTCTCTATCCCGGCAAGGTGCAGTACTCCTGCTTCCCGAACGGCAAGGGCGGCATCGTGGATGACCTCCTCGTTTACAACCTCGCCGAAAACGACTACCTGCTGGTCGTGAATGCCGCCAACATCGACAAGGACTGGGCATGGGTGAGCAAGCAGAACGAAGCCTTCGGCGCTGAGATCGCCAACATTTCCGACGGCATCTCCCAGCTCGCCATCCAAGGTCCCCTCGCCCTCAAGGCCATGCAGAAGCTGACTGACACTCCCGTGATTGACATGGAATACTACACCACCAAGACCGTCACTTTCGCCGGCGTGCCGAACGTCATCTTCTCCACCACCGGCTACACCGGTTCCGGCGGCTGCGAAATCTACTTCAAGAATGAGGACGCCCTCAAGATTTGGGACGCTGTCTTTGAAGCCGGCAAGGAATTCGACATCAAACCCATCGGCCTCGGTGCCCGCGACACCCTTCGTCTCGAAATGGGTTTCTGCCTCTACGGCCACGAAATCGACGACACCATCTGCCCCATTGAGGCTGGTCTCGGCTGGATCACCAAACTCAATGCCAAGGACTGCATCGACAAGGATTATATGCTGAAACTCAAAGCAGAAGGTCTGAAACGCAAGCTCGTCGGCTTCGAAATGATTGACCGCGGCATTCCGCGTCTGGAATACGAAGTTTGCGACGCCGAAGGCAACAACATCGGTATCGTCCGCTCCGGCACCCATGGTCCCAGCATCGAAAAGAACGTCGGCACCGCATGGGTGAAGGCCGAATTCGCCAAGGTTGACACCGAAATCTACATCAAGGTCCGTGAGAAACTGCTCAAGGCCGTCGTGGTCAAAATGCCCTTCTATAAAGGGTAACAAGTTCATCAAGTTACAAGTTTATCAAGTTGTAACCTGAATAGATTCAGATAAATTTTGTAAGAGCCGTAGGGTCTTGCGGCATAAAAAGCAAGGTCTTACGGCTCTCTTTAAATTCTATAAGATTGAAAATCAATATTATCACGTTAGGTTGTTCCAAGAACAATGTAGATTCGGAGGTACTGGCCGCCAGCCTTCAGCGTAAAGGTCACACCGTCTGGCACAACTCCACGAAGGAGCACGGCATCGACACAGTCATCATCAACACCTGCGCCTTCATCCAGGACGCAAAGCAACAGGCCATTGACGAGATTCTGCTGCAGGCGGAACGCAAGAAGCACGGACTTATCAAGAAGCTGTACGTCGTCGGCTGCCTCGCCCAGCGGTACGAGGACGATTTGCGCGCCTCCGTACCCGAAATTGACGGGGTATATCCGTTCGTCCGTCTCAACGAACTGATTGGTGACGAGGACTTTGACCTGCTCGGCTCTTCCGACCGCATCCTGTCCACACCGCCCTACTACGCCTACCTGAAGATCTCCGAGGGCTGCGACCGCCAGTGCTCCTACTGCGCCATTCCGCTCATCCGGGGCAAGCAGGTTTCCAAACCCGTGGAAACGCTGGTGGAAGAGGCCACCAAGTTGGCGGAGAGCGGCGTCAAGGAGCTGATGCTCATCGCGCAAGACCTTACCTACTATGGCATGGACTTGTACAAACGCCGTGACTTGGAGCGTCTTCTCCGCAAGATTGCTAACGTGAAAGGCATCGAATGGATTCGTCTCCATTATGCCTACCCCATCAATTTCCCTTACGAAATTTTAGATGTAATGAACGAATATTCAAATATTTGCAGATATTTGGACATTCCGTTGCAGCACGTCAGCGAGGAGGTGCTGAAAAGTATGGGACGCGGCGGCAACCGCGAGCAGATGTACCGTCTGGTGGAGCGTATCCGCAGCAAAGTTCCGGGTATCGCCATCCGCACCACCCTTCTCTCCGGTTATCCCGTCGAAACCCGCGAGCACCACAAGGAACTGCTTCAGTTCGTGAAAGACATGCGCTTCGACCGCCTCGGCTTTTTCAGCTACTCACAGGAGGAAGGCACCCCCGCCTACCCGCTCGGAGACCCCATCAAGGAACGGGAGAAGAATCGCCGCATCGAGGAGCTGATCGCCACACAGGAAGAAATCGCCTACGACCTCAACCAGCAGAAGGTGGGACAGGTGATGAAAGTCATCATCGATTCCGAAGAGAAGGAGTGCTACATCGGACGCACCGAATTCGACTCCCCCGAAGTCGATGACGCGGTCATCATCACCAAGGACAAGAAGTTAGAAATCGGCAACTTCTACAACGTCCTCATCGAAAAAGCCGACCATTTCGACCTTTACGGAAAAATCATCTAAACCGTCTGCACTATGTTCAAGTGGATCGGACTCATCATCGGCATCATTGTAGGACGTTTTTGGGGAGGTGTCCTCGGCTGGTTCCTTGGCTCATTGATGGACCGTCTCTTTGCCCCAAAAGTCAAGATATACACCCGTCATTACCAGCGTTCTGATTTTATGGAATCGATGCTGATACTGACGGCGGCCGTCCTCAAGGCCGACGGACACGTGGAACGTTCGGAGTTCGCCTACGTGCGCGACTACCTCGTACGCTCGCTCGGACCCATGCAGGCACAAAACGCGATGAACCGGCTCACTGAGATTCTGGGCGAAAGCTACAACATTGAGTCCGTCTGTTCGGAACTGCGCGAGAACTCCACCATCCACGAACGGCTGCTCATCATCCAGTTCCTGTTCGGAGTGGCCACCGCCGACGGCGAACTGCACCCGTCGGAAGTGGCGGTCATCGAACTGATTGCCCAATGGTGTGGGGTGGCCCGCAGCGACTACGAGTCCATCAAGGCGATGTTCACCTACAGTTATTCCAACAGCAGCAATGGTGGTTATGGCGGTGGCGGATATAGCGGTGGCAGCACCGGAGGATACCGGTCGCACACGCTCGACAGCGACTACCAGATCCTCGAAATCTCGCCCGACGCCAGCGACGACGAGGTGAAGAAAGCGTACCGCAACCTTGCCAAGAAGTACCATCCCGACCGTGTGGCCCACCTCGGCGACGACATGCGGAAAGCCGCCGAAGAGAAGTTCGCCCGCCTCAGCCAAGCCTACGACAACATCCGCAAGGCAAGGGGAATGAAATAGGTAAAAGGAAGAAGGTATGAGGTAAGAGGTTGAAGAGATTACGATAGCAGGAATTCCCCTTCTATGTAGAAGGGGTGGCCGAAGGCCGGGGTAGTAGAAAAAAATTAATAACCAAAATAACAATGCGTCAACTTATCATTTCTTTCGCAATCTTGCTCTCCGCCATGCTGCACGCTACGGCGCAGACCTGCGGCTGCACCGACCCGCTTGCGACCAACTACAATGCCAGCGCCACCGTCAACGACGGTAGCTGCGTCTATAGCTCCGCCACCATCAGCGCGACAGAAATCGGAGAACTCGGTGAGACACTGGACGGTTCCTCCACCCTCCTCTTCTGGGACGGCGGCTACTGGACCTACAACGACCATAACGACTGCTGCCTCTACCGTATCGACAGCAACACCGCCGCCATCGCCGACACGCTGTGCATCAGCGGCATCAGCAACTACGACACAGAGGAGGTGTCGCAGGACAGCCTCTACCTCTACTTCGGCGATTTCGGCAACAACAGCGGCGTGCGGCAGAATCTGCACATCCTGCGCATTAGCAAGGAATCCCTTCTGGACCAGACATTTGCCGTCGATACAATCTGGTTCTCCTACGAAGACCAGACCGACTTTACGTCGCACCCGCAGGCCACCGACTTTGACTGTGAGTCGTTCATCGTCACCGCCGACAGCATCTACCTCTTCACCAAGCAGTGGGCTTCGGAGCAGACCACCATCTACGGGCTGCCGAAGACGCCAGGCACGCACGTCGCACACCGTCTCGAAACGTACAACGTGGGCGGACTCGTCACCGGTGCCACCTACGTCCCCGAGTACCGCATGGCCGTACTCTGCGGCTACGACTACAACGGCGGAAATCTTCTTTCCTCCCTTCGTCCGTTCATCATTTTACTCTATGATTTTCAAGGGGATAACTTCTTTTCTGGGAATAAAAGAAGGCTCGATTTCGGCACGCTGGTAAAAGAACAGGTGGAGGCTGTCGCCACCAGCAACGCCATGGACTTCTACATCACCAACGAGCACTTCACCACCACGCAATATGGCATTACCGTTGACCGCCCGGCGAAGTTGCAGCGTCTGGATCTCCGCGACTACCTTCTCCCCTACCTCGCCACGTTCGAGACAGAACCGGAAGACACCGTTCCGACCGACACCATTCCCACTGATACCGTCCCAACAGACACCATCGTCACGCCGCCCGACACCACCGGCATCCCGCAATTCGGCACCGACGGATTCCGCATATACCCCAATCCCGCTTCCGACCGGCTGCATATCGACTATCCGCAAGATTTTGAAGGCGCAAATTACGAAATAATGAACCTAAGCGGCCAAAAAATCGCCAAAGGTATTTTGAGAGAAAAGAGTATTTCATTGAATAACAAGCACTTAAAAGCAGGGAAATACATTCTTGTCTTACGGGGAAAAAGCGGAACAAAAACGTTCATTTTTATCAAAAAAGAATAGAGGTATATCAAAATAAAAGTGTACCTTTGCACCTTGATTTGAAAGCAGTAAATTATGCTTGACACAAGTAAGATTCGCGTCATACCCGATTTTCCTAAAAAAGGAATACAGTTTTTGGACATCACCACCATTATGAACAATGCCGACTATTTTCAGGAGGTGTTCAATATGCTTCTGGAGATGGCCAAGGAGGTGAAGCCCGACGTGGTGGTCGGGTTGGAAGCCCGCGGTTACTTTTTCGCCCCCGCACTCGCATTGGCACTCCACGTGCCGTTCGTTCCCATCCGTAAAGCGGGCAAACTCCCCTACTCCACCTACAAAGCGACCTACCAGCTGGAGTACGGCGAAGCCTCCATCGAAATCCACACCGACGCCATGAAAGAGAACCAGCGCGTGCTCATTTTCGATGACATCCTCGCCACCGGAGGCACCGCCGCCGCTGCCATTGAGCTCGTAAAACACTTTAAACCATCCTTTATCGCCACCCACTTCCTGATGGAAATAGGCTTTTTGAAAGGGCGCGACAAAATCATCGCGGACGATATCCGCTCGCTACATCTTGTTTAGAATACAACATTTTATATCACATAACTAAAATAAAGAATTATGGAAAACATTGACTGGGGTAAATTATCCTTTGGTTACATGAAAACGAACTACAACGTTCGCTGCTACTACAGAAACGGCAAATGGGGACAGTTGGAAGTCTCCTCCTCTGAAGACATCACGATGCACATGGCTGCCTCCTGCCTCCACTACGGACAGGAAGCTTTCGAAGGCTTGAAATGCTACCGCGGCAAGGACGGCAAGGTGCGTATCTTCCGTTGGATTGAGAACAGCCATCGCCTTCAAAGTTCCGCCGAAGCCATTATGATGGCCAAGGTTCCCGATGAACTTTTCAAAGAAGCTTGCTGGAAAGTGGTCCAGCTGAACGCTGACTTCATCCCGCCGTACGGCACTGGTGCAAGCTTGTACCTCCGTCCGCTGCTCATCGGCACCGGCGCAAAGGTGGGTGTCAGCCCCGCCGACGAATACCTCTTCATGATTTTCGTCACCCCCGTGGGCCCGTACTTCAAAGCTGGCTTCAAACCCGTCCCGATGCAGATCGTGCGCGACTTTGACCGTGCTGCTCCGATGGGTACCGGCCATGTGAAAGTGGGCGGTAACTATGCTGCCAGCCTCCGCGCCGGCGAACGCGCCCACCACGAAGGTTTCGCCGCCTCCATCTTCGCCGATGCCAAGACGAAACAGTACATTGACGAAGCCGGCCCGGCCAACTTCTTCGGCATCAAGGACGGCAAGTACATCACGCCCGACTCCGGCTCCATCCTACCCTCTATCACCAACAAGAGCCTCCGTGAACTGGCCGCCGATATGGGCCTGACCGTCGAGAGACGCCACATCCCGATCGAGGAAATCGCCACCTTCGAGGAAGCCGGCGCCTGCGGTACCGCCGCCGTCATCTCCCCCATCGACTACATCCAGGATCGCGAAAACGGCAACGTCTATCAGATTGCCAAGAATGGCGAACCCGGCCCGTGGTGCGTCAAACTCTACAACCGTCTGACCGGCATCCAGTACGGCGAAGTGGAAGACAAATTCGGCTGGTGCGACATCATCGATGTTGATTAAGAATATTTAACAATAAAATTCAAGAAAGCCCGCTAACGATAGCGGGTTTTCTGTATTTTTGCCGCACAATTTTGAATAGAAAAATAACCTTAAAAATCAAAGAAAAATGAAGAAAATTTTTGCAATCATTGCCGTTAGCGCATTCCTGTTCGCCTCCTGCGGTGGCAACAACAACACCGAAGCTACTGAAGAAGTAACCGAAACCGCAACTGAAGAAATCGTTGCTGCTCCCGAAGAAGCTACTGAAGAGTGCACCGAAGCTACTGAAGCTGAATGCACCGAAGAGAACGCTGAAGTTGCTGAAACTCCCGCTGAATAAGGAATTCGCTCTAACAGAGAAAAAAAGAGATGAAGTTTTTTCATCTCTTTTTTTTGTGCCTCACAGACCCGTCGGTAACGAAATAATAAGTATTTTTGCAACAAAATAATTTCAGAATGAAGCATCTCCAACCAACGAGAACATACCATCTCCTTTGCTGCATACTATTAACTCTGCTCGCCTTCGCCGCCTGCAAACGGAACGATTCCGAAGACGGCAAGATGATCTTCCGCTACAACGAGTCCTCCGGCATCACTAGCCTCGACCCTGCCTTCGCCTCCGGACAGTCCTCCATCTGGCCCTGCAACCTTCTGTACAACGGCCTCGTCGGTCTGGACGACTCGCTCTGTATCGTGCCCGCCATCGCCAAAAGCTGGGAAATCAGCACCGACGGAAAAACCTACACCTTCCACCTGCGCGACGACGTTTTCTTCCAAAACACAAGCTACTTTCATTTCGACACACCACGAAAAGTCACCGCACACGACTTCGTCTATAGTCTCGGCCGCATCACCGACCCCGCCGTCGCCTCGCCTGGGGCTTGGATCTTCCAGAAAGTGGCCCGTGACGAAGCCGGAAGCCCCAAATTCACCGCACTGAATGACAGCACCTTCCAAATCGAACTCACCCAGTTCTTTCCGCCGTTTCTGGGCATCCTCGCCATGAAGTACTGCTCCGTGGTGCCGCAGGAGGCCATCGAACACTTCGGCAAGGAGTACCGCCGCTACCCCGTCGGCACCGGCCCGTTCCAGATGCAGCTCTGGGAAGAGGGTGTCAAATTGGTCCTGCGGAAAAATCCAGATTATTTCGAAACCGATGAAGACGGCCACCGTCTCCCCTACCTCGATGCCGTCGCCATCTCCTTCATCGTGGACAAACAATCTGTCTTTATGGAGTTTATGAAAGGTTCATTGGACTTCATGTCCGGCATTGAGGCTTGCTACAAAGACGCCCTGCTGACCAAGGACGGCAAGTTGCAGGCCAGCTATGCCGACGAAATCGTGATGGAGACCTGCCCTTACCTGAACACGGAATATCTCGGGTTCATGCTGAAAGGAGACGACCCGAACAACCCGCTGAACATCAAGGAGGTGCGGCAGGCCATCAACTACGGCTTCGACCGAGCCAAGATGATGCGCTACCTACGGAACAACGTGGGATATGCCGCCAATTCCGGCTTCGTGCCGAGGGGGATGCGCTCTTTCGACGAGAACCGTGTCCGCGGCTACGAGTACAATCCCGCCAAAGCGCTCGAACTATTAGCGAAGGCCGGTTTCCCGAACGGTCAGGGGCTTCCGCCGATTCCAATTTCCACCTCCGCCTCCTACCTCGACCTGTGCCAGTACATCCAGCATGAGTTGGGCGAGATTGGGATTCCCGTGACGTTGGACGTGCAGCAGGCCGCACAGCAGCGGCAGATGATGCGCGGCTACAAACTACCCTGTTTCCGTGGCTCGTGGATCTGCGACTACCCCGATGCGGAGAACTACCTCGCCCTCTTCTACTCCCAAAATCTGCAACCGACCGGTTCCAACTACACCCACTACGTGAATCCGAAGTTCGACAAGCTGTTCGAAAAATCACAGACCCTACTGGACGATTCCGCCCGCAACGAGCTCTACACCCAGCTGGATTCCATGCTGATGGAGGACGCACCGGTCATTGTACTCTATTACGACCAAGCGGTGCGGTTCTTGCGCAAGGGCGTAAAAAACTGCGCCCCAAATCCAGTTAACATGCTAGACTTGAGGCGCACGTATATCGAAAAATGATTCTGTTAGAAGACAAATGATACGGTATCCTGCGCCTTCATCTTGTTGATGGTGTTCTCCATTGTCTTCTTGAAAAAGCCTTTGGTGGGTTTAGCTTCAATTTTGCCGACTTTGGAAATAGGCATATCGAATGTACGGGTCGATTTTGCAGGAACTTGCCCCACCACTTCATTGTTCACAAAGATTTCCAACGGAACTGTCTGTGTGTTTTCCACTTTGAGAACGTAGGTCACATCGGAATTTATGAGTGTTTGCGACAACGTGGATGCCAGCTTCATGATAGCATCAAGATCCTCTAATTGTGCAATTTCACGGGCAGTGGCGAGCACGATGGCCTTCTCCACGTCAATCAGACGGGCCTGGACATAGAACTTGTCCTTGAATTTGGTGATGTCGGTCACGCAGACCAGATCGACACCGAACTGCCGGCCCAGTTCGCAGATCTGGTTGTCATCCACATTACCGCCACGCTGGTAGTCCTGCTCCTTCGAGATTTCAGAGAGAAATTCCGCCGTACGCTCAATGGCGTTGTATTCCTTTGTGGCCACAAAGGCTGCAACAACCTCACTGCCAATAATTTTCTTGGTTTCTATCGGAACCGTTTCCGTAGCCGTCACATATACCGCCACCTTTGTCTGCGCAAAAAGGACAAAGGGCATCAGGAGAGACAGAATCACAACAATTTTTTTCATAATAAAACCTTATTTGAATGATAAAACATACGAGCTCTAACGTAAATAATGGCGCAAAAGTACACAAAAAGCGAGAAAATCCCATCTGTCCGTCAAAAATTTGCCATCATTCCGTTGTTAATATCTTCAGACCAAAAAAAAATCCTATCTTTGCAGCCTGTTTTTTTAAAGAGAACACCATTAAATTATCCACAAATTAAAACCATTTTTATGAAAAAACTTTTCCTTTCTGTCGCCATTTGTGCATTGGCCGTATTCGGCTTGAACGCACAGAATGAACGCTTTGTGGACTCCGTGCCCACCAACAAGAATGTTGTACTGGAGGAGTACACAGGTATTGGCTGCCAGTACTGCCCTGATGGGCACCGCCGCGCCAACGAATTAGCTTCCGCAAATCCGGGGCGTGTATTCATTATCAACGTGCATGTCGGCTATTATGCTAACAACACCTACACCACGGAATTCGGAGACTCATTGATTAGCCAGACCGGTTATAGTGGCTTTCCTGCAGGCACTGTCAACCGTCGTATCTTTTCCGACCTTTGCGACCAAGGCGAAAGTACCCATACGACCACCGATTTGAATCGTGGTCATTGGACTACAGCAGCAAGACGTGTCATGGCAGAAACTTCTCCAGTCAATATTGCCGCCCGCGGCACCTTCGATTGGAGCACCCGTGAACTGAGCATCACCGTACAGCTCTACTACACCACCGATGAGGCCAACAGCACCAACAAATTAAATCTTGCCATTACGCAAGACAATGTTCTGGGACAACAGGCCAGTGGCATCACTTGGAATCCCACACAGATGGTTGGCAGCAAGTACCGCCACATGCACATGCTCCGTCACCTGATTACGGGACAATGGGGCGATGACATCACTACCACCACCGCAGGCTCCTTTGTAGAGAAGACCTACAACTATACCATTCCCGAAAGCCTCGGCTCCCCGAACGCTATCGCCGCTGTGCTTGAAGACCTTCATTTCGTCGCTTTTGTAGCACAAGGCAAGCAGGAAATCCTCACCGGCTGCAAAGTGGAAATCGAGAACACAAATATGCCCACCGTCAACCCGCATTTGCTGGGCTTAAACAACGTTCCTGTGTATGACTGCTCCACCGATGCCAAAGTCAATGCCTTGGTCACCAATGGTGGAAGTGACACCATCACCGCCATTTCCTTCCAATATACCGTAGCCAACGGCACACCGCAGACATACGACTGGACAGGCGAGATCACATACCAAGATAGTAAGACCATAGAATTTCCCACACTCACCGTCAATACAAACACGAATCAAGTGGTCAAGGCCAAGATTATCAGTATAAACGGCCAACCTTTTGAAGGAAGCGAGGTTTCCCTCACCATCAAGAAAAGTGTTGCTGAAGGAACTTCTATCATGACCCTCAAAATCAAGACCGATGGTTATGCCAGAGAGACATCCTACAAGCTGTATGGTCCGAACAACCAGATTGTCCAACAGAGCAATTCCTTTACGAACAACACCGAACACGAGTTCCCGATTAACCTTACTCAAATCGGCTGCTACCGTCTGTCTGTCCTTGACTCGTACGGTGACGGCATTTCTGGCGGATACATCCGTGTATTTGACATCAACAACAACCAGATTGTCAATATCTCCGGCAGCACCTTCTCCGCAGAAGCGGTTGCAATGATTAGCGTCGGCACCATTGACATCAACGATAGGACGATGGATGAAAACACGATTGTCTTCCCGAACCCCGCCACCGAGAACATCAACATCAACTCTGAATCCAGCATCCAAATGGTGGAAATCTACAACCTCCAAGGCCAGCGTGTGCTCGTCGAGAACGGCAATGTCAGCACCCTCTCCGTCAGCGGTCTTGCCAACGGCATGTACCTCCTGAAAGTGACCACCGAAAAGGGTGTCAGCACCTACAAGATCAGCAAGCAATAGCCGCTGATTTTTCCAAGTCCAATAAAAAAGGATGCGCCAAAACGCATCCTTTTTTTATTCACCCTATCTGTACCCTATACCCTATCTCACCACTTTCAGTATCTCAAAGCCGATGAGCCGGTCGTAAGACGTGCCCTCCTCCTGCAAATAGAGTAACACGGTGTATTCGTTCCCCGTCTCCCAATGGTTGCCTTCGATGTAGGTTTCGTCAATCACCTTTTTGCCTTTCGGCACGAAGACGTACTGGTAGTTGTAATAGCCCTGTTTCAGGAAAAGTTTCGTTTCCCAAGCGTCAAGGGCGGAATTGTAATGCAGCTCGGCCTCCGGCAGAAGCCGCCAGTCGGTGAGTTCGCCAAAGACGTATGCCTTTCCGCCCGTCATCGGGTACTCGCTCTTGAGGGTGAAGTGGGTGGTGACGTACTCCTCGCGGTTCTCCCCCTGAAAGTCCTCAGTTTTGTAGTAGCAGCGGCCGCAGGCGGTAGTACCTGACACATACGGCCCATACGGACGCGCCTGATCCTCCAGCACATACGCATAGTTGTCACCCCGTTCAATACCCACAGAAACGATGCGGCTCCCGTTGTATTTCAAGCTCTTGAGGTCGAACTCGCGGAACTCAGAGCCGCCGTTAAAGACGTTGCTGTTGTCGTCATAGTCGAAGTCGTACTCGCCTGGTTTGCCGGCACGGTAGCGCAGCCCCATAATGGCGTTATCCCACCGACCGTTCTGCAGGATGGTGGCGTGCAGGTACTGGGCAGGGTTGCGGATAGCCCAACCACCCGTATTGGCGACGAAATCCACCTCCTGCTTTTCGAACATGATGTTTACGTCCGAAGGCTTGTGTGCCGCCCCCGTAATCGAAGCGCGACTCGCTTCGGCCACGACAAAACGGCGCGTCAGCACTGGCGAACTTTGGCTGTCATCATATACATATAAAATATAGTTCCCTGATTTGGTGATGCGCATCATCTCCGTCGGGAAGGTGAGCGCGTAATGCGTGTAGGAGGTGATGGTGTTGAAAGAGTAGCTGTATTCTGAAATCTCATCCTCGACAAAACCATCCAAATACTCAATCTGGTTCATCCCGTCGGGTTTCCAGTCGTGCGTGCAGTGGATAAAGGTATATTTCAAATAGCGGCCGTCGCCCTCCAAATCATCAAACGTAAGTTCCAATTTATCATTACTTTGCAATGTAATAATAGGAAAACCGAACGAGTAGCCTTGCTTGTTGAGCTTCACACTATGGATCCCTTTTACATATATGTCGTTGATGAAATTAATCTGGCTGAAGTCCTGAGCCATAAGGAACGTCGTGGCGAAAAGGGCAACAAAAAGGAGAAAAAAACGTTTCATAGTGGTTAAAATTGGCGGCAAAGGTACAAAATAAAACGATTGTACCACACCAAATTTCGTACCTTTGCACCCTCAAAATAAAATCATTATGGCAGACGGATATTTGGAAAGCCGATACGACGAGGTTTTCGGCGCAAAAGGCAAAAAAGTGGTGGTGAAACGGATCTCCATCGACTCCCTGTTGGAGCGCAACCGCAGTCACCGGGGCTTCCGAAAGGAGCACGTGGTGACGGAGGAGGCATTGAAAAAGATTGTGGCGGTGAACGCCAAGATTCCTTCGGCGAAAAACCAGCAGGTGTTCCGGTTCAAATTAGTGACGAAAGAGACCGGGGCCGACAAGGTGCTGGCCAACATCAAGTTGGGCGGAATGCTGCCGGAGCTGCACCTTCCCTTCGAGGGCACCGAACCGGAGGCGTTCATCATCGTGTGCAGCACCGTGCCCGAAAGCAAGCTGGTGGACATCGACCTCGGCATCGCGCTACAGAGCATGTCGCTGAAGGCGGTGGACATGGGCCTCAACGGACTGATTATCGGGGCTTTCAACAAGGGGAACATCACCGAGGAATTCGGGCTTCCGTACGAGCCGCTGGCCATCCTCGCCATCGGGAGCGGGGCCGAAACCATCCGGCTGGTCCCCATCGGTGCCGACGAGAGCCGCGCCTACTACCGTAACGCGGAGGGGGTGCATTTCGTGCCGAAGGTACGACCAGAGGAATTGGTGATTCCGTAAACGTCCTGTACCCTGAAACCTGAAACCTGAAAACCACAATCGTATGAAAAAAGCAATAACTCTTCTCCTCATCACACTATTGTGCGCAAGCAACCTCCATGCCCAGCGCAGCGCATCCGATATCAAAGACATCATCACCCACGACTTTGAGCGCCTCCTTGAAAAATACGATTATGACGAGGCCTGCGATTCCATTCTCGTCAGAGTCAACGGTTTTCTGGCGGAAGCGGAAAAACGTCACCAGCAAAGCCCGACGGCGGCCGACCTGTGCGAGGCGGCAGTATGGCACAGTTTCAAGGCCAGCTTCCTCAACGGCATGCTCGGAAAATCACAATACACCATTTCTTCCCGTACCGCTATAGAAGGTGCAAACGGCAACGACTGGAAGACATGGGACCCATCGACTTTCCAACGCAAGATTTTAGAAGAGTTTTACGTCTCCTTGCAGGAAAAATCAGTCTTAATCTCCACATCTGCAAATTCTTACTACAAACTATTCGAAATGCCCCGTGAGGAGGAGTGCTATCCGAACCTGTACGACCTGCTCGCCTACCGTTTCGCCGACCATCTCCAGTCTTCTTCATTCAACGACATTGCTCCTATCGAGGAATTCAATCTGAACAAAGCGGAATATCTTGATAAATTCTTGCCTGAAATCAAGACAAAAGATTCATTGTCAAAACATTATAATTTCCTAAAAATCATGCGGGAGATTGAGCAGGAACATCGGAATGACACAGATCCCGACTTCCGATTGTACAACCGTCTCGTCCGCCTTGACTATGTGCATCAAAACGCCCAAATTCAAGACAAGGAATCGCTTTATTTTGACGCGCTCAACACTCTTTTAGAGGATGGAAAAAATGCATCTGACTTTATCAAGCAACTCATTTACTGCAAGATAGGTGTTTACTATCAAGAAAGGGGAAATGAATCGGAAATGCACCCCGACGACTTTCTCACCGCTATCCGCTGGTACGAAAAAGCCATCGGCTACGCTCCCACCACCAAATGTGCCAAAATCTGCAAAGACAATGTGGACAATATCAAAGAGATACAATATACGCTTTCACTACCTGATGGGGTGATTTACCCTGAAGAGAACCTCCTCTGTGTCAAGACCAAAGACTGCGACAAGCTGCATTATGCCATTGTGCGCTATGCCGACACCTATAACAAATACCATAAACAGGATGAAAAAATAACCCTCAACATAATCTGGAAAGAGGAGGTAACCATCAAGAACTCAAAGACCTACCGAATTGACACCACTTTATCCGTCATCCCTGCACTCGAAACCGGACACTATCTGCTGCTAGTTTCCACACAAGACATTGAAACCGTGGTGACCTACGGCCAGTTCCAAAAATACCAGATGGAGGATTTTTACGTTTCCCGCCTTTCCATCCATTATGCCACTGACAGCACCGACTTTCATGTGCTGGTGTGCGACCGAAAAAGCGGCGAACCGCTGCCTGATGTTGAGGTGACACTCAAAGCGGAATCATCCAAATATCCCAATTATAAGAAATTTTCGCGAACCGATGAAGACGGAATCGTCCATTTCTCGAAAGAAGCCGTTGAACAGTGGTTCGACAACCACTATTTCAACACGACCCTGTCTCTGAAAAAAGGCAACGACCAACTTCCTGAAAGACACATCAATATAGGAAGAAGCCACTACTCCACCTCCGAGAGGGTAGGCTGTACCGTTTATACCGACCGCGCCATTTACCGACCCAGTCAGACGGTGGAGTGGAAAGCAGTCTTCCTCCGCCGCAGCCAGTACAGCGACCAACTTCTCCCCAATGCTAAAATCATAGTGCAACTAAAAGACGGAAACGGCACTATCATCCAGCGCGACTCATTGACCACCAACAAGTTCGGTTCAGCAGCCGGAAGTTTCCAACTTCCCGAAAGCGGATTATTGGGCAACTACCGTATCGAATTCCAACACAAGAACAAATTTGTGACTTCCCATTACATACGGGTGGAGGAGTACAAGCGGCCCACCTTTGAGGTGGTGATAGACAAGCCCGACGGCACCTACCGGCTCGGGTCGGAGGTGCGGATTAACGGCACGGCGACGGCCTACGCCGGCTACGCCATACAAGACGCGAAAGTCACCTATCGTGTAGTCCGCAACGCCAGCTTCCCGTTCCGCTACTACGGATGGTGGTTCCGCCCGAGGCCGTCCGCACCCGCCAAGGAGATTGCCCACGGCGAATGCACCACCGACGATGACGGACACTTCTCCATCGTCTTCACCGCCGACGGGGACCCCGACATTGTCCAAAGTCTCCCGCTCTACCGATACACGGTCACCGCCACCGTAAGCGACCCTGCCGGTGAGACCCACGAGGCACGTGCGGTCGTGCCCGTCAGCCAACGCACGCTCCTTTTCGACGTGGAGGTGCCGGAGTGCCTCCGCGCCTACCGAAACGAGAACCGCATTGCCGTCCGCACCAGCAACCTAGCAGGCGAGCCGCAAGCCGCCGAAGTCCGCTACAGCGTGGTACGTCTGGCGCAACCTGAGACCTACAAGATGCCGGCACCCTTCACTGTCTCCGGAGCTGCGGAAACATTCGGCAGCCGCTTCCCTCAATACGATTTCGAAGGGCAGACCGAACCCTACCAGTGGAAGGAGACTGAAACGATGGAGTCGGGACAGCTCACCACCTCCGCATCATCGGAAGTGGTTTTGCAAAAGCTTTCAAACTATCCCACAGGGGCATACAAGTTAAAACTCTCCACCACCGACGCTTTCGGGCAAGCCATTGAGGAGGAATTCTGCTTCCATATCAGCCAAAAGGAGGAAGACCTCCCCTACTACACCCCGCTGTCGGTAACTTGCGACAAAGAGAATGCCTCTGTGGGCGAGGAATTCACCTTTACCATCGGCACCCGTCTGAAAAAACAGCCCATCTTCATCCGTATTTTTAACAATAGTAATCTATTGGAAGAAAAGTGGATACACCTTGACAACGGCACCTATCTCTATAAACATACCGTGGAAAATGGCGAAGACGGCACCTTCTGCTGCCAAGCTTATACCCTATGGCAGAACCAGCCCCACGCCGAAAGTTTCACCCTTAGGGTGCAAGAGTTGAAACGGCAAATCCGCTTCGAGTTCACCACCTTCCGCGACAAGCTACAACCGGGCGGGCAAGAGACCGTCAAAATACGGCTGACTGACGACAACGGCCGGAAAATTCCCGTTGCCGAAATGCTTTGTACCCTATACGACGCCTCACTCGACGCCTTTGCACCTAACTACTTCGCCAGCACTTTGTTCACTGACCAAAAGCCATCCGCCAATTTCCTGAATCTGATGGAATGGACCTACTACTACTCCCATTCACTGACTAGCAATGCTCCCATCCTTTACAAGTTCTACCTGCCATCGTGGAACAATTTTTTACGCAACATCCGCAAATACTACTTCTATCGGGAAAATGAACTATTATCCGCAAAATGTTCCGCCCAACCATTGAGAGCAAACACTTCCTTCGACTCTTTCGGATACAGTACGGAAGACTATGCTGAACCCATGATGGACGTTGCCATTGAAGAAGAGGCATTTGAAGAGGCGACAATTGAAAGTGCTGCTGGGAAAGCACTCGCAAAAGGCACCGTTGAAGAGGAGATCCCACTCCGTTCCAACTTCAACGAGACCGCCTTCTTCTATCCGTTCCTCACGGTAAAAGACGGGGTGATGGAGTTCGTATACACCGTGCCCGAAAGCCTCACCAAATGGAAGATGCTGGGTGCAGCACACTCGAAAAACCGGCAGTACGGCACGTTCGAGAAGTTCGTCGTCACGCAGAAAACGCTGATGGCCAGTCCCAACCTGCCCCGCTTCGTCTATGAGGGCGACACGTGGGACTTCGCCGCCAAAGCGGTCAACATGGGCGATGTGGCACTCAACGGCACGGCCGAGTTGCGCCTACTCAACGCCGAGGACGGCACCGTCCTCTTCTCGCAGGTGCAGGATGTCACCATCGCGGCCGGAGGCAGCAGCCCCGTAAAGTTCACCGTCGCCATTCCCGAAGGATTGGCCGGCATCCGCTACATCCTCACGGTGCGGGCGAGCGGCGGGGAAAACACCTACAGCGACGGCGAAACCGGCGAGCTGCCCGTCCTCACACGGCGACAGATTGTCACCGAGACGCTGCCCCTGTTCATCACGAAAAAGGGAAGCCGCAGCTTCTCCCTCAAGGACCTGCCAGCGGCAAGCAACAGCGTCATCTCCTGCAAGTTGCAGTTCACGCCCGACCCGCGTTGGAACGCCGTGCTCGCCC
Source organism: uncultured Bacteroidales bacterium (assembly GCA_947169105.1). GTDB lineage: Bacteria > Bacteroidota > Bacteroidia > Bacteroidales > WCHB1-69 > UBA1756. The sequence continues at coordinate 21,433 of CAMVOL010000015.1, read as the reverse complement.
TCCCCTACCTGATGGAGTACCCCTACGATTGCAACGAGCAGCTGTTCAGTAAGTTGTACGCAAATACAGTGGCGGCACACATCGTCAGCCAGAATCCCAACTTCTCGAAACTATTCCAGCAGGCACAGAAAGACCAGCCCGAAGCACTCCGCTCCAAATTAGTGCAAAACACTGATTTGAAACAGATTCTGCTGGCGGAAACGCCGTGGGTAGCCGACGCGATGGACGAAGACAACGAGATCCAGAACATTGCCTGCCTGTTCGACAAACAGAACATCACCGAACAGCGGAAAGCGATGGTGCAGAAGTTGGAACGCAACCAGAATGCCGACGGCGGCTGGAACTGGTTCTCCAGCAGATACAATGAAAAGAGCAGCCGTTACATCACCCAGCACCTGCTCATCGGCAGCGGCCGTCTGATGGACAAAGGCATCTGCAAAGCTGGCGATAACTTCTTAAAAGAAAACACTTTGAAGAAAGCCGTGGCGTTCATCGACAATGATGTCCAGCGTGACTACCAAGAGATGAAGAAAAAGTATCCGGAACAGCTCAAGGAGGAGAGGATTGACGCCAGTACTCTGCATTATCTTTACGCCCGCAGTTTCTTCCTGAAAATGAAGCCTGCCAACACCGAGGCTTACAAGTTCTATAAGGGCAAGCTTGTGGAGTATGCCAACGAGCTTGACAACATCTACTTGAAGACGATGGCCGCGCTGACATTGTGGCAGAGCAATGTCGCCGGCGACCGCGAACTTGCCAAGAAACTGATGCTGGAAATCAAGAGTCGGGCTATCCACTCCGAAGAGTTCGGAATGTACTGGAAGAAGGAGGGTTACGGCTGGTATTGGCACGAAGCCCCCATCGAGCGGCAGGCGCTGCTGATTGAGGCATTCCAGACGATTTTGCAGGACGGAGAGTCGGTCAAGGAGATGAAAATCTGGCTGTTGCAGCAGAAAAGGACGCAGCATTGGGCAAGTACCCGATCTACCGCGGACGCCTGCTACGCCCTGCTCCTCGACAAAGGTTCGGAGCGGGACAATGCCGACAGCCACATCACGGTGCGGTTGTGCGTCGAAACCATCGACTTCGCCGACACACTGCAACTGCCCGTCAAGCGGGATGTTGAAAGCTGTTTGCAGCACAGCGGTGACGGCACGGTGACGCTCACCCGCGACAACGACGGGCTGTCGTACGGCGGCGTTTTCGTGCGGTACTACAAGGACATTGACGAGATTGCCGGCACGGGCACGGAGATGCCGATGTCGGTGGAGCGGCAGCTGTTCAAGGTCAGCTACGGCGAGCGTGGCGAGGTGCTGACGGAGCTTCGGGCGGACGGCGGATTGCAGGTGGGTGACCGCGTGCGGGTGAGGATGGTGCTCCAGGCGGACCGAGACATGGAGTTTGTCCACCTGAAGGACTTGCGTGCGGCGGCGTTCGAGCCGACGGAGACGTTGTCGGGCTACCGCAGCCAGGACGGGCTGTGGTACTACCAGAGTTTCCGCGATGCGTCGGTCAACTTCTTCTTCGACTGGCTGCGGAAAGGCACGTACGTTTTTGAATACACGCTGTTTGTCACGCAGAGCGGCACGTACAGCAGCGGATATGCGAGCATCCAGTGCATGTACGCCCCCGAATTCAGCGCCCACAGCGCGGGCAGCGGCAAGCTGGTCATCAAAGAGAGCAAGAAATAGAAAAGCAACAATCATATTTTCAATACGATAGCGAAATAATAAAAATTTCTTTCCGCTTGACGTATGGAACAAAAAAAGTTGTACTTTTGCACCCTCAAAACACGGCGGTTGTAGCTCAGTTGGTTAGAGTACCGGATTGTGGTTCCGTGGGTCGTCGGTTCGAATCCGACCTGCCGCCCAAAAGATTGAAAAACAGCGATTTGCAAGCACAAATCGCTTTTTTTTTGTTCCAATCGGGACAGAAACGGGACAAAACGACACGGACATAGCTCGAAAATTCTATCGGTAAATATTGAAAATCAAGTCATTACATTACAATTTGCTCACATGCAAATCGGGACAAAATGGGACAAACAAAACCTCTGCCGTGGTCTTTGGCAGCGGTTTTGTCACCTTGGTGTCCGCGACAACGATTGCAGCGGTATCCTTTTCGTCAGAAAAGATTTAGCGGAAAGCGTGCCTGGTCGCCCAAATAAAAAGAATTAGACTTTAAGCCATTATTAGTTTAACGTACCCGATATACCAGGTCATAAAAACTATTTCTCCGTACAAGTGGTGTTAAAGTGTAGGCGAAGTCCCTCTTCAGGATGGTCAACCCCGACAGAGTCGTAATAGTTGAGCGATTCGCAGTCGTCAGACTGGAGAAGCGTGTCATAAATGTATGTCTTGGGTTGGATGGATATGTCAGATTTTAAATAGTAACCCCCTCCTGAGGCAAGCCATGCGGCCGAGTCCACCACTTCGTTGCCGATATCGTTTGCACATTGACAAAGATGCTCTTTCTTGCAACCCGTGACCATAATGGCCAGTGCGGCAGTGATGAAATACAATGGAATTAGAATTTTTTTCATGTGGTAAGGATTTATATTAACTTTTCAATTCTCAGATCCCAGTGTTTTAACGTACTCAAAATAACAGGTAATAAAAACCTGTAGAATGATACGTTTTGTGAATCATATTATTACAACAATTTTTGTCTAAAAATATTATGCAATTTCGCATTTTTTGAACTTTTCAAGGCGCAAAATTACAAAAAAAGCCGTCACATAGTTGCAACGGCTTTCGGAAACTAATCAAATCAGACTCTTCTACTCCTCCACCACTTCCCAGTGTCCGCCCTTTTCCCCCACTTGCGATTACGCGTAGGCCTCTTTCAGGCGTTCGGCGTTTTCTGCAACTTGCAGTGCCTCGATGGTTTCTTCGATGTCACCGTTCATAAAGCCGATAAGGTTGTACATCGTAAGGTTGATACGGTGGTCCGTGACGCGGTTCTGCGGGTAGTTGTAGGTGCGGATTTTGGCGGAACGGTCACCGGTGGAGACCATCGTCTTGCGCTTGGAGGCGATTTCGTCGAGATATTTCTGGTACTCACGCTCAAACAAACGGGTACGCAGCACGCTCATGGCCTTCTCGAGGTTGCGGATCTGGTTCTTTTCGTCCTGAATGGCGACCACGATGCCGCTGGGGATGTGCGTGAGGCGCACGGCGGAATAGGTCGTGTTGACGCACTGTCCGCCAGGACCGGAGGCGCAATAGGTATCCTTACGTATATCGCTCATTTTCAGCTCCACATCGAACTCGTCGGCTTCGGGCAACACCACCACGGAGGCGGCGGAGGTGTGGACACGTCCCTGCTGCTCGGTCTGCGGCACACGCTGCACACGGTGCACGCCCGACTCGTACTTCATCAGGCCGTACACGCCCTCACCGGAGACGAGGAAGACGATTTCCTTGTAGCCGCCGACAGTACCCTCGGTCATGGAGATGATCTCAATTTTCCAACCTTTGCGGTCGCAGAAATGCTGGTACATACGGAACAGGTCGCCGGCGAAGATGCTGGCTTCGTCGCCGCCTGTGCCAGCACGGATTTCCACCTGCGCGTTCTTGCCGTCCTGCGGGTCCTTCGGCAGCAGGAGCAGACGGATGTCCTCCTCGGTCTTCTCCTTCTCCACCAGAAGCCCGTCCAGTTCCTCCTTCGCCATCGCCCGGAAATCCTCGTCTTTCTCATTGGCAATCACGTCCTTGGCGTTGGCGATATTGCCGATAATGTTCTTGTATTTCTTGTAGGCATCGACCACCGCCTGCAAGTCCTTGTAATCCTTGTTCAGCTTGATGAAGCGTTTCATATCCGACACCACATCGGGCTGGGTGATTTCCTCCCCAATCTGGAGCCAACGCTGGTGAATATCCTCTAATTTCTGCAATAAGTCGTTTTCAGTCATAACTTTACGTTCTTTATTTTGGGGCTGCAAAATTACATAAAAATTTCAGAATCGGATAGTTTCACCGACACTATCGGCGGAAACGGTCTTCATCGAAATAGTAGAGGGTCAAGCCGAAGTTGGCAACGCCCTCCAACTTTTCCGTGCGCATCGCTTGCACGAAAGAGAACTTGTAAGTTCCTGAATACGGAAATCTTACTTTAGGATAAAAAAGATATTGGTAGTCTTTGAGCCTTCCACTCCCCTTACCTACCCAATTGCCGTGCGCATCGGCCAGCAGGAACTCGAGCGTGTCACGATTCTTCGTCCCGTGCGGATCCTCCGTATCCATAAAAAGATAGAGGTTGCGCGTCTCGAAGTCGATGCTGTTGCGGATGTCCATGTAAATGGTGTAATACTGCAACGTGTCAGTGATGTCGAAAGCGAAATGGAGGGTATCATCCGTGCACCACGTCTCGTTCTTCACGGGGAGAATCTCCTCGTAGAAGACCCCGCGCCGGCAGGAAGTGGCGGTCAGCATCAAAACAGCAGAAAAAAGGAGCAGGATCTTTCTCATCTTACTTATCCTCAATATTTTTCAGTTCGTCGAGACTGTATTTCACCTCATCCACCTTTTTCTGGTTGACGATGGCGAACTCTTCCAGCGTTTCGGGGAACTGGTTTTTCTTGTTCATTTCAATGATCTCGTTCACTTTGTCCAGCGGAATGGCGAAGATGGTGTTGTCGCCGTAGTAGCTATACCAGACGATTTTCTTGAAAATGTCGATTTTGCTGTAGTGGGCGTTCCCTTTCTTGAACTTGAGTTTGACGTTGGCGGGCGGGAAGTCCTTGAGTTCCTCCTGATAGGTGGCCTGCTCGAAGTTGAGGCAGCACTTCAGTTTTCCGCACTGGCCGGCGAGCTTCTGCGGGTTGAGGGACAGCTGCTGGGTGCGTGCGGCGGAGGTGGATACCGACTGGAAGTTAGTGAGCCACGAAGCGCAGCACAGTTCGCGCCCGCAAGTGCCGATGCCGCCGAGACGGCCCGCTTCCTGACGCACGCCGATCTGGCGCATTTCGATTCGGATGCGGAACTGTTCCGCCAAAATCTTGATCAGTTCGCGGAAATCGACGCGATCCTCGGCGGAGTAGTAGAAGATGGCTTTCGTGCCATCGCCCTGATACTCCACATCGTTGACCTTCATCTTCAGGCCGAGGTCCCAAGCGATATAGCGGGAGGAGAGCATAGTTGTATGTTCCTGATTCACTGTGGAAATCCACTTCTCAATATCGGAATAGCGTGCGGTGCGGTAGAGTTTCTTCTTCACGTCCTCCACCTTCACACGCTTGTGGGCAAGCTGGCGATAGACATTCTTGCCAAGCATGGAGATGATGCCGATGTCGTGTCCGGGAGCGGCCTCCACGGCGACAATGTCACCCACGTGGAACACGCCTTCCTGCGGGAGGAGGTAGAAATCTTTGTGGCTGTTCTTGAAGCGCACCTCCGCAATGGGACAATCGAGATAGTCGGTGGTGATGTCCAGCCCCTCCATCCAGTTGTGGGTGGAAAGTTTGCAAGCGGTGTCGGAATATTCGCTGGAGTTGATTTCCTCGGGGTCGGGCACGTTACGGAGCCCTCGGGTGAGGAACGGGTTGGCGGAGAGGCGCTTGGTCTCTTCGCTCACGGGCGTGCGGATATCCATGTCGAGGTACTCGTCGAGGTTTTCGGCGGGTGCGGTGGCTGCCGACGACTCATCCTCCTTGAAATGGCGTTCGGGCTTCTTGTGGTGCTCCTTCATGATGGCGGCCATCTCTTCGGCCGACAGGTTGTCGTCCACGCCGTCATCGGGGATGTCATCGGAGAGTTCGTCATCTTCTTCCACAGCGGCGGCGGCTTCTTCGGCCACTTTCACCTGCTGTTCCGCGGCCTCCTCGCGCAATTTCTCTTCCGTTTTTTCGTTACTTTCGGCACCGCTCTGCACGTCGGGGCGGTCGGGACGCTGGCCGTTTCGGTTGCGGTTGCGGTTATCGTGACGCTTCTTATTATGGTTATGCTGTTTTTGATTGGCGTTATTATTCTGATTACCAGTATTTTCTTTCTTATTCTCGTCCATTGTAAGCAATTCTGATTAAGGCGGCAAAGATACAATAAAATAGTTTATCAGGTTGCAAGTTCATAAAGTTCATCAAGTTCATCAAGTTTATCAGGTAAAATTTTGTAATTTTGCACCCTATTTTATACAATGGCAAATGGAAGAGAACGAGGAATATACAGATGATGATGTAACCCTGTTGGTGAACCGGTTCCGCGAGATGCTCCATACGGGTGAAATGCGGTATATTGAGGACGAGGATATGGAGATCATCATTGAATCTCTGATTGGGCAGATGGATTTCAAGACGGCCACGAAGGCACTGAATTATGCCCTCCGCCTGTTCCCCACATCGCTGGTTTTCCGTCTGTTGAAGGTGCGCAAGCTGATGATGGAGCTGAAGCTGGAGTCGGCGGGCAAAGAGCTTGACCGCATTGAGCGGGAATTTCCACCTGCCGCCGAAATCTATCTGGAGCAGGCGTTCCTCAGCAAACTCACCGGTGCCGACGACCAGACCTTCCCCCTGCTGAAAAAAGCGCATCATCTTGCCCCCGACGAACCGGAAATCAACCTGATGCTGGCGGGCGAATATGTGCGGCAAGGGTTTTATGACCGCGGGCTTACCCTACTGCGTAACGCCATGCAAAACGACGAACTTATTGAGGAACAACTTTTTACTCTTTCCTATATTTTTGAAGAAAACAGCAAGTATGACGATGCTGTCGCCTTCTTCCAGCAACTGACGGACGAGTACCCGCTGAGCAAGGCCAGCTGGTTCGCCCTCGGCCTCGCCTACAGCTGGAAACGGGAATTTCCGAACGCTATCGACGCTTACCTCAACGTGACCTGCTTGGACGAGGAGACCGCCACCGCCTTCTTCAACATCGGGAATGCCTACTTTGAGATGGAGGACTACCCACAGGCGCTCCACTACTACGAGGAAACACTCCGCATTGACGACCAGGATTTCCACGCCATGAGCGGCATTGGCGACTGCTACTATTCAATGAACGAGTTTGAGAAGGCGCTCGATGCCTACCATCAAGCCCTCATTCTCAACTCCGACACGGCCGACGCGCTGATGGGTATCATCACCATCCTTCAGGAGACTGGCCGCGACGCTGAAGCCGAGGAGTTCATCCGACAGACCGTCGCCCTCGAACCCCGCAGCTTCGAACTCCTTTTCGAGATATTGCACCTATACGACAAAAAGGACCAGCCCGAAAAATTGCGGGAGCTGTTCCACCTGACCATCGAACAAATTGAAAACAAGGATGAATTCCTTTTCTTCTTCACCGTCTTCTGCTGCAATGCGGAAAACAATGCTGAAATCCTTCCGATGGGCATCGAACTGCTGAACGGATACCTTGACGACGAAGAAGTCTGCCTCACCATCCCCTATCTTTTGTCAGCAATGTATTATTTGTCAGGAAATTATACAGATGGAAGAAACTACCTTTCGTCCGCCCTGCTCATCAATTACGATGACCACAAACAGTTCCTCAACATCCATCCCGCCCTTGCCGAAATCGAAGAGGTGCAGCTGCTGATTGAACGATACGGGTGATTTGAAAATTGAGAATTGAAAATTGAAAATTGAAAATTGAAAATTGAAAATTGAAAATTGAAAATATAAATTTGTGAAACAACAAGCCAACAAAAATATGAAAAGAATCCTTCTCCCCTTGATTTGCCTGCTTTTTGGATTTTTTCAAATGACGGCACAGAACCACCGTGTTGTCAGCAATACGGATAACCAACTCACTTTCACTGTCACCACGGGTGAGCTGACGACGAGCGATGTGACCGTTGAGCAGGGGCAGTTCACCCGTCTGCTGATGGACGGCTATTCCTCCACTTTTGAAAACATTGGCAAGCCGGAGTTGCCGATGGTGGTCAAAACGATTGAGATTCCGCTTTGCGGCGACATCCATGTCACTGCCACTGCAGGACGCACTCGCACCCTAACCGCTGAAGAGGCCGGCATACGGCACACGGTCTGGCCGACCCAGCCGCAGTACCACAAGTCCTACATTGGCGACCGGACCTTTATGAAGGACGAGGCGACATACGCCACCAACGAAGTTTACGGAATGCCTCTCGCCACGATCAGTCAGAAAGGTATCGCCCGTGACGTGAACATGGCCTCCGTCGCCATCTACCCCGTGCAGGTGAACCCCGTCACCAACACCGTGACCGTTTTTGACGACATCACCGTCACCATCACCTACGACGATATCGATATGGCGGCCACCCGCGAGATGAAGCTGAAGTATGCCAGCCCCGCTTTTGCGCGCCCCACCGGGTTGATCAATCGCGTGGAGGGAGGGCTCACCCGCGACGTCCTCTCCACCCGTCCCGTGAAGATGCTGATCATTGCCAACGACATATTCAATGGACAACTGGATGATTTCGTCAATTGGAAACGCCGCAAGGGGTTCCTTGTGGAAATCGCCTACACCGGCACCATCGGGACTACCAACACAGCCATCAAAAACTACATCGCAGGGAAGTTCACCAACGCCACCGCCACCGACCCCGCCCCGACCTACATCCTGTTGGTCGGAGATCAGGCACAGATCCCCACCCACAATTCGCAGGTGCAGGACAATACATACGGGAACAACCACATCACTGATCTCTACTACTACACACAAGTGGGTAACGACATCGTCCCCGACTGCTACGGAGGCCGTTTCTCTGCCCAGAACGTGTCGCAGCTCACCCCGCAAATCCAGAAGACACTGACCTATGAAAAACTCGCCATGTCAGATCCGACCTACCTTGACCGCGGTTTGCTGGTGGCCGGCAACGACCGTGGCAGCAGCACCGACCACGGCTACAGCCACGGCAACCCCGCCATGCACTACTTCGAGGACAATTACGCCTCCTTTTTCACCGATGTCCTCCACACCTTTTACAACCCGCATGCCAGCAATGCTGCCAGCGCCATCCTCACGAGGCTGTCGGAAGGTACCGGTTATGCCAACTACTCCGCTCACTGTAGTTCTGCCGGCTGGGCTGATCCTCAATTTGAGACCACCGAGATCTCTTCCTTGAACAACAAAGAGAAATATGGCCTTATGGTCGGAAACTGCTGCCAGTCGAACAAGTTCGAGGAGAGCGAATGCTTCGGCGAGGCCATACTACGCGCCAACAACAAAGGTGCGGTCGGCTACATCGGCGGCACCGACTACACTTATTGGGACGAGGACTACTATTGGGCTGTGGGTGTGCGCGGCAATCTGCAATCCAGCTGCAACAGCTGCAATACGACCACATACGATGCCAACAACCTCGGTGCCTACGACCGTATGTGTCACACGCACGGGGAAGCTTTCTCCGACTGGTATGTGACACAGGGTTCGATCAACTACGCCGGCAATATGGCCGTCCAGAGCAAATACGGAATCTCTGCCAACAATGTAAAATACTATTGGGAAATCTACCAACTGATGGGAGACCCGTCGGTGATGACATGGCTCGGGCAGCCTGCGGACATGACCATCCGCGTGAACAATGTGGCGCCTGTCAACAGCACCTGTGAGGTGGCGGACGGCACGACCACCCTCTCCGTTTCCACAGGGGCACCATACAGCTACGTCGCTCTCACCAGCAACCTCAACCTCATCACCGCCACACTGACGGATGCCAACGGCGATTGCACCCTCACCTTCCCTGCCTTGAGCGCCGGTGAGAACTACGAGTTGGCCGCCTCCGCCCAGAACTACAAGACCACCTTCACCACCCTCAACGTGATGGTGGCCGACGGCGCCCGTGTCACGATTACAGACGTGAACGTCACCAATAACGTACAGGCCACAGCCGGAGCCCATCTCACTCTGGATGTCGCCATTGAGAACCGCTATCCCGATGCGGCCACCAACACACGGATCAATGCCGCCACCACTTCATCCCACATCACCCTGACGGATGCAACCGAAAATGTCGGCACCGTAAACAGCGGCACCAGCCGCACCCTGAACGCCGCCTTCGCCCTCAACGTGGGCAGTGCCATCACCGACGGCGAAATCGCGCCCATCGTATTTACCGTCACCTACCAGAGCAACGGCACGACGGAAACCACTACTTACACTTACGACCTGATGCTGGTGGATGCCTTCCTCGACTATGTGAGCGACAGCTACACCATCAGCGGCGGAAACAGCGACAATACCATTGACCCGGGCGAAACCGTCACCCTCACCATTGTCGATGAAAACACAGGGCACGCCACGGCGAGCAATGTAGTTTCCGAACTCTCCACCTACTACAACCTAACGCCCGTCACCAACGGCACAATCAATATCGGCACCGTGAACCCGCAGTCGCAATGCACCTCCACCTTCACGGTGAGCATCGGCAGCAGCGTCCCCATCGGCACGAGAATCCCCTTCTACCATCACATTTACAGCACCACCAATGCCGCCTTGACCCACACCGACACTGTGTGGCTCACCGTGGGCAGCATCGAGGCGACGGAAGACTGGGAGAGCAACAACTTCACCCAGTATGAATGGACAAACAACAGCCAGTATCCGTGGACCATCGTGAACGATGCCAACGAAGCCATCGGCGGTAGCTACTACGCCAAGTCAACAAACGCGGGAATAAGGAACTCCCAGTCCGATTTGGAACTCTCTATTGACTGTACCGACGGTGATATTAGCTTCTATGCAAAAGTGGCGGCAAGAGCGAACTACTGTTACTTCCGCTTCTACATTGACGGCATACAGCAGTTAGAAGTCAGCAATGGTGTCCAAGCATCGGGCAGCAGCTGGTACCAGACCTATACCGACACCTGCAACTGGCAGTATCATTCCTTCCCCGTCACGGCGGGCACGCATACCATCAAATTCTCCTACGTCAGGAGTAACACTGGAGGATATGGCAATACCACCTACGGTTCCGATTGTGCAAAGATAGACAATATCACATGGCCGACCAATAGCGGTCAGATTGCACCCGAGCCGGAAGTGCTGAATGACATCAGTCACAACGTCATCATCACCACGGGCAATGGGGATCAAGACATAAATCCGGGTGAAAGCATCAACCTCATCATCACCACGGAGAATACCAGCAATGCGGGACTGTCCGATGTGTCGTCCGTGTTGAGCACCACCTCCCCGTATGCCACCATCAGCAACGCCAACGAGACTATTTCCCATATAGCTCCCAACAGTACGGCCAGCACCACCTACCATATCGCGATTGCCCCCAACACGCCCGACAGCACCGCCATCACTTTCGAGCATGTAGCTTCCGACGGCACCCATACCAGCCAGCCCTATACCGTCACTGTCAATGTTTATGAGGTGGCGTCCCCGAATCTTGTCAAAGTCAGCGACAGCTACGTCATCAATGGCGGGAACAACGACAACACCATCGACCCAGGCGAAACGGTAGTGCTTACCATCACCGACCAGAACACCGGCCGCGCCGATGCGCCGGATGTGGTTTCGCAGCTTTCCACCTACTACACGCCAGCTGCAGTGACCAACGGCACGATTAATGTCGGCACGCTCGAAGCGGGCGGCGAATATGCCTCCACATTCACCATCACCATTGGAAACGATGTGCCTGTCGGAACCATCATCCCCTACTTCCACCACATCTACAGCACGACAGATGCCCGCGCCGACCGCACCGACACCATCTGGCTTACCGTCGGCAGCTCCGCCGCAACAGAGGATTGGGAAAGCAACAGTTTCACACAGTATGAATGGGCGAACAACAGCGACTATCCGTGGACCCTCGTGAACGATGCTAACGAAGCCATCGGCGGCAGCTACTACGCTAAGTCGGGCAATGCCGGACGCAAAAACACCGAATCCAACCTCGAACTCACCATTGATTGTACCGATGGCGAAATCAGCTTCTTCTCAAAAGTTGCGGCAAGAGCCAACTACGGTTTCTTCCGTTTCTACATTGACGGCGTACAGCAGTTAGAGGTCAGCAACGGTGTGCAAGGCAACTGGAATAACTATACCGACACCTGCAACTGGCGGTATCATTCCTTCCCCGTCACGGCGGGCACACATACCATCAAATTCTCTTACGTCAGGAGTAATACTGGATATGGCAACACTACTTACGGTTCTGATTGTGCCAAGATAGACAATATCACATGGCCAGTTGCGGGCGGCGGAATCGCACCGATGCCTGAAGGGATTGTCATCACCCATGCCGGCCTGAACGCCAACAGCAACGGTTACGAGCTGGAGACGCCCGCCTTCGATGTCACTATTGAGAACACCAGCAGTGACGCTATCGGGAACGTCGTCCTCACCATGTCCACCACCTCCCCCGTCCTCACCCTCTCCGATGCCACCGAGACCGTGACTACCATCGCTGGCGGACAGACCCTCAACCTCGCCAGCATCTTCACCGGTCATATTGCGGCCGTGGCTGACGGGCACGTGGCCAACTGCTCAGTCACCGCCGACTACCTCATAAGCGGCGTTCCGACCCAACAGAGATACGACTTCAGCTTCATTGTCCATTCCGCCATTTTACAGGATATGACCCACAGCACCACTATCGTCCAGGGCAATGGCGACAATGACATCAATCCTGGCGAAACCGTAGAGATTGTCGTCACCACTGGGAACACAGGTGTCGCTGCCGCCAGCAATGTGGCATCCGCACTTACGACGGCCTCGCCGTACGCAACCATCGGCAACGGAACGCAAACCATCAGTATCGCCGCCAATGGCACTGCCACAACCATCTACACGGTGAACATCGCTGAGAATACGCCCGACAATGCCGACCTTGTATTCACGCACACTGCTTCGGACGCCGTTCACGGCAGCACCACACTCTCGTTCACCCTCCATGTGGTGGAATTGGCCCTGCCCAGACTGAACGATGTCAGCCACAACGAGACCATCTTGTCGGGCAACAACGACCAATTTGTCAATCCAGGCGAGATTGTCCGCATCAACGTCAATACCCGCAACGACGGGCGCGCCGCCGCACACAGCGCGGTATCCGAGTTGACCACAAGCTCGCCGTACGCCACCATCGGCAACGGAACGCAAACCATCGGTGTCATCGCTTCCAACGCCTCCGTGAATTCGCAGTTTGACCTCACGGTCGCCGAAAATGCGCCGGACGGGACGGTCATCAACCTCACCCACACCATGTACAGCATCGAAGACACCTGCACGCTGGCTTTCAGCCTTACGGTGACATCCTACGTCGGCACACCCATCCTCAACGATGCCAGCTATACCATCAGCGTCATCAGCGGAAACGACGATAACGACATCAATCCGGGCGAGACCATCAAAGTGACGGTTTACAGCCAAAACGATGGCGACGGAGCCGCCGGAAGTATCACCTCCTCGCTGACAACCACTTCCTCCTACGCCACCATCGCCGAACCCGTCGTCACTTTTGTAGCGGCGGCACCCAATGCCACCCTCACATCACAATTCAATGTGGACATTGACCCCAACACAGCCAACAACACCACGATCTCCTTCAACCACCTCATCACCGATGGAAACACCACTGGCCAGCTCAGCTTCACCATCCTCATCGTCGCTCCTGAAGAAGAAGAGATTGATGGTGTCGAAGAGAATGGGCTTTCCACTGTCACCCTCTATCCGAACCCCACAAATTCGAACGTGAACGTGGCACTCGGCAGCGGCGTGCGAGCGACGGAAATCCGCCTCATCAACACCATCGGGCAATTAATCTCTACTACAGACGTTCATGACACTGTGACAGTCCTGCATCTGTCCGAGCTGCCTGACGGCATCTATTTTATCCAAATCTATAACGACAACAAACTTGTCACCACAGGCAAAGTGGTCAAACGTTAAGAAATAATGATGACAACCCTACGGAACATTCTCCTTTCCCTTCTGCTTGCAACCTTCCTTTCGGGGGTGGTGGCGCAAGAAACCATCACCATTGACGAATGCCAGCGGTTAGCCGTTGCACAATCATCGGCCAACGTGCAGAAGGAACTGAACGAACAATTGCTGAAGGTGAAGCTGAACGACGTTTCCTCGCACTACTACCCAAGCCTGCAAATCGACGGTGCCATCGGATACCTGTCGCAAATGACCGAACTGCCATCCATCATCGCCGAAGATTACGGTCTCCAACCTGCCCGTCACGACCTCTATAATGTGAGCCTCAATCTCCAGCAGGTGGTGTTCGACGGACTGCAAGCCACCTACGGACGGAAACGGGAACATCTCCTCAACAAAAACGAAATCAACAAGTTAGATATTTCCATCAGCAAAATCAAGGAAAACGTCATCAACATCTACCTCAACCTGCTGATTATTGACAAGCAGATCAATATCCTTTCCAATGTGGAAAACACCTTTCAGGAGCAATCCGACCAGCTGAAAGCTTTGCTGAAAGCGGGTGTGGTCTATGCGAACTCCATCGCGCAGTTAGATTTGGAAGGTCTGAAAATCCAGCAGCAGAAGGACGAGCTGCAAGCCACCCGTGAGTCGCTGCTCGCCTCCCTCTCCATCCTCACAGGCAAAGACCTCACTTCAGTGACACTCCTTACCCCCGACCTGCCCAATGTGGAGGACAATACCCAGTCGTCACGTTATGAGTTCGCCATCTTTGAAAATGAAAAGGCAAATCTTGAATACCAGCGCAAGATGCACATTTCCAAAAGTTTGCCGAAAATAACCTTTTTGGCAGTCGGAGGCTACGGACGGCCCACCTACAATCTGCTGGCGACCAAAGCGGACTGGTTCTATGCCGTCGGGTTCAAATTCGTGGTACCCCTCATCGACTGGGCCAAGACGAAAGGTGTAAGCGACATCATCGACCTGCAGACTTCCATCCTTGAAAGCCAGCAGGCCGACTTCACCAAAGCCAACCAGATTGCCATCCAGGAAAAGCTGAACGAGGTGAAACGAATCGAGCGGTTGCTCGTCCTCGATGAACAAATCATCCAGAAATATCAGGAAATCAAGGAGACCGCTAACACCCAGCTGCTCAACGGCACCATCACCGTCATCGACTTCATCAAACAGCAGAACGATGAACTGCAAGCCATCATAGGAAAAGAGGTGCATAACATCCAGTTGTTGAAGGCGAAGTACGAATTGTTGGCATTGAAAGGGAAGTTGTAGGGGTCAAGGAGAAAATCCCCTTCTATGTAGAAGGGGTGGCCGTAGGCCGGGGTAGTAGAAAAACGATGAAATTATTTTTAACGGAATATACAATGTAAATATATCTATACAACTACCCCGCACTTCGTGCACCCCTTCTTAAAAAAGAAGGGGAAAATATGTTGGCTGAAAAAACGCAAATGAAAATTAAAACAACCATCCGAACCATCATCATAGTATTGGCAATGTTGTTGCCGATGCACGGGGCGTTTGCACAGAAGATAAAACCCGTGGTGATTGAGGGGACGGCGGAGTTCGCCGCAGGGATGGACGTGCGGCTCATCGCCTACACCGACCTCCTCTCCTACCGGCAGGAGGTGGTGGCGACCGACAAAATTGGGAAAGACGGAAGTTTCCGTCTCACCTTCCCCACCCGCCAAATCCAGCTGGTACAACTCGCCATACGCACCGCCAAAGCGGAGTTCTATGTGGCGCCGGAACAGACGTACCACTTCACCGTCGATATGGACCCGAAACTGTTCCAACTGCTTGACCCAATGGAATACGGCGGCTACCTCCAAATCCAGTGCGACGGCGCCACACCAACCGACCTCAACTACAAAATCAACCGTTTCGAACAAACTGCCGCCGACATTATCGACTACTTCGCCCCCAACATCATCGGCGACATCGGGAAAGCCGAATTCGACTCCATTTCCACCCACATCAAAGCCCGCTTCCCTATCGAATACGACCCCACCAACTTCTACAAATCATACCTATATTATTATTATGCCGGATTAGAGGGGATGTTGCTCAACAAGCGCCCCGACTCGCTATATGCCAAGTACCTCGACAACGAATATGTCCTTTACGACAATCCTTCCTATATGGCATTTATTAACGGATTCTATTCCAATTACTTGCTCACTTCGCCTAAAATTGGAAAAGCTGTTTTGGAACACGTCGTCAATGAAGAGGGCAACTTCCTTTCCCTGTTTAATGCAATCGGCAAAGACCCACTTTTGGTGAACGAGAAACTGAGGGAACTTGCTATCCTTATCAATTTGCCGGAGCTTTACGAAGACAAGGATTTCAGCAGAAAAAACATTCTGAAAATTCTGGATGACATCCGCGTTTCAAGCCATTTCACCGAGCATCGCACCATAGCGGAGAACATCCTTATGCGATTGAAAGAGACGGAGACGGGAGCCGAACTTCCCGAAATCAAGTTCAAGGAAATCGGGGGCAGCGGCTTCAAATTCAGCGACTTGAAAGGGAAATGGGTCTATGTGCAACTCTTCAATATGGATTGTACCGACTGCCTTCGTGAAATGATGATTCTCAAGGAGTTGAAAGCAAAATATGGCGACAAAATCGAATTTGTCAGTCTCTCCCTCGACTTCACCATGAGCCGTCTGCTACAGTTCAAGGAAAAATACCCGCAGTTCGACTGGAAGTTTGTCCACTTTAACAACCAGTTTGCGTGGTTGGACGAGATGGGCATCAACGCACTGCCAGACAATATCCTTTTGAATCCTGACGGAACGATAGCACGCCGCGACGCCCCCGACATCACCCGCGACCTGCCCCTGTTCCTGATGCGGATGTTCGCGCCCGAAGAGGAACAAATCAACCCGTTAGATCCGCATAACCGCAACTGATGACTAAGTTACAACATTTTCTGTTTCTGTCGGTTGGCACAGTTTTACTTTGTCTGCTTGTTGTCCACGCCACCGCCCAAAACTGCGGCATCATCCCCACCCCACAAAATGTCACCTACACCTCCGGTTTCTTCATTTGGGAAAATCCCGAACTAGTCTTCGACAAAAATGTGACCAACCAGGAACTCCTTGTCGCCGAATACCGTCGGCAAATGGGCAAAAAAATTGACACATGGAATGCTAACCCGAATGAAACATTCCGCCGCTCCATTATCTTTCATCTGAAGGATATCCCTGATTTGTCAGGCAAATCAGATGCCTATAAACTTGAAATCTATGACATGGACGTAAGCGTTACGGCAGAAACCGCCGCCGGCCTTTTCTACGGTTTGCAAAGCTTGCTCCAGCTGTACCGTTTCAACTACCGCGCCGATTTCGAAGAGTGGCAAGATGTGAAAATTCCGTGTATGGAGATTACGGACTATGCTGATTATCAATACCGTGGCTGGATGATTGACATCAGTCGCGGTCCGATACCGACTATGGACTATCTGAAACGGCAGATCCGGACGATGGCGGAGTTCAAGCTGAATACGCTCACTCTTTACACCGAACACACTTTCGTTTCGGAAGCATTCGACTACGCACCAGCCGACGGACTTACCGCCGAACAAATCCGTGAATTACAAGATTTTGCGAAAGATTACTACGTTGAAATTATCGGAAACCAGCAGTGCTTCGCCCATTTTGAGAAAATCCTGAGCAACCCGAAATACGAGTACCTCGCCGACACGAAGTACAACCTGAATCCAGCCATCCCCGAAACGTACAACTTTTTGCGGATGCTCCTGAAAGAGGAGACCGCCGCCTACAGTAGCCCGTGGTTCAACATCAACTGCGACGAAACCGAGTCGCTCGGCACCGGAAAAGCCGCCAAGTACGTGAAAAAAGTGGGGGCTTCGGAGGCCTATATCCGACACATCCTCAAAGTGAACGACATCATGAAAAGCTACGGAAAGAAGACGATGATGTGGGCGGATATTGTTTTGAAAGACAAAAAGATACAGACAAAGTTACCGAAAGACATCACGATGCTTGTATGGAGCTACGCACCGTCGGACAGCTTCGACGGGATGATAAAACCGATCAAGGAAGCTGGCTACGATTTCTGGGTAGTGCCGGGCGTGAGCATGTGGAGCACGGTTTTTCCCATTATGAGCAGCTACGAAAAGAATATCGCCAACTTTGCCCGCGACGGCCACCGTTTCGGGGCGAAAGGACTTCTGAACACAGCATGGAACGACTCGGGCGAGGCCAGCCTCAACAGCGTGTGGCACGCGATGGCGTGGGGTGCGGAAATGTCGTGGAACCCGATAGTACAGACAGAACCTGCTGCCGCCGATAAGGAACGGAGCGAGCGGCTCAAGACTTTCGATATCAACTTCAACTTCCAGTTTTTCCATTTCTACAATGACGAAAACATCATCGCCGACTTTTTGCGGGCGGTGAGCCGCTACGAACAGTCGCCCGTCGGGGAGTTATACACTACCGGCTCGCTCTGGAACTACAAACCATGGCAATTCTTCCCTGAGAATCTTTCAGAAGAAAAGTTGCAAGACATTAAGGACGAGCGTTTTAATACATTCAGAACCATTGGGCTGCTGCAACTGATTCTTTCCGAAGAGGCACAATATCAGAATACAGAAATCATCTACAATGCCATTTATGCCACCAGCCGGATGATGACAGACCTGATGCTCAAACGGAGCCAGTTCAACCTGTACAACCTATACCAAAATCCGAATCTGACTTCACCGCAAGCAAAAAAAGCCATACAAAACGATATTGAAGACCTCCGCTACTATCTCAACGGACTGAAAGAGAGCTATCTTTACCTTTGGAACGAATGTTATCGCCCCTATTGGCGTGATACGATTTTGGCCAAATACGACCGTCTCCTTCATCAGATTGTGACCATACCTGAACATACTATTATTAAAACATCACTGAAAGACAACAAGATAGAGTTGATTCTTCGGACAATTTTCAACGATACGCCTATCCACTACACCATGGACGGCAGCGAGCCTGACACTCTTTCCCCGGTTTATCGCTCCCCCATCACACTCACCGAAAACTGCACGGTTAAGACGCTCACCGTCAGTCCGTCGGTAGGTGAGGTGCGGAACGAAAAGCAAGTGCTGGTTCATAAGGGTATTGGACGGCTGACGGAGGTGAAGGGAGAATACAGCACCTACCGGCCCGAGTACAGCGGCGGCGGTGCGTTCGCTCTGGCCGACGGCGAAACCGGCAGCGACAGCTACCGCGACGGCAAGTGGCAGGGCTATCAGGGACAGGATGTGGAACTGCTCTACCACTGGCCGGAGGCCACCGACGTGAGTCGCGTCGTCGTGCGGTACCTACAGAACTTCCACGACTGGATTCTCGCCCCCACCGACATCGAACTATACGTCAAGGAAGGAACCAGCTACACGTTGGCGGCCAAACGGCACTTCGACGTAAACCAGATTCAAGGTAATAATGTGGGCGAACTTACGATGGACGGATTGAACATCCACACCAACGACCTGAAGGTCATCATCCGGAATCCAGGCAAACTGCCAACAGAACACCAAGCGCATGGCTACGATTCGTATATCTTTCTGGATGAGATGATTATAAAATAGCAGAGGATTATGGAGCAGGAGACTTTCAACGGGAAATCAGTTTACACCTTGACGCAGGTGGGGCAAAGCATCCAGTCGATGATTGAACGCACCTACAAGTATCCGTACTACATCAAGGCGGAAATGGTGAAGCTGAACCTGTATGCCCGCACGGGTCACTGCTATCCCGAACTGGTGGAGAAGGACGGACAGCGGGTGAAGGCGCAGATGCGGGCCGTCATCTGGGCCGACCAGTACGACCGCATCAACCAGCGGTTCATCCAAATTACGGGGGAGCCGATGAAGGACGGCATCACCATCCTCTGCCTCGCCACCATCCAGTATAGTCCGCAGTACGGGCTGGCGCTTCACATTCAGGACATCGAGCCGACTTTCACGTTGGGCGAGATGGCGAGGATCCGTTTGGAGACGATTGCACGGCTGAAAAAGGAAGGCGTCTTCGATGCCAACAAGCGAACAAAGATGCCGCTGTTGCCAAAACGGGTGGCGGTGATATCTATTGAGACCAGCAAGGGGTACAGCGACTTCACCATCACGCTGAACGGGAACGCGGCGGGCTACCGGTTCGAGACGACCCTTTTCCCGTCGCTGCTGCAGGGCGAGAAGGCCATCGGCACGATGCTGGAACAGCTGGACCGGATTGAGCAGCGGAAGGACGATTTCGACTGCGTGGCCATCATCCGCGGGGGCGGCGGCGACGTGGGGCTCGGCTGCTACGACAACTACGAGCTGGCCCGCCGCGTGGCGACCTTCCCCCTCCCTATCCTGTCGGGCATCGGCCACTCCACCAACGAAACCATCACCGAAAGCGTCTCCTACGCCAACAAAATCACCCCGACCGAGGTGGCCTACTTCCTTATCGGAAAATTCACCGATTTTGAAAACAAGGTTGTTGAATACCAAAATTTTATAACCACTCAAACATTAGCAATCCTGCAAGAGGCGAAGGAGCGGACGGCGCAATACGAAAGCCGTCTGCAAATCGTCGGGAGCCGGATGCTCAGTCGCGAGACGAGCCGTCTGCACGAGCTCCAGAACCTCCTCCAGCTATCGGGCCGAAAGTTGCTCGACACGCACCGGCAGCTTCTCAGCGATGCCACCATCACCGTCCGCGACTTTGCCCGCGACACGGTCGGCAGTGGCCAGAGCCAGCTGGAGCTGCTGCAATCGAAAATGCGGCTTTATGCCAAGCAACACCTTGAAAACCGGCGGACCGAGCTGTCGCACTATTCCGAAAAGTTAGAGCTATTGGCCCCCGCGAACATCCTGCGGCGCGGCTTCAGTATCACCCGACACAACGGCAAGGCCGTCTCCAACGCCACCGACCTCCGTCCGGGCGACACGGTAGAAACCACCTTCATGGAAGGGACACGGACGATGAAAGTACAAAAGTAGAGACGCGATTAATCGCGTCTCTACAAATTTCCTAACTTCGAAAAACCGCGCCACACGATGACGATGTCGTTCTTGACGGTGTAGTCGCGGGCGTACAGCTGGTCGGCGAGCGCCAGCATCTCGTCGGAGAAGTCGTTGTTGCGGAAGTTGTCCACGGGGGTGAGGACGCCCAGACGCAGCTGCGCCAGTGCGCCGTCAGTGCGGGGACGGCAGAATCCGACCCAGCTCTTCCGTCCCGATAGGACGGCAAAAATGTTGCGGACGAAACCGCCCTTCCTCCGGACGAACCATACGTCAACAGGCAGCAACAGCAACAGCAGTACCGCCGTCACCATGTCGAAACAGCGTTTGCGGATGCGGCTTTCCTTCTGCGTGATGGCGTGCACCTGCACGGTGTAAGCGTCCTCTGAGGAGAAAATGGAGCTGCTGCCGATGACTGCGACGCTGCCTTCAGGGGCAATCTTGAACTCCACCTGCGCCGACTGCAACGCACACATCTGCCCAATAATCTGCTCCGATGACAGGTCACGGGAACAGAAAATCACCTCGTTGATACGGTACAATCGTAGAACAATCCCTCTGATCTCTTCTACCTTTTTTCTTAAAA